>DAIMCP010000016.1:50158-79771 GCA_036726305.1 Pyrinomonadaceae bacterium | reverse complement strand
GGAAGTGGCCCAGCAGATGAGCATCGTGGTCCTGGGCACGGGCTCTGGCCTCGTGGCGGCAACCGCGAACCTCGCTGGTAATAACTCCAGCTCGAGAAGCTCCTGGCCAGCCATGCGTTGGCCGGGAGCACTCCCTCCATTCAGTGGCTTGCCCCCACTTTCTGGGCCGGCGACCACTACCTAATTGCAAATCGCAATTAATCGATATCGGCCTTATGGCCCGTGTTCTGTGTGAACACTACAAACGACGCACTTGAGTATCTACTCGGCGTCACACTAAGGAACTTATGAATTTTTCTGAACTGGGATTAGCGCCCGCGCAAGTGCGCCGCTGCGAATCTCTCGGATACACTGAACCAACACCAATTCAACAGAAAGCGATTCCTGTTGTCCTCC
The DNA here is from genome assembly GCA_036726305.1 of Pyrinomonadaceae bacterium. Taxonomy (GTDB): domain Bacteria; phylum Acidobacteriota; class Blastocatellia; order Pyrinomonadales; family Pyrinomonadaceae; genus JAOAPY01. The sequence goes on along the minus strand of DAIMCP010000016.1, from coordinate 79,375 downwards.
GCGGCGAGGATTTGATTGGTTGTGCCGAAACCGGCACTGGCAAGACTGCCGCCTTTTTTCTTCCCATCATTCAAAGGATCACGGAAACCTCCAAGCCGGGAGTGCGCGTACTTGTACTGGCGCCCACCCGCGAATTGGCGCTTCAGATCGAGCAGATGTATGGTGAACTTAACTCCGTCAAACGCAATCGTTGTGTGGCGATCATCGGTGGCGCCAGCGCGAGCCGCCAGGTGGACGGGCTGCGCAAGCATCCCAGCGTGGTGATTGCCACTCCCGGACGTTTGATCGATTTGATGGAGCGACGCTCTGTCGATCTTTCTTTTGTGGAAGCGCTGGTTCTGGACGAGGCTGACCGCATGCTGGACATGGGCTTTTTGCCCGCCATCCGGCGCGTGCTCTCGGCTTTACCAACGAACCGCCAGACGTTACTCTTTTCGGCGACCATGTCGCCCGAAATCGAGCGCCTGGCCCGCAGCAACATGCGGCAGCCGAAGCTGGTCGAAGTCAGTCCGCGCGGACAGGCAGCAACCATGGTTGAGCAGACAGCTTACGCCGTAGCAGCGGAATCCAAGACGGCGCTGCTGCTTGATTTGCTGGAACGCGAACGATTTGAACGAGTGCTCGTTTTTACTCGGACACGACGCGGCGCGGAACGGCTTTCGCATATTCTGGAAGCCCGGGACCATCAAGTGAACCGCATTCACGCCGATCGCTCGCAGTCACAGCGCGAGTCAGCTTTGCGTGGATTTCGAGACGGCCGCACCCGAGTGCTGGTAGCCACCGATATCGCGGCCCGGGGTTTGGACGTCGATCTGGTCTCGCATGTGATCAATTACGATGTGCCCTCAGCTCCGGAAGACTACGTTCATCGGATTGGCCGCACCGGTCGCGCAGGCAACAGCGGCAAGGCAATTACCATCGTAACGCCCGTTGATGAGTTGTCGATGCGAGCCATTGAACGACTGACGGGTCAGAACGTAAAGCGTGTCGTACCCGCGGGTTTTGGCGGCGCACAGAGGAGCAACGAAAGCAGCAGGAAGCCGGCCGGATCGATGCCGCGCTCAAATGGTGCCTTCACCCGCTCCTTCCGTCCGCGTCGCGCGAGCAGATAATTTCTGGTCTCAGGTTTGAGATTTTCAATTTCAAACCTGTCTTGCGATCAAGTGAGGGTGGGAACGAAGCAAGCGTTCGTTCTCATCACCTAATTTCGAAGGAGAGATTGATTGTCCAAAGATGATTTAATTCCAGCTGAAGGCACCATAATCGACAAACAGCCCAACGCCTTCTTCAAAGTCCAACTGGACGGTAGTGAGCACGTCGTACTCGCAGCTATTTCGGGCAAGATGCGAAAGCACCGCATACGCATTTTGGTAGGCGATCGCGTCAGCGTTGAAATGTCACCCTATGATCTTTCGCGGGGCCGCATTACTTACCGGTTCAAATAAGCTGCGAGGTTCATTCCTTACTGCATCATCACCAGTCCAGCACGGCGATAGCCAACCGGCTGCGCCGTCGCGCGCATTCTTTCCTTCATTCTTCCTTTTCGCTAATTCCGATCTCCTGAATCCACCCCCGCAAGGGCGCCCGCTGACCGCGGCCGAAAACAGTGCCCGCCCGGGTTAATATCGCTTGATACGCAATCTTCTGTCAGTTATCAGCCAGCCGGGCCGTTAATTCAACCCGCGTGATTCAACTTGCCCGGTAGCCCGATCCTCGAACAAAATACGGGCACTTATGGCAATCAAAGACGAAGCGGAGCTGGTCGCCGAGGAGGAGGCACAAACTGATTGAGCCGGCAATCGAAGTCAAAAAGAATCGTCGTTAACGATTTGATGCAACAGGGATACGTCTATACCCTGAGCGCGCCGATGGGACGCGGGTTCCATCCGCAGTTTCATCCTGACCTGACGCCAAAGCAGATGCTGCGCCTGGGCGTCTTTGGCGGTAAGTACATGACCGACTGCAAGGCTGAGTTCCCGGCAGATTGGTTTGAGCACGCCAAACTCTGTCACGAGCGCCACGATCCGCAACTGAATTTTTTCAAGGTTAACGCGTCCCAACCGCTGGCCATCTGGCGCGCCAAGGGCTGGATCTACGAAGAGGATCCACGCGGTTGGTTTCAGTGGTACTGCCGCTATTTTATGGGACGGCGCTGCCCTGACGACGAACGACAAATAAAGCGCTGGAAAGCTGTGCGCCGTCACGAGGCCCAGCTCGAGAGAAACTGCCGCCCATGCGATCTTGCCTGCCGGCCGGTACAGAGGCAGGCCCTGCTGCACTGGGCCTATGACTCACGCAAGATCTGAGTGGGCCACAGTTCCCTGCCCCGCCGGCTCGGGCCTGCAACGCAATGACCAGAACCTGCCGGCCTTAACCGGCAACCGTCCGCTGCTGGGGCGTCCGCTCAGCCAGCGGCACATAATCGCGAGTCCCCGATCCCAAATAAATCTGTCGCGGTCGCGCGATCTTCTGGTCAGTATCCTCCAGCAGTTCGACCCACTGGGCCAGCCATCCCGAGGTCCGCGGAATAGCAAACAGGACGGGAAACATGTCCACCGGGAAGCGCATTGCCTGGTAGATGATTCCTGAATAGAAATCAACGTTGGGATAAAGTTTGCGCTTCACAAAGTACTCGTCCTCAAGAGCAATGCGTTCCAACTCCAGCGCGATGTCCAGCAAAGCATCCTTGCCGGTGACCTCAAAAACTTCATCGGCTACCTGTTTGATAATGCGTGCGCGGGGATCGTAATTCTTGTAGACCCGATGCCCAAAGCCCATCAGTCGGAATTCCCCGGCCTTAACACGCTTGATGTAGTCCGGTACTTTGTCCACGGAGCCGATTTCACGCAGCATGCGCAGGACCATCTCGTTGGCGCCGCCATGCAGCGGCCCGTACAAGGCTGCGGCGGCGCCGCCGAGGGCTGAAAACGGATCGGTGTGCGCACTGCCGATGCTGCGCATGGCGTTGGTGCTGCAGTTTTGTTCGTGGTCGGCGTGCAGGATGAAAAGCACTGTCAGGGCGCGTTCAAGTACGGGATTGGCCTCATAAGTCAGCTCCGTAGTCTTGAACATCATATTCAGAAAATTACCTTCGTAACTGAGATCGTTGTCCGGATAGGCATACTGCATGCCGATGCGGTGCCGGAAGGCAAACGCTGCGATAGTCGGAACTTTCGCAATCAGCCGGTAGATCTGTTTTTGCCGGCAATCCTTATCAAAGATGTCCTTAGCGTCAGGATAAAAGGTTGACAAGGCGCCGAGAGTGGATTCGAACATTCCCATGGGATGGGCGTTGTAGTGAAAGCCATCCATCACCTTCTTGATGTTTTCATTGATGAAGGTGTGGTGAGTGATATTCCATTTCCACTCACTGAATTGCGCTTCAGTGGGTAGTTCGCCATTAAGAAGGAGATAAGCAACCTCCAGATAAGTACTCTTCTCTGCCAATTGATCAATCGGATAACCGCGATATTCAAGAATGCCTTTATCGCCATCAATGAACGTAATCCGGCTCTTGCAAGAGGCAGTATTCATGAATGCCGGATCGTAAGTCATCAGGCCAAAATCGTCGTCTGAGGTTTTTATCTGACGCAGATCCATGGCCTTAATGGTGCCGTTGTCAATCGGCAGCTCATATTGTTTGCCGGTGCGATTGTCGGTAACTGTTAACGTATTTAGACTCATCGCTCTTTCTCCATTTTGGGGGTTGTGTTCTGCAGATATCAGAAGATTAACGCCGGGGAGAGCAAAGAGCAACGGTGGGAGCAGAGCCGGCAGGGATAAAATCGGGACGGAGCAGGTGACAACCAGCGCAGCGTGATGCGCCCCAACTAGCGCACTACTAACCTGCGCTCGTCCCCTGCGTCTAGCCGCTGGCGTTTTGCAGCTTGTTTCTCGAGCGGCCTCTGAACATCCTCAGTATTCGCGGCAGCACAAACAGCGAAGTGAGCACGAAGGCCGTGATCAGCAAAATGAGGGCGAGCGGCAGCAGCAGGGCCATCACAATCGAGACGATCGCTACGACATCTTCGACCAGACTGACCACTATATTGGAGAAGGGTTCCGGACTAATGTTGATGGCGGCGCGGGCAGTTGCCTTAGTGCCATGGGCACTCAACGCCAAACCACCACCTACCAGGAGGGCGATTAGCTGGACCTTGCGATCGAAATCACCAAAGGCCGCAGCTGCCAGCACAGCACCTGCAGGAATTCGAATAAAAGTATGAATAACATCCCAGGTACTGTCGAGATAGGGAATCTTGTCGGCAAAGAACTCAACCACGAACAACGTCGAGGCAATGCCAATAATCCACCAGTTGGTTAGGAGCTCAAGCTCCCCTGGCAGGCGAAGGTGCGCGAAACGGCCGAGCAGGCCGAGCGTGGCCACCGCGGCATAGAGCCGGATGCCGGAGACCCAGCTGCTTCCCATCGCCAATGCCAATGTGCTGATTAAGTTCATGCCAAAACCTCGCGATGCCCATACGACGTTGGCGGAGACGATGTTCCGCCCAGAAGGGGGTGTGGACGAAATTTAGCCTGCTTTAAGATCATCAGTTAATTCAGGGCCAGCGCTGATCGGGCGGCTGAAATACCACCAGTTGTTTTCCGCGGTCCAACCTTCCCTGGCCGCGACTGCGTCGCCCCAAAGACACCTGCCCAGGGGCTTCACTGAGAGCTTGAACAAATCATCAGCTTTGGCGATGCGAGCAAGATATTTCTGCCGCTCGTTGAGTGGCGCCACGTTGAGGGCCTCGCTGAGTAACTGGCGGGCATCGAGGTCATTAAGATACGAGTCGAGGTCCAATTGATAACCACGCGCAACGGAGCGCGCGAACGTTTCCCATTGCCCGACCAGCCCACTCAGGCCTGCTGCAACAACGTGATCGGAAGCGCGCTTGCGACGCAAATATTGGCGAACGGGATCATTAATCATTGTCACTCAACTCGCTGTGCCTGACGTCTAAAGTAAGATTCGCCGGCGTTAGGCTTGAAATAAGTGCGAATAGTCAACTGTGGATTGAAAGCAATAAAGGCGCCTGTCGCTCGATCAAAACGGGTGACCACTCCATCGGCTCGAACTGCTTCGAGTACATCTCCACCGGCGGGGCGATCGCGCAGATCCTGGGCCAGACGAAGATATTCTTCGATTGAAATGGCGCCGAATTCACGCCCGTGTTTCTGATAATGCTCAAGCAGTTTCTGACGAGAGGCAAAGCCTGCTGCGGAGCGTGCCGGTGCTGCTGATAACCCCGGCGTTCCATTGGATGCCTGCCGATTGTCCTGACGCGGCGCGGAACAACTCAGGACTGCAGTCAGCGAAATGGCAATTAGGCAAAGTCCGGCAATGCGGAAAATTGAGGTGGTGGAACCGGAGTCTCGGTGCATTCTGGAATCCTGAACAAACGGAAGGTCAGCTGATCTCGTTTCCTGCTGGCGGGAACTAAGTTAGAATCTGGGCCGCAAACCGAAATCGCGGCAAACTGATCAGCTGACTCTAAGCTAACGGAGGATCATCTTGAAGACAACAAGACTCATTTTGACGATCATCGTCATCTTCGTCCTCGCTAACCTGACCGGATTTTTCATCCACGCAATCTGGCTCGAGCCGGATTATAGGCTGGTGGCCAACCTCTACAGACCCACCGGCCAGGAAAAAATGCTTTTCATTGTTCTTGCCTATATCGCTTTCGCGGTTGGCTCCGTCTGGTTGTACGCCCACGGCGTGGAAGATAAGCCGTTGCTGATGCAGGGAGTTAGATTCGGAATCGCGATGTGGCTGGTGCTGACCATACCGTCCTTCTTCATAGCCTATGGGACACAACCGATTCCGGCGCTCCTGATGTCCAAACAAGTGTTGTCGGAACTGGTCGACAAGATATTTCTTGGCGTCGTAACGGCACTGCTCTATGGCAAAAGGTCTCCATCCAGTTCCGCGGTGATGCCCGGTTAGAAGTCCACTTTGCGGCGCTGCCGGTACGGGGAACAGGCGGCTTCTACCGCCGGCGAACAAATCGGCGCCTGCTTTAGAGCTGCGGGTAAAGCCCGAAAAACTTTACTTGACGTCCTTCAGCTCTACTTCAAATATCAAGGTGGCATTCGCTGGAATGTCAGGTGGCCTGCCCTGTGGGCCATAACCCAGCTTTCCGGGAATGACGAGCTTGCGCTTGCCGCCGACCTTCATGGTCATCAACCCTTCGTCCCAGCCCTTGATCACGGCACCAGTCCCGATTTGAAAGTCGGCGGGCTGACCCCGGTCATAAGAACTATCAAACTGCTTACCACTCTCGAGCCTTCCTACATAATGAACTGTAACCGTTTGACCGCGCTTGGGGCTGGCGCCAGTTCCCTCGACCAGGTCGGTATACTTTAATCCGCTGGGCGTGGTTATTTCCGTCGCCCCGGTGCGCGTGTAGAGTAGATACCCTCCAATCGCCAGGAGCAACGCTGCCGCAATCACAATCAAGATTGTCGTGGTCTGCTGCCGGCTCCTCGGACCGCTGCCTGATGAACTGGTGGCGGTCAAATCCCTGGGACGTTTCTTTGCCTTCGTAATCTTTCTATGACGACTTTGCGGCAAGCGTTTATCTCCCTCCGAAGCTGTTGAACTGAGAATAAGAGTGTCCTTATAGCTTTTTCGGCGAGTGATGACAACTGGAGCGCCCGGTCCAGTTCGGCAAACTGCCGCCACGGTTTGCCCCTTATTAAGGCAAAAGCCCGGGAAAGCGGTTCGATTAATCAAGTCTGAGAATCATCTGGTTGAGACGGTGTCTGATCGAGATTGAGGGTGGACTATTGATAAGAGAACGCAGCAGGAAATTGAATCAATCAAGCGGAGGACCTTCTTGCATGTGAATAGATGCTTTGCTAATCTTTCCCTCGCATCATGAGCGATCCACAGGGATCCGGCAACCGAACAGGAGACGGTGCCCGGGGCAGGAGTTTTTTGGCGCCCCGATGTGCAGGAGCATACAGCTTCTGAAACTGCCAGGTCTCCATTCTTCGTTTGCCACCGATCGCTGATGCAATTGGTGGCTTTCAGTTTTGGGCACGAACATCTGGTCGTCCGCGTCGAGGCTGAGAACCAGGAGGTTTGTGACCATGCTTAAGCCATGACCGCGACTAATTTTACTTGAGGTGAACTTCCAACATGAATACCAGCCAAGCGCGATTTACTTTCAGTTCCGAATCTGTCTCTGAAGGACACCCGGACAAGGTCTGCGATCTGATCGCCGATTCCATCCTCGATGCCTACCTCGAACAAGACCCGCAGAGTCACGTCGCCTGTGAAGTGCTGTGCAAAGGAGGCAACGTCGTTCTGGCCGGAGAAATAACGTCCAACGGCAAAGTGGACCACGAACAAGTTACTCGCCAGGCAATCCACGAAATCGGTTACGTCGAACCTAATGAAGCTTTCAATGCTGAGGGAGTAACGATTACTCAATTCCTGAGCACACAGTCTTCCGAAATCAATCAGGGCGTTGATTCAGCCAGGACCGAACATGGCGATCAGGGAGCAGGCGATCAGGGCATCATGTTCGGGTACGCCTCAGATGAAACTTCCGAGCTGATGCCGCTTCCGATTCATCTTGCGCATAAGCTGGCAAAGCAATTGGCTGACGATCGGCGCGCCGGGGTCGTTAACTTTCTGCGCCCGGACAGCAAGACCCAGGTCTCCGTGGTTTACGAAGGTAACGAACCCAGGTTTGTTTCCGATGTAGTGGTTTCAACCCAGCACTTCGAGGGAGTCGAGCAGAGCGAGATTCGTAAATATGTGATTGAGCAATTGGCGCCGGCTGGACTCGGTTCCTGGTTTAGCCGGGAAACACGTTTTTTGGTAAATCCCACCGGAAGCTTTGCGCACGGCGGGCCTTCAGCAGACTGTGGTGTAACCGGCCGCAAGATTATCGTTGACAGTTACGGTGGAATGGCGCCACATGGTGGTGGCGCTTTCAGTGGCAAGGATCCTTCGAAGGTAGATCGCAGTGGCGCTTACTTCTGTCGCTTTGTGGCGCGTGAGCTCGTCAAGAATGGTCTGGCGCGCAAAGCGCAGGTGCAGGTAGCTTATGCCATCGGGGTGGCCCAACCGGTTTCCATCAAGGTGGAAACATTTGGCACCGGTAATGACCAGGCGGCGGTCGAGTTTTCCCGTGGATTTGATTTTCGTCCGGCGGCCATTATCGAGCGTCTGGATCTGCTCAAACCTATCTACCGGACGACCACAAATTATGGTCACTTCGGCAGGCCGGGCCTGCCCTGGGAAGCTTGATCAGAAACGTGAGTGTGCGTTTGCGTACGCCGGGCCCTCGCCTCCGACGTCACGCAAGCTAAGCTCTCTCGTTACCAAAAAGATGAGGCTAAGCGCGAGGCTGTGCCCGGCTGGCGCTGAAACAGTCGCCACACAATACCGGTCGTCCACTGGAAGGCTTAAAAGGTACTGAATCAACCTTACCGCATTGATCGCACGTAATCTCAAATCGCTGGCGCTCTCCGCCCGCTCCTCTGGCCGATCCGAAATTATTACGTCGGGCATCCCGGCAAGCCTTGCAACGCTTCGGGTGAGTTAGGTTGCGCTCCTGGTAATACTCTTGCTCTCGTTCAGAAAAGGGGAATGCGTTGTTGCACTCTACGCAGGTGATTTCGATGTCTGGCATGACTCTTTTTTCTCCGAGAGCATAGCCATCTGGTTATGCCCTCATATGTTCGGAGCGGCTATCAGCGTTCCTTTGTCTATACTTCAGGAACTCAAAGAGGGTCTGCTTTTCAATTAGCGGTTGTGACATGTGCTCCGAAGGCCCTAAACGGTGAGGAGTTTACTCCACGAACGGGTTTGTTACAACAGAAACTAATGATCGCAAGTCAGCCAATACCGGTGCTCAGTTCCCTCACGTGCGCGACCACGGTCTCTCCTAAGGTATTCAGGTTATAACCGCCTTCCAGACAGGAAACGATTCGACCGGCGCAGCATTCATTGGCCCACTCTTTTATATCGCGCGTGAGCGAGACAAAGTCGTCGTCAGCGAGCTGCAGTTGGCCGAGAGGATCTCCCTTGTGTGAATCAAAGCCGGCGGAAATTATGATGAAATCGGGGCGAAATTTTTCGTTGATCTCCTGCAGCCCCGCCTCCAGTGCGCGCTTGTGTTCATGCGCCGGTGTCTGAGCGCGCAGGGGCACGTTCAGCGTGTAGCCGCGCCCGCGCCCGATACCTGTTTCACCGCGCGAACCAGTGCCGGGATACCACGGATATTGATGTAACGAAAAGAAGAAAACCCGCGGGTCGTCGTAAAAGATTCCCTGCGTGCCGTTCCCATGATGAACATCCCAGTCGATGATTGCTACGCGCTCGATCTCCGGGTAGCGTGATTGAGCGTAACGGGCGGCGATCGCCACGTTGTTGAACAGACAGAAGCCCATGGCATGCTCCGCCGTAGCATGATGCCCCGGCGGCCGCACCGGAACGAAAGCATTATTTGCGGTGCCACTCATCACCAGATCTACAGCCTGGCAGGCGGCGCCGGCACCGCGCAAGGCTGCCTCAAGCGAGTGCAGCGACACATTCGTGTCAGCATCCAAAGACCCGAGCCCTTCTTTCACGACCCGTTCTACGGTCTTAAACATTTGCGGCGTGTGGCATGCCTGCACGACCCCGCGCGGCGCTTCCCTCGCCTCCACTTCCAGCAGCCCGGGCCATAACTCGGCTTCACCGCGCAGCGCTTTCATCACCACTACATAGCGCGATGGCGACTCCGGATGATGGGGACCAGTGTCGTGCTTAGCGAAGAGCGGATGATGAACAATCGCCGTAGCCATAGGGCGATTGTAACCCAAATTATCAAGTTGCGTGTTGCCCGAGAAGCGACCGGTGTTACAGTGTCCCATCCCACTGTCAATTAAAGGATTGAATGTTAGAATCCATTCGAGCCATTCATGGGAAACTACAGAGAAACACCAAAGCGCAGCCGCGTCGAGGTTCCCTTTCCGGCAAGCAGAGGGAGTCGACCGAGACGACCACACGCCCGGAGGCCTGCGAGAAACGACGCCGGCACCAACCCGATGCTGCTTAACGCAGGCATTGTCGTGCTCGCGACCTTGCTGACCACGGTGCTGCTGCTGGCAATTAGTGGCCAACTTACCGATACCACTTCCGCCAGGTTGATTGCCGTCTCACCTGCGCCGCTGCCGCCGGCCTCCCCGGCAAACTCACAAGTCTCTCCCCCGTCTTTGACTCCCAGTCCGAAACAGGCTCAGACCATCGCAACCCCTTCGCCAGGCAACGCGGAGGCTACCCCGGCTGCAACGCCCGACGATGCCGAAGTTCAAGCGGCAATCGACGCTAAATTGGCAAGCGAGGCCAGCCTGGTCCAATTAGGTATCACGGCGACCGTCAATGACGGCAGGGTTGTTCTGGTGGGCACTGCGCCTTCAGATGAGCTGAAGGAACGGGTCGCCAAACTTGTGCGGGCCATTCACGGCGTAAGACAGGTTGATAACCAGATCGTTGTGATAACTCAGTGACCGGCTTGCAGACGGCCCCGCTTTTACTGTCCTTTCAATTTTCCGCGCTGATTTGAATGGTCGCGGAGGCGAGCGAAGTTTCCATGACCAGGTTGGCGGTTTCACCCACTAATACCAGGCGGCGGCAATCGCCTCTGGCGAAAAAGGAGACTGCCGTGATCAAGCAATCGACCGGCGCCGGTGTCAGGTGCTTGAAACTTTCGTGAGCGCCGCCGGCTCGTTCCAGCAGTTCTATCTCCCGGCCCAGTTGCTCCTTTACTTCAGCTTCAAGCTCTAACTCCCTGATGGCTGCGACTTGCGGCAGCAGGACCATCTGGCCGTCCAGATAGATAGTCCAAACAAATCCGATGTCGAGCAAAACGTGTAATGCCTCATCCAGAACGAAGTAGCCCAGCACGCTGGCACCGATGACGTGCGCTATCACGTGATCCTGGTGCGCGCTGGTTTCTGCGGCTAACCAATTATTGTGCATCGTCAATCGGCTGCGGAAGATCTCTATCACTCTGGGCGCCGTCAGCTACTTTCGCTCTGGTGGGCACTCACCGTCATATTCCAACAGGCTCCGTGCTTTTATAAAAGCAATCGCTGCCGCCAGAATTGAGCCCAGGCCACCTGTGACTACAGAGAGAGGGGCGCCAATCAAGGCTGCCACTGTCCCGGCTTCCACTTCTCCGAGCTGCGGCCCACCCATGAAAAAAACCATGTTGATAGAAGTCATGCGGCCGCGCAAATGATCGGGCGTAACCAACTGCCTAATGGTCTGTCGCAATACCGTGCTGACCGTATCGGCCGCTCCAGCCAGGGCCAGCAGCAGCAACGAAATCCAGAAAATTCGCGACAAACCAAAGGCGAGGGTTGCCAGGCCAAAGACGGCCACGGATCCAATGACAAGTTTGCCCTGATGTCGAAGCGTTCCCATCCGGGCCATGATCAGGCCGGTAATGACCGCGCCAATTGCGGGTGCGGCAGACAGCAAACCGAAGCCGCGGGCGCCCACATTGAGGATCTTATCCGCAAAGATCGGTAACAGCGCAGTCGCCGAAGCAAAGAAGGTAGCCGCAAAATCCAGGGTCATAGTCTGGACGATTATTGGGGTCCGCCAAACAAACTCAAGGCCCTCTCGCAATGCACCAAAGCTCACTCGGGCCTGGGTTACGCCGTCATTGACCGCGGGTCGTCCACTGGTTCTCATCAGTATCAGCGCTGCAATCACCGCGAGGTAAGAAACCGAGTTGATGCCATAAATGATCGCTGGTCCATGGCTCGCCAACAAGAAGCCGGCGCATGCCGGACCAGCAATCATGGCAAAGTAGAAGACAGTCACTCCGAGGCTAACGGCGTTGGGAAAGTCACGCCCAGGCACAAGCATAGGCATCAACGATTGCCTGGCCGGTGTGTCGAAGGCAGAGGCTGCTGAGGCAAGCGCGGTCAAAAGGTAGATGGGCCACACATGACTCAGGCCCGCCACCGTGACACTGGTCAGGCAGGTGGCGCTGGCCAGCATTACGCTTTGCATGATGATCATCAGCCGCCGGCGATCGACTGCATCGGCAAAGACACCGCCGGCAAGAGAGCAAAGGATAATGGGAGCGCCGCGGAAGAGCCCCAACAGGCCGAGGGCAAAGGCGGATTTGGTCAGCAGCCAGATGTGCCAATGCAGCGCAGCAAGTTGCATCTGGGATCCGGTAACGGAGACCAGTTGGCCCAGCCACAACAAGCGAAAGTCGCGGTGGCGCAGAGCTGCAAACCCGGGATACCGCTGTTTCTCAGAGGATGTTGGCGGAACGCTGAAGGGTTTGCGGACGGACATTCAGAGAAGCTGCAATTATGATCCAACGGATGGGACGGGAGCCGAGTTTATTTTCCATTTGAGATTGGACATCTCTCAATCGTCATTGATTGGAGCCTCTGCTGCTCAAACCAGGGCATGCTGGAAATGGTCAGGATAGGACTGAAAAAAAAGGACCTGGTTCAAACAAACTCAACCTCGCAATTCGCGCGGTGGTCGTACTACTTGCCAGACTATCCCCGCGCGCGCCAGCAAGCGAATGACGTATCCGGAAAGGTCGACTTCATACCAGCGCCAGCCGTGAATAGCAGCTGTCGGCCGCGCGTGATGATTATTGTGCCAGCCTTCCCCAAACGTCGCCAGACCCAGCCACCACACATTGTGACTTTCATCTTTAGTATCGTTTGGCCTTTGCCCCCAAACATGACAGACACTGTTGATACACCAGGTAAAATGCCAGAGCGTCAACGTTCGCGCTATCGTCCCCCACAGGACTCCACGCCAGCCGGCAACGGCGTAACAAAAGACGCCGGTTAGGAACCACGGAAGCGTAAACAGAACACCCTCATCCAACACTCGTAACCATGGGTCGTCTCCTGAGATGTCCGGCACCAGCTCACGATAATCGCTCCCCTCTTCGGCGTCGCGGCGCATTATCCAGCCCATGTGCGCATGCAGGAATCCCATCAGGGGGGTGTGCGGATCGCCATGCTTGTCAGTCGCCTGATGATGGCGCCGGTGTATGCGACTCCAACGTGCCGGACCACCCTGCAAGGCGGCGGCGCCCATCCAGGTCAGCATACGCCGCAGCCAGGTATTGCACCTAAAGCCGCGGTGCGTCAGCAAGCGGTGATAACCGATACCAATGGCAAAGGTGGTGCAGATATAAAAGCCAAAGAAGAGCACCAGGTCAATTGGCCGCGGCCAATACCAAAAACAGAGCAGGCCACAAGCGTGCAGGCTTATGACCAGAAAACTCTGGATCCAGTTGAGTCGCAAGCTGTCGGTTGGGGTGGTTCGCGGCAGGTTTGTACCGATCATTTCCTACTAATCCAAATAGTGTTCGCCAAGCTTCGTTTGTAAGGCGGTGGGCACGTTCTTCCAATTCGCCATCAGCAGTTCGCGTGGTGCAAAGTCCGCCACGCTAACCCTTGATCCGCGCCATTGGCCGGCCTTCTCCTCGTAACTCCACTGATAATAGGGGCCATCACCACGCCGGCTGTAAAAGACCGGCTGGCCGATCCGTGGGTCAGTGGGACTGGAACTCATATACATGCGTAATCCGTTCATCTTGAAGCTGCCGGAAGGCTTTGGGGCGGAAACCGCGACGGGCTTAGCCGATGAGCGAACAAAGTTGTAACCATGCCGTTTGACTAGCGTGGTCATGGGGTTGTCGTTCTAACGCCATTGGCATCTTTAGTGTAACGCGTGAACGGCACCAATCCTCGCTTTACCTCTTCGAGCGCAATGCTGGTGTTTCGGCGCTTGAGCGGGTCAGCCTGGATGCGGGGCGCCGAGCCGTGCAGCAATTGCTTGGTCCTCTTTGCCGCTACAATGATCAGACGGAAGCTGGAGTCTATGCCAGGCCAACGCTGTTCGAGCACCTTTTCGTCCGTTTCGCTTTTCTTACTGTCTTTTTTTACAACCATAAGTTATTTCATCCTGGTACGGCCGTCGCCATTTATCAAAGAAACCTGATTAACAAGAACAGTGCGGGTACCGCGACTATTGCCAGGGCCGCCGCCTGCAGTATGTTCATTCCCGTACGGTGACAGTTAGGACATCGAATCTGCCAAAAGTGGAGCACCGTTCCGCAGTCGTGGCAGTACCAAATCATTTTAGACATTGCCATTAGTCTTTCCAGTTTTCAGGAACAACTCGGCCAGTTGCGCATGATCCAGACGATGACCACGTTTCAAGTTGACCGCATCCTGGTCTACAAGCCAAAAATGGAAGGAATCGCCGCCGCTTGGCTTGCCCAGATCCGTCAGCGCCAACTCATCAACTTTTACGGGACGAAACGCCAGCATATCGGTATTGAAAGCCCGCGCCTGGCTTGCATCTCTGCTGCTCATGAAGACAGGAACGCGAAAGGCCCCGCGATCGTCGAAAGCAAACCAGTCGCCATTGGCACGCTGCATGGCCCAAAGTTGACTCATCGACTTAACCTCATTTAAGACATCCGCGACGCACTCTGCACGGCTGGCCGCATGGCGGTCGCGTTCAGCCCCGATGCCTGGTCGGATTGAAAAGCGAATGGCGTGCTTGGTGACATCGAAAGCTCCTCGGCGCTAGTCGCAATTGGAAAGCACCTGACGGCACGAGGAGGGAAACGCTGAGCGTGGATCCTGATGTCGAGAGTGGTTTTCTAAAGAACCGACAGTTTGCAGTATAGCACACCCCACCCGAAAAGCGCTGAGCTGCTCCTATCAACCTCAGTTGGCGCCATACAGCTCGCTCAACTTGCGAAAGTGGTATCCCATCGCCGCCAGGCGCAGCGACTCGGCCAATCTACGATGGTGCCTGGTAGCCGTATTGGCCAGGAAGCGCCAGAATTCCCTTCTTTCGCGATCGAGCACGCCCAGACGGATCGCAATACGAAGCAACGATGCGATGCTGTTCAGTAAATCATAGTGTTGCGGCTCAGAGTTGCTCTGTTGAGTTCGCTTCATTGAATCGAGGGCGCGCCGGTAGTACTCGGCCGGACTGTAGATGGTCCGCATGATTGATTGATAGCCCGCGATCAGCCGGGCCGGATCCATCCGGGTAACAAAGTTAAAGGTACAGACAGTGTTGTTTCCGGATGCCTCGCCGAGCAATCGTCCCTCGCGCTCCAGTCGCTTCCATAGTTGTGTGTCCGGCAGAGCATTCAGCAACCCAACCATCGCCAGCGGGATAGCGCTTTCGCGGATGAAGTTGATCTGTAATTCAAAAATGTCTTCAGGATCATTGTCAAACCCGACAATAAAGCCGGCCATAACCTCCATGCCGTAACTTTGGATGCGCTTTACTGATTCCAGCAGGTTGCCGCGATTTTGCGGCTTTTGGGCCTCTTTTAAACTCTCCTCAACTGGCGTTTCAATTCCCAGAAATACCCGCCTGAAACCGGCGTCCCGCATGTTCCCGAGCAACTCCTCATCGTCCGCAAGGTTCACACTTGCTTCGGTCAGCAAAGAAAAGGGATTGCCATGCTCTTCCTGCCAGCGAGTCAGATCGGGCAACAGTTGCCGGACATTCTTCTTGTTACCTATGAAATTGTCATCCACGATAAAAACAGTTCCGCGCCAACCCAGCTTCCGTAGCGCATCCAACTCCGCCAGCACCTGCTGATTGCTCTTGGTCCGCGGCACACGGCCATAAATTTCGATGATGTCGCAAAACTCACAACTAAACGGACAGCCTCGCGAGTACTGAATTGACATCGCGCTGTAGTGCTTTAATTCCGCAAGGTGGAAATCTGCAATCGGCGTGATCGAAAGCGGCGGACGCTCCGCAGCTTTATAAGATCGCTTCGCCTCACCTCGTTCGAGATCCTCAACGAACTGCGGCAGGGTCGTTTCAGCTTCTCCGAGGAAGATGTGATCAGCTTCCGGTAACTCCTCAATTGTGGTCGTTACGTACGGGCCACCGAGGACAACTCTCTTGCCCCGCTGTTTGCAGCGCTTGACAACTTCTCGCAGAGAGTCCTTTTGCACCAGCATTGCCGTTGCAAAGACCATGTCAGCCCATTCAATGTCTGAATCTTTTAAACGGCGCACATTCATATCGACCAGACGGCGCTCCCACGATTTTGGCAGCAGCGCTGAGACGGTCAGGAGACCCAGGGGAGGAAACGCACAGCGCTTTCCTTCAAATGGCAAGGCGTGACGAAAACTCCAGTAGGTGTCGGGAAATTCGGGGTTTATGAATAGAACTTTCATCTCATCCTCCTGACCGTCGGCTGCGCCTTGGCGCAGTCCTAAACACCGCGGAAATATTGCGTCTCTCAATACAGTAGTGCCAATCGGGGCAAACAGCGGTAATAGTTGTGTAAGATTTGACTGACGCCAGGGACCCGTCGCCTTACCTAACCTCCTGTGGCTCTCAGCCAGACACAGAAAAACCACATAAATCCAATCAAACTTTGATAGTAGGCAGCTAAAAGTGGCAGATGAAAGGCTCCAAGAGGTTGGATTTCTCTGGACCGGAGCATAGCTCGACCCGGTTTTCTACCCATTTTGCCAGCTCAATTGTTGGATTTCTCGGCCGCTCGCACACGGCACGCCGGAACGTTTGCGCAGTTACTTTTGGGAGGGTTTATTGATCAAAGTTAACAGCGACCTATACGGCAGTGAGCATATTCTCAGCGAAAACCCTCAAAATCTTGTTTCGTTATTGGCTCGCGGTCCTGATCGGCGCCCGGACGGCCATCGGTCGCACTATGCACAGTTCTATGATACTGACCGGTGGCTTTTGAACTCCCTTCGGGACTTTGTATTGACAGGTCTTGACACCGGTGATGCCGTTGTCATTGTGGCCACTCAAGCTCATCGTGAGGGGCTGGATGAACTCCTGACCGCCGCGGGCCTGGATGTCTCTGAGGCATCGGCCGCGGGCCGTTACTTAACGCTTGACGCGGCCGAGACCCTAACTCACTTCATGGTGGAAGGAGTTCCCGACGCCGGTCGTTTTGCCCAGTCTCTCGGGGACGTTATTGTCAAAGCATCGGATGGCGGACGCATGGTGCGCGTCTTCGGAGAGATGGTCGCAATCCTCTGGGCAGCTGAAAAATGCGACGAGGCGATTCGTTTAGAAGAACTGTGGAATGAGTTGGCAAAAACTCATCTCTTACTCCTGTTCTGCGCCTACCCGTTAGAGATATTTAGTAACCAGAATTTCGCGGCACCCCTCCTGCAAGTTTGCGCTCAACACACTGAAGTATTTCCTACGGAAAGTTTTACGGCGCTGGACAGCCAGGATCAGCGTTTGCGTGCGGTGCTACAGCTGCAACAAAAAGCAAGATCCCTGGAAGCGGAGATAGCGGAGCGCTGGAGAGCTGAAGAAGAGTTGCGGGCCTCGCTCATAAGGGAACAGATGGCCCGCACTGAAGCGGAAACAGCCAATCGCATGAAGGACGAGTTTCTGGCCACTGTTTCTCATGAGTTGCGTACGCCGCTCAATGCCATCATGGGATGGTCGCATATGTTAAGAAGCGGCCGACTCGATCCGACCGTCTCAGAGCGCGCCCTCGAGACCATTCATCGCAACGCCAAAGCTCAGGCACAACTCGTCGAAGATATTCTGGATGTATCGCGAATGATTACCGGCAAGCTCAGATTAGATTTGGTGCCAGTCGATCTAGCTGCGGTGATCTACGCAGCGGTAGATGCAGTGCAACTGGCTGCAGAATCGAAAGGAATTCAACTAACAGTCACGCTTGATCCGGCTGCCAGGCAGACCTTCGGCGATTCCAGTCGCCTGCAGCAGGTCGTTTGGAATCTGCTGTCTAACGCCATCAAATTCACACCTGAGGGCGGCAGTGTTCAGGTCCAACTCCAACATTTCGATGCCAACATACAACTAAGTGTCCGAGACTCTGGTCAAGGTATTCAAGCCGAATTCCTGCCTTACGTTTTTGACCGTTTCCGTCAGGCAGATGCCAGTAGCACGAGGCGGATTGGGGGGCTGGGGCTGGGGTTAGCCATCGTTCGCCACCTGGTAGAACTTCATGGCGGCACTGTTGCCGCCGCCAGCGAGGGCGAAGATCAGGGCTCGACATTCACCATCAATTTGCCACTTGCCGGCGAGCGCGATCGTGCCAAATACAGGCGCTCTACAACCGGCACGCTACGGCCCATTGACTGGGAAAAGCCGTCAACCGAGCCCGCTCCATTCCTCGATGACCTGCAGGTGTTGCTAGTCGATGACGACCAGGATACCCTGCACCTGCTGAGTGTTTCACTGAGTGAAGCCAATGCTAAGGTCCAGACGGCTTCCTCGGTTCCTGAAGCGCTGGAGGTTTTGACCTGGTACAAGCCTGATGTGCTTGTGTCTGATCTGGCTATGCCGGGCGAGGATGGCTACGCTCTCATCACCAAGTTACGGGCTGGTGAAGCAGAAAAAGGAGGATACATTCCTGCCGTTGCACTGACTTCGTACGTCCGAGTAGAAGACCGAACCCGAGCTCTTGCGGCGGGATTCAATATGTTTGTACCCAAACCGATAGAGGCGAATGAACTGATCATAGCCATTGCCAGCCTGACAGAGCCGGGCAGCGTGTAAAGCAACCCTGTGATCTGCCACAGTAGCTGCGAAATTCGCTATCGGACAATTCGCACCTGCGGCACCAAGCGATTAACGAAGTGTAAGCGTTACGCCAATCCTCTCTTGACAAATTTCAAAGCCACACCGTTCATGCAGTAGCGCAACCCGGTAGGCCGCGGACCGTCATTGAAGACATGGCCGACGTGGGCGTCGCAGCGAGCGCACAGCACTTCCGTTCTTACTTCGGACAAGCTCCTGTCTATTTCCTCGCGTATATTTTCTTTGGCAATTGGCTTCCAGAAGCTCGGCCAGCCAGTGCCTGAGTCGAACTTCGCGTCGGAACTAAACAATGGCAGCTCGCAGCAAACGCACTCAAATACTCCCGCTTCGTGAATTTCGTTGAGCGGGCTTGAAAATGGCGGCTCGGTCCCTTTCTGGCGCGCCACCTGATATTGATCCGGGGTAAGAATCTGCTTCCATTCCAAATCGCTCTTGATCACTTTTTTGATTCCTTTCGCCTTTTTATTTTGGGCGCTGACCTCGAAAAATAAAGAACCACCAGACAAACTTGAGAGCCCCGTCAGGGCTCCGGCTGCGGCCGCCACAGCCAGGAAATATCTTCTGTTCATAAATCCCCTTCTCGTTTCAATCTCTTAACTGTCTCAGATGTATTTACGTCCCAGCTTCGTCAAATGGATTTGTGAGTGGTTCTTTGTCCCTCGGTTTACGGCCCTTCTTGCCGTTTACAGCTTTCACCCAGAGGCTCTTTAACTTTAGGTAATAATCGTCGGTTCATCTCGGCCGAGCCTCGCCCGCAGGTCCAATAGATTTCGTGCTGCCTGCACCAGCGGTCTCAATATGATTTCAATCTCACCATACCCATCGTCCTTCAGATAGCGCTCGACATAAAGTCGCAGCGTCGCGCCCTCAGTCCCAGTGCCCGACAGGCGACAAACAATGCGTGAGCCGTCTTCCAACAAGATCCGAATTCCCTGTTTTACGCTTGTGCTTCCATCTACCGGATCGGTGTAGCTAAAATCATCAGCATGCGCCACGACACTGCCTGCTACGGGACTGCCGGGGAGGTTCGAAAGCCGCGCACGCAAAGCATCGATCATCTCTGACGCGGCGGTTAGCTCCAAACCTTCGTAATCGTGTCTTTGATAATAACTGCGACCAAAGCGCTGCCAATGGTTGCGCACCGCCTCGCTTACTGGCTGCCCGGTTTTCGCCAGGATGGATAGCCAGCATAATACAGCCCACAATCCGTCCTTCTCGCGGACATGATTTGAGCCGGTACCGAAGCTCTCTTCTCCGCAGATGGTACATAGCCCCGCGTCCATCAAATTACCAAAAAATTTCCATCCGGTCGGAGTTTCGTAGCAGGTTATGCCTAAAGCATGGGCCACCCGATCGACAGCTGTGCTGGTGGGCATTGATCGAGCGACGCCTGCGAGTCCCCCGCGGTAACCCGGAATGCACTGCTGCGCGTGTTCAGCGATCAGCGCCAGCGAATCACCAGGGGTCACAAAAAACTCTCGGCCCAGAATAAGGTTTCGGTCGCCATCACCATCACAAGCTGCGCCCAGATCGGGCGCGTCAGGCCCGTTCATTGTAGCGACCAGTTCCTCTGCGTGTGCCAGGTTTGGATCCGGATGTAAGCCGCCGAAGTCCTCCAGCGGTATGCCATTGATTACCGTTCCGGCGGCGGCGCCGAGCAACTCTTCCAGAATATGACGCGCGTAAGGTCCTGTAATGGCATGCATCGCATCGAACTGCACTCTAAAACCCTTCTTGAAAAGCTCCTGCAGTGAAGCAAAGTCAAATAACTCCGCGAGGACAGCGGTGTAATCCGCCAGTGGATCGATCACGACAATTTCAGTCTTTCCAAGTTGCAGACTGCCTTCGTGCCGTAAGTCGAAATCTTCGTGCTCAAAGGTCAAATACTCCTTGATCATGAGTGTATGGTCGTAAATGCGCTGCGTGATCGCTTCGGGCGCGGGGCCGCCATTGCGCACGTTGTATTTGATCCCAAAGTCCGCATCAATCCCCCCGGGATTGTGACTGGCAGACAGCACCAGCCCGCCCAGCGCCCCGCGACGGCGAATCACGGCCGAGGCAGCAGGCGTCGAAAGCAGGCAATCGCGTCCGACCAGCACGCGACCGACTCCATTGGCCGCAGCCATTCGCAGAATGGTTTGCGTAGCTGCACGATTGTGGAATCGACCATCCCCTCCTACCACGAGCGTCTCGCCTGCGAAGCCCGCGGGAAGATCTTCGCGCACCGTATTGAAGACAGCTTGCACGAAGTTTTCCAGATAGTGAGGCTGCATGAACACACGCGTCTTCTTGCGCAACCCCGAAGTGCCGGGTTTTTGGTCGGTGAACGGTGTAGTCTGCACGGTCTTCATGTTGGCTTTCCTTTTCAGGCCGCCTGCTTGTCTATTTATCAAGCAGTTTCATTTTCAGCAGGCGGCGGAACTGCGGGATCAATCTTTGCCGGCACGCTGCGATACCAGCGCCAGCGCCCCGTAAAGGCCACTCTCGGTTCCCAGCGCAGCCGGCACAATCTCTACCGAGTTCAGGGGCACGATTCGCACACGCTCTTTTAACTCTTGACGCAAAGGCCCGAACAATAACTCTCCCGCGCCGGCCGACACGCCACCGCCCAATATCACTGACTCTGGGGCCAGCACAGCGATAATGCTGCTGATACCAATAGCCAGCAACTCGATTGTCTCCCGCCACACCGCACAAGCGAGTTCGTCGCCCTCCCTGACACTTTCGATCACTGCTCTTGCAGTAACTGGGTGAACACTGTGCAGACTGCTGGCGCCGCCGGCCAGGAGATACTCTTGCGCTCGCCGGGCGATACTCGTACCCGAGCATTCGGCCTCGAGGCAACCGCGCGCGCCGCAACCGCAACGCGCGCCCTCGGGTCGTACTGTTACATGACCAGCCTCTCCCACTCTGTGCACCAGGCGGTGATCCGCGATAATGCCCCCACCGATACCGGTCGAGATAGTTAGGTAGACGAGGTCTTTGTGACCTCGGCCTGCCCCATAGAGGTGCTCGCCAAGCGCAGCGGCATTGGCGTCATTCTCGACTACCACGGTTAAACCTGTCCGCTCTTCAACGTAAGCGCGCAGGGGAAACTGCCACCAACTCCTGGGCATATTGGGCGGCGCCAGCACCAGGCCACGTTCCCGGTCGAGCGGGCCGGGGCAACCAATCCCAATCGCCACGAGGCGACCCTCGTTCGCCTCCGCCATCCTTTCGAGCTTCTCGAGTAATCCTCCCATGACGGTTTCGGGAGGGATAGCTGCATCGGTGACCACCGAGTAACGGGCGAAAATCTCCCCGCTCGCGGCCGCAACTGCAACCGCGATCTTAGTGCCGCCAATGTCGATGCCGGCTATGAAGTCGTGGGCCATCTGGAACAGTCATTGTAGGGGTGGATCCGGACAAGGAACAAATCAGGTACCGATACTGACAAATGACTCAAGCCGCCCAGGTAAATATTGCCAGCCAGAAGAAGGCTGCAATGGCATTGACTTGAAAAGAGCTTTTGACGTAAAAGCAGGGTGTTTGCATAGGACTAAATGCGACTCATTCTCAAACAGCAATAATATAGTCAATTTGCTACTCACGTCCGCCATGACGAGTTAGCCCTTTGTAAGCAAGCTGTTCACTGACGCTCAGGTTGAGTGCGACTGAATCACCGCAGCTGGCGGTACAAATAGGACACGACTACTCGCGCATGTAGAGTCTCAAACGGTGACGTAAATGACCAGATTCTTTTTCTTTATCCTGCTGTTGTTGGTCAACACTGCTGCACTCGGGTCTTCGGCGCTGGCGGAAGATGCAGAGGTCAAGCTCGAACTCACTCCCGCCACCCTGGATCTGCCGGCTAAAGGAGAGGCACAAACCCAGTTGGTCCTGCGCAATAAGTCGCAGGCTGCTATCCAAAACGTAAAGCTGGATTGGTTTTCCGGAACCGAAGCGAATATCCGCGTTGATGAAAGCAAGGAGATTGCGAATCTTGCGCCGCAGGCCGAAAGTTACTGGACGCTGCACCTGGAACAAGGGGTTCGGGGCCTGGTTCCAGGCAGCGTCTATCTTCGTGTGACCTATAGCACGACGGGCAGCAGCAGTGTGCCGCAGGTGCTTTACTCTACGCTCGTCGTAAACAGCCGGCAGGCAGATGAAGTTGGCAAGGTCGTGGAAGTCGTGCCCAATACTGCCAGCACACAACTCAATGAGCAGCAGCCTGGCCAGGTTTTTCTGGTCATAAACAACAAGAGCAACCTCCCGATTCGCGTGTTTCCGATCACGACGGACGGCCCGGGTTTCATCTCAGGTACTGCCAACCTTTCCGGGCTGCCTAAGAACGATCAGGGTGTCGTCCAAATCGAGGCACGCGATAGCGCTTATGTCCCGGTGGATATAAGGGTGACCGACACGGTGCGACCAGGCAAACATCTGCTTATCTTTCGCGTGCCTATTGAATGGGGCGCGAGCGAGCATCTGCGACAAGCCAACGTGATCGCACAGCAGCAGTTTGATGTTGGCATCCTCGGCGAGTCAGAGTTGCTTACCGCGCTTGGTTTGCCTTCGTTCCTGCTCCTGCCCGGCTTCCTTATGATCGTAACGTACCGCATGTTCGCTAAGCGGGGTGCGGGCGAAGAATCAGTTCTCAAGAATGCGACCAAGCCCACTCTTTGGATTGGCGCTATTACGCTCTCGGGCGCCATGGCTTACCTCTATCCCTACGGCACGAAGCTGTTGTCAGGTGTCAGTCGCGACTACCTGATTGGCTACGGGCTGGGGGACATCATAAGAGTCTGGCTTGTATCTATTCTTATTGGTTTGCTTGCATGGCTGCTGGTCGAGTTTGCCAGATGGCTTTCGCGATACCTGTCGACGCCTGCTCCGACGGACAAACCCTCTCGTCTGCTCAAAAAGCTACACTGGCAGAGACTCGGTGTCTCTCTCTACCAGTTGAGCGTCAAGGTCAAGGGCACGGATCGCAATTTATTCTTAATCGAGCGCCGGCGAGATCAGCAGGAGACTTATTGGTTGGCGCCCTACATAAACATTGCCTGGCTAACGGTCGCGAATGACTTGAAAGACAAACAAACAGACTTGAAGACACGTGTGGAGCAGCAACTCGACGACGGCAGTGCCCTGGCCCTGGCAAATTTGATAGATGAGGGCGAAAAAGCAAAGCTGCTGAAGGCCTCATGGGATCAGACGAGCGGGCTAAACGGACCGCAGCAGTTCAAGAAGGAAGAGGTAACCAACGATCCCCTGACGAAAGGTGTGATTGCGAAACAGGAATGAAAAGATCTACCAGTGTCGAACAGGTAAAAATTTAAATGGGGAGTGCGAACACCCCCCATCAATCCGAATGGATTCAGTAAGCCTCCAAGGGCTTATACGGCCAACTCATTGGTCGCATAAGTCCCCCGGAGGCTAGTAGTCGAACGAATAAAACCATAAAGGGAAGGAGGGTGTCAATGGCCTCCGAGATTCTGGAATTCCGCTTATCCCTGATCTGGGCAGAAACAATTCTCGACCTGCTGGGAAAGACCGTACCGGCCGGAGCGCCTCTCGCGGCGCTGGGGCGCAGGTCCACCTATGAGAACTTCTTCGAGCAGCATGCCCTGCCGCTGGCAACGAAGACTCTTTCAGAGCTTGGTCCTCCCTGGCCGAAACCTAAAGGACAGCTCTATTGGCAGCGCTACCTGGAGAGCTCAGCCCTGGACGAGTTGAGTGGCAGCGTCGCCTGGCGTGCCCTGGTGCCACTGAGAGCCGATTTCCCGGTCACTGTGACGCCAGGTGCGTGGCTGGCCAAGGTACCCGTGGCGGTACAGATCAACATTATTCCGGAAGCGTTTTTTTATCCCCACGGCAGCGTTTTCGTTTTGACCGCAATCGTCAACGTAGAGTCAGAAACAGCAGCCCTGAAACTCTACGACGCAGTAGATTTGGCTTTCAAGATCAGACGCGACAAGTTCAATGTCTCGTGGGACGGAAGCACCGGTTTCTTCGCCGCCGTAAATTGGGCCGGCGGCCCCAGCGAGATGACACTCGACCAACTTGCAGAGAAGGCGCTGGCGGCCATCCGGCTATCGGCTTTCGGTCCGGGGAATCCTGGTCCGGTCATCGATCCCTTCACCATCCTTACGGCGATACGCGGGCGCGGCATTTCGCCGGTAAAGCCCGTGGATGCAACAGTGCGGAGAGCGCTGGAGGCGGTCACCCGGTGGAGTCCAAGTTGGCTGCACGACCCCCTACCGAATTTGCAGGATCGGAAGATCGATATCAAGACGTCACCAGCCAGTCACGTTCTTTATGGCCGACCCAAAGGGCGCGCTGTCTGGTTCCCGGAGCGGCTTACACATCCGGACAATCCGCCTTCGCTCGCTTGCTATCATCGCAACCTCACCTTCAGTTCAATGCAGATAGAGAGCCTCTGCGGGCTGGCCGCGGCGGCGGCCGCGCAGTTGAGTGGCAATCAACTTGATTCGGAGGCTATGCGCGATTGTACTCGTCAGGCCGGAGGTGCCCTGGGCCGGCTCTTCGGTGGGGGCGGTGTGCATAAGAAATCATATCGCTCTATGAGCCCGCGAGTTCAAATCGAACAGAACGGCTTCGTCGCGGACATCAATACGGTCCGCAAGGCACTCGGGGTGGGAAACGATCTCTCGTAGTTATGGCTGTGACCTCGGCATACTCGCACTGCCTTCGCGTCGGTTTGTAAGCCAGGTGTCGGATGGTTGCTGCACTAATGAATTGCGGATCGGGTTCGCAATGTTGGTATTTTGACTCGCAGGGCAGCATTGCGTCGTGGCACCAGGGTTGCCCCTTCAACTTCGTGATTTTATAGAAAACTTTTGGGCCGACCGTTGATTTCCCGGTTCACATAGGGTGCGATTGGGAAAAACGGCCGCAGATTGAGGAAACATCATGGCGAAAATGCATCTGATATGGTTGATCTCCGGACTTCTTCTACTCGGCATTGCGGTCCCGCAAGTGACTGCCACACCGCAGGGTGGCAATGAAGCCACCTCGGTCGAGAAGATAAAGAGCCAGGTCGCCAAATTAGGCCTCGGAGAAAAGGCCAGAGCGACAATTACAACGAAGGACGGCACGAAGATTAAGGGCTATGTCGCGCGGGCTGACGACGACGACTTCGTAATGCGCGATCGGAAAACTGACACACCCACCACCATCCGTTACGCTGACGTGGCGAAGGTTGAGCGCAACCGTGGGCATTCCACTGCGAGGAATATAGCCATTGGCGTGGGCATTGGCGCCGGCGCATTGCTCGCTGCGATCCTCATCACTATCGCGCACCTTGATTGAGGCTGCGCGGGAATGTGTTAGTGCCTCAGCCCGCGGCGCGAGCGAGAGCACCAAGGCCGCATTGTAACCCAGGGTGCGACGTGAAGATTTGAGGCCCTTGAAGATCAGAACGGATTGATTCGCATCCTAAATTAATGTGCTGCTCCGTGCTATACTTCGCGTGGAAGGACTGCCCAGATGTCTCAAGCACTACCATTACCGCCGCCAGGTTTCGACGCGCTCACGGTCGACGAACAGATCGACTATCTCCAGTCCCTATGGGATCGCATTGCGGCCAAACCAGAACAAGTTCCCGTGCCAGATTGGCACCGGGAAATATTGTCCCAGAGAGTAGCAGCTCTTCGCACCAGTCCAGACGAAGGCAAAACCTGGGAACAATTCGATCGCGAACTCACAGCGGAATTGAACAAGCCAGATAGCCAATGAAGCGAAGCATCGCTGTCCGGCCAGAGTCGCAAGCCGACATCAAAGAAGCGGCTTTGTGGTATGAGGACCAGCTTGCCGGTTTGGGTACTCGCTTCAGAAATGAGCTGCGCACGACGTTCGGACACATAGCAGACAATTTTCTCCGCTTTCCAGTCATTGAAGGAAATGTTCGTCGCGCGCTGCTCCACAGATTTCCCTACGCCGTTTACTTTACGACTCAGTCGGACAGCGTTGTTGTCATCGCCGTCCTTCATCAACACCGACGCCCGAGCGCGTGGCAATCACGTCGATAGCGTTCACTCTAAACCGAATCAATTTGCGAGCTTCTCAGGCCGAATCAGCCCACTGGGTTGAGCGCATAGTAAGGAGTTATGCCTTGCAGAAATAGCAGAGTATAGACCAGAGTCTGATCTGTTTTCTTACCTGGATGGATCTTATTATCCAACCATTCGCCGACATGTGCTAGTCCGCGTTCTAAATCAATATCGACGTCTAATGAAAAAACCTGCCTGGCGGAATTCGCAGGCAGTGGCCCAGCCACTTTGGCAAATGATAGCTGTAGGTTGCCTGCCTCAAACCGCTTGTGTTTCCAACTCTCCGGATGAGCCGGTAGGCTTAATCCAACCGGCGCATCCTTCAGCTTAGGTGCCCGATGTCCCTGCGCGCTCGCAAACTCGGAGGAATCGTGTGTGACCCCCTCAAAATTGGATTGACTTCGCTTCCTTACCGGCATATTGTGCGCACGATCTTCAGTGCTCTCGTTAACGTGCGCCTTGCCCATCTCGCGTAGGCTTACCGTTAACGATTTCTCATCTGCCGGTTCGAACCGGCAAGCGTCAGGGCATGAACCATCGCTTCACAGCAGCGGAGTTGCCATGAACACTGCTAAATCAATTAAGCTTTACCTCGTAATTGCTGTACTGTTGGCATCTATCTGCTTCCTACTCAGCTTTACTGGTGTTGACGCACAGCAGCCTCCACCGGAGAGTCAATGCCGGGGCAAAGCAGACGGATCGCGCTGTCAAATTGCAGGGACCCGCCCTTGTAACGAGGGGCGTTGTCGGGACTCGACATGTGAGATTGAACCGGTACCCGCCGGCACTTCCTGTCCTGACAACGACGGTAATCCTTGTACGATTGCGAGGTGCTCGCCTTCAGGGCAGTGCGATCAGCGAAGCCGGCTTCGCCCTGATGGGACAGTCTGTTCGGACGCGACGCCGGGATGTCGAGGCGGCGGCCAGAGTTGTAGCGGTGGCCAGTGTTTACCAACCGCAGGAGCCGGAGATCCTTCGCAAGTCGCCAGAGTAAGTGTGGGCGACGTTCAAGTTGCCGCGCAGCAACCGCGTATAGAGCAGGCAACTTCGTTCAATGATTGTTGCGGGGGAGTCTTTAGTGATTGCGAGGCACAAAACCTCGAAGCGTTAGTTCCCACAGCCTTGCGACCAACACGTGTTGAAGCGGACGGTCGTTTGCCTTTACGACGAAAGTTCTGTGGGGTTGTAACGAAATATGAAGTTAATGACGAAACCGCCGACCCGCGGGATATTAACGTCAACATACGGCCCGCAGCGGGTTCGCCATATGTCGATTTTCTCAAAGGATTTGTGAAAACCGTGCAGCCGGATTTATCAGACGAAGACCGCCGACGATTCGGCAACGTCAATTGCGAGCGAGGAGGTTGCCTGGAAAGAGCCGCGGACCCGGAATTAATGCGCCAAAGGGTCATACACGCCGAGGTGACTCCCGACGAACATTTCTACGGTGCAGATGGTCGTTTCCTACCCATCGAAGCAAGTGTGTCCAGATGCGGCGGATTTCCTCCAACTTCTCCCAGTTCTCTCAATTGCATCAAGTGCATCGATGGTGCGGAATGCCAGTCGGAGCTCGAACCTCGCGGACAACTTGCGGGAATGGAGGCCTGCGTTTACGGAGTTTTTGCCTACGACCACGGACAGCACAAGCCTTCAAGTCATCCCGAGCTGTGTTGCTTAAAAGACCCTAGCCACGACCACCCGGAGATCCATCCCTACGACGCAATCTGGTGGCGACATCCAGCCAGGAATGGCTGGATGTTCGGCGTCTTTCAAGACGACTCTAACCGCTACAGCTTTCCACACTGTCGTGAATCGCAGAGCAACGGCAACACATGGTCGCAAGCTCCGCGAGATCTGACCTTTGAATTCCCGTTCAGGTTTCCCCGACGAAGCTCCGTTCAGCGAGTGTGCTTGCGGCACGTGCGCACGACCAAACTTAGGGATGGCTCACCAAACATAGTTCGTCCACTAAACGTTATTACCGGAGCGTTCACAGACCCTCAATCCGAGGTTACAACGCTGATACTTGGACGCGAACGTTTGTTGGAATTAGTGAAGGAACCCGGATCGGAGAGGGAAACTCACGTCCGCATCGTAGGCGGGTTCGAAGGCAAAGATGTTGTGGGTCGAATCATACTCCGGGTTGCGGTCGGCTGCGACGAGCGAACTCAAGCTTGTGGTCGACCCACTGGGCCACGAGATCACAGGCAACCCCTTTTCGACCGCTTCAAGCAGACCACTAACCTTGTTCAATTCGATAAGAATGATCCAGGAGCGGGTTACTTCTATGCGGAACTCACGTTCAATTGCGACTGCCGATAAACTTTGCGGGATGAACCGCCACTAAGGAACCATCTGGCCCCGCTGGAATTTAGAGATGCTGTCTCTCCGGAATCGATAAGAATGTCTCCGGCTTCGAACTACAGAGATGAAGTTGTTACCGGCCTCCGCTGCCACCCCACGGTTTCACCGTTTTGTGACCATGCCGACAACCACTCGAACCCCAGTGAAATGTTTTTGGGCTCTTGTTCATTAGGAGTTAAAAGGTGCATCCGGTCTAAC
>DAIMCP010000016.1:0-50058 GCA_036726305.1 Pyrinomonadaceae bacterium | reverse complement strand
CCGGTCTAACAGATGAGGCACGGCGATGAAAACATCAAAACATCCGGTAACCTCAAAGAAATACGAGGTAATCTGAATTCTCATCGCCTCAAGGACACGTACGAGAGAGCCGAAGAGTTTCTGGATCTAGTGTCTGCGTTCTTAATCACGAAAGAAGGCGGTACGATTATTGAAAAGCCTGGACCTCACCACAACGACAAGTCCAGCATTCGCACTTGAAGTTTTCATGAAAGTACAGATCTGTTTCGCAACAAAATTTCGCAACCAGGGAGCAAAGACATGAGTGAAAATGAGAATTTGTTAGAAGGCGGAATTTTTTATCCGGACGCCATAAAGTTTCATAAGGGGAAAAAAATGCGCGTTAGGGGAACCTACGCGAAAGGCTTTCCCATTGGCGCAATCATACATTCCACCGACGGCCGGCCTAACGATGGAGCCGCCTCCACTGAATTTGCCGTCCAGGAGAATGATTATGCGTACTTCGTCATTGGCCGCGGTGGAAAAGTCTTTCAGAGTTTTTCTCTTACTAAGTGGGCAGAACACGCGGGCCCTACCCTCCATCCTGATCTCGGAAGCAGCCTCAGCAGGAAGCTGGTGGGAATCGAAGTCGTGTCTGCCGGCAAGTTAAGGAAGATAAGCGACAATCGCTTCCGGCCCTGGTACAACGACGGGCCCAAGAAGCCCCAGGATGACTTCACTGCTGACGAGGTCAGGTTTCGCGACACCATCGGCACACCGACCAAGGTCGGCTATCAAACGGCCGGTCACTATCACAAGTTTACCGAAGAACAGGAGACCGCTCTGATCAAGCTCCTCAAGTGGTTAAAGCACTTTAAACCTGACATTTTTAAGTACGAAAACGTGCTCGGCCACGATGAAGTCGGTTTTAAGGAGGGTCACTATGGACGAAAGACGGACCCGGGGGCTTGTCTATCGATGACGATGGTTCAATTGCGTGAACGCTTGAAGAACGGTGGTTGAGAAAGCTGTAGTCTTGGGAAGTTATCGGATCAGCCTAATTCTGGTTGTTCACGATCGGCGAACCATGCCTACTCACTTCGCACACTTCATCGTCAGCAACAACAGCAATCTCATAGTCGAACTTCGGCTTTGAGACACGGTGAACTCCGCGAACCAAAAACACTTCGCTCCGCCCTTGACGGCTAACCCAGAAATTCACACCAAAGCGGCGAGGCGATTTCTTTTGGAGGCAATAAAGCGAATTTCGTGTGTCCCAGCAGTCAACTGTTGACGCGTGAATTGTAGCCCATTAGGTCAACCGGGTTACGAAACGAAAAAGTACCTACTTACACTTCGAATAGCCACAATCGCGGCAGATGTCGCAGCCACTGGCGTGTTCGAGTTGGCCTTTGCATTCGGGGCAGATGCCGATCATGTTGGACATGATGGCGCCGACCGGTTGCTGATTGCTGACGACTGACTGCTGATTTTGTTTTCCCAGGGCACGGGCGGAATCAGGACTGCCGGTCAGACGACGATTTGTAATCATGATGCATTCGGCCACAGCCTGTTCGGGTGAAGTCAGCAGGCGCTGGTTGAACCAGACGGCGTGCGTCCCGGTCACCTTGTTCAAACTATAGGCAACTTCGGCGGCGTCGAAACCACCGCGCAGCATCTTCGACGCGAGCAGGCCCACGCCACCGCTGATTGGTCCAGTGGCAAATACTTCCTGAATCATGCGGCCATCGTGATTGACAGTGACGTAAAGGTTCTGGCCATCGAAGGGGATCTGCCAGGTGGCGCCGCTCAACTCGCGCGGTCGCTCAATCCGAATCGCGGTCAATTCTGGCGCCCCGATACTGTTTTCCGAGAGCCGCCGGACTGTCTGGGCTGCTTCTGCTTTTGCTTCCGCTTCTGCTTCCTCCCTGATGACGGCCCCGGCTTCGGCTCTGGCCAACCCTTCCGCTTCCGGATCAATTGCTATTACGAGCGCAGCATCGGCATGGCTGGCCGGCGGGGCATCCAAAACCTCTGTATTGCCGGCTTCATTCCTGGTTTCCGCCTTCATCGAGGTAAGCACCTGGTTGTCGCGCGAACCATCTCGATAATAGCTGACTGCTTTACAGCCAAGCTGGCGTGCCAGTCTGTAGAGTGCATCCACTGACTCAACTGTGTCGTTGATGGCACCGTTGCAGGTCTTGGAAACACTGTTGTCAACATTTCGCTGCGCGGCCGCCAGCACATGGACATGCTGTTCGGCGCTGATGTTCATAGCCGAAATAAAGTAATCCGGCAGTTCACTCTCATGCTCACACACGTACGTAGCGGCGTAGTCAATTGATTCGGGATCGGTCTGATCGACATCGATACCCAGGGCGTTTGCCGCCAGGGTGTGCACATAGGTACGCGTCCCCAGGGTGTCCTTGCGCACGTAGGCCCAGGAGAAGTTTGGCTCAATCCCCGATGACGTTTCCGCCACCAAAGAGATCGTGCCGGTCGGGGCAATCGTGGTCACTTCATAATTGCGCGGGGTCAGCGCCACGTCACGCGGAATGCCGATATGGTTGTAAAGGAATTCGGCATAGGCCTTCTTATTTGGCTCAAGATCGGGAAACACTCCCTTCTCAGCGCCCAAACGGAGGCTTTCGAACCAGGCCTCGCGGCGCACGAAACTCATCATTTCTTCCATCAGATCGATGGAAGCAGGAGTTCCGTAGGTGATTTTCAAATTCAGGCAGAGGTCCGCAAAGCCCATGATGCCAAGTCCCACCGGCCGGGTGCGATTGACCACGTCATTGATTTCCGGTAGCGGCCAGGCGCAGGTATCAATGACGTTATCGAGGAAGCGTGTGCTGAGGTGCGTCACCTCGCGCAGGCGATTCCAGTCGATCTCCTCCTTTTCCCGGTCGTAGAATTTGCTCAGGTCGATTGAGCCTAAATTGCAGGAGTTGGAAAAGTGCAGGAATTGCTCGCCGCACGGATTGCACGAATAAATCGGACCGAGCGAATTCATCAGATGATTGTGACGATTTACTTCGTCGATGAAGGCAATGCCGGGCTCCGCATACTTGTGCGCACTCGCGATGATGCGGTTCCAGATGTCGCGGGCAAACACCATTCCCGGACGCGGTGGTTCTTCGATCTTACAGTCGGATAGGTCAATACTCAGGAACGACTGGCGATCGGGGAACGTCACCGTCGAACCGTCAGGGCGGCGATAGAGCAAATACTCACCTTCGCGAACGGGGTCATAAATTGAGTCAGTCCATGGTTCGCCATTGAACTCGAGCTGGAACCACTCGTCATTGTCAACTGCCTTCAGAAAATTGTCGGTCACGTTTACCGAGATGTTGAAGTTGGTGAGCGAATGCTGATCGTTCTTGGCATGAATAAAACGCAGCACATCGGGATGGGTCACGCGCATCATTCCCATGTTCGCGCCGCGCCGGACGCCGCCCTGCTTCACGACGTCAGTTACCTGGTTGACGATGTTCATGAAGGAGACCGGTCCTGAAGCAACACCACGCGTGGAACCAACCAGCGAACCTGACGGTCGCAAAAATTCATAAGTCATACCGGTGCCACCGCCGGTCTGATGAATGGTGGCCGCTGCCTTCGCGTGATCCATTATTCCGGTAATCGAGTCGGGAACCTCGAGAACAAAGCAGGCCGCGAGCTGTCCATTGGCCCTGCCGGCGTTGACCAGGCAAGGAGTGTTGGGCACGAACTCGCGCGCCAGCATCACCTCGGACATGGACGCAAAAAACTGATCACGCCGCGCCGCGTCCTTTTCCGCCGCGGAAACATGTCCTACCACCCGACGAACGATATCGGGCCATTCTTCGATCGCTGCCCCTTTCTTGTCCTTCAACGAATAGCGCTTGCTGATTACGCGTCTGGCATTCAACCCAAGTGCTGCGGTCTGGCGCAGGGCGCCGGCAGTAGGGGTAGGGTTGGCGGGAGAAATGTTGGTGTTCGGGGTCTTACGGCCGATAGCTGCGCTCATCTTCTCTGCCTTTCTTGCGCTTGGGGCAACGCAAGCATCAAGCGTTTCAAAAATAGTTTGACGCCACAAAAATACCTCGCGGACGCCGGAATCTAATGTGTAGCGGATACTGCGGTTGGCTTACTTGTAGGGATAGAAATCCCTCTAGAGCGCGGCCCGGAGTACCTGCCGCTGCTCCAGCAACCCTGCTTCGTTCAAAGCGGAGCGGAATATACATCTTTAGAAACTCGATGTCAACATATTGTGGTCATCTTTTTTTTCAATGCTATAGAGTGTGCTTCTTGAGACTCAACCTTAAGTACTAAGTTACTGACTGACGGTCGTTTTCGCGACCGCAACGGCAACTCCCTACAGCCTCGGAGCCCTGTCGAAACCAGTAAGACTCCCCCCTAAGATTATAGTTCGGCGCGTCTGGGCCGACAAACTTCCATTTGTGCTTCGGTAAGTCTGAGGAGGCGTGTGTGAGCTGAATATCGACGAGCCAAATTATCGCACTTTACTTTGACGGGGCCGTATTGGGCAGCAGCAATTCGTAATTGCCTATCTCGCGGTTGTGGGTATCGAGCGCGGCAAACGTGTCGGAAGTTTCCTCGAGCATTTGCTTGGTCATGGCAATAGAATCACTGAGCTGTTCAAAGTCCAGCGATGAGACGCGCTCAGGCGTGGGTAAGGTCACTACTTGATCGTTGACCAGGCCAAAGAAGTTCTCAATCGATTGTAATTGCCCCTCGACGAGCTTGACCGAACGCTCGATATCATTAAAAGCAGCGACCCTGCGTTTCAGTATCTCGAAGTTCGCCTGCTGTACGCGTTTTTCCCGCTCGTCCCGCGATCCTTCAATCGCTCGCTCAGCCTGTACTAATTGATTTTGCACCGCCTGACGGTTGATTGATCGCAGATGATGTTTGCGGCGGCGATAGACGTCGAGCAGATCGACGAAGTCTTCCCAGCGCTGATCGAGGCTTTGAATATTCCCGGGAATCTCTTTTGTGCCGGTAAACTTGCGGTAGTTGGAATAAATCTGGTTCTTCATCCAGCGCAGGTATTCGACCGCTTCGCGCTCGCGCGGGTCGAAGCCCTTAATCTGGGCCTCGCGATGCTGGTCCCGCAGCTTGTTCAGCCGCTGTTTTTCGCGGCGGTCAACCAGTCGACGATAAAAGCTTGATGCAGGCACGGTGGCTAAATAGAGACCTTCGGCAGCTAGAGCTGCCACGAGGGGAGTTATATCCTGAACATAGGCTGCCGCTACGGCAAAGCCCGCCATGCCCCAAAAATTGACGGGTTCCTTGAAAGCCTCTTTCAAGTACTTGAGATCGATCTTCGGAAGCTGGGCCATAAGCTGTGAAACTAATTGTCAGAAACGCCCGACAAACTCAATTGCTGCTGCCTTCGTTGATTACCGCAGGTGTCTTGGTAGTTTCACCCTCAGCTGGTAACGCTGCCTGAGCTGTCCCGCCATCTCCCAAGAGACCCATCTCCCGCTTGTAAGTAAGCAGCTTGTCCTGCAGCTGCATATCCATCGCTTCACGCTCAATCTCCTGCATCTGAGTATCAACAGTTGCTGAGCCCAGTTGCAATTTCGCTTCGGCAGCCGCAGCACGACGATCGATCTTGTCGCGCATTTCATTGAACGTTGAAGCGTCGTCACCCAGTTGGAAACTGGCCATGGTCTGCGCCAGTTGTTCCTGCAGCTTGGCTTGCTTCGACTGATTAATCAGCTGCATCGCTTCGGCCGTTCGGCGTTGCATTTGCAGGACATAGTTGTCACGTGCCTTGAGCGCCTGTTTTGATGCCAGCTCGGCGTGCTCAAGTTGCTGGCTTGTCTTCTGGTGGTCCATCTGCGCCTGCTGTAACTGGCCGATGTAGGCGGTCGCAATGTCATCACGACCCATTTTTACAGAGGCGCGAATCTTCGAATCCAGTTCGACCACCTGTGTGCCCAGGCGTTCCTTGTTTTTGGCGAGAAGTTTTTCAGTAGCCATTACCTGCGCCACGGAATTGTTCAATTCGGGCACACGGTCGCGCATGTCACGAATCGTCTGCTGAAGAATCAGTTCAGGATCTTCAGTCTTTTCGATAATCCCGCCGAACAGTGCGCGCATTGAGCGCTTAACTCTGCTCCATAGTCCCATTTCCGTCTCCTTCAGCCGCGCTTGGGTAATGCGATATTGCGATGGTGGCTAAACAGCAAATTAACCTCAGATGGCAGCCATAATGCGCCGGTGCTTGTACGAAGAGGCGCGCCAGACTGTTGCACTAACCCTCATTGAAGTCAAAAGTATAGCAGGTGACCGCACAGGCATCCAGACTGACGATCGGGCTGTCGTCGCACTTAGATCCCCTTCCGTGAGCCCGCCCTCCCTGTTATCCAGGGTGATGCTGGCAGGAAGCCTATGTCCCGCCGGTATTGCATTCCCGGCCAGCGGATACTTGCGATTGCACGATAACCGCGCGCCAGAGCCTGATTGAGGTCCGCGCCCGTGGCGGTCACGCCCAGGACACGACCCCCGGACGTCAGCCACTCTCCATTCGCCGACCGGGCAGTTCCGGCATGGAATAGCTGGACGCCAACTCCGCCTGCAGCCTCATCAAGACCTGTGATTAGCGAATCTCTTTCGAACTTCCCCGGATATCCAGCACTCGCCAACACAATACAAGCAGACGAGTCCTGGCTCCATTCCACCACCTTGCCGGCAAGCGTCCCCTCGGCCAGCGCTGAGAATATTTCAGCCAGGTCAGTGCGCAGCCGAACCAGTATCGCCTGTGTTTCGGGGTCGCCGAAGCGCACGTTGTACTCGAGGACTTTTGCTCCAGATGCAGTGAGCATGAGACCGATGAACAGCACGCCACAAAATGGGAATCCTTCGGACCGGGCGCCGGCCAGGGTTGGCTCTACCACCTCAATGACGATGCTGGCCAGTGTGTTCGCACCAAGCACCGAGCCATCGGTGATGGCCCCCATCCCTCCCGTGTTTGGGCCCCGGTCGCCTTCTCCGATTCGTTTGTGATCGCGCGCAGCAGGCATCAACGCATAATCCCGGCCATCAGAGAAAAGCAAGAGGGACACTTCCCTGCCTTCCAAGGCTTCTTCAATGAGTATCTGTGCCGCTGCCTGTGGCTCGACCAGGTTGCCATCTTTCAAGTCGCGTACCGCCTGTTCAGCTTCTCGCCTCGTGGGCGCTACGACTACTCCTTTACCTGCGGCCAACCCGTCAGCTTTGATGACCACCGGCGTATCGGCTGCGCCAAATTCATCGCTGTTGAGAATGGCCATCGCTTCGGCCGTCGTCTGGGCAATCCTGAACCGGGCAGTGGGAATTCCGTGTCGAGCCATGAACTGCTTGGCAAACCCCTTGCTGGCTTCGAGCCGCGTCGCTGCTTTCGTCGGGCCCACGATGGTCAGGCCAAGGCGCTGGAACTCATCGACGATGCCGGCCGCCAACGAAGCCTCGGGTCCGACGAAGGTGAGATCAATTTCTTCCTTTCTGGCAAACTCTGCCAGAGCAGCAATTTCTGTTGCCGAAATCGGGATACAACGGGCTAGCTGGGCTATGCCGGCATTGCCCGGGGCACAATAGAGTTCCAGGGAACGGTGGGAGGTTTTCCGCAACGCCCAGACTATTGCATGCTCCCGTCCTCCGGAGCCGATGATTAGTATTTTCACTCTTTAACCCTTCCGCCACGCGAATACTTCAAGAAACCTGTCCCCGACTGCTGGATAAGTTTGCTGGATAAGTCTTGACACAATTTCGACATAGTTATACTTTGGCGTCCGAATACTTTTCCCACCCCGGGTCATTAACCCTGGTTCCTCGCGGTTGGAAATAGGGCTTCTAAACAAAGCGAACATTCCGACGAAACTCCCGGCGTGTTTGAATTTGACCATTCTTGGTGAACGTGCCCAGGGGAGCAGAACATAATGGAACAAACTCAGGTCGTAACAGAAGAAAACATCAGGGGTACACCCGCAGACTGCGAGAGCGAGTTCGAAGATCGCAACATCAAATGCGTTGACTGTGGCGAGGATTTTATCTGGACTGCGGGTGAACAAGTCTTTTTTCATGACAAGGGACTAAAGAACGAGCCCAAACGCTGCAAAGCCTGCAAGCAAGCCAAGAACGAGCGTTTGGCAGCGATTGCCGCAGCTCAATCATCCGGCGTGCGTCAACGTATCGAAGTTTCGGTTCAATGCGCTCAGTGTGGACAGCAAACGACCGTGCCTTTCTATCCTTCCCAGGGCCGGCCAGTTTACTGTCGCGCTTGCTTCCTCGCAGCCCGAGGTGTTACCAGCGAATCGGCGTTGGGCTGATCCGAACGATTGAATAGACGGCATCCCCCTACTTGTTCAAGTGGTAGGGTACGCTGGTCACGATCACACCCTTCTTGAATAACAGAGCGCCCTTCAGTAAGAGCGAACTCTGATTGTGCAGCAACTGGTGCCACCATTTTGCGGGCACAAACTCGGGTAATAGTACGGTCGTCATCTGATTGTCGACCTGGCGTGCCGCCCGCTCAACATAACGCAATAGTGGCCGAGTCAACGAGCGATACGGCGATTGCAGGACCACCAGATTGACTCCTTCACCCCAGAGGTCCCACTTCTCACGAAGCTTCCGCGTCGCCTCCTCATTGAAATCAACGTAAACCGCTGTAACGTGCCCGGGAGCAATCGACTTGGCGTATTCCAGCGCGTGAATCACGCCGCGATGAATACCGGAAATCGGTACCAGAACCTGATGAGGCCTTACAGAGTTGACGGGCAACAGACCCTCTGTGGACAATTGTCGCGCAACTTCCAAATAGTGCAAGTGGATCGAACGGAACATGACAACCAGCAGCGGAATCAGAACCAGCACAGCCCAGGCGCCATGAGTAAACTTGGTTAGAACGATGACGATGAGCACCAGGAATGTGATAGTGGCGCCCAACCCGTTTACGAGAATTGATGCCAACCAGTTTCCGGCCACATCTCGGTCTATGGCGCCAAGTCGCTCACTCTCGTGACTGGCCGCCCCAGTATCGGCCGAAAGCGTGCGATGAATCTCTTCCTCCTCCCTGATGCGACTCTTTGCTTCGTCCACACGGCGCAGTCGCAGCCAGTGAACGACCATCCCCGCCTGAGACAATGTGAAAGAAATAAAGACTCCCAGCGCATACAACGGCAACATCGCCTGCTCGCTGCCTCTAAAGAGCAGAATCAACCCGGAAGCGAGCAATGCCAAAATAAGGATGCCATTCGAAAAGACCAGCCGGTCGCCTCGGCTTGCGAGTTGGCGCGGCAAAAAACGGTCGGCGGCCAGCAGGCTGGCCAGGCGCGGAAAGTCGGCAAACGAAGTATTGGCGGCGAGCACAAGGATACCGGCCGTCGCGGCCTGAATAATGAAATAGACTGAGCCCCCACCAAAAGTGAAGCGCGCCATCGAAGAAACGAGAGTCTCCTCCGGTCCTGGTGGGTGCGCTTGAATCTTATAAGCCAAAAACCCAGTGCCCAGAATCAGCGTTGTCATGACCAGCGCCATCCAGCTTAAGGTAGTGGCAGCATTTTTAGATTCCGGTGCGCGGAAGGCGGGAATTCCATTCGAGATCGCTTCAACGCCCGTCAAAGCGGTACAGCCGGCGGCAAACGCCCGCAGCAAGAGCCAAATAAGAGCTCCCCCGGTGAGCATATGATGCGCCACGCTGCCCACTGACTCATCGAAGTAGAGCTTCTCGGGAATCGGCATCACCTGGTGTGTAGTGAAATAGCGAAAGAGCCCGACAATTATCAGGGCCAGCATCGAGAGGATAAAGAGGTAAGTTGGCCCAGCGAAAAACGCTCCCGACTCCCGCACCCCACGCAGATTAATGACTGCGATGAATCCCACAAAGAAAACGCAGATGAGTACGCGATGGTCTTGCAAAAAAGCCAAACGCGTCCCCTGAGCAGCTGAAGTAATCGCCGCAACCCCAGCCGACACCGACACCGCTACGGTAAGTATGTAGTCAACCAACAATGAACCCGCCGCTACCAGTCCCGCCTGCGTTCCAAGATTGTCCTTAGCGACGATGTAGGCGCCTCCACCTGACGGATAAGCGTGAATAGTTTGTTTGTACGAGAGCACCAAAATAGCGAGCAGCAGCGTCAACCCAATGGCAATGGGTGGTACGTAAATAATCGCCGTTGATCCGGCAGCAATGAGAACAAGGAGGACGGCCTCAGTCGAGTACGCCACTGACGAAAGAGCATCAGAGGAAAAGACTGCCAGGGCGGTTTTTTTTCCAAGCCGTTCATGGGCCGCTTGCTCACTGCGCAAAGCTCTACCAACAAAAAAACGCTTTAAGGTCGTAGGCACGTAAGTCCTCCGGAAAGTAAAGAGTTTTCCCTGGCTGTTCTGAAAGTTATCCGGCGGGGTATCCGACGATTGGGTAACACCAGCTTGAAACTGGATGGTTGGATCATTGCCCTTCCTAATGCGCCTGCGAGGTTAGCTGACGGGCTCGAACTGGAAGTGTTCTACGGGGGTTGCGGCCCCCGATGCGCCCCTGTCTCGATTGCTCCGAGACGGTTGGTTTCCCCGCGTAATAGCTACCGGCGGCTCCCGGATCGCTTACTTCGGCAGACAGCTACTGTCAGGTCAAATGGTACAGTCAGCAGGCGGCGGAGGCAAGGGAGCTATTCACGCAGGTCCGTCAGCAAACCAGTCCGTCACCCGCGCAACGACTGCCGCTACTTAGCCGCCAACGTGAACTGTTGGACGCTGTTCGGGATTTTTCTCAGCCTGGCGAAGAACTTCGTGCGTGATGGGGGCAGTATCGCCTTCACCGAAGGCCACATATTTGAAGAGGTAGGAGAGCGGATTACCCTCGCTCCAGCCGAAGTAGACATGCGGTATTTTCCTGGTTTCGTCGCGCAGGTAGAGCAGGAAGGCCGCAATCGCATTAGGCACGGCCGGGGCCGCGGTACGCAGGATCCGGTAGCCATCAACTCGTTCACCTCTGATGCGCAAAACTCCGGAAAATTCCGATGCGTCGGCAGGCGTCACTTCCAGGAACAATATTGGATCCCCAGCTGGAATGTGATTGTCAATGCGCTTCTCTTTTTCTTTGGCCTCGTACTCCGAGGGGTCGCCCTGATCTCGCCGATTGGCGATTATCCGAATAGTCCCCTTGGCGGCGCTGCGTATGAACGCGTGCGCTTCCTCATCCAATTCAACACGATCAACCCGAAGTTCCGTCGTGCGCCAGACTCTGGAAAACAACGATGCCGCGACTATGGCTCCGATAAAGAAGGACGCGATTTTAAGCCCCTCAGGTCGTTCATGTATGTTTTGTAGGGTCGTATAAACAAAAACCAGAGAAATCACGAGGAACACTTGCCAGTGTCCCCGTTTGCGACGCATGGAAAGAGTTACCGCAATCGCCGCTGAGGTCATCAGCACGAGTACTCCGGTAGCGTACGCGCCGGCCTGCGCGTCGACATCCGCGCGGAAAATCAAAGTTACGGCCACTGCAATTGCCAGGTATACCATCACCAATGGCCGCGTAGCGCGAGCCCATTCAGGGGCCATGCCATAGCGTGGCAGATAGCGGGGCACGATGTTCAGGAGTCCCGCCATTGCCGAAGCCCCCGCAAACCAGAGTATGAGGATCGTGCTCAAGTCATAAGCTGACCCGAAAAAATCGCCGAAGAAGTCATGCGCCAGGTAAGCGATTGCTCTTCCGTTGGCTGCTCCTCCCTCGGCAAACTCGGCTGCCGGGATCAGCATGGTGGTCACGAAACTGCTGCTGATCAGCATTACGCTCATTATCAGGGCAGCTGTCCGTAGTAGTTTGCGCGTGTTGCGGACCCGGCTCATTAGCAATGCCTGTGTATCAGGCATGATTCGCCGGCCGTCTCGGGTGGAGTGAATATCCTCAATCTCATCCGGACTTAATTCCTTATCACCTTTGACGAGTGGCATGACTGCCACCCCGGTTTCAAATCCGGACAGTCCCAAAGCAAGCCGCGGAAAAATTATTAGAGAGACGGCGATGACCAGCCAGGCATTCCCGTGTACGCGAGGATCGGCCAACAAAGCGGCTCTCCATTCGGGAAGGTGATGCGGATGAGTAAGAATTTGAAAAATTCCATAGGAAATAACCACAACATTAAGAGTGAGATAGATTGCCACCAGGAAGACAGCGATTCCGATGGCTTCTTTGAAACCTTTGAAGAATATGGCTCCCAAAAGTACCAGCAGCACCAGGGTGAAGGCGACCTGATGTTTGAGTATTTCGGGCGTGAAGGGGTTTTCAATGATGTGAGCGGTGGCGTCGGCGGCAGAAAGTGTGATGGTAATGATAAAGTCCGTCGCCACGAATCCCAGGAGCACGAGGACAAAGAGCTTTCCTTTCCAGCGCGACAGCAGGTGCTCAAGCATGGCGATTGAGCCTTCGCCGTGAGGGCTCTCTTCCGCAACGTGATTGTAAATCGGTAGTGCGCCAAACAGCGTGAGCAACACCAGCACGATGGTTGCAAGTGGGGACAAGGCTCCCGCTGCCAGGAAGGCAATGCCGGGTTGGTAACCCAGGGTGGAAAAATAGTCGACGCCCGTGAGGCACATTACCTGCCACCAGGAGTGTTGCTTGTGTGGTGATTCGGCGCCGCTGGCCGAGTGCCTTCCACCGCGGATTAAGAACAGCCTGAGACGTCTACGAGATATTCCGAAAAGAGACATTTTGATGGCCAGTTACCGATTCTGATCAGCGACTGGCCTCTCCATAAGGACTTTATTTGTGGATCATTCTACGTCTATTGATTACAACGTGAAACTAGTTTGTGCCAAAGATAAATATTGAGAAAATCAAGTTCGACCGATAACCGAAAACAAAATGGGCAGGAGCCTCCCACAGCCCCCGCCCTAAGGCCACGTGTCCTCACCCCACGCGACCACTTCGTCCACCGGGGAGGTGAACGCGGGGCGATTATGCAACAGCTCATGGTAACTTTCAACCAATTTACAGAACGTCATTATGAGCATCAGGAGCCGACACTCAAGCACAAAATCAAGGCTGAAAAAAGTGAGGGCAGGTAGTTGTGGCGATGACCTTAACCAGGTCCGTTTCGATTCGCCGTCCATGAAACTAATCCGCGAAGAAAAATTCTATCTTCGTCGATTTGCCGTTTCTCTCGAAGCGGTTCGATCTCCGCCACTATCAGTAACCATCATCTCGGAATGCTTGAGGTCGGACATAGCAACCACCGCCAGCAAGACCGTCACGCCGAGAGTGGCCAGGATATAGAGTAACGCCGTCAATTCCCAATAGATTAGGGAGATAGTCAGGACTGCCAGTCCAAATATCCAAAGATAGGTAAACAAGCGCCGGCGACGCTGTGCTGCTCGAATAACCGAAGTGGAACTCATCAGGTTCTCCTAAAATGAGAAAGTAATTATTACTCTTTCACAAACGAAGGGGCCGGCCAAAACCGACCCCACTTGGAATACACCAACGACCCGGTCAATACATGACCCGCGTGGGCAGTGCAGTGAACATTGATTGGAAACCGCCCGATACGCCACTCAGGAGGGTTGACGGCAGACGTTTGGCTGAAAACATTCCCGCCTCGGCCACTTCGATGACGTCGTATGCCTGCAACAGAATATCGGGAGCTTGATTCTTCTTAATGGCTGAGAGGTCGACTTTGATGGTCTCCTGCTCTTTGGAGCCGGGCTTCTGACGATAGATGCGCACATCACTGGTTTTAGCTTCTTTTCGCACCCCGCCGACCATCGCGATCGCCAGGCTGAGCGTGAGCTGATCACGCATGTAAACCCCCTGCGGCGACACCACGCTACCGGTGATGTAAACCGGTTCGGCTTCAGTCACTACAATGTAATCGCCTGGGCGGATGATCGGATTGGCTTCCGCTTTTCCTGACTTCAAATCCTGGATCTTAACAATTTCCAAAGGCACTTTGGTCCCATCGATGGGTGCTGCGGCTGCTTCTTCACCAGGTTCGGGACACATCACTGGTTCAGTATGCAGGATTTGAATTGTTCCGGAGGCCCGTTCGGTAAGTCCTCCCGAGGCCGCCATGATTTCATTGAGGCGCACCTTGCGCACCATCACGAGCCGTGTCGGCTGGCGTACGGCGCCAAACACCGTAGCGGGCTGACGACTTTTGCGCTCAGTGATTCTGACGCTGACCTGAGGCCCTTTCAGGTATTTCCCGTAAGCTGCGGCTATGTCCTTTTGCACGTCTTTTTCCGTGCGGCACTTGGCAGGAATCGGTTTCTCAAGAAAAGGCAATGAACTAATGTTACCGTCGCTGTCGACCTCGGCAGTGGCATTCAAATCCGGTTGCCCGAAAACGCGCACGTCAATTACATCGCCCGGGCCGAGCAAATAATTTTTCACCCCCTGATTATCGACCGAGCCAGATGGTGAACTCGCTGGCGGTGCTGACGGATCCTGCGGCCGTGCGATAGAGCTGA
This sequence comes from Pyrinomonadaceae bacterium, assembly GCA_036726305.1. Lineage (GTDB taxonomy): Bacteria > Acidobacteriota > Blastocatellia > Pyrinomonadales > Pyrinomonadaceae > JAOAPY01. The sequence continues at coordinate 35,637 of DAIMCP010000016.1, read as the reverse complement.
CAGAAATCAACAAGGCAAGCAGTAGAGAAATCTTTATCTTCATATTATTACCTCAATAATCACCGTTGCACGCCATAGCCAAAATGACAGGTCCAAGCAGGTTCGTCCTTATCTCAAAGTTGTTCCGGTTATGGGGAGCATTCGGGAATCTGCATGATCGCATAAAAGGTGATGGATGCCAAACAGGCAATACAAGTTGCGCCGGGGATAACCCATTCTCAAAAAGGCGCTGAAGCTTCTTTGGGAACTGAGCCGGGATCCGGACCGAAACCTTAGGTCACTAAGACTGGCGCTTCCTTGGTTCCTGGCTCTCGCTTTTTCCCAGGCAGTTCAGGCGCGCTCTTAATAGTTCAATTTCGCGGGAGATTTTCTCGGCTCCGGCCATCCGCACGTCTTCCTTGAGCGTTTCGCGACTCAGGTAAAATAAAGCATCCTTGTACCGTTCGATGGCCCGACGGTAATGGCCTTTGAAAGCCGAGCGTTCTGCCAGTTCAACCCAATGCGCCACCTTTGATGAAGCGATGAATTCGCGAATCGCCATTTTGGACGCCTCAAGTTCGGGTTCATCGGGATAGAGTTTGAGCGAGCTATCCAGACAATCCAGTGCCCTGTTCGCCGTCTCTATCTTGTCAGACAAACGACCCCGCTGTTGCGCTTCGTGCGTCAGGGCGAGCGATGCGTCTTTGGCCCAGGTAAGTAAATGATGCTTTTTCAGGCCTCGCACCTTTTCCTGCCCGGCGCGAATCGCCATGCGGCTTTCCGCAGATAGCCCATTGGAACGCAAGGCCTCATCCGTGTTTCCCAAATAGTCCTGGCAAGCATGAAAAATTTCCAGATGAATTTCAGCGGCTGAATTCATCGCATCTGCTTCGGCAGACTGTTTTTGAATAGCTCTGAGGGCCGCGGAGTGCAACGCAGCCGAATGCATCTTCTTGGCTGCTGAATGCTTCTGAGGGCTGCCTTCGCGAACCGTGTGTTCATGCTGGTCCTGTTCCAGCAAATAACGCGTCCAGGCCCGCCGCATGACAACTTCTCTGGCGGAAAAGGCAACCAACAAGAACACGCTGGCTGCCAACCCGGCCGGCACCCAGGGTGCTTCATCCCCGCCGCTGAACAGCACCCACCACAAGCCAAAAAAGATGACGATAGCAATGGTCAGCGCAACAACCATGTAACCAGCGCTGGAAGGCATCCGGGCGCGCTGCGCCTTGCGCCGGGCAGACTCTCTCGACGCACTGTGAACCTGCGAGCTTGCGGATCTTGGGAAAGCCTGGTCGGCCGAATTATTAGCCAATAGATTTTTCCTTTGCCTCTTGCCGGCCCCGATCCGGCCCTCTGGAATCCGGCGCTGTGGGCTTCAATCGCGCCTCAGAGTCCTCATAATGCCACGATGAAGCGAATTGTGCATAATAGTCAACTTTTTGGACTTCTTCTGTCAATCTTTGTCGCCAGGCGGGTCGTGATGCGCAGGTTCATCATCTTAGGCAACTGCACCAGTAAATCGGCCATTATCATCATCGAGGAAAAAGGACCATGGACAGCGAATTTTCAGGAAAAGTAGTAATAATAACCGGCGCGACCTCCGGCATCGGGCGGGCAACGGCATTCCGTTTTGCCGAGTCCGGCGCCACTATCGTTGCCGTCGGGCGCCGGGAAGAAGCACTCGAAGAGGTTTCAACAAGCATCCGCGAGCGAGGCGGCGTCTGTCTCACTCTTCAATTGGACCTGAGCAGTGAAACGGCGCCGTCCCATCTGGTGTCAAAGACTATCGACCAGTGCGGCGGCCTCGACGTCCTGGTGAATGCTGCCGGCCATATCTCTTCCGGGACCATCGAAACCACTTCACTCGACGCCTGGGACAAGATGCTCGAGATCAACCTGGGTACCGTCTTTCGACTTATGCAAGCGGCCATTCCTGCGCTGCTTAAGCGTCGCGGCAACATCGTCAACGTCTCCAGCGTCACCGGCTTGCGTTCGTTTCCCGGCGTGCTTGCATATTGCGTGTCAAAGGCCGGTCTGGACCAATTGACGCGCTGTGCCGCGCTCGAACTGGCAGCCAGGGGAGTTCGGATCAATGCAGTGAATCCGGGCGTGGTCATAACCGAGATTCATAAACGAGGCGGCATGAATGACGAGCAGTATGCTGCCTTTCTCGAGCACTCAAAGGAAACTCATCCCCTTGGGCGAGTGGGCCAGGCACCCGAAATTGCCGAGCTCATCTTTTTCCTCGCCTCTGAGCGGGCCAGCTGGATTACCGGAGCGACCTATTCAATCGATGGGGGGCGCGCGCTAACCTGTGCACGGTGAGAGCCTGGCTCAGCCACCGGCCGCATTTGTCTTCCTGGATGCCGAAACACAGGGCTGGCTCAGCGGTGGCAGCGAACCCAGGTTCAAGTCCCGAGGCTAAACCGCGGAGCCGGGGTGGGCGAACCGGCAGTCGAGTTAAAGATCTTTAGTGGCTTTCGGCATACGAATTCGGTATATACTGGCCACCGTCTCTTGGACTCAGCGATGATCAATAATCCCCAGTACCCCTACCAGGCGCGGCCGGATCTTGCGCCGCCAATCGCCCTACCTAATTCCGGTCACACGAGCGCCATCAAAATCGCACTGGCCATTGCGGCCACTCTGATTGCGGTCTTACTGGGACTACTCGTGCTCCTGTTGATTGGAGTTGAAACAGGGCCGGTCGCACTTTTGATAGGGATGATATTTGCAACCATCCCGGTGCCAATTTATGTCACGCTGGTTCTTTGGATCGATCGCTACGAATCCGAGCCGCTCTGGCTTCTGGCCACGGTATTCGGCTGGGGCGCCCTGGTCGCTGTGTTCATTGCTTTTATTTTCAACACCGCCGGCTTTGTTGCGGTAGCCGTCATGACTAACAGCCAGAGTGCTGGCCAGACTGCCAGTGCAGTACTCTTTGCTCCCGTCGTGGAAGAAAGCGCCAAGGCCCTGATTCTCTTCGTCATATTCTTCTGGAAGAAAGATGAATTCGACGGTGTAATTGATGGAATTGTTTACGGTGCGTTAGTTGCACTGGGCTTTGCGATGACTGAGAACATCCAGTATTACGGCAAAGCTGCTTTGCAGGGTGGCGGCGCCGGCCTGACAATGACCTTCATATTGCGCGGCACTCTGGCGCCTTTCTCGCATCCGCTGTTTACCAGCATGACCGGTATCGGGCTGGGACTGGCGCGCCAGACTACCAATCAGGCGATAAAGTTCATCACGCCGCTGGTCGGACTGATGATGGCCATGGCCATGCACAGTATTTGGAACGGTTCGGCCGTGATGGGTGGCGGAGTGGGATTCCTGCTCACCTATCTTGTCATTATGGTGCCGGCGTTTCTGATTTTGTTGGTGGTCATTGTCTTTTCGCTGCGCCGGGAAGGGCGAGTGGTGCGGGAGTTCCTGTATGCTGACTTGCAGGGCGGCCTCATCAATCAATTGGAGTACGAACAACTTTGCAGTGTTACCAGACGAGCTGGGGCAGCTTTCACTGCTTTCTCACGCGGCGGAATAACTCGCTGGCGTGACTGCAGACAATTCAACCAGATGGGTAGTGAACTGGCTTTTCATCGCAGCCGTGTCGCTCGAGGAATTTACAATAGTGAGAATGAAGCACGGGGCCGTGAGGCTGCCTACCTGCAGCGGCTGCAGGATATTCTCAAACGCCTGCGTGCCGGCTGAGACTAAACACGCAGGGAACTTGTGCCGCGCGTATCGCTGGCCGGAATAGCTTCTAGCAGAGCTTCGACGTGAATATTCAACTATTACCCAGCAGCTTCGACAGTGAGGGCCAGGCGACCAGTGATCAGCGCCTCACCTGTTACCTGATCGACGAGTGCGTAGCCGTGGACGCCGGCAGCGTGGCCATTGCCCTCAGTGACGAGCAGCGCGAGCGCGTGCGCGATATTATCGTCACGCATCCGCACATGGATCATATTGCCAGCCTCCCGATTTTCATCGACGACCTTTTTGCCAGCCTGAAGGAGCCGGTGCGGATCTACGGCACCCAGCCGGTGATCGACTCTCTGGAGCGAGACGTATTTAACTGGAACGTCTACCCGCGCTTTTCGGAGCTGTCTAACGATTTTGGCCCGGTGATGAAGTACATCCCGATAAGGCTCAACGAGGAATTTCAGGTGGCCCACCTGCGCGTCACTGCAATTGCGGTCAACCACATCGTACCCACCGTCGGCCTGCTGATGTCTGATGGACGCACGACTGTAGCCTTCAGTTCAGACACTGCTGAAACACAGGAATTCTGGGACCTCTTGAATCGGACACCGCATATTGATGCCCTGCTGATTGAGGCTTCATTTCCGAACGCGATGGCCCAACTCGCCGAAACGACGCGGCATTTCACTCCTGGTTCACTGCACGAAGAGTTGAAGAAGCTGAAGCACAACGGGCTCGATATTCTCACCGTGCACCTGAAGCCAACTTATCGTGAAAAATTAATTGAAGAACTGAAGGCGCTGGGAATCCCCAGGCTGGAAGTGATGGAGCCCGGTCGCACCTATAGTTGGTAAGTATCTTCCCTGAAGAAACTCACGATAGCCCGCGTCGTTGAAATCCTCGCTTGCTCTACCGCAGAACGAAAGTTAGAAACAAACTACAAAGCTAACGGATGTGTTCGAATTCATTTTCGGCGTGTTCGCCGCCGGTACCGTCCAATAACACACGCCCGCTCGGCAATAACTCTTTGACGCGAAACGAACGCCCGGCACGATCGCGACCAGGCATTAGTTCGGCGCGAAAAGTCACGGACATTCCCGGCCGCGCCCAGACACTTGCCGGGCTGTCTCGGTCGGCCTTTCGATTACGACGCTCGCCATTTTTCTTCACCACCAGCGCTCCCAGAGCCCCGAGGGATCCGGCGGCAATCATCAACCCGCCGACCAGACGCTTTGTGCTCTTTTTCATCAGTTTCCGGTTTGAGGTCCGACCAATTCCCGGGATCAGGCCCGCCCGATTCTCGCTCCCGGAGGGTTACTGCTCACACAGTGGGTCGAGTCGAACATTAATCGTCGGCAAGCCGCTCAAAGCTCTTTCCGCGTTCAGCGCTGTGTACTTGCTCCACTCCGCAGGCAACTTATCTTCAGCGAAGACCGCTTCGACGGGACATTCCGGCACACAGGCATCACAGTCGATACAGGTTTCGGGATTTATTACCAGCATGTCGTCATCAAGATGAAATGCTTCTACCGGGCAGGGTAAGGCGCAATCCGTGTAGCGACAATTAACGCAGGGTTCCGCAACGACGTAGGTCATTCAGTTCTCTCCTTCGCAAAATGGCTGAATAAATAAGAGTAAACACCGAGCACCTGCGAACGGCAAGCAACGACGTCTATATTAAGCATGAAAGGCGGAGATTTTAAAGGTGAAAAAAGCCACGCCGTGAAAATTGGGATCTCGCGGGCTCTTTCTACTCGCAACTCCGTACAGCATTTTGGTGAACAGAATTATCTGTCCCCCATGCCTAGACACTTCAGGGAGGACTATAACCCTTTTCTTCGCTCAACTTGAAGCTTGAAGATAAACTTCCTTGACGGGTTCGTGGCGGCTTAGATTGCTGAACATTCAAGTACAGAGTTAGTTTTTTGCTAGACTGACAATCCAAGCGTCAGTGCCAGTGCTGCCGTTTGGATTAGGAGTAAACGTGAACGCTTGCTGACCAAGCACGAGCGCACCGAGCGCATTTCTTGCGCGGTAGGAAACCGTAGCCTTGAACGAACCAGGCACTTTCTTAATTGGTGCGGCGGAAATCAATTCCAAATCTTGAAGGCTGTCTGGATCATGCAGCATTTGCTTGAGTGCTGGCTTCACAAAGAAGCCGAGCATGAGATTGCGGCCAAGCTCAGTCTTGAATGGGTTGACCTCTTCCTTCGCAGTTTGTGGTGATGGTTTGTTCTGAGGTAAGAGTGAAGGTGTTGACGGCGGTCGGACAGCACTTTGCTCGTTCGATGGTTTCGTAGCGCAGCCGCTCAAATTGACGATGACGAAAAGGGCCACAAGAAACGCAGTAGATTTCAATTCGATTCGTTCCCTTTCTTGGCTACACCCCACTGCTGCAAAGGCGTATCCCCCTGAAAATCATAGAAGTGCAGATCAGATGCGGTTATTAGCTTAGTCAGCAGGATTATCTGACCGGTGTGCATTGAGAAGTGCTCGACGACATGAAAGATGGCTTCGAGTGCGGTAACGTCGCATTCCTGAATGCGATAAGCTGTGGTCAAACGCGGGAGGTCGAATTCGGCCAAAACCGCATCGGCGTCCGCCACTGCCTTGCGTAATTCTCTCAACAAATATTCACGCGTGAGCGGTTCACGTTGATCGAACTCGGTCTGCCGCTGGCGCTGATCCGCCGCCCCACCCAACCCGCATACAAGCCACTGTCTAACGTTGCCGGAGAGGTGCAACAACAGATTGCCAACGCTGTTTGACTCCTCGTTAGGCCGCCACCAGAGTTGCCGGTCATCCAGTTCCCCAAGACATCTTTCAATTTTCCTACAGTAGTCGCTCGACAGTAAGCGCCGCGCTTGCTCGACAAAAGCACGGTCGACTGCTGGTGAATTGTCTGCGGGACTCAGCATTTCGCGCTTCCCATCCTTTCGGCCACTGTCAGGTATCAAACGGGGCAATCCAAAGCCGGAACCGCCTGGATGACGGCACACTTCCGTACCCTCCAGGGAAAAGTACCATTAGACTATTTTTGTGAGTCTACACGGGAGCATAACCCACATTCAAATTGAAATGCAGAGCGACCGGTTTATGAGTTAGCTTTGTTAAAGTGGAGGGGTTTGGCGCTTAGGCCTCGCTGGGCCGCCGAGTTTCGGTCAACAACATCTTCAGAGCTTCGGCAGTTTCCTGTCGTTTAGTCTGTTGCAGCTCACTAACCCAATTGGTTACGGTCTGGACCATTTCACGCGCGGTTTCGCGGGCACCCACGGGTTTGGGAGCAGCCGGTTGGGCCTTGTCGCGTTCGTTCTTTTTGATGATTCTAATTGGCTTCTTGCCAGGCATAATGACCTATCCTTGTTGAATTTCTCCGGGATTCTTGTTCCTATTTAACGCTTTTTCGAAGAAAGAGTTCCCGCTATTCTCTGTACTGGAGCAGCAGTCAGCCACTTCTTTGCAAGTTGGAGACCACAGCGATTCAACTTTAATCAAGCTAACTTTGTATCTAATTTACGAAGAATTGCACGCCCTTGGATGCGTCGAAAAGGGATTTTGTTAGCCTGCTTGTCTAAAAAAATTGATTAATGCGAACCCAATTCGTACAGAGTTCTGATGTTCTGTACGGGAATGTGGCCATCCTGGGGCTCTCGGGCAGGCGTCACTGCTATCCCCTCTCTCGCACTCTGTTTGCGCTCCATGTCGAGGCGCCAGATTTTTTTCTGTGTGTTATAGACCAGCAAACATAGCCCGATTAGAGCCCCGAGATTTACGAATTTCAGACCGCTGATCATATGCCGAGTGCCGTACTGAGCCAGCAGTCCATTGATAACCACCAGCGCAATCCTAAACTCTGTCGGTCCAAACTTGAGATAACTTATCTGCAGCCGATCCGTCGCGGAAAACGCCAGAAAAGTGCTCATATCATAGGCGCCAAACAGCACCAGCATGATGAGTAGTTGGTAGCGGGAACGTTCCGGCAGGATGAAGGCGTAGCCAATGATCACCGAGGCGAGGAAGAAATAGTCCAGCAGGTGGTCCATGTAATAGCCCCAACGTTCCAGTCCCGTGTCGCGGTACTTGCCCAGTTTGCCATCAAAATGATCCGTGAAATATTGGCAGACAATCATCAGGGAGACCGCCCACAACCAGCGGAGACTTTGCGCTGCGAGGTAGCTGAATCCGATAATACCCAGGCACCATACGATGGTCAGCAGGGTCAGGTGCTGCGATTCGACCCAACCCGGAATCCTGGGCAGGACGATTGGTTCCAGCCGCCGTTCGAGAGGTTTGAGAAATGAAGTATTGACCTTGCTTGCGCCCGCGAACTGCTCATTCATAGTTGTTCCCTCGCCTGGACAGGCTCCCTGCCGCTGACGTGCAAACGCCAAGCCAGTTGGTAAACGTGGTTTTCCTGAGATTTTACAGGGACGACACCGCCCCTGATCGAGGTGGAGCTTTCACTTGCAGGATTTTTGCGACTATGGGCCAGTAGTAGCAGTCTAGATAAAGACCACTGATTGAGAACTGGGAATATCGAACCGGCGCCGGCAACGCGTATTCTTACACATCAGCATATCGTCGACCCGCACCATATAGTCGCGCGACTTTTGAAAACGCATCCGGTCCTGCTCGCCTGCGCCTCGCGGCAGTTCTCGTTTTTTCGTGCGTTTCAACCAGCGCACTTCATAATCGCCTCGCTCGCGGCAATGCGGGCAACTGAACGTTGCGCGTTTAGTTTCCTGGACTTCGTTAAAAAAATCGCGTTCGTTCATCGTTCCCCTTCCGGCTTACAGCCAAAACTGAAGTTGTCGCTGTTAACTTTCAAGAAGACTCCCGTGCGACCAGTTGTGCCTGCGGCCCCAACTCTGGCTCCCCAAAGCTTCTGTCGGTCCCTCACTCCTGCTCGCACAACTCGCGCAAATACTTAAAACTATAGATGCCCGTCTCGTGACCGTCACTCCAGCGAAAATTTAAGGCGTATCGACCTACGATACTGAGGTCAGCAATTGTCAACTCGTTGGAAATTGTTTCCGGCGCCAGCATTCGCTGACCTGTCCATTCATTCACGCATTGCGCGCAGGGACATGCCCGGCGCAGCGCCGCCGCCTCGTACCGGCAGATGCGCTCATCCGCCCAGGTGATTTGCAGACCGGATTCGCCTTCTTGCTTTATTTCACGCGGCTCAATTGCTGCTCCACGTAACTCGGTAGCTGTCATGTTAGTTCAGGGGCCTCAGTAGCGACAGCCTCAAGCGTGATCGCGCATCGCCTGTTGGACGGCCTGCGCAGTAATATTCCAGTGTGAAGCGTGCCAGACGGCGCGGCCGTGCCGTAGGATGATTACCTGCGGTGATTCATGTTTGACACCGGTTCGTTCGCCGATTTCATGAGATAGATCGCGGGCCCGTTGCACCTCAACCAGGGCAACCTCGCCGGGAAAGTCTTCCATTTCCCGATAGGCACTGGCACTGATTGGGCAGGTCGTACTGTGCTTAAAAAGAGCTACCGGCTCGCTGTCAGAACGCGCCAGTAGCTCACCCAGAATTTCTTTGTCGTTAATGCTCTTGAAATGATTTTCCATGATTCCTTTTTCAATTCAGGAGTACATCGCCCTGGTGCGGCCTCACCCCTGAGGTAGTCTGATATTAGCCTACCAGTCTACAGGTCACAAATGGCGGTCCCGTTTGGCAGGAATCTGTTGTGCGATCCGGGACGCTGATGCATCAGGTGGCTGAATCTCAATGGGAACGGTGAAGCCCCCATCGAATCAGTTTCGCACGATCCAAAGTCCCTCTGATTGAATTTGAAACGTCCTTCCCTTCTGATTCTGCCTCCGTTCTGATATCTGCGCTGCTGCGCCCTGCGATGAATAGGTAATGGACCCAGTTAACTGGCTACAGTGAAAGAAGTCGCTGGCATGGGCATTGCTGATAGCAGACGAAGTTTTGTTTTAGTTCCAGTTTCCAAAAAATCCACACGCGCTGACCTGGCGCGTTGTGAACAAGGAGAAAACATGGCGGCGAAAAAAGCCAGCAAGAAATCACGAGGCAAAGCAACATCAGCAGGCGAAAGCAAACGGGGCGCAACCAGGAGCGTTGCCAGGACCGCTAAGAAAGTCGCCAGCGCAAATTCGCGCGTGCGAAAACAGAGTAACAGTAGAGCGAGCGCTGCCAGGAAGAGTCCCGTCGGGCCTGGCAGCAAAAAGGCAGCTCAAGCCAAGGCCCGAAAGGCGGCCGTTAAGCGAGGGTCGACCAGAAATGTTGCCGGCAAAAAGACGGTAGTAAAAAAGTCTTCAACCTCGCCCATGAGTGGCTCTCCGAGAACAAAGCAGAGCAGACCAGGAGGGGATATTCTCAGTAAGGCGAGGGATGTTTTGAATGCCGTGATCGCGGGGGTCGGCGCTGGCGCCGCGACGGTGGTCGACAGGTCAAATGAAGTCGTAACCCCTGCGCGTGAAAAGACTAGCGAGGGTGAAACCCATCCGGAAGAATAGACGGATCAGGTTGAAAGAAGAGCAGATGCCGCAGAAAGTGTGGCGGCATCTGCCCTTATCGCACGAATGCTTTTTGTTGGTAGGGGCTGTAACGAAGGCCCCAGGAGCCGGTCTCAGCCTCAATCACTTCCAATCGCCAACCAGTACAAAGGGCGCCCAATAGAATGGCGCGCTGTATTTCTTTCCGTCAATCATCGCCAGTTGTGCCTCGCGCAGCGAAGCTGGCGCCGAGGCCGTCTCGGACGCGAACAGTCGCTTGTAGAATTCCTTCATTAGTTCGGCGGTTGATTTGTCAGCCACCGACCAAAGGCTGACCCCCACGGCGGGTGCGCCCGCATATATGAAGGCCCGCGTCAAGCCCATCACTCCTTCGCCTCGCTTCTCTTTCCCCAATCCGGTTTCGCACGCGGACAACATGACAAGTGGAGATCCGAGCCGGAGGTTGAAGACTTCATCTGTTCGCAAAAAGCCGTCCTGGTTCTTGTTCCCAATCAACGAAAGGACCAAACCCGTAAACTGTGGGCGTTCCGCATCCAGCAATCCGTGCGTGGCAAAGTGGATTACGCGATAATTTTTGGTCTCTCGTGTTTCGACATTCGCCTCGCTGGCATTTAGATCGAGCCAAACATCCGCCTGGCCGCCCGACCCTTTGGCGAGTTTAGAGATTTCATCTGCCTCGATTCGTGTTCCTGCAAGACGCGCCAATGGTAGTCCCTGCATGTTAGCTGGCACGACACTGTTGGCCTGCCCTGTCACATCACCAACCGCGCTGACCAGGCCGAGGCCTCTCGTTCCGTCGCCCGGGCCGTTACCGGCACTCCCTTTAGCACGCTCATCCATGGAATTAAACACTGGGTCAGCGATAATCAGCATCGCGCGGCTTGTGGGTTTTGCTGATTGCTGTCTAATCGCCGCAATGACCGATGCCGATGGCGCGTAGACCAGCTCGTTGGTCTTAACCAGGTAGGGCGCAGTGGCAAAATCGCTGCCAGCAGCAGAAGTTACGAGGGCTTCAAACGGCACATAATTCAGTGCGCCATCGCCGACTACCAGTATCCGCTTATCGCCGATGGCAGCGACGGCAGGTTCGAGGACCACTTTGTAAAGCGCATTCGAAGCCGCCAGCAGCGCGGCAGCGTCGGCCGGATTCGGCCCGCTTGCCACTCCCAGCCCCCGCTGTTGGTCGGCAGCAACGTCAATGCCGACAATGCGTCGTTGCAGCCTGGAAGGGATTAGCTGGGCTCGAAAATCCGTGGCCAGCTTGTCGATCTCGGGACGGGGCGGCAGCTTGTAAAGAGCGGTTGCCGACTTTGTTACCACCCAGAGAAACGATTGTTCGGCGCCCAGGCTGTATTCAAGCAACGCCGTGCGGTCATCAAGTACCTGCTGTTGCACCTGGGCCAGTGATAACGATTGAGCGGCAGCCAGGGCCGCATATCTGGGACTTGCAGTTCTGATCTGGTTCTCAATATCGTCGAACTCGGTTTGCAGCTTGTCCAGTTCTGCTTCCAGATCCGCCGGCTTCTTCTTTTCCTGTTCGCTTCCTACGACAATCCCAGTCAGCTGCCCTGCCAGTTCCTGTTGCCGATCGAGGTTCGCCTGCTTGCGAGCCATCAAGTCAGCGGGCACCCCTTCAGTGATCTGCGAATTCGTCTCGGCGAGCAGATCCAGGAGTGAGCGTGCCCGTGTCTGTTCCGTGACCTTGAAGGCTTCTCCGGCATAGTCGAGGGCTTTTCCGTCCAGCGGGGCGCCCATCGTTGGCGAGAGAGAGAGGGCCATGGTGGCCAACGCCGTAGCGGTCTCATCGAAAACATCTGTGGTGGTAGCGAGGAAAGTAGTGCGCGCTTCGTCGGCGCGAATGCCACCCTGGCGCAGAGTTTCAATGGTCGCGATCGCATCCCGATAATTCTCCAAAGCCTTTTCTCGCAGGGCGACGGCCTTCTTGTCCTTTTCCTCTGCCGCCTGCAACCAGAGACTTCTGCCCATGCCCCGTTGCGCGGGCCACATCAAATCCAGACGCTTGTCTTCCCGGGCGCCCTTGGCTGCTTCTTCGTAGAGCTTACCAGCATCCTTGCTGCGCCCCTGACGCAGCGCGACATCAGCCAGCCCGGTGCGTGCAGCGGTGCGGAAGCGGCGTGTCTGGCCCAATTTGCCGACCGCGGCGAGACTGGCGCCGCTGGCCTCGAAGGCATTTTGGAAATGTTTTTTCGCGCCTTCCAGATCGTTATTGAAATAGTTGATGCGTCCCATCCCCAATTCATAGGTGGAATAGACGATTGAATCGCGATAGAGGTCGAATTCCTTCTTTGCCTCAAGCACGCCAATGACCGTATTGGTCGGCACCGCAACATCCACCCGGCCGCTGGAGATTCCTCCCAGCATGCCACCCAGACCGCCAAAGCGGCGAGTGGTGCGGGAAGCAACACTCTCCGGCTTCTTGATGCGCATCTGACCGTAGGCGGCCGCGGCGTCTGCCATCCGGCCCAGGCGCGAGTTAGTATCGCCAATTTTGGCGAGGATCAGATTTGCGTTAAAGCCCGTGTCGCTGGCGTCAGCCGCGACTTCAGCGGCCGCACTGGCATTCGATCCCACCATGCGGGCTGCGCTGCCGGCGGCGGCATCGTTCGACTGCTCCTGGGCGCGAACGCCCATCAGGGCTTCGTAGGCATTCCGGTAATGTTCCAGCGCGATCTTGTCCTGGCCCTGGCGCAAATATAAATCGCCCAACTCGTTGTGAGCTGAAGCGACTCCCTTGTTATTTTTCGCAGCGGTATAAAGCTGAAGCGCAGTCTGCAGAAAACCCAGTGCCTGGTCCGCCTGGCCACGCTTTAGCAGCTGTTTTCCCTCCTTGAGGGCGCTGTCGGCCTGGCCGGCTTGCGGTGACAGAGCGGTTTTCACCAGCAGTTGGGCCGTCAATATCTGGGGACTCGCGACCGGAGTGGAAAACAGTAGGGCGCACAGTAAACTGGGAACGAGCGAAACTTTGGCTATCATCTTGCTACTCCTTGAAAACCTGGCGCGGCTGGTGAGGGAAACCTCTGACCTGCTTACTTATGGAAAAGCTCAAGCGCCGTAACGAGCATTCCCGGACCGGAGGAGGCTGTCATTATTACCATCGAAGGCTGAGCGTCTTCCTGGGCCAACCCCAGGCCGCGAGTTGCTGCTTCCTGCTCGGTCATCGTCTGGGCCTTACCGTATTTTTTCGAGTTGTCGGCCACAAAAGGACTCTCCATCTCCTTTTGTAAGCCGGCCCAGAGATCGGAAGTCGGGTGCCAGGCGCACTGTGCTTTGTTAGCGCCGCAGTATTTCGTCAAGTCGTCTTCAATGGGAACGCCCTTCAATGGTTCGCGTGAAAAGACAAAGTACAATCGCTCCATGCCGGCATGTTCGTCGAACGTCAGCCAGCGCAGCCGATCTTCAGCAGCCAGGCTCGAAGGAATTTCAAAAGGCACATGGGCTTGAATGAAGTTTCCCGCCTCGTCCAACTGTGGATCCGGATAGATCATCACCGGAGGGCCACCGTCGGTTGTATTAAAGATATAGAGATGCCCGTCGGCATTTGTTTCAAGTAGCACGCGCACGCGGTCACCCTTCTGAAACTCATGATTGGGATCTACTCGAACTGCCAGGCCATTTGAATCGCGCATGAAGAGGGTGAGTCCCAGGCCCAGCCTCTGGGCCGACACCCGAGTTTCATTTACTGGAGTTGGAACCTTGTTGCCGGCGTTATTGGCGTTATTGGCGTTGTTTGCGCCACCCGGATCTTTAGCGGGCGGTTTTGTCGCCACCGGTTTAGGACGCCTTCTTGAGATCTTCACAGGTGCGTTGCCGGCCGGCTTTTCAACAGTCTTTGGTCGCGAAGTAATGAAAGAGCCACGCACGTCATCCTGCTCTTGACCCTGAGCACTTGCCAAAGGCACCAGCGACAGAATAGCGGCGAGTACGATCAGAAATCTCAGCGATATCTTCCTAAGTCTCATAAGCTTCAGTCTCCTCAAGCTGGCGGTGTCCGCCACGTTACTTATGCTCAATACGGATCTCGAAAATTAATGGGCTGCCGGGGAGAGCCTGGGCCGGAGCCTTCAACGTCACAAAGGGCGCGGCTGAATTTGAGCTATTGTACTCGGTCTCCGGAGTTTTGTATTTGGCCAGGAAGCTTGTCAACTCCTGTTGTTGGGTGACAGTCAACGCCTGTCCGGGCGGGACATCGTTGAGAAACTGGGGCGATTGGAGCCGAGTAGTGGAAAAAATCAGCGTATATCTCTCCGTGCCAGGGTTTTTGTCCAAGCCGAGCCAGCGTTCCTGACCATCGGGCAGGCTCCCTGAGGGAAAACTCAACTCGGCGCCTTGTTTGACTTCGTTGCTCGTCAATCCGGTTGCCTCGGCGTCGGCTTTTGCTGTCAGAAAAGCCGTTGGCCGGTTCTGATCGCCGGGTCCGATGATGTATAGAAACCCGCCTTCGACCGGCGAGAAGTGAAACTTGACCTGCTGACTGGACGCAATCGGGACTACCGGCACAACGCGCACAGGTTTCGCGTTTCTGTCGGGCGCGATCACTTCCAGCCAATACCGTGCTACTTCCTTGCTCGTGGGCGCCTCTGTTGCCGAAGTATTATCGTTACTGCTTCGGGTGCCTGTTGGACGGGATCTCAGGGAATTAACCAGCAGAAAGCCACCCACTCCCAGAACCAGCAGGATAACCATTATTACGCCGCCGATAACCAACAGCGCCGATCCGCCTCGCTTTTCAGTCCTGATTGTCGCCGGGACGTCCGCGCTTCGCTGCGCGGGCGCGGGAGCGACGCGTTCTGCCGGCTCGGCTGGCAGGCTGGGTGATGTAACAATGGAAGCGGGGCCGGCTGACTCAACCACTGTCGCTGCGGTTTCCAGGCTTGCTTCAGGCTCAGCTTCCGGTCTTCGAGCACTCGTCGTCTCAGGGGCAGAGACTTCACTCGTGATAATGGTTGGCGCATCGACATCAGACTTGGTATTGGAAGCCTGGTTGATTAGTTTGGTATCAGCAGCTGAATTGCTACTGCCC
Source organism: Pyrinomonadaceae bacterium (assembly GCA_036726305.1). Lineage (GTDB taxonomy): Bacteria > Acidobacteriota > Blastocatellia > Pyrinomonadales > Pyrinomonadaceae > JAOAPY01. Next base: position 20,417 of record DAIMCP010000016.1, on the reverse strand, counting down.
AGGTTCGCGAGGCGCGCTCGAGCATAAGATCCATTCCCGACACTACCCAGCGCGGATTTCAATTCCCTCGCGAAATCGCCTGCGGTGGCCGGGCGGTCGCTGCGATCCTTAGCCATGCCGCGCGCGATGGCCCGGCCAAATTCAAGCGAAACTCCCGGCACAACTTCGTTGAGCGGTCGGGGCATTACCGAAACGTGTTCCTTACGCAACTCAAGCAAGGTCTGGGCCCGATAGGGCCTGAGACCGGCAATCATCTCGTAGAACACCAGGGCGAGACTGTAAATGTCGGCGCGGCCATCAATTTCTGAGTTTCCATCGCGCGGCAACTCGCCCCACTGTTCCGGCGACATATAGTAGGGCGTGCCCAGCATCTGCCCAGCCATTGTCAAAGCCGTGTTCTTTCCGGTTTCCGCTCCGGCCACCTCGCTGAGTTTGGCGATGCCCAGGTCCAGCAGCTTGACGTTGAGTTCGCTGCCGGGAGTGGGTTTCCCGATCATGATGTTTTCGGGCTTCAAATCGCGATGGACCACACCCATCGCGTGAGCGGCGTTGAGCACGCTCAAGATGGGTTCCAGGACTGTGAGAGCTTCGCCCGGCGAGAAAGTGCCACGAACTTTGAGTTCTGCATCGAGAGTATGGCCCTCGACATACTCCATCACCATATAGATCATGCCGTCGCTGGCGGTCCGCAGGTCATAGACAGTTACGGCGTTAGGGTGTCGAAAGCGGCGCGCTGCCTGACCTTCGCGACGAAAGCGTCGCAGCCATTCAGCATTGTTTCGCATTTCCGGAGGCAGGATTTTGATGGCGACGCGGTCGCCCAGCAGGATGTGACGCGCGCGGAAGACCGCGCCCATGCCGCCCTTCCCGAGGAGGGACTCGATGTGGTATTGGCCATCAAGGACGGTGTCGACGATAGACGAAGGGTCGTCTTCCAAAACCTCGCCATCGACAGGGCAGAAGCTCACACTGTCGTCATATTTGGTTTTACAGACGGTGCAGTACTTCATGGGGTGACCAGTTTACAACGAACCACGAAGTGAATCGACCACGGCTGATTACAACAGGCTGCCGGCCGGTGGCCGGCTATCTGGTAGGCTGCCGCGAAAACCTGCGGGCCTACTGCCTGCGACAGGAGTATTAGGAATAGATTCTCCGAGCGTACTCGGCCACCATCCTGTCGCTATTGAATTCCGGCGCGAGAGTCTGGATAGATCGTTTCATCATCGCAATCCAACGGCGCGGAATACCTTCTGCATCTCGTTCGTAATAGCAAGGTACGACCGACTGTTCCAGCACCTGGTAAAGAGATTCGGCGTCCGCGGCGTCAACATCAACTGGCTGTACCAAATCTGCTTCTTCGCTTATGGCAAAGCCATTGGTTCCATCATAGCCTTCGAGCCACCAACCATCCAGAATTGAAAGATTGAGTCCGCCATTCATGGCCACCTTCTCGCCGCTGGTGCCTGAAGCTTCCAGCGGCCGGCGGGGCACGTTGAGCCACACATCAACTGAATGAACCAGCTGGCGCGCGATTTCCTGATCGTAGTCCTCCAGAAATACTGCGCGGTTGCGCACCAGTGGATCGTAGCGCCAGCGCGCCAGCTGCTGCAGAATATGCTTTGACTGCTGGTCCTGCGGGTGGGCTTTGCCGGCAAAAACAAATTGCACGGGGCAAGCCTCGTTATTCATGAGCCGCAGCAAGCGATTAGGATCCGTCAGCAGTAAATTCCAGCGCTTATATTCGGCGGCGCGGCGCGCAAAACCAATCGTCAATGCTGCTGGGTCAAACATCCTGCGCGCTGATTCCGTGTATTCCATGGTTTCGCCACGACCCAGGCGAGCCTGAAACGCGCGGTGTCTAACGAAAGCCACGAGCCGTTCTTTGAGCGACAGGTGCGCTTGCCAGAGCTCTTCGTCACGGATCTTGCCAATTCCCGCTTCCCAACGAGGCCGGTCACAAATTAATTCATCCCAGTTGGGTCCAACGTACTTTTCATAGAGCGAACGAATGAGCGGCGCGACCCAGGTCGGCGCATGAACTCCGTTCGTCACGTGCGTGATTGGAACTTCGTCGACGTTCCTGTCGGGCCAAAGCTTATGCCAAAGGGCGCGAGAAACCTCGCCGTGTTTGCGGCTGACACCATTGGTTGAACGGCACAAGCGAATCGCGAGCGGCGTCAGGCCAAAGGTCTCGGTAGTATCGTCTCCATTGGTCCGTCCCAAAGCGATAAACTCCTCAGAGGTCAGTCCCAGCGCCTGTGAGTAGGATTCACCGAACGAGCGTCGCACCAACTGTGCGTCAAATTCATCGTTACCGGCCGCGACCGGAGTATGCGTGGTAAAGACGCAGCACTGGCGCACAACCTTTGCCGCCTCGGAAAACGTCACGCTTCCCTGTTCAACGAGTTCGCGCGTTAGCTCCAGCGTCAGGAAAGCAGAGTGTCCCTCGTTGAGGTGGAAAACGTGTGGCTCAATGTTCAGTCGTCGCAGCAAGCGGACGCCGCCAATGCCCAACAGCATTTCCTGAACGATGCGGGTCTCGCGATCGCCGCCGTACAGGTGGCCGGTCACCCAGCGATCGGTTTCGTCGTTCGCTTCGATGTTGGTGTCCAAAAGGTAGAGTGGAATACGCCCCACCTGCGCTCGCCACACCTGGGCCTTCACCGGCCGTTCCCTGATGTTTACCTCAATCAGCAACGGCAACTCGTCGGCGCCCTTGATGATGGTGATGGGCAATTCCGACGGATGCGTTTCGCCGTAGTACTCCTCTTGCCAGCCATCGCGCCGCAATCGCTGGCGAAAATATCCGTAGTGATACAAGAGTCCAACTGCGACCAGCGGCAGGCCCAGATCGCTGGCGGACTTAAGGTGGTCACCAGCCAGGATTCCCAGCCCGCCCGAATAAAGCGTCAGCGAGTTATGGACACCGTACTCTGCACAAAAGTAGGCCACCGGATGTTCCGGCGTGACCGCACTCGCTCCCCCAACCGGGCGGCGAGTTGTCACTTTCATATATTGATCCAGTTCTTCCGCCAACGCGCGGACTCGCTCAACGTACACCGGGTCGGTGGCCATCTGGGCCATGCGGTATTCAGATGTCTTTGCCAGCAACAGGCGCGGGTTGTGTTCGTACTCTTCCCAGAGTTCGGGATCCAGATCGCGAAAAACGCCGGGCCCATTGGCGGACCAACTCCACCAGTAATTCCAGGCCAGGCGCTCAAGGGCGCGCAGTGATAATGGCAGTGGTTGATTCTCTTCCAAGTTCTTCCTCGTTGTTTGTTGATGCCGGCAATTGTTTAGTCAACCGGTTCTTTGTGATTCGAATTCCTGATTTGTCAGGAAGACTCGCAGGTCGCGCTGTTGAAAGAAAACCAGGCGGAGATCCGTCAAAGAATTATTAGTGCTGAGAAACTCCTGGATGGCCCGCGAAACCACGACTGCGGCTTCGTCTCGGGGATAGCCGTAGACTCCCGTTGAAATAGCCGGGAATGCTATGGATTGTAGCGAATGCTCAAGCGCCAGGTTCAGAGCATTGACATAACAGGCAGACAGCAAAGTAGATTCCTCGCCTCTATGCCGGCCATAGATCGGCCCAACAGTATGGATCACACCTTTGGATTTCAGTCACCCCTCGACAGCCTCGTAATGTTTCTCAACGCCAGTCCGGCGGTTGAGGTGGCGGCACGTAAGCGGCTTCGCGAGCTGAGGTGGACGGTTGCCTTACCCAGGAAGATTGCGAAGTTGCGGCAAGAATCTGAGGTGGGGTTCCGAGGAAACTGTTCTCACGTCTATCCCGCCAGATATAGAGATACCAAAAAATGGGCTGCGCGATCATGCCCAGAAAAAACAACAACAACATCCACATGATCTTCATGTTCTGATCAAGTTGGTCTGTCTTGAATACTCTGATGATATAAAAGACCGTCAGCGCCAGGCTCCCAAACATCGTCAGGATATGAACGACAAACAAGCCCATGAAACCCAGCGGAAACAATATCGAGCCGGGGCCGCCTCCCGGGGGATTGCCTTCCTGCAGGCCACTGAAGATCATGAGCGAAAAGATAGAGGCCATGAAAAGAAACATGTAGACCAGCGGCCAGATGGTGGCAATCCCCAGCCAGACCTTCGCGGATTTCTTCATTCTGGCGTGTCCTCCGGAAAACCTGTCCTGGCCTCCACGTTATCACGTGGTTCAACATCGATCTCGTCAAACATATCCTGACGGCGCAGAGCTTCGGCGACACCTTTGGCTTTGTGTTCGGTCAAAGGGTGCTCAGCATCGGTGCTGGCAATCTCAAATACGCGGTCATCCAGCATAACCACTCCTAACGATCCCAGCGTCACTCCCGGAGTGATCTGTATTTCATCCATATTGTGAATCTTAAAGGATCCTGTCTGTTCAACCCAGTCTTCAAGAAATGGGTCGCGCAGAGCATGTTCGGCTTCGGACTCCGAGAGGTAAGCTCCTTCAACAATTAGACAATATTCGCGCACGTTGCCACTCTAAACCGCGACAGGGATCGGTATGGCTGCTGCTGGTCTCGCGGCGCCCATCACTTTATCATCCGCTAATTTAACGGCCAAGCCCGCTGGTGAAGCTGGGCAGATAATTTTAAGCTATCCGTCAAGGGGAAACGCCGCCGCAGAGCAATAACCCTGCGACGGCGCCTGACTTTGCCCGAAAAGTCCGCGTTCAGCGGACTGCCGAAAATAGCCCAGCGATTCATCTCTGGGAACCGATGCCCTTGTGATACGAAGAAGTCCGTGAAACGGACGGCTGAAAAACCTTCGGTTCTCCATTGTTTGACAGCCGTCCGTTTCACGGACTGAGACTCAGGTTGGAACTCCCACCCAGCAGTGAAACTGCTGGGCTACTTTCAATTGTTCGCTAACGCGGACAAAGAGACAGCACTTTTCGGGCAGGGCAGACGGCGCTCGGCTTTTTCGCAACCAAATGCCTAACTTAACTGACTCTCCAGCAGACCTGCCGCGATTCTAAAGACCACCCGTTTGATGTCCCCCCGCTCCTCTTCAAACTGGCCAACGGATCCCGCTGGGCTCAAAAACGCCGGTTCAGCTCTGCACGCAGCTGCTTGAAATATGGATCGAAGGTAACGAAGCCCGTCAGCCCCTGAAAGAATGCCCGGCCTCCCGTTTCCTCGGTAATGCGGTTCAGCGCACTTTGACCATAACTGGCCGCCAGACGGCTGCGGCTCGTCAGCCCCACCGTGGGAGCATAAAATCCGTAAATCGCAACGTTTCGCGCATTCGCTTCGCGAGTGGCCCGTTGCAGATCCAGAGTTGTGCCGGCGCTCGTCACATCGAATCCGCGTGAGACATCCAGGCCATCTGAGATCAGCAAGAGCGCGTTTCGTCCCTGCCAACTGCTATCAAAATAACGCAGGGCTTCAATCACCTCGACGTATGGATTGTACGGGGCCGCCGAAGAACTGGAGATCGGAATGCGCAGGGACTGCGCCGCCCGGTTCAGATCGGTAGTAAATGGTTGTCGCACCTGCAGGGAACCGGCACTGACATAACCCACCAGCACGCGCGACCCCTGGGGTAGGGTGCGAATAAAATCTGCAGTAACGCGGATCTCATTACCCACTGAAGAAACAAGATCGTCCTGAATCAGAATCGCTATATTGAGCGGTGCTTCAAGGGGTCCCGCTTGCCTGTTAGACCGTTGCCCGTTGGTCACCGTCGCTGCGGCCGACGGCAGAGCAAAAACTGCGCTGGATGCCAGCACGACCGCGGCCATGAATATTAAGAATCTTGCTTGAAATATCGGATAAACGCCTTGCGAAAACATACAAACTCCTCCGGTAAAAATCCCTTTTAGCTCGCTCTCTCTGGAGACGATCTTCTGATGCCGGAAGTGCAGTTTGGGATGGCCGCTCTGGGGGTTGCGCGATTGGCCGCAATTGACCTCGCCCGTTTATCCACGCGATTGAGCGCAGCCTGCCAAGCCCCGCTTAACCACGACCAACTTGCCATTGCCCTTAGCGCTCGGATAAATTACGTTCAACCTGGAAACACATCCCCGACGATCTTGTACAGGCCCCGGCCAGGAGCGGATGCGTATCCCGAGCTAAACACACCATGCCCGAAAGGAATCACCTCTTATGAAAGCCTATGCAACTGAGTCAATCCGCAACCTTGCGGTCATCGGACACGGCGACGCAGGGAAGACCCAACTGATAAGTTCACTTCTCTACGTCGCCGGAGCCACACCACGCTGGGGTAAAGTCGAAGAAGGAACGACGGTCACTGATTATGAAGAAGATTCAATCGCCCGCAAGATAACTCTCAATACTGCCGTAGCTCATTTGGATCATCGCGATACTAAGATCACTTTTATTGATACTCCCGGATATGCAGCCTTTATCGCACATGCGCGCCCTGCCCTGAAGGTGGCCGACTGCGCCCTCGCGGTCGTTGATGGAGTTAAGGGCGTCGAGGTGCAAACGGAAAAGACCTGGGCTTATGCCAATGAATTCATCCTGCCGCGCATAATGGTCATTACCAAACTCGATAAGGAACACGCTGACTTTGGACAGGCCCTGGAAAGCGCCCAGGCCAGATTCAGCCGGGCCATCATTCCCTTTACTCTGCCCATCGGAAAAGAAAAGGACTTTCGCGGCGTCGTTGACGTCGTGCACATGAAGGCCTATGAGCTTGGCGCCGATGGCCAGGCAAAAGAAATAGATATTCCCGTCGCCGGCCGCGAACTGGTGGATAAAACAAGAGAACGCCTGATCGAACTGGTGGCTGAATCCGACGACGCACTGATGGAAAAGTATTTTGAGCAGGGAACGCTGGAGGAAGCGGACATTCTGCCAAACATCAACAAAGCGATTGCCAACAGCAAGCTGTGTCCGGTCTTTGCCGTCTCAAGCCTGACGCAGGTGGGGCTGCGCGCGCTGCTCAATGGTATCGTCGATTACGCGCCCGACCCGGCCCACCATGAAGCGGAATACGGCAAGCCTTTAGATGCAGGCCCGGACGCAGAGCGAATCGCCCGAAAGTACAGCGACAGCGAGCCTTTCTCGGCCTATTGTTTCCGTACAATCGCCGATCCTTTCGCCGGCCGCATCAACGTCTTCAAGGTGATTAGCGGTAAGATCACTACTGATGCGACTGTGCTTAATTCCACTCGTGGCACCAGCGAACGACTCGGCGCGCTGCACGCGATCGAGGGCAAGCAACTCGATAAGATTAGCGAGGCCCACGCCGGCGATATTATTGCCTGCGTGAAACTCAAGGAGACACAGACTGGCGACACCATCTGCGATAAGGCGCAGCCCATCGTTTACGATCCGGTGGAATATCCGGAAGCCGCCATCGCCTTTGCCATTGAACCAAAGTCACGCCAGGATGAAGAAAAGATCAGCGTGGCACTGCACAAGATTCTGGAAGAGGATCCGGCGCTGCATTTTAGTCGCGACGCACAAACGAAAGAGTTCCTGCTTTCGGGGTCCGGCCAGCTGCACGTCGAGACCGTGGTAGATAAATTGAAAAAACGTTACAGCGTGGAGGTGATGCTGCATCCGCCCAAAGTGCCGTACAAGGAAACGATCACCGCGCGCGCCGAGGTGCAGGGCCGTCACAAAAAGCAGACCGGCGGTCGCGGTCAGTTTGGCGACTGCAAATGCATCTTTGAGCCCATGCCGCGCGGCGGCGGGTTTGTCTTCGAAGACAAGATCTTCGGCGGTTCCGTGCCGCAACAATTTCGTCCGGCAATCGAAAAGGGCATCGTGGAAGCAGCGGCCTCGGGAGCAATCGCCGGGTACCCTCTGGTGGATTTCAAAGTGACGCTGATCGACGGCTCTTACCACAACGTCGATTCCGATGAACATTCGTTTCGCGCTGCCGGCCGCAAGGCTTTCCGGGCCGCAATCGAGAAGGTAAAGCCCGTCCTGCTGGAACCGATCATGGATGTCGAGATTTCTGCGCCCCAGGAAAACAGTGGCGACATCATGGGTGATCTCAACTCGCGCCGGGGCCGAGTGCAGGGCATGGAAACCGTCGGTAAGGACCAGATCATCAAGGCCCAGGCGCCAATGTCCGAAATGCTGAATTATCAATCGACCTTGAACTCAATTACCGCCGCCCGCGGCTCTTTTCACATGCAGTTCTCGCACTACGATCCCGTCCCGGGACAGCTCGCGCCCAAGATTGTCGAACAGTCACGTGCCGAAGGCAGAATCCGGGGTGAAGAGGAAGATTAGAACTGCGAGCGTTGCAGCTGCCTGGGAAACGCTATTCCCGACCAGCAGACTTTCGAGCGAGCTGAAGCTGACGGGATTCCACCAACAAGGCGGGCCACTCGATTTAGATCGAGTGGCCCGCCATTAATCATCCTCACTCTTTCCGGGAGGACAAACCTCTTCCTACTGTTCACTTCCCGGCTTACGCATCCGTATCTTTTCGCCGTGCGGGGGGCCAACTGGGCCTTCCTGGATAGTGAAGTCGGCCGGTACCTGGAACAGCGATTTTGCCGGCTCACTGCGATTGATTTCCGTCAAGCGATAGGTGGTTTCACCAAAACGTGGATCGCTGTGTTTCGTCATTACCACCACCTGCAACTCTGGCGAGTACCAGCGCTCTGAGACGATTTCGATGGGTCGCTCATTCCCAATTGCCCCAGCCGCAATCGTGATTGTGTTGCGGGTGCCTTCGGCTTCGACTCCTTCGATCATCTGCTTGCCCAGTTGCTCCGTCTTGCCGATCTTGTGTTCGCCCATCCCATGCCACTGCATCACTATCCCTTCGCCACCCGGCGGTGGTGGCGGCGGTGCGTGGCGAATGAAGACCTCCGATTGCATCTCGACACTGTCACCCTTGGGACCCGGAGGGGGAGGAGCCAATTCATGACGCATCTCCATATGATCCGGACCTTCTGGTGGTCCCGGAGCCGGACCTTCACCGTGCGGCCCGGCAATTTTGAACTGGAATCGCCGGGGCAACATTTTGTGCGCAGTCTTTGTGCGCGGATCGAGTGCATAGTTGACGCCCGCCACTGGATCGTTGATGGAAATTGTCTGGGGCGGATCACCGGCGTTGGCAAACTGGCCCAGCAGGTGCAGCGTATGCTCGCGGCGGGTGCGGCCCTCACCATCACGATAGACAGCCGCAATCGATTTGTTCACGATGCGGTTACCGTCGCCAAGCAGTTGCGTCGTCTCGGTAATTGCCTGCGCCGAGTAGGGCGCACCCTTGACCAGCTTGCCGTCAAAATTCATTTCTGAAGCAACAAAGATAAAAGTGTCCGGGGGTGATGGTGGTACCTCAGGTCCACCGGGTCCCTGCATGCGCTTGATTGTGACGCTCCGCTCTGCTTCAGGCTTCTGCTGCCCAAAGATCGAAACGGTACCGGTCAGCAAGACCACACTGCCAAATATAGCCACCCATAGTTTCCATTCTCTTTTCATAGTCATTCCCTTCCTCTCAGCGGGTCGAGCCCGGTTATTAAACATGCAAATGTATTACAGGCGCGCCTTGGCTTAGTGTACGAAACGGATCGCCTGCGCCAGCCCATCGGCGCCGACCAGGACGTCGGCCTTCACTCTTTCACTCGTCCGATCCATGTTTATCGGCAGACCAAATCTAGCTGCTGCGGAACGAGGCATTTCCACACGCACTAACTGTGCGCCATCCTGCAGATTCGGCGCAGTTACGTAACCAACTGGAAAAAAGTCCGTGGCAATTTCTTTTGTGGCGTCGTTGGTATCGGCCGCGTTTTCTGCGCGGGCGCTGGCCGTCGCAGGCAGCGCTTTAGCGTTCGCTCGCGAGGCAGCGATAGCGGAGTTGCTTCGTGGTCTACGAAGCCGTGCGTTTCCTGCTACCACTTGCGGCGCTGATAGCGAAGTGTCATTGACACTGGGTTGAATTTCCCCTGTATTAATGACTCTTGCATCCCAGCTGCTCGCCGGCTGTGGGCCTGAATAGAGAATCAAGCGTCCTCGAAATACGACAAAGCCGACAGCAATCACCAAAACGGCGGCGATCGCGGAAAGCCAATAGCGGTTTCGCCGCAGCTGCTCGGGCAAGCCAACAAGCATGGTCGCTGCTTTCCCTCGCCGGCGAAATGCCAATAATAATTTTTCTTCAAGCTGGGGCGAGGCTGACACGTCGTTCAGCTCCCGGGCCAATCCGCGCAGGCCGACGCTCAACCAGACCTGCTCTTCCCAGATCGCGGCGCAACTATCGCATTCGGTGGGATGCTCAACAGCACTCTCCCTCTCTTTGACCTCCACCAGCCAACCAGCATTACTTGATCCCTGCTCTACCCGCGCCAGCTCGTTCGCTAATATTTGAAATCTCTCGCAGTTCATGCAAAACACCTCGCTTGTTTGAGGCCATCCACGGCCGGCACTTCTTCCTCTCGAGGCCGCAGCTTGTCGATCAACATGGCCCGCGCCCGATGCAATCTGGAGCGCACGGTGCCTACGGCACAGTCCAGGACCAATGCCGCGTCTGCATAACTGAGCTCCTGTAACTCGCATAAAACGATCACTTCGCGATAACGAGCTGGGAGACTCAGAATTGCGCGACGCACAGACTCAATGGTCTCGCCTCTGGATAAGTCTTCGAGGGGACTGGCCCCGCTGACGCCTTCGTCGGCAATAGCCGTCTCGGACACTTCGTCGTCCATAGGAACGTAAAATTGCTCACGACCCAGCCGTTGGCGCATCAGGTTCCGCGCCACTCCAAACAAGAAGGAGCTCAGCGAACCGCGCTCGGCGTCGTACCGGCTGCAATCGCGCATCAGCACCATGAAGACCTCCTGTGTAACGTCCTCGGCCAGTGCGGGCGAACCACTCATTTGCAGAGCAAAGCGATAGATACCGCCCTGACGCCTGCGATATAGTGCGGCAAAAGCCTCCTCGTCGCCGCCAAGCAGCGAGCTCAACAGCTCATCATCTGAAGGTTTTAGCGCGATCATCAGCAATCAATAGCCAGCTTCCACGTTTAATTCGGCTGGCGAGCAGCGAAAGTTCCAAAAAGTCCGATGAACCTGAAAAACTCTACCAAGCCGTCCCTGTTCGAGGAACGCCATGAAGAAAAACCTGCTTTTCGCAGTGGCGGCCTACTTCCCTCGAACTATTGAGCAAAGCGCTGACGAAACTGCGTCGATGAGCGACGTAAGTCCAGCCAATCACTAAACAACTCCGGGGTTCGCAGCCAAATCTCCAGCCAATCAGCAATTTCTTTGGCGAGAGAGTGATCAGTTTCGGAAGTTGTTGTGCGGCTGGTTGAAAATATAAGCTCCTGACGGATGAGCGCCAGAGCATCGCGTAGCTTCCCCAACGCCTGCTTGTCCGCCCGTTGCTCGAGTTCCCTTCTCACTCTTTCGCACTCCTCCATTGATTGCACCGCCGCTGTCAGCGTGTTGAAGTCCAGGCGCAGAGAAGATTTTGCCAGGGTGCGGTCACGCCACTTCGCGTCAAATTCCAGGATCTCAGGATGACGCAGCACCGCTCCTTCGTCAGCGAGTTTGCGGGCGATGGCCGCGGGACTATCAACCGCACTGGCGCCAAAGTGCCTGGCGACCGCTGACTGAATGGCCCTCAACTCACGAGCGCCTACGGACTCGCAATCGAGCGCTTCCCAGGCTGCCAGCATTAGCTCCAGCTTAGTACATGGCTCTTTTTCAAATTCCATCTGACTTGTCCTATCAGCCCGTGGTCTTCGTGCACGCTTCTGTCACACGCGTTCCTCGCTTAAACTGTCAACCAGCGGAAATCCAGTGGCCACTTGTCATGTCAAAGGACCAGATACGGACACCAGGCTTCAGCATCATGCGAACTACAAGTACTTTCTCAGCCCATAAGCTTACATTTTTTTTGCTGCTCGCGCTGCTGACCTCGCTACCGCTTTCTATCCCTGCCCAGCAACCACCCGGAGATGACCCCAGGCTCGCTAAGATCGAGTTCCTGGGATTGAAGCGGCTGAGACCTGACCAACTGCTAAAGGTCAGCGGGCTGGAGTTAGGTCAGCCAACAAACATTGAGGCGCTCGATGCGGCGGCGCAACGTTTGCTGGACAGTGGGCTGGTCCACAATTTGAGTTATCGCTTGCAGACTAAAGCCGGGGCAGCGAACGTTACTTTCCAGATTGAAGAAGGTCGGGGCGGCCAATCCGAGGTCATTTTCGACAACTTCATCTGGTTCAGTGATGAAGAACTGTTTGACGCTGTGCGGCGCGAGGTCCCTTCGTTCAATGGGGCGGCGCCCAACGCCGGTAACCTAACCGAAGCGATTGCAAGAGCGCTGCAGAAATTCCTGAACGAGCGCAAGATTGGCGGGACGATCGAATACCTGCCTGCCGAGAACGCCGATCATACAAAGCTGGAACATGTTTTCGCTGTCAAAGGTGTAAGGATACCGATCTGCAGCGTTCATTTTCCCGGGGCTCGCAACGTCAGTGAGGATAAACTGATCCAGCAAGCGCAGGAATTGTTGGGCAGAGACTATTCGCGACGCTTTACGGCCTTGTTCGCGCTCAGTAGTCTTTTTCCCCTGTACCGAGAACTCGGCCAGCTACGAGCGACCTTCAGCAAGCCACAGGCGAGCGCTCAGACTCTGGGGGACTGCAAAGATGGGGTGGAGTTGACCATTCCCGTTGACGAAGGCGCCATCTATGTCTGGGACAAGACTGAGTGGACAGGCAATCATGTACTCACCCGACAGGAGCTGGACGCGGCCCTGAGCCTGAAGCCAGGCGAGATAGCTAACGGAATAAAGTTCGACAAAGGTATCGCCGTCGCCGTTAAGGCCTATGGGCGGAAGGGTTATCTGGAGACGGCGCTGCACCCCGAGACCCTGTTTGACGATGCGGAGCGCAAGGTCTCTTATCAGGTAGATGTGCGGGAAGGCCCGCAATATCGCATGGGGGATCTAATAATCAGAGGCTTTTCAGAGAACCTGGGAAACTATCTGCGCGGCAAGTGGGAAATGAAACGTGAAGATGTCTATGACCAGGGCTACTTCGAGAATTTCCTGAAACAGGATTTTTCAGATGTAATGCGGAAAGTATTGGCCGAGCGACAGGAACAGGGCCGCCCGAAACCGAAGAAAATCATCACTGCTCAACGCCCAAATAGGGATTCTCTCACCGTGGATGTAACATTCGAGCTGGGCGATGAGCCCTGACGCCGATACGCCAGGGCAAACAAGTTCCGCGCTCAGCCCCCGCTGAGCAGAGCAATTCTGCGACAGCTTGGACGGAGACTCAGATCCGTCGCAAAAAGATGAAGTCTTTCTCCGAACCCGCGGGTCAAAAATCGATCGGTACTATCTCTGAAGATACGGCGCGAGATTTCCTCACTCGCGTAGCGAAGGACTTTGCCGGCAAGCAATTCATTCCGCACAGATTTTTCACCGGCGGCCACGCACAGACTCTGGTCGCTTATGCCTGGCCCCGCCGCTCTCGTCTAAAGACCCGGGATCAAGAGCGCGTTTTTGAGATTGGCGCGGACGTTAAATTGCTCGCTCATTGTCGCTGGCAGGCCGATACCAGGGGCGCTCCGACGCTCTTGCTCTGGCACGGCATGGAGGGTTCGACTGAGTCTGTCTACATGCTGGCCATTGCGAAGAAAGCATTTCGTGAAGGCTTCAACGTCGTGCGAGTCAACCTGCGCAATTGCGGCGGCACAGAGCATTTGACACCGACGCTTTATCACGGCGGCCTCAGTGGCGATTTGCAGGCTATCACTACTGAACTGATCGAGCGCGATGGCTTGCCGCGACTCTATATGATCGGCTATTCGCTGGGGGGAAATCTGGTTCTGAAACTGGCGGGTGAATTTGGCGACAATCCGCCACCGGAACTGCGCGCTCTTTGTGTTGTCTCGCCCTCAGTGGATCTGAGCGCGAGTGCCGCAGCCATCGGCAAACGTTCAAACTGGATTTACCATCGCGATTTCCTGCGCCGGTTGCGCAAGCGGATTTACGTCAAGAACAAGCTCTATCCGGACCTCTATGACATCAGCAAAATGAAATCCGTCCGCACTATCAGAGACTTCGACGATAATTTTACGGCCCTGGCCCACGGTTTCAGCGGAGCCGACGAGTACTATGAGAAATCAAGTTCGATCCGTTTAGTCGATCGCATTCGCATTCCCACTTTAATCATCCACGCTAAAGATGATCCGTTTATTCCCTTTGCTCCCTTGCAGAGTCCAGCCCTGGCTGCGAATCCATATATTCTTTTTCTGGCCACTGAGCAGGGTGGTCACGTTGCGTTTGTTGGCGAGCAACCTGCGAACGAGGATCGCTTCTGGGCCGAGAACCGCGCGGTAGAGTTTTGCCGGTTGGGAACTGAATATCTTGACAATGGGACGAGGACAAATTAGGCATACTTGAATATGACAGAACCAGCTTACCCAGCTGCTCGCTTGGTGGCCGCCACGGTCGAGAATTTTTTCGCGCGTAACCTGGAGGCTGCGCGACTGCGTGGGCCGAGAAAACTGGCTGCGGCGCCAGACGCCGCCTCCATCGAAGCGATCGTGGATGCGGCCTTTTGGGCCAGCCTGCGCCGCGAAGAGGGTTACTCTCCAAAAATATCCCTCGCCTTTCTGCCGCCAGAGCAGGCAGGTGAACCTTTGCAGTTCGAGCGGCAACTGCCACTGACCCCACAGGTCTTAACGCGCCTGGCACCCGCAGTCGAGCGACCCGGCATCCATCTGGGTGTGTGGCCTGTGGCCGCTGACAACAATGAGCTGCGTCTCTGGGGGACGACCCGCCAGATTCCAAAACTCTGCTTTGTGCTCGAGGTTATCGAACCCGGACTGTTGGTGATTAAGTATCGCCGGGGCCAGGACACCGGCAAGTACATAAACGTAGTAGTGCTTAAGGGAGATCAAATCAAGGTTTTGGACGAGCGGGGGACGACTCTGCCGGACTGCCCCCACCTGCTCACCTCCTTGCTCGATTTCGGTTCGCCCACTTCCCGGACCGACTCCGTGAATGTACTGGTCCAGCTGGCGGTCTCCATGCGCTCACACGGCCGGGGTGGCTCGCTGCTGGTCGTGCCGCAGGATTCCGGAGAGTGGCGCGAGTCAATCCTGCAGCCAATACCCTACGCAGTCGCGCCGGCCTTCTCAGAACTTGCAGGCCTCATGCGCCAGGACCCCAGTGTCCGAGACGAACCGACCTGGCAGGAAGAGTTTATCGATGCGGTCGACGCTATCGCCGGCCTTACCGCAGTCGACGGAGCTGCATTGATTACCGATCAGTATGAGTTGCTGGCCTTTGGCGCGAAAATCGGGCGCCGTGATGGCGGGGTACGGGTTGAGCAGGCAATTGTCACGGAGCCGATCGTGGGCGGCGTTCCAGCGGTGGTGGCTCCACTGGAACTCGGAGGTACCAGGCATCTGTCGGCAGCGCAGTTCGTCCAGGACCAACGCGGCTCGCTGGCGCTGGTTGCTTCACAAGACGGGCGCTTTACGGTTTTTGCATGGTCACCGTGCGAGGAATTGGTCCACGCTCATCGGGTTGAGACTTTACTTTTGTAACGGAAGAAGCCGCCTCTCTCCTACTTCTCGATACGTTTCAGAAGGCGGGTGGCGTGATTGCGCGCCATGAGCGGCACGTGTTCATCAATGCTCAGCTCCCGCAACAAGGGAACCAACTGGTAGACATCCGATAGTTCACGGCGCGTAAGCATAGCTTCGAACTGGTCGAGGAGCTTCGGCGCATTTAACGGCTGATTTTCACGCGCTACCGCGATATCGAACACCAGTACCGCCTGATCCGCAACTCGCCGGTACTCATTGACCAGCTCTGCAGCCAGTTTGTTGTTGGTCCAATTGAATTCCGCCGCGCGCTTATGCTTACCATCGTCCATCTGCACTTTCATCGTGCCCAGATGGGGAAACTGTTTATTGGCCTGGTAATTCTCCGTGGAATCCAGGAAATGCAAGTCGCTCCAGAGTCCCATGATCCTGCCCAGCGCCGCAGTAGACAATTCAACCGGTTCCACAATTGGAGTTGTTTCTCCCAGGCGCGTAAAGGTTATCTGTCCGCGACCCATGGCGTCATGCTCGATCTGGATATGAGAAATATAGAATTGTGGCTGGGTGAATTCGTATCGATAACGAGTCCCGTCGGCTGGCCTTTTGTTTTCCTCTGGACGGGCCGGCGATATCTGGGGCGGCGCGTCCCGGCGCGCATTACTCTTCACACCGGCGCCTTGACTTGCGCCCTGAGAAGTCGCCTGGTTTGCCTGGCCCATAGCCAAAACCGCCACGCCCAGAATCACGAGCGCGGCGGAGAATGTGCGGATGATAAGGCCCTTCTTATAACTCATTCAAACTTCACAGAAACTAGTTTTGAGACTCCGACATCTTCCATGGTAACGCCGTACAAAGCCTTGGCCATCTCCATCGTCCGCTTGTTGTGCGTGATAACAATGAACTGCGTATTTGCCGACATCTGCACGATCTTGTCAGTAAACCGGCCCACGTTCGCTTCGTCAAGCGGCGCGTCGACTTCGTCCAACAGGCAGAACGGCGCCGGCCGATAGTGGAAGATACCCAGCACGAGGGCCAGCGCCGCCATTGCCTTTTCTCCGCCGGACAGCAAGAGAACATTTTGCAATCGCTTGCCAGGAGGTTGCGCCACCACGTCGATGCCGGATTCGAGCACGTCATCAGCATCGATAAGACTCATCTCGCCGCGGCCGCCACCGAACAATTCCTGAAACAATTCGCCAAAGTTGCGATTGATCTGTTCAAACGCGAGGCGAAAGCGCTCGCGCGAGCGACGCTTAATCTCGCGTAAGGCTTCATCAGTCGAATGTATTCCCTGCACGATATCCTGGCGCTGCGCCGTGAGGAACAGCAGGCGCTCTTCTGACTCAGCCAACTCTTCCAGGGCCATCATGTTGACCGCCCCAAAACCTTCAAGTCGAGAGCGCAATTCTTCGACCCGAGCATGACCAGCTTCCAAATCGAAGTCTTCGGGCAACGGGTGTTCGCGTGCCAGTTCTTCCAGAGACTGGTTCAATTCCGCCGCGCAGTTTTCGTGCACAAAGGAAAGACGGGCCTGGGCCTCAGCGCGTTGCACTTCAATGGTCGCCCGCGAGTCTCGCACTTCAGCAGCACGCCGGTTCAGGTCCGATAACGCTACCGACAACTGGTCGGCTCGGGTGCGCGCCTGATCCAGTTGCGCAGACGCCCCGGCAATTTGTTGCTCTTCGCGAGCGCGATCTTCGGCAGCCATTGATAAGCGAGCATCGATCTCTTGAATCGATTGGCCCAACTCAGTGAGCCGGCTGGTGATCTCGACCAGTTCAAATGAATAGCGCTCAATTCGGGCGTTGACTTCCGTGCCTTCGGCTTCCAGTCGTTTCAATTCTGCGGCCGTTGCCCGGCGCCGTTCCACCGCAGCCGCTGCCACAGCTCGCTGTGCGCCCAGTCCTTCGTTTTGTGCCTCTGCCGCCCGTCGGGCCTCCAGCAAAAGCAATGACGCGCGGTTAACGGTTTCAGTCGCGGACAATCGTGCCGTTTCCGCCGCTTCCGCCTCGGCCAGGGCCGTAAGACGCTTTTGTGCAAGTTCGTTGCGCTCTTCCTGTAATCGCGCCGTATCCTCGGCGACCACTCGCATATGTCTTTCCGCTCGTTCGATCTCCTGGGCCAAGCCACCGGCCGTAAGCTCGCGGGTCATCGCCTCGCGTTCCTCGCGCCCAATAGCTTCGTTGAGAATTACGACGGCATCTTCGAGCCCTACCAATCGCGCCCGAGCTTCGTTGACAATGCGTTCCGCCACCATCAGTTCCGCGCGCAAGGCCTCCGCGCGCGCGTCCAGCTCACGCAGTTCGCGTTTGAAAGCCAGCAGGCCGGCGCCTTCTTCCAAAGCGCGCGCGTCACCGGCGTTGACCAACTGGCCACTGGCCACCCAATCGCCATTCAGGGTTACAAAAATTTCACCGCTGGCCAGGGAGCGGCTCATGGCTTCATCGAGGTTGGTCGCCAAACGAGCGTTCATTTTCTGGGCCATGGTGCGATTGAGAATCGCCGACAACTCTGCGGTAGAGCCGAGTAAGTCGCCGACTTTCAGATCTTCGAGAGCATCGTCGGCAAACGAAATGGTTGTCGGGGCGCGCTCTGCGATTTCAAATGACACCGCGGCTTCGTCACTGCCACCATGCAAACCGGCAACCAGAAAGCTGGCCCGGCCGGCGTTGTTCTCGCGCAGCCAGCGGGCGGCGCGCACAGCATCGTCAGGTGTCGGTACGACAATCGATTGCAGCGCAGCACCAAACACGCCTTCAACGGCGCGCTCCCATTTCGCTTCCACACTCAGGTGATCGGCAAGCGTGCCCAGAAAATGGAAATCTCTGGGGGTCTCTGTCTCAGCCAGGACGAATTGGACTGCTGAAGAATAGTAAGCGCGACGTTCGTCAAGTTCTTTCAAGCTCTCGAGCCTGTGCCTGGTGCGCGAGTACTCCTCGCGTACACGGGTTACTTCGGCATCCGTATCGCTGACTGATTCGTGGCCCTGCACCACCGCATCTATTGCTGCAACACGCTCAGCACTCAATCGGGACACATACTCGCGGGCAATGCGAATCTCCTCATCGAGTTTGTCGGCTTCTTCCTTGTGCTGCCTGAACTGCGCCGACGCGCGCTCCCCTTCATGCGCCAATCCCTCGGCCTGCTGTGCCAGGCGCTCCAGTGTCCCTTCCAGTTGCCGGGCAATTTCGCGCAGGCGCTCGGCCACCGCAGTATGCGAGAGGAGCTCACCGCGGGCGCGTTCGATTTCTGCCTCCGCCCCGGTGGCCAGCGCCAATTTTTCTGCGTAGGCCTCTTCGGCACTTTGCAGGGAAAGGGCACTCTCTTCACTCTCGGCCCTCAATCTTCCGTCCTGTTCACTGAGGCGCTCGGTCTCGCGCCGGATCAGGTCGAGCCGGGTTGAGAGTGCTTCGATTTCCAGGCGGACATCAGCGCTGCGCTTGTTGAGTGTGGCGATCTGTTCCTGCTGATAAACTCGCTCGCGGGCTTCGCGATCCCGCTTTAATGCTGCATCGGCAGCAACGGCGCGGGCCTGAGTAAGCGAATCTTCCAGCCGGCGCGCTTCCTGTGTCGCTGACCGCGCCTCTTCTTCCTGCTGGGCGAGTTCAGCCGCCAGACTGCGCTCTTCCTCGCTGACGCGCTGCAACTGTGCCTGCGATTCATCAAGCAGCTGAACGAGTCTTCGGTCCTCACCGACATAAACCCCGCGCAACAGCTCGCGCAGTTCATCGCGCTGCACCTGATAGCGCCTGGCTTTGGCTGCCTGGCGGCGCAGGCTATTCACTTGTCGGTCAATTTCAGAAATGATGTCGGAAAGACGCGCCAGATTCGAACGAGCGGACTCCAGACGAGCCTCTACGGCCCGTTGGCGTACGCGGAATTTTGTGATGCCGGCCGCCTCTTCAATTATCGTGCGCCGGTCCATCGGCTTGGCAGAAAGGATTTGACCGATGCGGCCTTGTTCAATAATCGCGTAGTGGCCCCCGGAAAGACCGGTGCCGGAGAACAAATCCTGGATGTCGCGTAACCGGCAAATCTTGTTATTGAGGAGGTATTCGCTCTCGCCGGAACGATAGAGGCGGCGCGAGACTGAAACGGCTTCCCCCGGCGCAAACTCCAGGGCCAGGTTTCTTCGTCGCCAATGTCTTTTCTGAGGCTGAGTCCTGGTGGTTGCGATTGCAGCGGAGGCTGACGCGGCTGGGGCGTCGTCGAGCGAGGTCTCTGCAACCGGATCCTCCGGTTCCAGCTCGGCTTCACCCGGACTTTCGACAAAACCCACAGCATGCTCGTCAATCTGCTCGAGGGTTGAATCGATATCCTCGATATCCGGTTCACTCTCGACGACTTCGTCACGGACGAGATGCAGCACTACTTCGGCCATGCCGCTGGCCTGGCGATTGCGCGAGCCTTGAAAGATTACGTCTTTCATTTCGGCGCCGCGCAAGTGCTTAATGCGCTGTTCTCCAAGGACCCACGCTATGGCGTCGGCGACGTTACTCTTGCCACAGCCATTGGGGCCGACAACGGCAGTAATCCCGTCACCGGTGAAGATTATTTCTGTGTAGTCTGCGAAAGATTTAAAGCCGGTGATTTCGAGGCGTTGAAGTTTAAACATGCTTCCGTTCGTTAGGTTTGATCAGGCTCCCAAGCATAACTGGCCGCTTTCACTCGGGTCAACGTTCGGGGGTGGACTATAAGTCGGTATTGCTTAGAATGTCAACCAAAACTTGAGGTTAACCGACTTTAACTCTATTGAGAGAGAGGTTTAAAGAATGGCTTAACAAGTTTTTGACGGCAACGGAGATAGCGAAAGATGCCGCCACTAAGCGGAGGTTTGGCTGGGCAAAAGGTTAATTCCTTTGCAAATGCCGTCGGGAGTCGAGGTATCGGG
>DAIMCP010000015.1:0-79880 GCA_036726305.1 Pyrinomonadaceae bacterium | reverse complement strand
CAAGCCGCCAGATTTTTCTGGTAGGCGCGTGGGGGCTCGAACCCCAGACCTTTGCCGTGTCGAGGCAACGCTCTACCAACTGAGCTACGCGCCTATTTCAAAGCATTAAAAAACTAGGACTGCTCTGGAGGCGTAATCTTACGCCAGGTGGGCTGGTGGCTGCAAATGCGATTTTGGGGTGAAGGGAATGCCGTGGGAGACCGTGACTGGCTGAATTCATCTGAAACTGGCAGGGCACGTACTCCCAGGCCAGCCAATAGCAGAAGGTCCTTCCCGCACTGAGGAACGGATTGATTGTGATTTCGGACCGTTATGGTCGACTGCTTGGACACTACCAATACGATGAAATCGACACTGCTAACGTGATCACATCAAGACCGGCAAAGCGAAAAGAAGATAGAAGCAGTTACCAGTGCCATCGAGGCCACTGAAAAGCAAGTCTCCAAGATCGACAAAGCAAAAGCGAGTGGCAAGACTGATGCGCAGCTCGTGCCGCTGCAAAAAGAACTTCTAAGTCTGAACCAGACGCTCGGCGAAGCCTGATCGGCGCTGCTGAACACCGATGAAGATTTCGCCACCGCAAGGGAGAAATATCTGCTTGAAGGTCTGACCGGCACCTATAGTCGATACCGAAGCCGAAGGGCGATCAATTCACGGCGGATCAACAGCCCCAGGCAGCGGCTCTTCAGGTCGCAGCGAAATTTCGCCACTTTACGAAGACCGGCGAGATGGCGGAGCGCGCTGAAGATCGCGCTGAAGATCGCGCGACAGCGGGTTTTGCCATCAATCTCTTCCACAAGTGGCACACCGCCGGTCGAACCTACGGTAAGAAGGGCTCGATAACGAAGGCTGAGTTTGTGAATGACATCAAAAGCAAGGTCGACAAGACAGAAACTCCGGAGAAGCAGCGAAAGGCTGTCATAAATTGATCAAAGAGGAGCTGAAGGCGAATGTGAAGGCAATAGGATCGGTCGCAACCAAAAAGGAGAATTTCCAGGACATCATCGACTTGAACCTGAGACCCAAGGCGAAAGAGGAAAAGATGCTTGGAGGAAATCAAGGATCGCATTGTGGCGGGCGAGGACCAGGTGGCGGCGCACGAGCTCGATTCGCAAGCGAACTAGAGTGGGTTCGCTGCGACCGTACAGGTCGATGTCGTCAACATTTACCGCTATTTCCTGCCCATCGAAGCGGCACGCGCTAGCCATGGCGCATCACGCACCCTGCGCATTGCCTGGGCTCGCCTTTCCAGCTTGAGTTTCTCGAGAACGTGGTGGACGTGATGTTTGACCGTCGCCACTCTCAAACAAAGTTCAGCTCCGATATCTTTGTTGGAGAAGTCGCGGCCGAGTAACTCCAGTACTCCGCTTTCTCTTCTGGTCAAAGCGAGATCGACATCGGAGTCCCCGACACTCGACTCTCGGTGAAACAAAGCAGGCAGCAGGCCGCCGGCGATTTTCGGTGGGCAGGCAAGACGGCCGGCGACGATCTCGGAGAGGGAATTGCGGAGCTCGTCAATACGACGCGTCGCGCAAAAGGTAACCGGCGAACCCAGCACGGCCACAGCGAATCACCTCCTGCCGCTGTTCGGTGAGACCGAGCGCCACCAGCGGGATGTTCGGCCAATCGGACGCGATGGCCCGAACGTCGAAAAGATCGAAGCCCTGAGTCAAATCTATTAGGACCACATGTGACTCGGTGGTCGAGAGCTTGTCGCGAAGGTTGGCGAGATCGTTGAAGACGGCGACGGTTCGCATATCCGGTCGGCTACTAAAGCAAGCGACCAACCCGTCACCGAGCAATCTCACAGGGGTCAATACGTTGATGTTCATGTGTGCCGCACGCAAGTGCTTAAGCAGGCGGCTTTGAAACCAAGCCTCCATCACAGGAGTCGGAAAGACGAAGGGTTCCCTCAATTGGGAGAGAGGTACTATATGGTCTATGCAGTAGCCAATACTGAGCTTGGAGGCTGGATTTGGCGAGTGTGCTATGAGCAGGGGCTGCCGAGATTCCGCCTTTTTTCTAAAAAACGGCAGCACGATATTACCGTCTGGCAGGAATGTCAGCAAATCTGACCCTCTTTTATTGGGATCTTTTTGTTGAGCTGTGTTCCGGAGTCACCTAGAGTCGACAAATCTGGCATTTCCGGGCATCGTCGCTTCACCGATAAAGCAGGAATAGAACTCAATTGCGCGCCCGACGAAGGAGGGACGAACGTTATGAAGTCGTCTGGAAGACCCCAACCACTAGAGACGTCTAAGTTTTCGCCAGCGTAGCGGATCCGAGACGCCACGAGAGTAGTCATCGTAGCAGGCATGGACGCGCGCCTCTTTGGGAACGGCTCGCCTTGGTGTAATGCTGTATCTGACCAGCGACCCGCAGTCGCCCGTGCCCCGGCCCTTCGTATAAACCACCAACTGTTTCTTGGCGGTATCGAACGTGAGCAGCCCCTCCACTTCTGATACGAACTTGCTCGAAACATGACCGTCATCGTCATCACGCTCATAGGTCTTGAGTTTCAACAAACGAGCCGCTGTCGGAGACCTGCTGGATTGGTCGTAATACATAAAGACATAGCCGGGTTGGTAAGAGCTTTCGGCAACGTTGATCAGCACGAGGTACTTGTCTTGTCCAAGGCTTTGAAAAACCAGTCCGCCTTGATTTGAGGTATTGTCGATTCGACTACGCTTCCATTGTTGCTCCAACTCTTCAGGCCATCGCAGCACTTTTCGCCAGGCTTCCCTGTCAACGGCTGTCAGATTCGTTTTCTTCGCGGGCACTTGGGCCACGCATATTGCCCCGGAGAGAATCAAGATAAAACAACTAAACAAGGATTTTAAGTTCATAATTCGCTCCATTAAACCGGGAAACCCAGATCGACGTTAATCGCCCACCTCCCAACTAAGATCGCAGGCCTTCGTTGGCAAGCGCACTGAGGTAGGCGCCCACCATTTTCAAACGCGAGTCGAATTGCCTGAATCACGCACGCCCACAGCGTACCTCAGTTTCTCAGAGCCCACTCCTGTTACCTGGAACGGAGCGTAATAGCCGGTCTCGTCTGGAAACGGAAGGGCAAAACAAACTCCACCATGACAGTCCTGTCGCCACTGCCGCCCTCACTCAACCGGAGTTCCCTCACGGCTATTACCTCTCAGATTTCGTCGATCTTCATGCCGACGATGCTAGTCACGTGTTGTCTAAAGGTCTCTTCCCGGACGATGCGAAGCGTTTTCTCCAAATCGCGAGCTTCCGATGCTTTCTGAAGCCAGCGTTCGTGACTCGCCTTGGGTAAACTGCCGGATCAAGCCACATTTCGCGGGCATCAAAGTCGACTATTCTCTCCTCAGATGCCATCTCTGCGTAATTCAAGAATCTTTGCCGATTGCAGACCTATTAGGAAGCGACTGCGTTCATCATCCTATGACCGGTCAACTGTTGAGCTAGTGCCGAACCCAGGGAGGATCGGCAGACTTCTGATTAGTTCAATAGGATTCGCTTAGTTTGCGGATCTATCAGATTCGTTGATGATCTGCTCCGCCAGACTTCTAAATCCGTCATCCAGTTTTGACAAACTGCCGGTCAGGTCGTCCAGATTCGGTGTTCCAGGAAGGTCGAGCACGCGCCAGGACTTTTCGATGACAGAACCATACATGTCCCGGTCATTTGCTGAAATCTCGCCACCATTCAGTTTCACCAGGTCGACAAGTGCTCGATGTCCAGAGAATTCATCTCCTCGATAGCACGTGGTGACTGCGTTCCGATACCAGCGCATGGCTTCCTCCTCCAGACCCAACCTGTGGCAAACGCGGCCAATGTTACGCTCCAGGCAGTAACGCAGGAAGGTGCCTGCCCCGGCGTAGTCAAGCCCATCCATCCAGTCCTGCCGCGCTTCGGCCAAGTCACCCTGGCGGTCCTTGACCTCTCCTCTAAGAAGAAGGCACTGCCCCTTCATGTCGGCACTCCCTTCCCGAAGCACCGTCTCTATTTCGGAGAATGCGCTCGTGAGATCACCTTTGCTCAGAGCTGTGTTCAGTCTGTGCAGTGCCTGATTAAATTCAGTTCTTGTCAACATCACCTGTGTTAAAGCGGACATTTGTATTCTGGCCAGATCCCTCCGGCATGTTTGCATTCACGATAGCATGCGCCACAATCCTTTCGAGGTCCGAAATCGCCTTGATTCCACGGCGGTTGCCATGGATTTTCAAGACACCTGTCCAAACCTTCGCGACAAACATCAACTGCGCAGGCCTGAAACGGCGGTGGGATCATGGGAATGATGTTGGGATCCAGAATTGAAGCCACGCGGTAGAAGATGCAACTTATGGCGTAAGCAAGCGCTGCAGCTTGCGCCAGCGCGCGAAGGGCCATCTGCCAAGTTACCAAACCATACTCGAGCGTTTCTGCCTTCCCACAGGGATCGATCTTGTTAACTGGGTCGGCGCCAGTGAACGAATACTTGTGCAGAGTGTGTGGCCGGCTAAGTTTTCCCGGGTAGGGATCCATCGTCATAAACCGGCCGCGATCTTGACTGTAGTATCTGGCCCGCTTGTAATAGATGCCAAGATCAGGATCATATTGCTGCCCGTAGTAGAGATAATTATTCCGCGTGGCGCCGGTTGATGAAATTAGCACCCCGAACGCATCGTAGGTGTACGTGTCCGTGACGACGCCGTTGCCGTCGGTCAACATCCTCACATTCCCATGCCCATCGAGTACGTAGAAGCTTACTTGCCAACTGCCACTCTCTTGCTGGCGTTGGCTAATAAGGCGGTGACCGTATGTGTAGATGCGTTGCACATTGCCGTCAACCACCTCCTCGACTACCTGAGAGTAGCCGGTCGGATTGAGATCATCGACGAGGTATGTGGTCGTCACGGCGCCAACCGTCTTCGACACGCGGTTGCCATCACCATCGTAGACGACTCTCACCGCACCGTTGTTCATACTCTTGATGCGGTTCTCGAAATCGTACGTATATGAGCGGCCGCTAGCGGACCTCGTATTGCCATTAGCGTCATAGGAGTCGGTCGTTAGGCGGTCGTTCGCGTCGTAGGCGGAAGTGGCGGAAAGGATCGCTGCGAGATTGGAGATGCGCGAGAGACGGTTCCCAACAGCGTCGTAGACGTATCCCACAGATCCGTTGCCGGAAGCCACTGGGTTGCCTGTGACAGTTTCGTTGGTGAGTCTGTAGAGCGCGTCATACGCGTAGTTGACAGCCCTTCCGTTGTTCTCCGTGACCGAGAGACGGCGACCCGTCTGATCCAGCGTGTATGCGTAACTCGCGAGCGTTCCCGCTTTGCTATGAGTGAGTTGTGTCAACCGGTTAAGCATGTCGTAAACGTACGCTGATTGCACTCCGTTCGCCTCAGTGCTCGAGAGAGCGTTTCCGATTGCGTCATAGTTATAGCTGGTTGTACCCGTTGCAAGGCGATTATCAACCACCGATTCAAGGTGGTTGATAACGTCGTACGTGTAGTTGATGGAAACGCCGTCTGCATTCGAGGAATTCATCGACGCGAGGTTGCCCGCTGCGTCATATGTGTAATCGAGTGTGCCTTGAGGCGTTTGTTTGCTTAACAGCCGTTGGCGTGCGTCGTAGGTGTAAAGAGTAGTGCCACTCGCGTCCGTCATACTCGCGCGATAGCCGGTGGGTTTGTAAGAGTAAGTGACAACTGGCTCGCCAAGACTTGCATCCGGCGTCTTCTTTGTCAGCCGGTTAAGTGAGTCGTATTCATAGTTCGTTTGTTTACCCCGAAAGTCCGCCCTGGTCGTTCGATTACCGACCTGATCGTAGGTGGTTAGTTCTGCCATTCCCAAAGGGAGCACTCGTTTAAGCAAGCGGTTGAGCGCGTCATACTCGAAGCGCGTCGTGCGTCCCTGCGCATCCGTAGTCGAGACCAGGTTGTTAAGGAGGTCGTAGCTGTTCACCGTCGGCTGGTTCACGGCGTCCACCACCGAAGTCAGGTTGCCGACGTCGTCATAGACGAACTTCGTAGTGCGATTCGCTTGATCGACCTCAGTCAGGCGCCGTCCCGCGCCATCGTAAGTCTGCTTACTGTTCCTGCCGTCAGGATAATTCACCTGGACCAGGCGGTTGCGGACGTCATAATCGAAACGCGTCTCATGCTGGTTCGCATCAACGACAGAGGTGCGCCGGCCGGCGGCGTCAAAGGTGTAGTTGGTCACGTGGTTGAGGGCGTCAATGATTTTCGTCAAGCGCTCGCTGCACCCGCAGCCCTGGTCGTATTGGAACTGGGTCGTGTTATTGAGTTCGTTCGTAACTGATATAACTCGGCCCAGCGCGTCGTAAGTGTAGGTTATTTCGCTGAGATCAGGATTGATGACTTTGAGCAATCTCCCCGCCTTATCGTAAACGTACGAGATGACATGGCCCTCCTGATCCGTTTCTGTGAGTCGTTGTCCACGGAAGTTGAGCGTGTAGCTCACTTCGGTGAAATCCGGGAAGACGGTCCTTATCGGCCGGTTCGCGAAGTCGTACACATAGGTCGTGCGCCGGCCGGCGGCGTCCACTTGCGCCGTTCGGTTACTGTTCGCGTCGTACTCGTATCTCGTTACCTGATTAAGCGGATCGGTAATGGTAAGCAGATTACCTAGCGAGTCGTAAGTGAACCGGGTAACTCCGCCTCGCGGATCAGTCATGGTCACCGCACGGCCCATTGTGTCGTAGGTATAGCTAGTGGTGCGGTTTAACGCATCCGTCTTTGTCACGACGTTGCCGTACGCATCGTAATTAAAGCGCGTAATCTTGCCATCCCCGTCGGTCGAGGTGAGTGGATTACCTCGAGTGTCCCACGTGAAAGCTGCGCGGCTACCCAAACTGTCAGCGATGGTCACTGGATTAAAGTTGGCGTCGAACTGAGTGGTTTGCACATTGCCCAACTGGTCGGTGGCGGTCACGGGCATGCCAAATTGGTTATACGTCCAGCGCAGGATCTTACCTCCCGGGTCGGTGACTGACGTTAGGTTACCCTTAGTATCGTACGTGTTACTGGTGGTCTGACCGAGCGCGTTAGTTTCCGTCAACTTGTTGCGGTTGGCGTCATAGGTGTAAGCGGTAATGTGGTTGAGCGCATCGGACTCGCTCAGCACCAGCCCGCTCGCGTTGTAAGTAGTTGTGACAACCCCAGCGTCCGGATAAGTAACGATAGTCTTGTTTTCGGCGAGGTTGTAATCGTAGCTGGTCGTATTACCGACGGAGTCCGTCGTTGACGCCAGTCTACCGTCCGGATGATAAGTCGTCGTTGTCTCGGTGTGGCCACGCGGATCGACCGAACTCAGGAAGAGGTGTCCCGCGTCGTAGGTGTAAGTAATAGGCGTGGAGAGTCCGGGCAACTGAACGGTGGAAAGATTTCCCGCCGCGTCATAGTTGTAATGAAACTCCTTGCCTTCTGGATCAGTGATCTGCGTAACACGTCCTTGCGCGTCTCTCACGAACGGAACGTTGAGACCACCTGCGCTGCTGGTAATGCCCTGCGGACTGAACGTCAGCAGGTTGCCGTTCAAATCCTTGATTGAATTCAACCGGCCGTCGGCGGTCATCGTATAGACGCGCCCATACGGATCTGTATAGGCAAAGGCCGTCGGGCTATACGCTGGATCAAGCGACAGGAAACAGGCGAACCCGGTGCCTGACCTGAGCAGCAGGTTACAACCATTTGAAGTGAGCTTGCCGAACACCCCTGGTTCTGGAGTGTAAGTAGCTTGGTAAAAGAAGCTGAACGGAAATGGGAGAGCTATGGGACTGAATTGGAAGGTCACTCGCCGCCCCGTTCCCGGCTCGGTGATGGTCACGTCGTTATCGGGACTCATTTCCAGCCTCGGCCCTGAAACCGCGAGTCTCCAGCCGTAACCAAAATCGCCGACCAATGAGCGCTCCAGACTATCGTACTTGCGTGCGATCGTGATTGGGAGACCGGATACAGGCACAGTCAGATCGGTGATCGAGAAAGTTAGTCTGCCTGGCTTGTTCTCTCCAGTGACGGTGATCATCACCTGGCTGATTTGTTGCTGACCGTTCGAGTCGGTTGCGGTGACACGGATGACATAGTTGCCATTCGCGAGCAATGTCGTGTCAAGCGTGGCAAGAGTCGCTCCCGAACCACCCTGCACGCCGGTAGCCAGCGTGGTAATTGCAGTCGGGTTCGACGCTGGCCAGTATTCCACAGTAGCTTGCGCGAGTGTCAGGCCTGCTCCTACCGTGATCGGTATACTTCCCGTGACTGAACTTCCATTCGCCGGACCGCCGATCCAGCCTTGAGTGACTGGAGGCGACTGCGGTGTAACTGTCCAGTTCATCGCCACGGCGTTAGAGTTAATATTCGTGGAGGAGGTACTGCGAACCAGGGCAGTAACGCTATCCGTGCCAGGGTTCGTGCCGGCATAGCTGAAAGTCGCGACGCCTGAGGCATTGGTCACTGCGCTGCCGGTGGTCGCGTTTGGTCCAGTAACCGTAAACTCGACTCCATAATTAGCCAGCGGATTTCCGGACGAGTTGCGCAGTGTCGCGCGCAGAGGCTGCAGCGAGCCCGTTACGTAAGGACCAACATTGGCGGCGACGAGCGACAGCGTCGCCCCGGTCAATGCCGGTGAAGCGTTTACTGTGATGACTATGTCGTCGGTGCCAATTCGGTGCGTGTCGTTTGCTGCGAGGCGCAACGTGTACGTTCCCGGAGCCGGGAAGACTGCGCGCGTGATCAATGCGCTCGGATCATCCAACGTTACGACTCCTGGTCCGCTCAACTCGCTCCAAAACGTTGTCAAAGTGCTTCCAACCGGGAATCCGTCGTCGCTCACAGTCCCACTGAGGCTGGCGGTGTTCGGCAGAGTAATCGTCTGGTTCGGCCCCGCATTGACGATGGGCGCCATATTGGCCGGAAGGGCGGTGACGCTCACATCATCGCTGACGGTTTGTTCAGAGTCGCTGGCCGTCAGCCGCAGGATGTAAGTGCCGGCAAGAGTGAAAGTGGCATCGCTAACCGTCGCATTAGGCCGGCTGAAGGCGACCTCGCCTGGGCCGGCTACCTTGGCCCAGGAAAGTGCCAGAGTGCTACCGCGCGGGAAGCCGTCATCACAGGAGACGCCCCGAAGTTTCGCGGCATCAGGTAGTGTTACCGTCAGATCACTGCCAGCAAAAACGGACGGGCTGGCATTGGGCACAACCGGCAGCGTATAGCCGCTTGTTCCCACACTGAGATCGTAGAGCACGGGACTCTCGCCGCTGGCGGCGCGCTTGAAGCTGACATTGATCCTAAGGTATCGACCATTCGCCACACTCGGGTCAGCACCGTTTGGCACCGTCTCAGCCGGCCCGAACGTCAAGCCGTCCTGGCTGCTTGCAACGGTAACGGTGAGGGACCCGTCGCCACAGATCCTGGCCGTCCAGCCAATACGACCCCATTCCGCGCTGACAATTCGGCTATCAAATACCGTCGACCAGGTACCGGCGCCCGGAATACCAGTAAGCGTGCTGCCAGTCATGTCGCTGTAGTTGTAGAGATTGCCGCCAAGGTCGCGCGTGGTAAAGTCAACCGCACCCACATGCGTCACACCGTCCGCGGCCAGCGGGCCGGCCTGCGGATTAATTCGCGAAACTGTGCGGCTATTGTAGTTCGTCGCCCAGATCTTGCCGGCGGCATCTACTGCCACACCGGTTGGTCCACTGCCCACCGGTACGGTGCCGACATATGTTCCGTCGTTTCTTAGATGGCCAACTGTGCTTCTGTTGAGCGAGTGCGCTACCCAGACATGATCGTTGCGGTCCACCACACACCCTTGCGCGAAGGCATCCCCCTGGTTGAAGACTCCGAGCAACGTACCATCGGGAGCGAACTTCCGAATTTGACCGTTCCCGTAAGAGGTATTCCAGACGTTGCCGTTACTGTCGATGCAAAGTCCGTAACTCGGATGACTATAGCCGGTCCAATTCACTCCATTGGTTCCGGTCAGGGGTTTGGAAGTGTCCCAACGCAGCATCGGGTTCGAAGACCAGATCACCGCTGATTTGTCGATTAACCCGCCATAACCGCCATAGCCAACCGAAGGCTCTGCTCGTTTGATCTGGCCGGTTCTGCCGTCCACCAGATCGAAGCGCCGGCCGCTTGTTCCGCTTACCCAAATGTCATTGTCCTTATTGACGGACACATGGCGGGTACCAAACGAATTAACCTTCGTGTAGTGCACGGTGCATTCATCCGCGGCGGTTGAAACCCCACCGTTAGTGTCGGCGCCGTTAGCATTGGTCCAGCCGCGGACGTCCCCATAACCTGTCGAGGTGTCGATGACGCCATTACCGTTGCGGTCCACGCACTGTCCGTTTTCAACCAGGCCGATGTGGACGACACTATTCCCAGCCCGGTTGGTGGCCCACACGCTGCCGTTGAGGTCAACGGTGGTACGCGAGGGATCCTTTGGTTGCCCCTGGGGAGAGGTGAAGTATTCGCCAATCACCTGCCCCGTCTCGGTGTCAATTTTTACTATCGTGCCTTTGGTGGAAACGGCCACCCAGAGGAAATCAAGATTCTGCGGTGTGTCGTCGAGCTGAAGCTGGTTGGAGACACCGTCGCTGACGTTAACGAGGTTCCCTTCCGCGAAATCGGCGTCCAGCGTGTAAGTGCGTTCCGTGTAAGGCTTGGGATTAACGACGATTGTTACATCGTCGCTCGCGCTCAGCTTGGAGTCTGACGCTGTGAGCCTAAGCACATAGGTACCGGCGGCGCTGAAGGTGGAGATTGTGCCCAGGGCATAGGCGTCGTTGAGTACAACTGCGGCGGGACCGCTCACCATGGTCCAGAAAGTTTCGAGAGTGGAGCCGCGCGGCAAACCATCATCACTCGCAGTACCGTTCAAGA
Source organism: Pyrinomonadaceae bacterium (assembly GCA_036726305.1). Lineage (GTDB taxonomy): Bacteria > Acidobacteriota > Blastocatellia > Pyrinomonadales > Pyrinomonadaceae > JAOAPY01. The sequence goes on along the minus strand of DAIMCP010000015.1, from coordinate 69,012 downwards.
TCGCGGTTCCCGGAAGCGTAATCTGTTGATCAGGTCCAGCATTGACTACGGGCGGCTGGTTCAGTAGCACCTGCACCAGCAATTCATCAAAGACCGTGAACTCAGTGTCCGTTGCCGTTAAGCGTAACGTGTAAGTGCCGGGATTGGTGAAAGAGGCACTGGTGAGTGCCGCGTGGGGATTAGCAAAGACTACCGGGCCCGGTCCGCTCACCACGCTCCAGGTGGAGGTCACAGTGCTTCCGGCAGGCAATGCGTCGTCAGTAACCACGCCTCTCAGTAAGACGGGATCGGGAAGTTCAATGGTTTGATCCGGACCAGCATAGACTGTGGGAGGCTGGTTGCTTGGAATGACGACGACGGTCAATGTGTCGTTACTGCTCAGTTGGCCGTCCGAGGCGGTGAGCTTCAAGACATAAGCGCCCGGAGTTGTGAAGGTAGCCGTTCCGATTGCCTTCGTAGCGTCACTAAAAACTACTGGACCGGGACCGCTCACTTTGCTCCAGGCCAATTGAAGGGTGCTTCCTTGCGGGAGACCGTCGTCGCTGGCAATTCCGTTTAGACTTACAGTGTTGGTTGGTAGCGTTATCGACTGGTCTCCGCCGGCGTCTACGGTGGGAGGGCGGTTGACGGGTGGTGGTGGAATGTCGCTTTCAGTGATCTGAAGGACTCCGTTTCCGTTGACGAACAAGTAGTTGCAGGACACTGTGCCGCGCACCCGTCCACTGCCCTCGATGGTGATCGTCCCTTGTGGCGCTCGTACGATGCCATAAAGGACAGCATTCCCACTTACCTTCAACGCATCATTTGGGCTGGTATATTCGGTTGCAATCTTGAGGAGTAAACGTCGAGGGTTGTCCGCGGCTCCCAGAGTTGAGCCAGTAAGCGTCACACGGTTATTTACTGTAAGCACTATTGGGCCCGCCAACCGGAGCTCACTGCTCCCACTTAGAGTCAGCTCCTGCAACTTGTAGATCGTTGGCGCTGGAGAGTTTTGCACGCCAAACACGAGCACATTTCTGCCGGCAACCGTGAAGTTCCCGTAAGTGCCGGGTGGGACCACTATGGTTCCAGCACTGCCCGAGATAGATAGGTTTCGTAGCGTGGCCGGGTTGCCGATCTCTTCGCCGGCATGGTTTAGGGCCACATCGCGGGTCCCTGCTGGCCCCGGCGGTGGGGAGACGTTTTCCAACTGGACAGGGTTTGTGCGCGCCACCACGTGTCGCAGTTGAGCGCTACCCTTTATGGTAATCGAATAGTCAGACGGTTCTGGGTTCTCCGTACCCATCAACGTTCCATCGTATGAGGCAGGAGCACTGTGCAGGACGACTGGCGTGCCTGGCACCAGCAGGTCTGACGTTATTGTGTCGGTCCCATCGAGTGTGACGTCTTCCCCCAGCAACTGCCAAAGCGACCCTTCAACCCGACCACTGTTGAGGAGAGTTACACTGTGTCGCACCACGGCGATCTTGTCATAAAGCTGCTTGACTGCCGGGATAGGATTGATGCCCGCCGGTGAGAACGCGACCTGCTTGAATTCTGATCCTTCGGCAACCCTTGAAGCGACGAACTGCAAACCGTCCCAACGCACGCGCATGATAATGCCCGGTGACTCCTGCGCAATAAAGATGTCACCTATCACGCTGGCGAACGCCCCATCGCTCGCGCCCCACAACTTTCTTGCTGACGTATCAACTGCGTAGAAGTTCTCCTGGGCGGGCACGATGTCGATGTCCTGCGGATGTATGTCGAGTTGCAATCTGCTGGTTTGACCTTGTGAGTCGATCGCATAGACTGCTGACTGGTCTTTGGCTCCTGCCAATACTTTCCCTGCCCACGGCCCATACCTGTCAGGATCGTCGGGCACAGCGGTAACACCGGCCAAGCGCGTGCCAAGACTTGCCAGCTTGGTCGCAGCACCGGAGGAGTTCACGCGCCAGACCCCGCCGAGAGTGGTGACGACGAGCAAATCGCCGCCGAACAAGCCTGTTCTGTCGACGCAAAGCCCCCCTAACCCAGTCTCTTCAGGCAGGGTGACCCACGGATTCTGCACGGAGGCGCCTGAGGCGTTCACTCGCGCGATAACTCCGGGCACACCAGTGCTGGTTAACAACTCGCCGGCAGAGAAGCCCCCGCGACTCATTCCCTGGCCCTCGTCTCGTGTTGTGGCAACCAGCACTTCTCCGCTTAGCCCGGCAAGGTTTGAGAAGGCGGAGCTGGTACCATCAGCTGCGATCAGTTCGAAGTTGTTCGGCTGTCCTGCAGGGGTGTGCGCAGAGAGCAGCATCTTCCTGCTTGGTTGGTGATAGTCAAGGCCCACATAGTCCTTGAACTCTCCAGTCACTGGTGTAAGCACCACGATCCAGTTGTCTTGCGGCATCAATGAGGCCCGCAGGAAGACTGTCGCGCTTTTTCCTAAAGCTGCGACCATCGCCATCGCCCGTCGCGTCGCCGCTCCCGCGCGACTCGGCGCGCCCGCAATCAATGCGAACATTGGGGAGGGCCGCCTGGCCACGGCCATAGCCGGAGGCATCATTGACTGCATCCACAGACAAAAGATCAGGAAATGTGTGGCAGCGCGGCGCGCGCGCCGAGTAGTCGTTTTACTAATAGTGGATTTTGTTTTGCTTGATCTCTGGAACATTGGATAATTCCTTTCTGAGGTTGTCCCAACGCCTTTTAGACGGGCCGTCCCTTTTCCGGCGCGGTCAGCTCCAAACGTGGTGCTGACCTATGATTTGAAACCTGCAAGCATTAATGCGCCTCGGGACCAAATCGCCCAGGAAGAAGTTTTCTTAAAAACTAAGGTCAAGAGTGCCGGTCAATTGGGAAGGGTTCTCGCCGCTCGACGACACGTTTACGGTTCCGCTGCCTGTGGTCACGCCGGCATACTCGCCGGTACCGCCTTGAATCGTAAATTGCACTGCCGAAGCCGAAGCCAGGTTCCCAGCTGCATCTAGAGTGAGCGCGCCTCCTGTTACCCTCCCGGTCAGTTCCCCTCGCTCACTCGACGAGGCATCAGCGTTTTGGGGAAGGACGGTCATGGTCCAGGTGCCGCCCGTCACGTTTGTACCGTTGCGTTGAAGAGTTACTTTGCTCATGCCGGGCAGGTCGCCGCTCGCGCTCAGGTTGACCGCGATACTATCAGCCACCGTCGAAGCGGTCTGCGACCCACTCACTGAGTCGTGATAAGCGGCCACGGCTTTAACCGTGCCAAGTGAAAGCAGCACTGCCATAATTGCCGACGCGAATCCGAGTACCAGCTGTTTCATTGGAGACCTCCTAGACCAGTTAAGAATTGAACCAATGCGGATCGCGGCTTTGCGGCCCAGGGCCATCGATGCCTGAGCCAATCGTGCGATAGTTCGTGTCCAAAGAATTCTCAGGAATGGCGGCCAGCGAAGAAGGTTCGCCAAGCCGGTACCCACGGAGTCGATGACGCCCTTCCGGGGAGACTGCAAAGCCCAGGCCCGAGAGGCCGACCGAGCTAAAATCGTTGACGTTCTGCGTAAGGAAGCCACGACTGATATTGCGCCTCAGGTTGAGACGAGGGGTTAATGGTGTTGGCGAGTGCAGTCGCGCGAGCCTGGACCACGCGGAGTTGCCCTCTAAAGCCGGCTCAGACATGGCCCAAGGGCTGGATTCACCGAAGGCTCCTGTTTTCAACCAACACTAACCAACGCAGGCTTAAGGATTCGAGATCGAAGAGTTAGATATAAACATATGAGATCCAAACGGTGGAGCCATTAAACTCTCTAAGTTTTTCTCAACGGTCGTTCCACAAGCAAAACGTGTTCCTTCAGAGAAATAAGGCCTATTTTGTTTGCAAGGAAGGGTGCTGCGCATTTCTGGCTGGTGCCTTGCGAATAATCTCGCAGACTCAAGCGCTGGAGGATTTCCTCGCGGGGCGGAATGTCGTGAGAAATCGGTCTTCGCAAGCGTTGAGCTTTCGCTACGACGCATGCACTGGGAGGAAACGGACGTGGCTCCCGGCGTCACCTCGATAACTTCGCATAAGGAGTAAGGCCTGCGAATAGCGCTAACGAGGAGTTTCTCTTCGTCTGCGCTGATACTAAAGTCGCTGAGAAAGGATTCCGCGATGGTCGTTTCTGAGAAGTGATTAGAACCGGGCGGCATCGCCTCATGAATCCAATTGAATAGGAACCACGGTATGAAAACCGTATTCATGGGCGATTCTGGATCGTATTCCTCGTCGGGCGCGGAGTCGTGGAATTCCCCCCAGGCATCCTCAATTGATTCAGGTCCCAGTGATTCGAGGGCGTAGGATAGTAGTTCCGGAATCAAGCCCGCTTCGACCTGCCGCCAATGCCGGTATTGAAAATCCGTTTCGTCCACCCTCGCCTGACAGCACTTTTTGTATTTTCGTCCACTCCCGCAAGAACACGGATCGTTTCGGCCAATCCTTTTTCTCATTTTAGGTGCCAGCCTCTCAGCTTCACTGCTCCGCTACGAATTTATCACAACCTTAATTACCACCTTAATTACCACCACTAGTGAGTTATTACCACTATGTGCCGTTCAGCTCCTTTTCGATCCTTTCCGCCACACCGCGGCCGCTCCGTAACCTTCACAGCAGATCTTATTGTCCTTCTTCAATCGGTTCAGCACCACGCGGATCATATCTCTCGTGACGTTGGGAGCGGCGCGCTCAAGATCGACCATCCTGAAGCTATCCGGCAAACGCTCGATCGCGTCAAAGACCATAGCGGTCTTTGCCCCTCGGGCAGTTGACAGCGTACCGACACGCTCTTCGAATTCGCGATAGGCCGTCTTAGAATATAAAGAATGTAATTGATGTAGGGCCAGGGATCGTGCTTGCCCTTGTGCCAGCCTTGTGAACTTTGTCCCAGCGTTTCGTAGTACCGATGCTTATTCTCTTCGATCACCCGCTCAAGACTAATGAAACGCCCGACTTCGTACCCGAGGTGATAACACTGCCAGAGCAGCAGGAGTCGCGAGACGCGACCATTACCATCCCTAAACGAGTGGATGCACAAGAAATCCAGGTTCATCGCTGCTGTCGCAATCAACGGTTGCACCACCCGTTCGTCAAGACTGTCACCCCACTCGTCGATTAACGTCCTTATCGCAGCAGGCGCCTTTCGCGCGGTCACGGTTTTGAAGCGCAAGCGCACTCGTCCATCCGGAGACTTCTCGATGATGTCGGTATCCTTCTCTTTGTACTTGCCGGCATCGCCGATATTGGCCCGACTCAGGCGATGGAGCCGCAGGATCGTTTTCTCAGAGACGGGAAGTTTTGCGCCTTGCTCATGAATAAGTTTGAGGGCATCGCGATATCCGCGGATCTCCTGTTCATCGCGATCCCGCAACAAGGATTTGCCGAGCACGACTGCTTTGACGCGAGCCTGCTCGACCGTTACTCCTTCTATACGGTTGGAAGAGACTGCACTCTCGATCAGCGCATGTTCGCGCAAGACCTTGAGCCGCTGCGGTGACTGCTTGGTGAAGAGTTCCTGCTTGCCACGCGCTTCGCCGAGATCAGCCAAGTACCACGCTGTCGTGGTAGGAATACCTGGTTTCTCCGCAAGCAGTTGTAGGGTCGTCATCATTGTCTCGTCGGTAGGTTCGTGGACATCAGCGGGCCATTTTTGCCAACTCTTCTTCAAGGTGTGGAGGCGTGATTGCTAGTGAAAACTGGTCAAACGCCGGGGCAACCACGGCCAGTTCGCACTCATTTTAGAAATCGTGACAAAACTAAAACAAGCGAAAGAACACGCGGGCCTTATTAAAGCACAGTTTAATTAGCCTGGCCGCGCATCCATCGCGCGGGCGCGAACAAGCCTCGAATGAGGGTGCTTAGCGCGTGCTCGAAAAGAAGCGCTAACGCAGGCGGACGCCATCCGTCCCTCGTGCGAACACGACGTAAAACAGCCGACAAGATTAAGGGTGTCGCCGTTAAGCTATTTCCTCGTATCCTTTTTCAATCCTGATAAGTGGTCGTTAAACCGTTAATCAGTCTTGGCTATCAGTTGACGATAAAACCGCTTTTCACGGCCTCCCGACTTGTCACCTGGAGATCTCCCCAAAGAGCGGGAGTTGCGTCGGCCAGTACCTTCCGGGGCGAAGGTTGCGGAGATGCGCAAGCCTTCACAACCTTCGCAACACACTTATCATACATTGCGAAGAAACTTGCAATCACACATAAGCCCTAAAGAAAGATACTTTTATCGTTGACAGGTAGTAGAAGGCTATAATAAACTGCATCCCCTCTAAAAGAGACTAGGCCGGACTAGCAGTGGGACGTGCGGCCCCTGTATCGGCTTCACTTTTTAGCGGAACGACTCGTTTAATCTTGCTTAGGATTAATTTCGCGATAATAAGAGTCGGACTCAAAAAAAGCCGCACTCGTACCAAAACAAGATAAGTTTGGATTAATCAGGAAATTTTTTTCGCTAAAAGGTAGGGGCCTCATAGTACCCTGCAGGTAACTACGAGGCCCTGCAAACAAACAACCATAGCCGCATTTCTGCGCCTATAGATGCGTTGTTCAGCGACTCCATCTTAGTGCGAAATGCGGTAAGAATTCAAGGCAAAATTCTCCGAGGAGTTTTGTTTATGATGTTTTTACCGGTTTCGGATTCCCATTCCCCATTACTTTCCATCCTTTGGCTTTCAGGACCTGGCGCGAAATGTCGAGGCTGTCCTGCGCATGTACCGTGCGTGGGCACATTCTAGTCGACATTGTTTTTTCCTCACCAAATCACTCGGTTGTTTGAGTAGTCAAGCGACGCTTTCGGGGGACGTGGCAATGAATGTAAAGCAAATCCATGACGGGCCGAGTTGGTACGTTATTCGAACGGGACCCAAGCAGGAAGAGCGTGCGATTAGCAATTTGTCCGCGTGGCGCGTGGAGACCTTTCTCCCAAAGCTGAGAGTGCGTCGTCGGAACCATTTTACCGGTGTGACAAAGTATGTGCCGGGGCCAATGTTTCCCCATTACGCCTTTGCCCGATTTAATGCCAACAAGGCCTTGCACCAAATATGTTACACGAGGGGGGTACATAGCGTTGTGCACTTCGGTGGCGTCCCAGCTAGAGTTGACGATTCGATCATTGAACTCATTCGCAGTCAGGTCGGCGTTGATGGATTCGTGCAAGTGGAAGACGATCTTAAGGTTGGCGATTATGTAAAGATCAAGGAAGGCCCTCTGGCTAACTTTGTTGGTGTATTTGCGGCCAAGATGGATGAAAGGGATCGGGTGTTGATACTTTTGACGACGGTCAGCTATCAGGGCCGCATCGTGATTGAAAAGGAGTTCGTGGAGAAGACAAACTCCGATGTCGCATTGCACCGCTTCGAAACGAGCAGAACATAGGACGCTGTCGCGTTACGCACTGAATTAGAGCTAAGTTTCTGCTTTTCCAGGGGTAAGCAGGACGGCCCCCGCATCAACGGCGATCTTAAGAGTGCGTTCAGTGCCGTTCCTAAAGAGCTTCGCAGAATAGAGACGCCTCTTTTTTGGCTTCAAGTGCGGTAGCTCTGTCCGCCGAGTAGTGCTTTCTGCCACGAGAGCAAACTCTTTCACCTCGAACTACAAGTTCTGCTATTCCATCGGTCCCCATTATGATTGAAGAGGCTTCAAGAGTTCAGCTCATAGCGGGCCTCAGTCCGTCCGCTGGAGCGATAGAAGAGAAACCGGATCTTCCAACTGGGAGGGACTTAGCCGGGGCCTTATTTTGTTGCTTTCTCATTGCCCTATTTACAACTCTCAGTATTGAGGGTCAGAACCCTCCAGCGGTGGTCTCACTGGGCGCTCCTCCTCAGTTATTTTCAGCGAGCGCAGCGATGAAACACGTTGTTAACATCGCTCATCGACCGCACCCGATGGGGTCGGCTGAACATCGAGCGGTTCGTGATTACATCATGACAGAGTTGAGCCGCGCCGGCCTTGAACCTCAGATTCAAGAAACGATCGCCTTGAACTCAACTGATCAACCGTTGAGGATTGGAGCAGTAGAGAACATCCTCGCGAGATTAAAAGGGACGGCGGGTGGCCCGGCAGTTTTGCTGGTGAGCCACTACGATTCAGCGCCGAACAGCCTGGGGGCGAGCGACGACGGAGCTGCGGCGGCGGCGTTGCTTGAAACACTCAGGGCTTTAAGAGCCGGACCACCCTTGAGAAATGATGTTATTTTTTTCTTTAGCGACGGAGAAGAAGTCGGGTTGTTGGGCGCAAACGCATTTGTAACCGAACACCCCTGGGCCAGGGATGTCGGGGTGGTGCTCAACTTTGAGGCCCGTGGAAACAGCGGTCCGTCGATAATGTTCGAGACCAGTGACAATAACGGAAGGCTCATTCGAGAGTTCGGTCGCGCCGCGCCATTTCCGATGGCTAATTCGCTCAGTTACGAGATCTACAAGCTGCTCCCGAATGATACAGATCTAACAGTTTTTAGGAAGGCTGGCCTGCCGGGCCTGAACTTCGCTTACATCAACGGCATCGGCCATTACCACACTCCGCTCGACAGCGTTGGGGAAATCGATGTTCGCAGCTTGCAGCATCATGGCTCCTACGCTTTGGCCCTGGCGCGCCACTTTGGAAACCTGGATCTGAGACAGACAAAGGAAGGAAATGTCACCTATTTCGACCTGTTCGGGAGGGTTCTGGTCCATTACCCAATGCTCTGGACAACCCCGCTGGCTGCCCTGGTGGTTGGCCTGTTTGTTACTTTGGTAATCGTGGGATTTAGGAGGGGCCGCTTGAAGGTGCTCGGAGTCGTTCTGGGCTTTCTGGCCCTGCTGTTCAGTGTCATCACCTCTTCGTTTGTGACGACATTGCTCTGGACTGTGGTTCGACTCTTAGCTCGTCGAAGCGGCCAAGCTCCGGAGGCTCAGGGGGGTCTTTATCTGGCCAGTTTTGTAATTCTGGCGGTTGCCCTGACCTCAACCATCTATACCTTGATGAGTAGGAAAGTGAATTCGGAGAGCCTGGCCACCGGAGGCATGGGCTGGTGGGTGATCCTGATGCTGATCTCCAGCTTGTATCTTCCGGGAGGCAGCTTCCTCCTTACCTGGCCGCTCTGCTTCAGCATCATCGGTACAGGCCTGATTCTGTTAGCTAAGGATCGTGAGAAGGGAACAATATCATTTTTTTTCTGGGTTTACCTTAGCCTTGGTTTTGTTCCAGGAATTGTCCTGCTCGTACCGATCATCTACCAGATATTCATTGGGCTCACGCTTGAATGGACTTACCTAATTGTAACTATTGTGGTGCTTTTGCTCGGTCTACTCGTTCCGTTTATTTTGTTAATTGGTACAAGGTTCAGGTGGATCCTGCCTGGGGCAACAGCATTAGCCGGCCTACTCTTGTTTATCATCGCCAATCTATATTACGTCAACGACACCTTCCACCCAAGACAAGATAATATTTTCTATGGACTAAATGCGACTACGGGGAAAGCCGTCTGGGCCAGCGATTCCGAGCGTCCGGACGAATGGACTTCACAATTCATTTCCAGCGATCCAAAAAGGGGTACGCTGCCGGATTTGGGCTATGCAGATTCAAGCAGGACGTATTTGCAGAGCCCTGCAAAGGTTGTGTCCCTGCCCGCTCCAGTACTTGAGGTTCTTAGCGACGAGACTTCAGGGGGCGTTCGCACTCTGCGTCTGCGTCTATCCTCACCCAGACAGGCGGAGGTAATGGCTATTTACCTGGATTCCCGTGCCGAAGTCCTAAGCGCCGCAGTCAACGGGAAGACGATTGAAAGTGAACAGGACCTTACCCCTATCGCCCGAGCGCGGAAGCAGGATTGGGCAGTGCGCATATATGCGTTTCCAAACCAGGGCCTTGATTTACAGTGGAGAGTCAGGACCTCAGAACCTTTGAAGGTAAGGTTGGTTGATCAATCCTACGGGTTATCCCAACTTGAGGGAGTCGGATACAAGCCGAGACCTGGCCACTTAATTCCGTCGACCGCTAGCTCTTCAGATGTGGTTTTTCTCAGCAAGTCATTCGCTTTCTGAGGCGAGCGCCAAACCAACCCAGGACAAGCAGAGCTCGCAAGAAGTATCGAAGTTGAACGTTGTCCGAGCAGTCCTTTCGCTACAGCCAGTCAACTTCGAGATCAATGTCATAGTGATTCGGTTACTAGTCCATACACAGAGTTATGAAAAGAATTGAGAAACTCATCTTTGAACAGGCTGACCGTAGTCCTGACTCTGTTGCCGTAGAGTACCAAGGGACCCGGTTAAGTTATGCAGAGCTAAAACAACAATCACTGCAGATAGGACGCGCTCTGAGAAAATCAGGATTGGAACCGGGAGAAGCGGTAGGAATTTTTCAGCATCGGTCACTCAACACAGTTCCGCTTCTGCTTGGCATCTGGGACGCAGGGGGAATCGTTGTTCCCATAAATCCCAATACGCCGGCGCAGATGTTGGCCTGGATGACGCAGAATTCGTCGACCCGGATCATTGTTACTGAACCGTCTCTCAGATCCAAAATTGTGAACGCCGGGGAGCACCTCAATTCAGCGCCGTTGATTCTGGCAGGCAACTGGCGCTCAAACGGGCATTCGGCGAAGAACTCAAATCAGCTTCCGGATTCTTCCCAGATAAGTATCAAAGAGGAAGATCTTAAAGACGACTGCTATGTTATTTACACCTCCGGCTCCGAAGGCCGCCCTAAAGGCGTCAGGGGTAGTCACGACAGCTTGATCCAATATCTAAAATGGCAAGCTAAAGAGTTCTCAGTAACCACCGCCGATAGATTCAGTCAGACGGCTCCCTTGTCATTCGATTTTTCGTTGAAAGAGCTTCTGGTCCCACTGATATGCGGAGCTTGCGTATGTATTGCTGATCGGAGCACTGTCATCGATCCGAGGAAGTTCCTTGGATGGATCGTCGACAACAAGATTACCGTGATGTGCTGTGTACCCACTCTGTTGCGGTCGATCTTGCAACTGCCCGACCATAGCTCAAATGATCGCGTTCCTCAGTCACTGCGATCGGTTCTCATTTCGGGAGACATGTTGCGCTGGAATGACGTAATCAGTTGGCGCGAGCGTTTTGGCAACTCAACGTCGTTATTCAACCTCTACGGCCCAACAGAGTCGACGATAATCAAATTATTCTACCCCATTCCGGAAGCCACATGTCCCGAGTCGGTGAACGTTCCCGTCGGAAAAGCAATCGAGGACGCAGATGTTTTGATCCTTGATGAAAACGATCGGCCCTGCCGCCCGGGAGAGATCGGGGAAATAGTCATCTTGTCCGAATGGCTGGCACGAGGGTATGTACAGGACGGGCGGGCGTCTGATCGCTCATTCTGCCGGCTGATCCACAAGGGAAAGCGGACGAGTGCCTATCGGACGGGCGACCTGGGTCGCTGGCTTAGTAGCGGAAATGTCGAGTTGACGGGACGAAAGGACCGGCAGGTCAAGATTCGAGGATACCGCATCGAGCTTGGTGAGATTGAGAGTATTCTCTCAGAACACCCCGCAATACGCGATGTTGCCGTCGTCGTGGTAAACGAGTCCGAGGTCGAAGAAAACCCTCCGGAGATCGTTTGTTATTTCAGCGTCCTCAACTCCGCCGTGGCCCAAAAAGAAATATTGAACTATGCCAGAGAGCGCCTTCTTCCTCAGGTCCTATCCCTGACGCGCTTCGTGTGTTTGGATCAGTTGCCATTATCTGCCAATGGAAAGGTGGATCGACTCAAGCTTAACGCAGCGGCTGACCGAGGTGGAAATCGCTTTCTCAGCCAATCTACACAGTCGTCGGCCTTATTGACAGTTGAGCAGCGCATCCAGGTTATGTGGGAAGAGTTGCTGGCTGTGGACGGTATTGATCTGGAAGCAAACTTCTTTGAACTTGGCGGCGATTCGATGATAGCCATTCGCTTGCTTCGCAGGCTGCGCGAAGAGTTGCATTCGGAAATCAATCTTGGGGATTTGTATGAATTTCCCAGCGTCTCCCAGTTATCGGCTCGCGTGGAGCAATTGAGTACCCAGGGGCATTAAACTCAAAACCAGATGGAGGGAATAACATGAGTGAAATGGCACTAGTCGATGCAGTCAAGTCGGCTAACTACAGTTTGGTCAAAGAACTAATTGAGTCCGGTACACAGATCGACCAACTGGACAAACAAGGGTGGACATCGATGAATTGGGCCGCAGCAAGCGGCGACTTAGAGATGGTGGAAGTACTGCTTCAGCACGGCGCCGATCCATTCACCGTGGGGCGAGATCTCCGGACGCCACAAATGATTGCTCTCGCCGCCGGCCGGGTAGAAGTGGTGAAGCGTCTAAGGCGGGCGGAAGCTGAGATCAAGGGCGGAGACGTGGAACAGTCTGATCGCAAATACTGTATGGGATTTCGGCTGGAGGATCTTCGCCGCTACGCCGCGTGGACCGAGAATAAGATCAACGGCAGGGAAACAAGCACTGGGTCAGTCGGCGAAGAGTCGGTCGGGGCGCCGGGACTCGGGGCCAACGATATCGTGTTTCTGCATCAGGACTATCGGGTCACAGCATCAATCTGGCCCGATGAAGACATCATCTTTGATGAAGTGACAGACGGGTGGAAAAGCTTTTGCACCAACGAGCTTCGGTTCTCCGTTCCGGATAGCTTGGATCTCATCACACAAGCCGAGCAAGTTTCCCAGAGCGCGGCTTGATCTTCCCAAACCTTTTCGTGTTTCGAACAAATTCATTCGATTCGAGCCGGAAGAGGCAGATGTACAACGCTGTTCTTACAGATTCTGTTGGTGGAAGGCCGCCGGGCTTGGAAGCGGGGAACTTCGTCGATCTACTTCGCCTTAGAGCCGCCTGCGAGGCAGATCGAGAACTTTACACGTTTCTTACGGATGGTCCAGCGCCGGAACTCACCTTAACCAACGCCGGGCTTGATCTGCGTGCGCGTTCAATCGCGGCCCGGCTGCAGCATGCGGGAGCAACTCGCCAACGCGTGTTGTTGCTGTTTCCTCCAGGCTTGGATTACATTGCTGCCTTCTTCGGCTGTCTTTACGCCGGCGCAGTAGCCGTTCCAGCTTATCCGCCCCGCCAAAACCGCAACACGGACCGTTTGCGAGCCATAATCGACAATGCAAAGCCGGCGCTCGCTCTTACGACGCTGTCCCTTAGGTCTCAGATTGAGTCTCAATTAAGCCATTCGTTAGACGGGCTGGCACCGGAGTGCGAAGCAATCGATTTAATCGACCATGGGTGGGCGGAGCATTGGCAACAACCCAGTGTGGATGGCAATACTCTTGCGTTTCTCCAATACACATCAGGCTCTACGGCTAATCCGAAAGGCGTGATGATCAGCCACCGGAACCTGCTTGAAAATGAGAGGATGATCCAGCGGGCTTTTGGGCAAACAGCGGAGTCCATTATTGTCGGTTGGCTGCCGCTGTTTCATGACATGGGTTTGATCGGCAACGTACTTCTGCCGCTGTATGTTGGCGCACATTCTATCTTGCTTTCTGCGATGTCGTTTCTGCAAAAGCCGTTTACCTGGCTGGAAGCAATTTCCCGCTACCGGGCGACAACCAGCGGTGGTCCAAATTTCGCTTACGACTTCTGTGTTCGCAAGATTAGCCCCACGCAACTGGAGGAATTGGACCTCAGCAGTTGGACCATTGCTTTTAACGGCTCTGAACCTGTGCGCAAGGATACAATCGATCGCTTTTGCGCCGCGTTCGAGCCTTGCGGCTTTAGGCGCCGGGCCTTTTTCCCGTGTTATGGACTCGCCGAAGCAACGCTGTTCGTTTCCGGCGGCCCCCGTGCGAGTGAGCCCATCGTCCGGACCTTCCAACGAACGGCACTGGAACGAACTCTGGCCGCATCTGCCTTGCCCGGAAGTGAAGATGCTCAAAGTCTTGTGAGTTGTGGCAATTCGCTCGAACTGCAGATCGCGATTGTTAACGTTGACCGCCTGACTAGATGTCCGGATGGGCAGGTTGGCGAGATCTGGGTTGCCGGCAAGAGCGTAGCGGATGGCTACTGGGCCAAGGCCGAAGAGTCCCGCCAGACATTTCACGCTTACCTTGCAGACAAGCATGAAGGGCCTTACCTGCGTACGGGGGATCTGGGATTCGTCGCAGACGGACAACTATTCGTTACTGGCCGATTGAAGGATCTGATCATCATCCGCGGCCGCAATGTTTACCCTGACGATATCGAGCGTACCGCGGGACAGTGCGACCATGCCCTGAGGCCTGGAGAAGGCGCAGCGTTCTCCGTTGAGGTCGCCGAGGAAGAGCGGCTCATCATCGCTTACGAAGTTGCCAGAGCGTTTCGCGGCGGTAATCTCGTGACAGTAGTGGAAAACATACGTCGCGCCCTGGCAGAAGAGCACGAGCTTCAAATCTACGCCATCGCACTGCTCAAAGCGGGCACGCTGCTGAAGACGTCGAGCGGGAAGATTCAGCGGCAAGCGATGAAAGAAGCGTTCTTGAACGGCAGTCTCCAGGCCCTGCTGCTTTGGCAGCTTTCGCAATCGTTCGCCGAGGAGGAAAGCAGCAGTCCAGGCGCGCCTCTTGATAGTTTGGAAGCAACCACGGAGTGGATTGCCTCCAGAGCCGCGGTGCTGCTGGGTCTCGCTCGTTCACAGATTAAGGTGAGCGAATCGATGGTGCGTCATGGGCTGGATTCACTTGCGGCCATCGAATTGGCCAATAGCATTGAGATGAATCTCGGCGCATCACTTCCGGCGCTCACTTTGATGCAGGACCTGAGTATTTCAGAAATTGCCGCTCAAGTCCTAACCCAACGCTCGGCAGACTCGCCTCTTGTTCGGAGGTCAGTGGCACCGCCCCTAACATCTGTCCCGTTGTCGCATGGACAGGCGGCACTGTGGTTCCTCCATCGGCTCGCGCCGACGAGCGCCGCATACAACCTGATCGGCTCGGCGCGAATCTGCGGCAGCGTCAATGTCGATAACCTAGGAAAGGCCTTTCAAGCATTAGTGGAGCGACATTCCCAGTTGCGCAGCAGGTTTGATTATCACGACGGGGAACCAGTTCAGATAATTGAAGAAGATCTCCAGGTCGCTTTTCATGAAGAGGATCTTTCCGGCCCGGAGAGGAAATGGCTGAACCCGCGGGTCCGAGAAGAAGCTCATCGTCCTTTCGATCTCCAGAGTGGTCCTGTGTTTCGCGTCACTGTGTTGAATCTGGGCTCCGGGGAGCATTTGCTGCTCATCTCGGCGCACCACATTGTGTTGGATCTTTGGTCACTCGCGGTGCTGGTGAGAGAGCTGGGTGTCATCTACACAGCGCTGGAATCCGGGACGACGGCAGACCTGCCTGCGACCGAAGCTAGTTATGAAGAGTATGTCCATTGGCAACAGCAAATGCTCGGGGGGCCGCGAGGCGCGCAGCTGCTGGAATATTGGCAGCGTAGATTGTCGGGTGAGCTGCCGGTTTTGGGCCTCACTACAGACTACCCGCGGCCTACTACACAAACCTACGGAGGGTCATCAGAATCGATCAAACTATCCAGCGACACCGTGGACGGCTTACAGTTACTGGCTCGTCACGAGCACACCACGCTTTATACCGTCTTGCTCGCTGCTTACCTAACGCTCTTGCATCGTCACACCGGCCAGAGAGATTTGATAGTAGGTTCCCCAACCAGCGGCAGAACTGACCGACGATTTCAATCGCTTGTCGGATACCTGGTCAATCTCGTCCCGATCCGCGTGAATTTGGAAGGTGCTCTGCGGTTCCGGCAGTTCCTTACACAGGTTAGAGAGAATGTTCTCGCGGCGTTTGAACATCAGGAATATCCCTTCCCGCTGCTGGTCAACAGCATATGCCCGGATCGCGATCCGAGTCGTTCGCCCGTGTTCCAGACGACATTCGTTTTTGAGAAGGTTCCGTCATTCAGCGATCCAGCACTCGCGGCTTTCGTACTCGGTGAAGAGGGAGCACGGCTGGAGATCGGGTCGTTGGCACTTGAATCAGTCAGGAACGATCAGGAAGTCGCTCAGTTTGATCTGTCGATGGTGGTGGCACCGATTGATGGTGGCGTCACGGTCGCGCTCCAATATAACAAAGCCCTCTTCAAGGTCTCCACCATCAAAAGGATGCTGTGCCATTTCAGCATGCTTGTTGATGAGATAACTGCCCGCCCCGATCAGCGAATCGGGGAGATATCGATACTGACGGAGAGGGAGCGGCGGCAGGTAGTGGTTGAATTCAATGAGACGAGGGAGGAATACGGAGCAGGAGGGTGCGTATCGGAGTTGTTTGAAGCGCAGGTGGAGAAGACGCCGGGAGCCATTGGGGTGGTATACGAGGGGGGCAGTGTCAGCTATGGAGAATTGAACCGGAGAGCGAACCAGCTGGCGGAGCATTTGCGGAGGTTGGGAGTAGGAGGAGAGACGCGGGTAGGCATCCTGATGGAGCGTTCGGTGGAGATGATCATCAGTCTGCTGGGGGTACTGAAGGCCGGAGGGACGTACGTGCCATTGGATCCGGCGTATCCGAGCGAGCGGCTGAGTTTCATGATGGAGGACAGCGGGGCAGCGGTGCTCATTAGTAAGCAAGGGCTGGCAGAGCGGCTGGCGGGGCGGCGGGTGCAGGTAGTGAGCCTGGATGAGCAGGGAGAATTGATCGCTCAGGCCAGAGGTGAGAATCCGGAGCCGCTGGTTGGGCCGGAGAACCTGTCACATATCATCTACACCTCGGGTTCGACGGGGCGACCGAAAGGAGTGGGCATCGCGCATGGGAGCGTGGTCAACTTCCTGCACTGGGCCCATGAGACATTCGGGGCGGAGGAACTGAGTGGAGTACTAGCGGCCACGTCGATATGCTTTGATCTTTCAGTATTCGAGATTTTCGTGCCGTTGACCTGCGGGGGAGCAGTGATTCTAGCGGACGATGCGCTGCATCTGGCCAGCCACCGGGAGGCCGCACGAGTCACGTTGATCAATACGGTGCCGTCAGCGATGGCAGAACTGCTGCGGCTGAAAGCGGTAGGGGCGGGAGTGCTGACCGTCAACCTGGCTGGAGAAGCGCTGCAGAACAAACTGGTGCAGCAGCTTTATGAGGAAACGAATGTGGGGCGGGTGCTCAATCTCTACGGGCCGACCGAGTACACGACCTACACCACGGGACAAGCGGTGGCAAAGGGGAGCCAACGCCAGCCGAGCATCGGCAGGTCAATTGCCAACACGCAAGTCTATATAGTTGACGAGGAGAGCAAAGCAGTACCGATCGGGGTAGTGGGAGAGGTCTGCATTGGCGGTCGGGGACTGGCGCGCGGCTATTGGAAGCGGCCAGCCCTGACGGCGGAGCGGTTTGTTGCAGACAACCTCAGCGGTGAGGCTGGAGCGCGGCTCTACCGCACTGGAGACCTGGGGCGCTATCTCGAGAACGGCGAGATTGAATACCTGGGACGAAAGGACCACCAGGTCAAGATTCGCGGCTATCGCATCGAGTTGGGCGAGATTGAGGCGGCGCTGTTGCGATGTTCAGGAATAAGAGAAGCCGTCGTGGTAGCGCGGGAGGATCATGCCGGAGAAAAGCAGCTGGTCGCCTATTTGGTAACTGAATCAGGGACGGCCTTAGATGACACTGAGTTGCGCGATTACCTGCGCAAGACGTTGCCCGTGTACATGGTCCCACAGACTTTTATGACGCTGGCGGTTTTGCCGCTTACACCCAATGGCAAAGTGGACCGGGGATCGTTGCCCGCTCCAGACGGCGGTGGGCGGGCGCGACGAGGGTTGACAACACTCCAAAATCCGCTGGAGGAAATGGTTGCCGGAATCTGGACCGAGGTACTGGGCCAGGAGCAAATCGGGGGCACTGACAACTTCTTCGAACTGGGAGGCCATTCGCTTAAGGCAGTGCAAGTGGTCAGCCGCGTGGCGGACCAGTTGCACGTAGAAGTACCGGTGCAAGTATTTTTTGAAGCGCCGACAGTGCAGGGACTGGCCAGGTACGTGGCGCAGGAGCTGCGTCTGGAGCGCGAGGCGATGAGATTTCCCATCGCCCAAGCGGCGCGCACCCCTCCCTTGCCCCTCTCGTTTGCGCAACAGCGACTTTGGTTTCTTTACCGTCTGGAGCCGAGCAGCCCTGCTTACAACCTCTCTTTTAGCATCAGTTTCAAGGGGCAACTCAATGTGCCGGCCTTGAAGCAGAGCGTCAACGAGATCATCAGACGCCATGAGGCCTTGCGCACTAACTTCGTGGAAGCGAAAGGGGGACCGCTGCAAGTCATCGCTCCGCGTTCGACCCTGGCGTTGCGGATTGTAGATCTCCGCCACATTACTGAGGCCGCGCGCGAACAACATGGGCGGTCGCTGGTTCTTGAGGAGGCGAGTCGACCCTTCAAACTTGAGAGTGACCCACTCCTGCGCATGTTCTTGCTCCGGTTGAGTGAAGAGGAGTACTTGCTCAGTATGAGCATGCATCACATTGTTTCGGACGGTTGGTCTACGGCAGTGCTTGGCAGGGAGATGACTTCATTGTATGCGTCCTTCTCAAAGGGCAGGCCCTCACCATTACCTGAACTAACCATTCAATATGCCGAGTTTACCCACTGGCAGCGAAACTATTTGCAGGGAGATATATTCGAAGAACAACTCTCATACTGGCGTCGCCAGCTCGCGGGAATGCCCGCGCTGCTCGATTTGCCGGCTGATAAGCCGCGCCCACTCGTTCGTTCCCAGGCTGGAGGCACAGTTGAACTCACTCTGCCCGGTTCTCTGCAAGAGCGACTAAAGGCAGCGAGCCGTCAGGAAGGAGTAACACAGTACATGATGTTGCTGAGTTGCTTCTACGTCCTGCTGGCTCGCTATTCTCAGCAAACAGACATTTGCATTGGCACGCCGGTCGCAAACCGCCTGCGGTCAGAGTGGGAGCCGCTCATCGGCTTTTTTGTGAACACGTTGGTGCTGAGGGCCGACCTCTCGGGAAATCCTTCATTTCGTAGCTTGCTGCACCAGGTCCGCGACCTCTCGCTCTCCGCGTCGGCACATCAGGATCTGCCGTTCGAGCAGCTGGTGGAAGCCCTGCAGCCTGCGCGATCGATTTCTCATGCGCCGCTTGTCCAGGTGATGTTTAGCTTCGAGAACGCGCCGTTAGCTCCGGTAGATATTGAAGGGTTGAGTTCGGCGGTGCGAGCAACGGAGACGGGGACGGCGAAATTCGATTTGATGCTGATGATCCGAGAGACGGAGGTGGGGCTCAGTGCGGTCTTCGAGTACAGCCAAGAGTTATTTGAAGCTGCGACAATACAGCAGATCGCCAGACACTTCAGCCAACTGCTCGAGGCGGTGGTTGCTGACACGGGAAAAAAACTTTCAGAGTTCCCGCTGCTGACGCCGCAGGAAGAAAAACAGTTACAGCAGTGGGGAGAGACGCAGTCGGAGTACCCTCGCGAGAAGAGCGTTTGCCAATTGTTCGAGGAACAAGCGGAGCGCGCACTAGATGCGATAGCAGTCGAATATGAAGAGCAGCAGCTGAGTTATGGAGAACTTAACCGTCGTGCTAATCAGTTAGCACGTTACCTACGGGCGCAGGGAGTGGGACCAGAGGTGATGGTCGGCATCCTGATGGAGCGCTCAGTGGAGGTGGTGATCGCGCTTCTGGGCACGCTAAAAGCGGGCGGCACCTACGTACCGCTTGACCCAGCCGCTCCGCCGGCGAGTCTGGCTTTCATTCTCTCTGACACAGAGCCGTTGGTTTTGCTTACGCAACAGTCCCTACGCCAACGGTTAGCCACGCACCCTGCCACCGTGCTCTGCCTTGATACAGAATGGGGAGCATGTGCAGCCCAATCGCCCGCAAACTTGACGCTGAGTGTGTCGTCCGAGCAGTTAGCCTATGTGATGTATACGTCCGGTTCGACCGGCCTACCCAAGGGCGTCAGCGTGCTCCATCATGGCATCGCGCGACTGGTGATCAATAGCAGTTATGCGAACCTGGACGCAGGGGAAGTGCTATTGCAGTATGCGCCCTTGTCTTTCGATGCGGCGACGTTCGAGATCTGGGGTGCTCTCCTCAATGGGGCCAGACTTGCAATAATGAGAGCCGGCCAGGCAAGCCTTAGGGAGTTAGGGGCGACCATAGTACGCCAGCAAGTGACGACGCTATGGTTGACGGCGAGTGTTTTTCATCTCATGGTCGAAGAGCAACTGGAGGATTTGCGTGGAGTCAGGCAGATGCTGGCCGGAGGAGACGTGCTGGGCGCCGAAGATGTGCGCCGGATGCTGACAAGGCACGATTCGAGTGTCGTCATAAATGGCTATGGGCCGACAGAAGGCACGACCTTTACATGCTGTCGTGAAGTGCAGGCGGCAAGCGAAGTGGGTCGTAGTGTAGCGATCGGCCGACCAATTGGGAGTACCCAGGTGTATGTCCTGGACCCCCAGATGCAGTCCGTTCCTGTCGGCGTTGCTGGAGAGTTGTATATCGGCGGAGAAGGGCTGGCGAGGGGCTACTGGCGGCGTCCGGAATTGACTGCCCAACGCTTCGTGCCCAATACCTACAGCCGGACGGACGTAACCGGCGGAGGCGAGACGGAAGGAGCAGGCGGAGGCAAGAGGCTGTATCGGACGGGAGACAGAGTGAAATGGCGGAGAGAAGGAGAGTTGGAATTTCTGGGACGGATGGACCGGCAAGTGAAGGTGCGCGGCCATCGCGTCGAGTTGGGAGAGATTGAGGTTGTGCTTGGGCAGTACTGGGCAGCCCGTGAAGCGGTGGTGGTGGCCCGGGATGATGGTGAGGCTGGAAGGCGACTGTTAGCCTATGTTGTGACTGAGGACGGCGTGAAAACTTCTGCCGGCGAGTTACGCAGCTATCTGAGAGAAAAGCTCCCAGAGTACATGGTGCCTTCATCATTTATGCTCCTGGCAAAGCTGCCTCTGACAGCGAATGGAAAAGTTGATAGGGACGCCTTGCCGGAGCTTGGGAATATCAGAGAGGAGTTAGAGGAGAGCTATGTAGAGCCGCGCACAGATATGGAAAAGGCGCTCGCTGAGATCTGGTGTGAGGTGCTGAGGCTTGATCGGGTAGGCATCCACGACAACTTCTTTGACCTAGGAGGCCACTCGCTGCTCGCAACACAGGTCATCTCTCGCATCCGTTATTTCTTCAAAGTCGAGTTGCCGCTGAGCGCATTATTCGAGGCGCCGCGGGTTTCAGCTTTGAGTGGGCGGGTGGAAGCGGCACGGCGCTCAGCGCTCGGCATTGCAGGGCCTCCGGTGACGGCAACGGCTAGAGGCGAGACGTTGTCGCTTTCGTTTGCGCAGCAGAGTCTCTGGTTTCTTCATCGGCTTGAGCCGCTCAGTCCAGCCTATAATATTTCGTTCAGCGCCCGTTGCAGCGGTTCGCTCAACATCCCCGCGCTGGCTCAGAGCATCAACGAGATCATCAGACGCCACGAGGCATTGCGCACTACTTTCGCCCCAGCCGAAGGGAGACCCATTCAAGTCATTACACCGAAACTTGTCCTGTCGCCGGCAATTGCGGACCTCAGCAGCTTACCGGAGGCTGAGCGTCAACAGGAAACACAGCGTTTGATTATTGAGGAGGCACGCCGCCCGTTTGATCTTGAGACGGGTCCGCTCCTTCGCATGGCCTTGCTGCTGCTGGGCGAAGGAGAGTGCGTGTTAAGTATCTGCCTGCACCACATCGCTTCAGATGGCTGGTCGTCCGGGGTGTTCATTCGGGAGATGATGGTGCATTACGAGGCTTTCTGTTTAGGAAACCCAGCGCGACTGCCGGCTTTGGAGATCCAGTATGCCGATTTCGCGGTCTGGCAAAGACAGCAACTTCTGGGAGACGAAATAACCTCCCAGCTCTCTTATTGGAGCCGGCAGTTGAGTGGGCCGGTCGCCATCCTTGAATTGCCGAGTGACCGACCCCGTCCCCCGGTGCGGAGCGAGCGGGGCGGGGCGGTGAGCTTTACCCTGCCAAAAGTACTGATCGAGAGGTTAAGGAAGTTGGGTCGCTGCGAAGGCGCGACCTTGTTTATGACACTCTTGGCCGCCTTTCAATTACTGCTGTCGCGCTATAGCGGGCAGACCGATGTGCTGGTTGGGACGCCCGTCGCTAATCGCGGACGTGCCGAGCTCGAGCCGCTCATCGGGAATTTCGTGAACATGCTCGTCATGCGCACCGACCTCTCGGGCAACCCGTCCTTTCGACAGTTACTCGGGCGCGTGCGAGAGGTGGCGCTTGGCGCTTATATGCACCAGGACGTTCCCTTTGAGAGGCTCGTGTCGGAACTGCATGTAGACCGGGATCTGAGCCGGACGCCCCTGTTTCAAGTGATGATGGTATTGCAAAACACTCCGCTCACCAATTTGACGCTGAGCGGAGTGACACTGCAACCGAATGAGACAGACAACGGAACGGCGAAGTTTGATATTACAGTGCTGTTGAACGAGACTCAAGATGGCCTCGCCGGTAAATGGGAATATAGCACCGACCTGTTCAACGCCAACACCATCGAGCGCATGGTTACTCATTTTCAAATATTGCTTGAGGGGATTGTCGAAAACGAAGGGCAGCGAATCGGGGAGATATCGATACTGACGGAGAGGGAGCGGCGGCAGGTAGTGGTTGAATTCAATGAGACGAGGGAGGAATACGGAGCAGGAGGGTGCGTATCGGAGTTGTTTGAAGCGCAGGTGGAGAAGACGCCGGGAGCCATTGGGGTGGTATACGAGGGGGGCAGTGTCAGCTATGGAGAATTGAACCGGAGAGCGAACCAGCTGGCGGAGCATTTGCGGAGGTTGGGAGTAGGAGGAGAGACGCGGGTAGGCATCCTGATGGAGCGTTCGGTGGAGATGATCATCAGTCTGCTGGGGGTACTGAAGGCCGGAGGGACGTACGTGCCATTGGATCCGGCGTATCCGAGCGAGCGGCTGAGTTTCATGATGGAGGACAGCGGGGCAGCGGTGCTCATTAGTAAGCAAGGGCTGGCAGAGCGGCTGGCGGGGCGGCGGGTGCAGGTAGTGAGCCTGGATGAGCAGGGAGAATTGATCGCTCAGGCCAGAGGTGAGAATCCGGAGCCGCTGGTTGGGCCGGAGAACCTGTCACATATCATCTACACCTCGGGTTCGACGGGGCGACCGAAAGGAGTGGGCATCGCGCATGGGAGCGTGGTCAACTTCCTGCACTGGGCCCATGAGACATTCGGGGCGGAGGAACTGAGTGGAGTACTAGCGGCCACGTCGATATGCTTTGATCTTTCAGTATTCGAGATTTTCGTGCCGTTGACCTGCGGGGGAGCAGTGATTCTAGCGGACGATGCGCTGCATCTGGCCAGCCACCGGGAGGCCGCACGAGTCACGTTGATCAATACGGTGCCGTCAGCGATGGCAGAACTGCTGCGGCTGAAAGCGGTAGGGGCGGGAGTGCTGACCGTCAACCTGGCTGGAGAAGCGCTGCAGAACAAACTGGTGCAGCAGCTTTATGAGGAAACGAATGTGGGGCGGGTGCTCAATCTCTACGGGCCGACCGAGTACACGACCTACACCACGGGACAAGCGGTGGCAAAGGGGAGCCAACGCCAGCCGAGCATCGGCAGGTCAATTGCCAACACGCAAGTCTATATAGTTGACGAGGAGAGCAAAGCAGTACCGATCGGGGTAGTGGGAGAGGTCTGCATTGGCGGTCGGGGACTGGCGCGCGGCTATTGGAAGCGGCCAGCCCTGACGGCGGAGCGGTTTGTTGCAGACAACCTCAGCGGTGAGGCTGGAGCGCGGCTCTACCGCACTGGAGACCTGGGGCGCTATCTCGAGAACGGCGAGATTGAATACCTGGGACGAAAGGACCACCAGGTCAAGATTCGCGGCTATCGCATCGAGTTGGGCGAGATTGAGGCGGTCCTCGCCGCACATCCCGGCGTGGACGCAGCGGCGGTGGTAGCCAAAGAGGATGCGTCGGGGCACAAGTATCTGGCTGGTTACGTTTCCGGCGATGGTCTTTCCAGCACTGGCGAGTTACGCACATATCTCCAGTCAAGCCTTCCCAACTATATGGTGCCGTCCACTTTGATGTGGTTGGAACAGCTCTACCTTACGCCCAATGGTAAGATCGATCGCAAGTCCCTGCCCCAGCCGGTACGAGAAGACAACAGCCATCAATATGTGGCCCCGCAGACCCGGGCTGAAAAAATACTTGCCGCGATTTGGGAGCAAGTCTTAGGGGTCGAGCGGGTTGGCATCAGCGATAATTTTTTCGATCTCGGAGGCGATTCCATACTTAGCATACACGTCGTAACCTCTGCGCGTCGGGCCGGATTGGGCCTGACGCCGCGACAAGTCTTTCAGGAGCAAACGCTCGCCAAACTAGCGCTTGCGGCGCAGGAGACCGCCAGCCCACAGGTCCAGGAGAGGGCCTCGGACCTCCAGTTCAGTAGTGCGGACCGCAGCCTTCATACGTCGGATTTCTTGGCGGCCAGTCTCAGCCAGGAAGATATTGAAGGGCTCCTGGCAGGAACGGATTTAGGAAGCCTCGAGGACATTTATCCACTGACACCTTTCCAACAAGGCATGCTATTTCATGTTCTCGATGCCCCCGACGCAGGAATTTACCTGAACCAACAGAGGTATACGTTGCGTGGAGAGCTTGACTATGCAGCACTCCAGAACGCCTTTCAAGCCGTCCTGGATCGGCATCAAATTTTGCGGACCGCCTTCCTTTTGTCAGCTCCCGGCGGAGCGCTTCAGGTTGTCTATCGACGGCTGAATTTACTCTGGGCCGTGTACGACTGGAGAGAGCTGGAGCTGGCGGAGAAATCAGAGCGCCTGGATGCCCTGCTACGAGCCGACTATCAAAGGGGGTTTGATCTGGCTCAGGCTCCATTGATGCGCGTCGCCCTTGTCAGGATGGAGCCGGACGTCTTTGAGTTTATTTGGTCATTCCATCTCATGTTGATGGACGGTTGGTCAGTGCCGATAATATTTAAGGAACTTCTGGCTTTTTATCATGGGTTTCGCGCTGCTGAACCGGTTGAGTTAGAACAACCGATCCGCTACCGGGACTATGTCGACTGGTTGCAAGGGCAGAGCCAGGACCAGGCAGAGACGTACTGGCGGCAGTCGCTCGCCGGCTTTGCTCACCCTACGTCATTAGGCTTTGACAGGGTCCCACTGACGGGCGAGGCAGAGCTTGGAGGTTATGGGGAAAAGAGTTTGCTGGTGGACCACGCGACTACAACCGCCTTGCGTGATTTCGCAGGGCGGCACAAGTTGACATTGAACACCCTTATGCAGGGAGCCTGGGCCTTACTGTTAAGCCGCCGCAGTGGCGACGACGACGTAGTTTTTGGGAGCGTAGTATCGGGTCGTGCGGCTGATTTTCCCGGGGTTGAGTCGGCGGTTGGGGTGTTTGTCAATGCTCTCCCGGTCCGAGTTCGCATGCCTCAGGAAAGCCCGTTGGCGTCCTGGCTCGAGGACCTTCAAACACAACAGGCTGAAGCACGGCGCTTCGAATTCAGCTCCCTGGTTACTATCCAGGGATGGAGCGAAGTGCCCCGCGGTCAGCCTCTCTTTGACAGTGTGTTGATATTTCAAAACATCCCGCGCGACATCAACTTGTCCGAGTCAGAGGGTTTGAGGGTAGTTGGCATCAGGTCGACAGAGAGGTCGAATCTTCCGCTCGCCCTGGTAGTGGAACCGGGTTCCCAACTGCTCTTGAATATCGTCTACCAGCACAGCCGGTTAGACGAAGTCACCATCGGCCGCATCCTGGAAACCCTGCACCGAATCCTCATTCAGATGGCGAACGACTCTCAAGCTACGTTGTCCGTACTCTCAACCCACGCGCAAGCGGAGCGGAGTCTGT
Source organism: Pyrinomonadaceae bacterium (assembly GCA_036726305.1). Lineage (GTDB taxonomy): Bacteria > Acidobacteriota > Blastocatellia > Pyrinomonadales > Pyrinomonadaceae > JAOAPY01. Next base: position 43,223 of record DAIMCP010000015.1, on the reverse strand, counting down.
TAATAAACAGCTTCAATCAGAGCCTGACGGGTTTCTGATTGTGGCTTACCCACCAATTGCGACGAAGCGGAATCCAGGAAAGAGAATCGAATGTGCGGCATAGTTGGCTACATTGATCTTCGCGGCGCAGGACGCGTGCGGAAGGACATCCTCGAGCGTATGGCCGACGCTCTCGTTCACCGCGGTCCGGATTCGCACGGATATTTTGTCGATGAGAACGTCGGAATGGCCACACGCCGTCTCAGCATCATCGATCTTGAGACAGGCGATCAACCGGTCTTTAATGAAGATCAGTCTCTGGTCCTGATCTGTAATGGCGAAATATTCAACTACCGGGAGCTGAGAAGCGAACTGGTAAAGAAGGGGCACGGCTTCCGCACAAAGACCGATGTAGAAGTCCTGGTCCACTTGTATGAAGACGCGGGGGCAGGGTTTCTTACTAAGCTAAACGCGCAGTTTGCCTTTGCGATCTATGATCGCAAAGCCCGGACACTCTTTCTCGCCCGCGACCAGTTTGGCATCTGCCCGCTTTTCCATACGGTTGTTGACGGGTTTTTCATTTTCGCTTCTGAGATCAAAGCAATCCTGGAGCATCCTCTGGTGCAGCGTGAAGTGAACCTGACCGGACTGGACCAGGTGCTCTCATTACCTGGCGCCATCAGTCCGCAGACTGTGTTTCGCAACATTCAAAGTCTTCCGAGCGGACACTCTCTCATGGTTGCCAATGGTGATGTCACAATTCGAGAGTACTGGGACCTCGACTACCCTCTGGCTCTCGAGGCGGCCGATGGCAAGCCGGAAGAGTATTACGCTGATGCTGTGGAGGAACTACTGGAACAGTCGGTGAGATATCGCCTTCAGGCGGACGTGCCAGTGGGATTCTTTTTGAGCGGAGGATTGGATTCGTCATTGATTGCGGCCCTGATCCATCGCGTGTCACCGGATATTCAAAGACATTCGTTCTCGGTCAGCTTCTCTGATGAAAGACTGTGTGAGTCAAAGTACCAGCGTTTAATGTCCGAGGCGGTGGACTCGATTCACCACGAGATTCCGTTCAATGACGCCGATATCGCCGCGCGACTGAGCGACGCGGTCTACCATTCCGAATGCCCCTTGAAGGAAACTTACAACACTGCCTCTCTGGCGCTTTCATACCAGACTAAGAGGAATGGGGTCACTGTGGTGTTGAACGGTGAAGGCGCGGATGAGCTGTTCGCCGGTTACGTGGGCTACCGCTTCGACAAGCGCCGGTCTGAGAGTACGAAGAGTCAGGACCTGGAGACAATCTTGGGCGATGAGATCCGGGAAAGACTCTGGGGTGACCAGGATCTTTACTACGAGAAGGATGATTACTCGTTTAGAGAGACAAAGCAGGCGCTTTACTCGACGCCGCTAAGTGAGAAGATGGCCGAGTTCGAGTGCTCGAACTTTCAGGTGATTAATAAGGAGCGACTCCGGGGCCGGCATCCGGTACACAAAAGATCCTACCTCGACTTCAAACTTCGACTTGCGCACCATCTGATTGCCGATCACGGCGATCGCATGACCATGGCGAACTCAATTGAAGGGCGCTATCCATTCCTGGACATCAGCCTCGTTGAGTTTTGCAGAAAAATCCCTCCCGATCTGAAACTGAAGGGTTTTACTGAAAAATACATTCTTAAGAAAGCCGCCGAGGGCGTGATTCCCAGGCAGATCGTCGAGCGCGAGAAATTTGGTTTTGTCGCGCCAGGCAGTCCGGCTCTTTTGCGGCAAAAGATCGAATGGGTCTCTGATATGTTGTCGTATGACCGAATAAAGCGACAGGGGTATTTCAATCCCGAAACCGTAGAATTCCTCAAGACAAAGTATTCAGGGAAAGGTCTTCAACTAAATCTCACCCTGGAAGACGACCTGTTGATTGTGGTGCTCACCTTCGGTCTCTTCCTGGATTTATTCAAACTGCCGGACTTGAACTAGAGCAGCTTTGGGCAACTGAGTTTTGGACTTCTTTTGCAAGTCCGCTGATCGTCGAAACGCAGAAGACCAGGGAACTCGCAAAAGGATCAAAGGCAAACTCCAACAACGACAGGCGAAGGAACACGATAATCTTAATGCAGGCGAGCGCTTACGCAGCGGTGCAAGACCTCTTTAGTGAAACCGCGGACAAGTTCAGCAGTTCTCTGGCCATTGATAATGGTCGGAGGCGGGTTACCTATGGTGAACTGCAGGCCAGGGTCGACTGCCTGGCGAGTGCTTTGTCTGTTCTCGGAATTTCGCGCGAATCGGTGGTCGGAATCTTCGTGAGCGATCCGATAGAAATAATCACGGCGATTCTGGCGACGCTGAGAGTCGGCGGCGTCTTTTGTCCAGTAGATCCCACCTTTCCGGAAAAAAGGCTGCAGATGATGTTTGAAAGCGTCTTCCCGGCCTGGTGTGTCACTGAGTCGCAACTGCTCGGGAAGCTGCAAAACGTTGTCACTGGCCTCCCCACAGCGCCTAAAATTATCCTGGTAGATGATGGGCCAACGGATGAAAGCCACGGCGGCGTATTGCGACTGGATGACGACCGATTCCTGAATCACCCGAAAAAACTCGTGAGTTATTCGGACCCGGAGGCCGCCTGCTCGATTTACTTCACGTCCGGGTCTACCGGCAAGCCCAAGGCAATCTTAGGCAGGCTGAAAGGGATCGATCATTTCATCAGGTGGGAAATCGAAGCATTGGGGGTTGGACCCGGTGTTCGGGTGACCCAGTTGGTGTCGCCATCATTTGACGGGTTCCTGAAGGACGCGTTCGTACCGTTGTGCGCGGGCGGCGTGGTCTGCGCGCCAGAGAGCCGCGACATCATGCTTGATGCCGGGAGGTTGATCGACTGGCTAGACATAGAGCAGTTAGAGGTGCTGCACTGCGTCCCATCCGTCTTCCGCGCCATGCTTAACACGGGGTTGAACAGTAACTACTTTCAGGCTATGAAGCACGTGGTAATGGTCGGTGAGCCGTTATACCCGTCCGACGTGAAGCGTTGGATGGACGTATTTGGCGAGCGCATCAAATTAATGAATATTTACGGCACAACGGAGACCTCACTGGCTAAGTTCTCTTATGTGATCAAACCGGAAGACATCGAAAGGCCTTCAATCCCGATAGGCAAGCCCATCAGGGGCGCTGCTGTGATGGTTGTCGATCAGCATGGCCAACCTTGCGGGGTCGGAGATGTGGGGGAGATCTATATAAGGACACCCTACTGCGCCCTTGGCTACTACGGAGAGCCGGAGTTGACGAAAGAGGTCTTCATCCCGAACCCCTTCAGCAATGACCCTGCGGATATCGTCCACAAGACTGGTGATTACGGCAGGCTGCTGGAAGATAACTGTTTGGAACTCCTTGGCCGGAGAGACCAACAGGTAAAAGTTCGTGGTGTTAGGGTTGAACTCGGCGAGATCGAGAACCTGCTGCGCGGCCACGACGCGGTCGCCGACGTTGCCGTCATCGACCGGGACGACGCCGAAGGCAACAAGTTCCTGGTCGCCTACATTACGTTGGCGAACGGCACCGGCAGCGCGCACCTGCGAGATTACCTGTCAGAGCGCTTACCGGAGGAAATGCTGCCTTCAGCCTTCATAGAGATGGACCAGCTACCGCGCACGCTCAACGGCAAGGTAGATCGTAAGGCGCTGCCCGCGCTGGAACTGGTACACGCCGAGCGCGCGATAGATGATTCAGGGCCGCTGAGCCCAATCGAGGAGATTGTCGCCGGCATCTGGTGCGACGTATTGAAGTTGCCCGCGGTGGGGCGGGCGGAAAACTTCTTCAACCTTGGCGGACACTCACTCCTCGTGACACATGCGATCCTGCGAGTGCGAGAGACACTGAAGGTGGATCTACCCATTCGCAGCCTGTTCGAAGCGCCCACCCTGGCGCAGTTTTCCCAGTTGATTGAGAGACAAATCAGCGAAGGTGGAAACAATGAGTTGACGACGATTAGCACAGTATCACGCGAGGCTGTATTGCCGCTCTCGTTCTCTCAGCAGCGCATGTGGTTCTTCGAACAACTGGCGAGCGAGCGTGCTTCCTTTCATATCCCGCTCGGGGTGCGGATGAAGGGGCGCCTAAACGTCGCGGCGTTTGAGCAGACCCTGGGCGAGATTATCCGCCGGCACGAGAGCCTGCGCACGGTCTTTCCGGCTGTTGACGATCGGCCCGTGCAAATCATCCAGCCTCCGGCAAAGTTCAACCTGCCGCTCGTCGACCTCAGCGGAGCTGCGGACGAGATATGCGAGCAACAGGCCGCGAGACTGGCGCAGGAGCAAACGCTGCGGCGCTTCGACCTCGCCAAAGGCCCGCTGTTACGACTCATGCTGGTGCGTTTGGGACCGGAGGAGCACATCGTCGTTTGCACAATGCACCACATCATCGGGGACGGGCAGTCGTTCGAGGTAGTAATTGCGGAGATGAGCCGGCTCTACGGAGTGTTCAGCCAGGGTCAACCGTCCCCGCTGGCGGACTTCAACGTGCAATACGCGGATTACGCCGCTTGGCAGCGGCAGTGGCTGCAAGGGGAAGTGCTGGAAACGCGACTGGCTTACTGGCGCAAACAGTTGGAAGACTCGCCGCGCAGGTTGAACTTGCCTCAGCGACGGACACGCCCGCGAGTACAGAAGTTTAACGGCGTGAGACAGCAGGTGAACCTTTCGCGGGAACTAACTGAAGGGCTCAGAGAGTTGAGCAGGCGCGGAGGTGTGACACTCTTGATGACCATGTTGTCTGGGTTCATGCTGCTGCTGAAAGAGTTCACCGGCGATGAGGACATCGTCGTCGGGACGACCCACGCAAACCGCGAGCGGCCGGAAGCCGCGAAGCTTATCGGTATCCTCGTCAACACCCTGGTGTTGCGCGCGAACTTGTCAGGCGTCATCACTTTCAAAGAGCTGATGGGCCGAGTCAGAGACGTATGTCTTGACGCTTACACATACCAGCTGCCTCCAGAGTTGCTGAGAGAGGACTTTAACAGCAAGGGAACAGAAGCAGATCAGCTCTTTGATGTCTGGTTCCAGCTGGAACGAGAGGAGCGAGAGAAACTCGAAATGGAAGGAATTGAGAGTGAATGGTACCTGGTGCACAAAGAAGAGACGAAATTTGAGATGTCAATGATGTTTAGTGAACATAAGGACGAAATTAGGGGTGTTATCGAGTACGACGTTGACTTATTCGACGATGAAATGATGACGGAGATGCGGCAACGCTACGTCACTATACTGGAACAAGCCATAGCCGAACCGGAGCGAAGATTGTAGCGAGCACTTCCTTACGTGGGCATTCAATACTCGAGTGCGGTCGGTACTCTAACGTCTCATTTCCAAATCGAGACAATATCTCCACAGGCACTGAAGCGGTACGAAGGAACCAGGGAGCTTAAATGAGCTACGAGAGCGTACAGGAAATTTTTAGCCGGGTGGCTGGAGAGCATGAGCAGGAGGTGGCGATAGAGCACGGGGGGCGGCGTGTGAGGTACGGAGAGTTGGAGGGGGAGTCGAACCGGCTGGCCAACTTTCTGCTGGAAGGAGGAGCGGGCCAGGGGACGATGGTGGGATTGTTTAGCGATGATCCGGTGCGGATCATTACGGGGATTCTTGGGGTGCTCAAGGCGGGCGGGATTTTTGTACCGCTGGATCCGACGTTTCCGGAGCAGCGCTTGCGGGTGCTGAGCGAGCAGGTGAGGCCGGAGTGGTTCGTGGTGGAAAGGCGGCATCTGGGGAAACTAGGGCAGGTGCGAGGCGCGGGGTGGGGGCAGGCGCGGGTGGTTTGTCTGGATGGCATGGGGGGCGGAGTGCCGGGGGAAGGGGCCGAGTATGAAGCGCCGGGGTTAGCCGTGCAGGAGAGTTATGGAGATTATGAGCGGCGGGAACATCCGGGAGTGGAGAGCGACGCGGAGGGAGCGTGCTCGGTGTACTTCACGTCAGGGTCAACCGGGAAGCCGAAAGCGATTTTGGGGCGGCTCAAGGGAATAGACCACTTCATGAGATGGGAGATCGAAGCTGTCGGGGCGGGGCCGGGGACGAGGGTGAGCCAACTGGCCTCACCATCGTTTGATGGATTTCTCAAGGACGCCTTCGTGCCATTGTGCGCGGGCGGAGTGGTTTGCGCGCCGGAGAGCCGGGACGTAATTCTGGACACCGGGAGATTGGTAGACTGGTTGGATATCGAGCAGGTAGAGGTACTGCACTGCGTGCCGTCGGTTTTTCGAGCGCTGACCAACGAGAGACTGAACAGCGACTACTTCGAGGCGTTGAAGTGCGTGGTGCTGACGGGTGAGCCGCTGTATCCAGCGGACGTGAAGCGCTGGATGGAGGTGTTTGGCGAGCGCGTCAAGCTGCTGAACATCTACGGGACGACCGAGACCAGTCTCTCGAAGTTTGCCTACGAAGTGAAAGCTGAGGACGTTGACAGGCCATCCATCCCGGTCGGTAAACCCATCAAGGGCGCCGCCGTAATGGTCATTAATTCACGGGGACAACGCTGTCGCGAAGAGGCGGTAGGAGAGATTTACATCCGCACGCCGTATCGGTCGCTGGGTTACTACGGGGAGCCGGAGTTGACCAGGGAGGTATTTGTCCAGAATCCGTTCAGCGATGACCCGGCGGAGGTGGTACACAAGACGGGGGACTTTGGGAGAATACTCAAAGGCGGGGAGTTGGAGATCCTTGGGCGGCGAGACCAGCAGGTAAAAGTGAGAGGAGTGCGGGTGGAGTTGGGGGAGATCGAGAACCTGCTGCGCGGCCATGAGGCAGTGGCCGATGTGGCGGTCATCGACCGCGAGGACGCCGAGGGTAACAAGTTTCTGGTGGTCTACGTGACGATGAGCAACGGCACGGGCAGCGAGTTATTGCGGCAGTATCTGGCCGCGCGCTTACCGGAGACGATGTTGCCGTCGGCCTTTGTGGAATTGGAGCAGTTGCCGCGCACGCTCAACGGCAAAATAGATCGCAAGGCGTTACCGGCGGTGGAGCTGCTGCAGGCGAAGCGGGAGGCAGGGGAATTGATTCCGCGCAACCCGATTGAGGAGATAGTAGCGGGCATCTGGTGCGAGGTATTAAAGCTGCCGGGGGTGGGGCGGACGAGCAACTTTTTCAACCTGGGAGGTCATTCCCTGCTGGTGACGCAGGTACTGGCGCGGGTGCGGAAGTATCTGGAGGTAGAGTTGCCAGTACGCAGTCTGTTCGAGTGGCCAACGGTGGAGCAGTTTTCGCAATTGATTCAGGAGCAGATCAGCGCCGGCAAGCAGAGTGAGTTGACGGAGATCACCAGAGTCTCACGTGCTGGGGAGTTGCCGCTCTCGTTCGCCCAGCAGCGCATGTGGTTCTTCGAGCATTTATCGAGCGGGACCAGTGCCTTCAACGTGGCCCTTGGGGTGAGGTTGAAAGGGAAGTTGCAGCGCGCGGCGCTGGAGCAGACGCTGGGTGAGATAATTCGCCGGCATGAGAGCTTGCGCACGGTCTTTCCGGCAGTTGACGACCGGCCTGTGCAGGTGATTCAGCCCCCGATGAGGTTCAAATTAGCGGTAGTGGAGCTGAGCCGGTTGGCGGACGAGGAGCGCGAGCAACAGGCCGCGAGGCTGGCGCGGGAGGAGACCCTGCGGAGCTTCGATCTGGGGCAGGGACCGTTGCTCCGACCGACGCTGCTGCGTTTGGGAGCGGAGGAGCACATCGTCATCTGCACGATGCACCACATCATCGGGGATGGGCAGTCGTCCGAAGTGATCATCGCGGAGCTGAGCCAGATCTATTCAGCGCTGAGTCAGGGGCAGCCGTCGCCACTGACGGACTTGAACGTGCAGTATGCGGATTACGCAGCCTGGCAGCGACACTGGTTACAGGGAGAAGTGCTGGAGACGCGGCTCGCCTACTGGCGGAAACAGTTGGCAGACGCGCCGCGCAAGTTGAACCTGCCTCACCGGAGTGAGCGTCCCCGAGTACAAAGATTCAGAGGCGCGATGCACCCGATAAGAATGTCTGCTGAACAGACAGAGGCGGTGCGGGAGTTGAGCAGACGTGAGGGCATGACCTTGTACATGATCATGCTCTCTGCCTTCGTCCTGTTGCTGAACCAGTACACGGATGATGAAGACATCGTCATTGGCTCGACCTACGCGAACCGCGAGCGGCCGGAAGCCGAGAAGCTCATCGGCATCCTGGTTAACACCCTGGTGCTGCGCATTGACTCATCGGGGGCCAGCAGCTTCAGGGATATTATGCGGCGGGTGAGGGAAGTCTGCCTCGACGCCTACACCTATCAAGTGCCGCCGGAGTTGCTCCGCGAAGACCTGGGCCAGCGAGGTGAAGAGCGGGAGAGACTCTTCGATGTGTGGTTCCAGCTGGAGCGGGAGCGAAAAGAAAAGTTCGACATGCAGGGTTTGACCGTAACTCCATATGTCGAGGGTAAAGAGGTGACGCGGTTAGAGCTGTCGCTGGGTTTGGGTGAGCGGGAGGAAGAGATTGTCGGTTTACTCGAATACGACGAAAGTATATTTACAGCCAGGACCACGGCTCAGATGCTGGAAGATTATTTCAGCCTCCTCGCTTTGATGGTCGCTGACCCCGAGCGGAGCCTCTTGACTGTCTCGCTAACCCGCCAAGACGAAATTCGACGGCTTAGCTCTGCCTTCGTCGCCAACCTCGAAGTCTAAAAGTCTTTGCTGTTGCGAACGGCAACACTCGCAACCGATTCTTAAACTTTTGAATCATCAGCCCGCTATCGCCTGACACGAGCTGGAGCTGCCCCCTCAGCTGCGCAGAATGCTTCGAAACGATCGGCCAGGTAAAAATTTGTAAGGAGGCGACAGTCTTAAGCCGGCGTGACGTGGTGCTGCCAGGCAACACTCAGTTGCGTGCCACTATTCGCCTGGTTTTCTAAAGGCTGCGCAAGATACTACTACGATGGCGGACAATTAAATGAGCTACGAGAGCGTACAGGAAATTTTTAGCCGGGTGGCTGGAGAGCATGAGCAGGAGGTGGCGATAGAGCACGGGGGGCGGCGTGTGAGGTACGGAGAGTTGGAGGGGGAGTCGAACCGGCTGGCCAACTTTCTGCTGGAAGGAGGAGCGGGCCAGGGGACGATGGTGGGATTGTTTAGCGATGATCCGGTGCGGATCATTACGGGGATTCTTGGGGTGCTCAAGGCGGGCGGGATTTTTGTACCGCTGGATCCGACGTTTCCGGAGCAGCGCTTGCGGGTGCTGAGCGAGCAGGTGAGGCCGGAGTGGTTCGTGGTGGAAAGGCGGCATCTGGGGAAACTAGGGCAGGTGCGAGGCGCGGGGTGGGGGCAGGCGCGGGTGGTTTGTCTGGATGGCATGGGGGGCGGAGTGCCGGGGGAAGGGGCCGAGTATGAAGCGCCGGGGTTAGCCGTGCAGGAGAGTTATGGAGATTATGAGCGGCGGGAACATCCGGGAGTGGAGAGCGACGCGGAGGGAGCGTGCTCGGTGTACTTCACGTCAGGGTCAACCGGGAAGCCGAAAGCGATTTTGGGGCGGCTCAAGGGAATAGACCACTTCATGAGATGGGAGATCGAAGCTGTCGGGGCGGGGCCGGGGACGAGGGTGAGCCAACTGGCCTCACCATCGTTTGATGGATTTCTCAAGGACGCCTTCGTGCCATTGTGCGCGGGCGGAGTGGTTTGCGCGCCGGAGAGCCGGGACGTAATTCTGGACACCGGGAGATTGGTAGACTGGTTGGATATCGAGCAGGTAGAGGTACTGCACTGCGTGCCGTCGGTTTTTCGAGCGCTGACCAACGAGAGACTGAACAGCGACTACTTCGAGGCGTTGAAGTGCGTGGTGCTGACGGGTGAGCCGCTGTATCCAGCGGACGTGAAGCGCTGGATGGAGGTGTTTGGCGAGCGCGTCAAGCTGCTGAACATCTACGGGACGACCGAGACCAGTCTCTCGAAGTTTGCCTACGAAGTGAAAGCTGAGGACGTTGACAGGCCATCCATCCCGGTCGGTAAACCCATCAAGGGCGCCGCCGTAATGGTCATTAATTCACGGGGACAACGCTGTCGCGAAGAGGCGGTAGGAGAGATTTACATCCGCACGCCGTATCGGTCGCTGGGTTACTACGGGGAGCCGGAGTTGACCAGGGAGGTATTTGTCCAGAATCCGTTCAGCGATGACCCGGCGGAGGTGGTACACAAGACGGGGGACTTTGGGAGAATACTCAAAGGCGGGGAGTTGGAGATCCTTGGGCGGCGAGACCAGCAGGTAAAAGTGAGAGGAGTGCGGGTGGAGTTGGGGGAGATCGAGAACCTGCTGCGCGGCCATGAGGCAGTGGCCGATGTGGCGGTCATCGACCGCGAGGACGCCGAGGGTAACAAGTTTCTGGTGGTCTACGTGACGATGAGCAACGGCACGGGCAGCGAGTTATTGCGGCAGTATCTGGCCGCGCGCTTACCGGAGACGATGTTGCCGTCGGCCTTTGTGGAATTGGAGCAGTTGCCGCGCACGCTCAACGGCAAAATAGATCGCAAGGCGTTACCGGCGGTGGAGCTGCTGCAGGCGAAGCGGGAGGCAGGGGAATTGATTCCGCGCAACCCGATTGAGGAGATAGTAGCGGGCATCTGGTGCGAGGTATTAAAGCTGCCGGGGGTGGGGCGGACGAGCAACTTTTTCAACCTGGGAGGTCATTCCCTGCTGGTGACGCAGGTACTGGCGCGGGTGCGGAAGTATCTGGAGGTAGAGTTGCCAGTACGCAGTCTGTTCGAGTGGCCAACGGTGGAGCAGTTTTCGCAATTGATTCAGGAGCAGATCAGCGCCGGCAAGCAGAGTGAGTTGACGGAGATCACCAGAGTCTCACGTGCTGGGGAGTTGCCGCTCTCGTTCGCCCAGCAGCGCATGTGGTTCTTCGAGCATTTATCGAGCGGGACCAGTGCCTTCAACGTGGCCCTTGGGGTGAGGTTGAAAGGGAAGTTGCAGCGCGCGGCGCTGGAGCAGACGCTGGGTGAGATAATTCGCCGGCATGAGAGCTTGCGCACGGTCTTTCCGGCAGTTGACGACCGGCCTGTGCAGGTGATTCAGCCCCCGATGAGGTTCAAATTAGCGGTAGTGGAGCTGAGCCGGTTGGCGGACGAGGAGCGCGAGCAACAGGCCGCGAGGCTGGCGCGGGAGGAGACCCTGCGGAGCTTCGATCTGGGGCAGGGACCGTTGCTCCGACCGACGCTGCTGCGTTTGGGAGCGGAGGAGCACATCGTCATCTGCACGATGCACCACATCATCGGGGATGGGCAGTCGTCCGAAGTGATCATCGCGGAGCTGAGCCAGATCTATTCAGCGCTGAGTCAGGGGCAGCCGTCGCCACTGACGGACTTGAACGTGCAGTATGCGGATTACGCAGCCTGGCAGCGACACTGGTTACAGGGAGAAGTGCTGGAGACGCGGCTCGCCTACTGGCGGAAACAGTTGGCAGACGCGCCGCGCAAGTTGAACCTGCCTCACCGGAGTGAGCGTCCCCGAGTACAAAGATTCAGAGGCGCGATGCACCCGATAAGAATGTCTGCTGAACAGACAGAGGCGGTGCGGGAGTTGAGCAGACGTGAGGGCATGACCTTGTACATGATCATGCTCTCTGCCTTCGTCCTGTTGCTGAACCAGTACACGGATGATGAAGACATCGTCATTGGCTCGACCTACGCGAACCGCGAGCGGCCGGAAGCCGAGAAGCTCATCGGCATCCTGGTTAACACCCTGGTGCTGCGCATTGACTCATCGGGGGCCAGCAGCTTCAGGGATATTATGCGGCGGGTGAGGGAAGTCTGCCTCGACGCCTACACCTATCAAGTGCCGCCGGAGTTGCTCCGCGAAGACCTGGGCCAGCGAGGTGAAGAGCGGGAGAGACTCTTCGATGTGTGGTTCCAGCTGGAGCGGGAGCGAAAAGAAAAGTTCGACATGCAGGGTTTGACCGTAACTCCATATGTCGAGGGTAAAGAGGTGACGCGGTTAGAGCTGTCGCTGGGTTTAAGTGAGCGGGAGGAAGAGATTGTCGGTTTACTCGAGTACGATAACGAGTTGTTCACAGCCGAGACCACGGCTCAGATGCTGGAGGATTATTTCAGCCTCCTCGCTTTGATGGTCGCTGACCCCGAGCGCAGTCTTTCAAGTTTCTCGCTAACGAGTGAGTCCGAGAATGAACAGGTTCGCGCAGGCTTCGTCGCCAACCTCGAAATCTAGAAGTCTTTGCTGTCGCGAACGGCCACGCTCACATCCGATTCTTACCCTTTGGAATCATCAGCTCGCTACCGTCTGAAACTGAGTTGAACTACGACACCTAACCGACGCGATGCTTTCCTCGCGATCCGCAGGTTCGGCGATGGTTAATGAACCGTGGTTGTTGCGTACTGATATTGAAGGAGGCTCAAATGATTAAGACAGGGCTCTTAGACCCCGAACGCAGCTTGCCTCTCATGGTCGAATACGACTCGAGCGATGGACCAGCCGATCAAAGTCTCCTGGCTTCATGGTACAAGGAAAATGAGCACTACCTTGATCAGAAAGTTCTTGAGCATGGGGCAATTCTATTCCGTGGATTCAACATCAACACTCCGTCCGCATTTGCTCGTTTAACCCGGTCGATAGCGCCCGAATTATTAGATTGCCTCGACGACAACGGACCTCGTACCAAGATCACGGGCGGTATCTACACTTCAACTGAATATCCGGCTGAATATCAACTCTCGATGCATAGCGAATATGCTTACTCTCAGAAGTTTCCGGCGCGGCTGTTCTTCTGCTGTGTCGTAGAGCCAGGGGAAGGCGGTGCCACTCCCATCGCCGACAACCGCCAGGTCCTGAAAAAGCTGGCCCCGGAAATAGTAGAGGAGTTCACACGCAAACAGGTGAAATATGTGCGGAACCTCCATGGGGGAAGTGGATTCGGATTGTCCTGGCAAGCTGCTTTTCAGACGACCGATCAATCGGCGGTGGAAAAGTACTGCCGTGATATGTTGATCGAATATCAATGGAAGGCGGATGGCGGTCTAAGATTGGAAAATACTTTCGCCAGCGTCATTACCCACCCGCGGACCGGTGAGCAGGTCTGGTTTAATCAGGCGCCTCAATTCCATCCTTCGGATTATCCGACCGAAATTTTCGAATCCCTGCTGAACTCGTATCGCGGGAAAGAGCAGGAGATGCCGCAGACTTCTTTCTTCGGCGATGGCAGCCCGATGGATGTCTCGGCACTGCGGCACATTCGAGAGACTATGTTTGCGCAGGCGACGGTCTTCCCCTGGCGCGCGGGTGACGTAGTGATGTTGGATAACGTGTTGGTCTGTCACGGGCGAATGCCATTCTCAGGACAGCGGAAAATTCTACTAGCCATGGCGGACAACTAAGATGAGTTACCAGAGCGTACAGGACCTCTTTAGTTGCGTCGCCGCTGAGTTTGGATCGCGCGTGGCTGTGGAGCACGGCGGCCTCGGCGTCACTTACGCTGAGTTGGAAGCGGAGTCGAATCGGCTGGCCAACTTCCTGCTCGAAGGGGGCGCGGGCCGAGGCTCGATGGTGGGGCTGTTTACTAATGATCCGGTCCAGGTCATCACAGGTATTCTGGGCGTACTTAAGGCTGGTGCGATCTTCGTACCGCTGGATCCCACCTTTCCCGAGCAGCGGCTGCAGGTAATGATCGAGCAGGTAAGCCCGAGCTGGTATGTGGCGGGGGTCGGGCGCCTGGAGAAACTGGGACGGGTCCGCAACCGGGCTGGAGGGCGCGTGCGGGTATTGTGCCTCGGTAATCAGGTGGAAGACGCTCAAGCGGCGAAGTCCGAGAATTATGGGGTGGGGTTTGAAATACTGGAGAGCTACAACACGTATCAGCGAGTCGAGCGGCTCGCACTCAAGAGCGATCCTGACGCGCCGTGCTCGATTTATTTTACTTCGGGCTCGACGGGTAAGCCCAAGGCCATCCTGGGACGGCTCAAGGGAATCGACCACTACGTCAAGTGGGAGATCGCGGCGCTGGAGGTGGGGGTCGGCGCGCGCGTCAGTCAGTTGGCGTCACCCTCGTTCGACGGGTTCCTCAAGGACACTTTCGTGCCTTTGTGCGCCGGCGGCGTAGCCTGCGCGCCAGAGAGCCGGAAGATAATTCTTGATGCCGCCAGGTTGGTTGACTGGTTAGATATCGAGCAGGTGGAGGTGTTGCACTGCGTCCCCTCAGTCTTCCGTGCCTTAATCAACCAGGGACTGAACAGCAACTACTTCGAGTCGATGAAGTACGTGGTGTTGGCGGGCGAGTCGCTTCTGCCTTCGGACGTCAGGCGGTGGATGGAGGTGTTCGGGAATCGGATCAGGTTGGCGAATTTGTACGGGCCAACGGAGACGACCATCCTGAAGGTCTTCCATTTCGTCCAGCCCGAAGATATGGATCGGCCCTCGATCCCGCTCGGCAAGCCGATGGCCGGTGCCGCGGTGCTAATAATGGACTCCGCCTTACAGCCCTGCCATGAAGGAGCAGTTGGAGAGATATACATTCGCACGCCGTATTGTTCACTGGGATACTACGGCGAGCCGGAGCTGACGCGAGAGGTCTTCATTCCCAACCCCTTCAATGACGATCCTGCGGACATCATCCACAAGACAGGCGACTATGGCAGGTTACTGGAGGACGGCAGTCTGGAATTCCTCGGCCGGCGGGACCAGCAGGTCAAAATCCGCGGGGTAAGAGTCGAACTCGGCGAGATCGAGAACCGCCTGCGCAGCAATGCTGCTGTAGCCGACGTGGCCGTCATCGACTGCGACGACGCCGAAGGCAACAAGATTTTGGTTGCTTACATCACGCTCACAAACGGAACCGGCAGCGAGGAATTGCGGGCGTACCTGGCTGAGTGGCTGCCAGAGTCGATGCTGCCGTCGGCCTTCGTCGAGTTGGAGCAGTTACCGCGTACACTCAACGGCAAAATAGATCGGAAGGCGCTACCTGCGCTCGAGACGGTGCAAGCCGAGCGGGAAGCGGGCGAATCCATTCCACGCGGGCCAGTCGAAGAGATCGTTGCCGGCATCTGGTGCGAAGTGTTGCGGCTGCCCGCGGTGGGTCGCAAAAGTAACTTCTTCAACCTGGGGGGTCACTCGCTGCTCGCCACGCAAGTAATTCTTCGCGTGAGGAACACCCTGCAAGTGGAAATGCCAATCAGCAGCATGTTCGAAGCGCCCACCGTCGCGCAGTTCTCGCAGTTGATTCAGGATCAGATCAGCGAGGGACGGCAGAGCGAGCAATTGCCCATCGAGGTGGTCTCACGCGAGGCTGACTTACCGCTGTCGTTCGCTCAACAGCGGCTGTGGTTTCAAGAGGAGCTTACCCCCGAGACTACCGCGTATCATATCGCCCTGAGCGTGAGCTTAAGCGGACAATTGAACGCGGTAGCGCTCGAGCAAACCTTCAGCGAGATCATCCGTCGGCATGAGCCTCTTCGCACCACCTTCCCCATGATTGGCGGTAAGCTGGTCCAGGCTATTTCCTCCCCCTCAACCCTGACAATACCGATAGTGGATCTTCATCATCTGAGCGAGGCTGAGAAGGAAGCGGTAGCGAAGGCCTTAGCAGAAGCACAACTCAGCCGCCCCTTCGATTTGGAAAGCGGGCCCCTGGCCCGCGTAGCCTTGATCCGGCATTCGGCAGAGGAACACACAATCATTTGCACTTTGCACCATCTCATCAGTGATGGATGGTCGAGGGGCCTGCTGGTGAATGAGATATCGGTGTTGTACGAGACTTTCTGCGAAGCAAGACCGTCACCCCTGGCGGAGTTGCCTATACAGTATGCGGACTTTGCCGCGTGGCAGAGACAAAAATGGCATGGGAGAGCTCTGGAGCAGGAACTGGAATACTGGAGAGAGAAACTGGCGGACGCTCCACCACTATTGCCTTTGGCTACAGACCGGCCACGGCCACCGGTGCAAACTTACCGCGGCGCCGCGGAGCCTTTCGTTCTTTCTCAGTCCCTTTCGGAGCAACTGAGGGACTTGAGCCGCCAACGGGGTATGACCCTGTTCATGACGCTGCTGGCGGCCTTCCAGACATTGCTGCATAGGTACACGGCTCAGGATGACATCGTTGTCGGCACGACCGTGGCCAATCGAGAAAGATCCGAGATCGAAGGGTTGATTGGCTTCTTTGTTAACATGGTTGCCTTGCGCACAGATTGCTCGGGTAACCCGCGGTTCGCGGACTTACTTGAACAAGTGAGGGAATCGACCTTCGAAGCCTATTTGCACCAGGGAGTTCCGTTTGAGAAGCTGGTCCAGGCGTTGCAGCCGGCGCGGAATCCAAGTTACCCGCCATTGTTTCAGGTACTCTTCAGTTTTCAGAATCAGCCAACGTTGACAGATTTGAAGCTGCCAGGGTTGACACTGAGTTTTCCCCCACTCGAAGTCACTACGTCACAATTCGATCTGTTGCTTGACATGTCGCAGACCCGGGAAGGGGTGACCGGATCCCTCCAATACAATCCCGATCTCTTTGACCGGGAGACAATAGTGCAGATGGCCGAGCACTTCCGGAATCTGTTAGAGGGAATCGTTTCCAACCCCGAGCAATGCCTGTCCAGACTACCGCTTTTGAACGAGGGCGAACGGACTCAGTCATTGGTGTTGTGGAACCAGACACAGACAGAATACCCGTTTGAGAAGTGCATTCATGAGTTGATTGAGTCGCAGGTGGAAGCCAGTCCGGACTCCGTTGCCGCAGTCTTTAAAGGAGAGTGTCTAACCTACGAACAGCTTAATCGCAAGTCTAATCAGCTTGCGTCGTACCTTCGGGCTGCTGGCGTTAAGGTTGGCGATCTGGTGGGTATCTGTCTGGAGCATTCGTCGGAGGAGATAATAGGGCTGTTGGGAGTGCTCAAAGCGGGGGCGGGATATTTGCCTCTCGACCCGGAACATCCCGCACAACGCCTTTCATTCATGCTGGCGGATGCAGAAGTCTCGATCGCTCTAACGCAACAGAGCTTTGCCGGGGCGCTGCTTGCTTGCGGGGTCCGGCCGATTTGTCTCGATAACGACTGGCCCACGATCTCGCGTGAAAACGAACTGAACTTCAACGCCGGAGTAACTCCTGAGAACGTTGCTTACGTTATCTACACTTCCGGATCATCGGGGGAGCCAAAGGGCGTCGTAATCAAGCACCGAGCACTGGTTAACTACGTATGTTGGGCGAAGGATGTCTATCTGCAGAACGAGAGCATGGCGTTTGCGTTGTATTCGTCACTGGCCTTTGACCTGACAGTCACCTCAATCTACGTGCCGCTGATTACTGGCAACAAGATTGCGATCTACAACTGGGCCGGGAAGGAGGCTCCGCTGCAGGAGATACTGAGGGATGGGCAGGCCGGAGTGCTAAAGCTGACCCCGAGTCATCTGACGCTTATCAAGGATTGGGACAATCGCGGGACTAGTGTCAAACGGCTGATCGTCGGCGGCGAAGCACTGGGGACGGGACTGGCGCGACAAGTCTACGAAAGCTTTGGCGGCCGGCTGGAGATATTTAACGAATACGGGCCGACGGAAGCAACGGTGGGCTGTATGCTCTACAAGTTCGACCCGCTGCGCGACCGGCGCCCGGGTGTGCCCATCGGACGACCGGCAGCCAATGTGCAGCTATACGTTCTGGATAAGTGGTGCCAACCCACTGCCACCAATGTCCCAGGCGAGTTGTACATCGCCGGTGACGGCCTGGCGCAAGGCTATCTGAACCGTGCTTCACTGACTTCCGAGAGGTTTGTTAGCAACCCCTTCGCGCCCGATCAGAAAATGTATCGGACCGGGGATTTGTGCCGCCGGCTGGCGGATGGAGACCTTGAATACCTGGGCCGGCTTGATGAGCAGGTCAAGTTCCACGGCTATCGGTTGGAGCTTAGAGAAATTCAGTGGGCCCTGAAGAGACACCCGCAGATCAACGATAGCGTGGTAGTAATTCGCAAAGACAAGCACGGCCTTGACCTCATGGTGGCCTACTACTCTTCGCGGCAGGAGTTGGATGCGGCGCAACTGCGCGCCTTCCTCTCAGAGTTACTCATTGCAGAGACGATCCCCAATGTATTTGTGCACCTGCGTAAGTTGCCGCTGACGCTCAACGGCAAGATCAACTATGAGGCCTTGCCGTCACTCGAAGAGGCGAAGCAGAAGTTGCAGCGCACTTACGCTCCGGCACGCACCTCCCAGGAAGAGCTCCTCGCGGGAATCTGGGCCGAAGTGCTGTGTGTCGAACGCATCGGCATCTACGAGAACTTTTTCACCCTGGGTGGTCATTCACTTCTGGCTACCCAGATCATTCATCGCATCAACCAAACATTCCAGGTTGATTTGCCGATGCGTGTGATATTTGACGACCCGACCATCGCCGGCCTTTCGTTGCTGATAGAAGAAACGCTCATCGAAAAGCTGGAGGCAACCTCGGAGATGGCCTGAATCGGTTCAAGGCTGCCTGGTGGCCTTACGAATTGACCGTGCCGGGCCAGTCGCCCGCTCGCCAATTGACACTTGAAGGAAGGGCTGAATATGACGACGCAACAGACCGCTAACAATGGTTTTCCGCCGACTGCGATGCTTGCACGAAGAGCCAGGAGGGGTCGTCTAAATGTCATCGGCATTTCCACCGGTTATCACGATTCGGCTTGTGCTCTTTTGCAGGATGGAGTCTTGGTCGCCGCTGTTCAGGAAGAGCGCTTCTCGCGGGTGAAGAATGACAAGTCATTCCCTACACGATCGTTCGCGTACTGCCTGAGGGAGGGTGGCATTACGATTTCTGACGTCGACTGCGTAGCCTATTATGAAGATCCGTGCCTAAAACTGGGCCGCCAGATATGGATGGGCTTCATGCCCAATGCTCCTGCCGAACGCCGGGAGTCTATTCTCGATCGCATGGCAGGCAGCCAGCCGCGGCAAATGATACGCGAAATCCTGGGCTTCGAAGGGCCGGTCGAAATAGTCGATCACCATCTTTCACACGCCGCCAGTAGCTATTACTTCTCAGGGTTCGAAGACGCGGCGATCCTCACGGTTGACGGCGTCGGCGACTGGGCCACCACGACTTATGGCCTGGGCACAGGAGCCCAGATCGAACGGTTTGAACAGGTGGACTTTCCGGATTCGCTCGGGTTTTTCTACAGTGCCATCACCGGTTACCTCGGATTTGAAGTCAACGAGGGTGAGTACAAGGTCATGGGTCTGGCTCCATATGGAGAGCCGGAATATGCGGACCAGATTCGTAAGATGATCGAGGTAACATCTGACGGACAGTATCGCCTTAACATGAAGTACTTCGGCTTTCTCACCCAAGACCGCATGTACACGCGAGAGCTGATAGACCTGCTCGGCCAACCCCCGCGCATTGCGGAATCGGAGCTGACGCAATTCCATATGGATGTCGCGCGAAGTGTGCAGGTGGTGTTGGAAGAGATCATGCTCGAGAAGACTCGTTACCTCCACACGAAGGTCCCAAGCGAAAACTTATGCATGGCCGGGGGTGTGGCTCTCAACGTAGTCGCCAATGGTCGATGCCTGAGAGAGGGACCGTTCAAGCGTCTCTTCGTTCAACCCGCGGCCGGTGACGCGGGCGGCTCGGTGGGGGCCGCGGCGATGGCGCACGTCCGCCTGTCGGGCGAGCCGCCTGCGGTCAAGGGGTTAGAGCACGTCTACCTGGGTCCGTCTAACTCAGTTCCCGAGGCTTACAAGCTTCTGAAATCTTCGTCGGCCACGTTTCAAGACTTTCGAGGCAAAGAAGATGAGCTTATCGCGTTTACAGTTGATCGGTTGATTGACGGGAAAGTCATCGGCTGGTCGCAGGGCCGCATGGAATTTGGGCCGCGAGCACTGGGGGCCCGGTCCATTCTGGCAGACCCTCGCCGTCCCGAGATGCGAGACCGCATAAACGCTCTGGTCAAGATGCGAGAAGCTTTTCGGCCTTTCGCGCCGGCCGTGTTGGAATCTGAGGCCGGAAAGCATTTCGATCTGGACCATGCCTCGCCGTTCATGCTGGAGACCTGCCAGGTCATTTCAGATATCGACCTTCCTTCCATCACGCACATCGACGGTTCGGCACGCATCCAAACAGTTAACGCTCAGACCAACCCTCGTTTCGCCGCCTTGCTTACGGAGTTCTTCCGCCGCACGGGCTGCCCCCTCATTCTCAACACCTCTTTTAACATGCGCGGGGAGCCGATTGTTTGCACGCCCGAAGACGCGCTGATGTGCTTCATTCGCTCAAAAATCGATTTCCTTGTGGTGGAGGACTTCGTACTCGACAGATCGGGCATGCCGGCCTTCTGGGAACTTCAGGGCCTCCTCGTCGAAACTGCGCAGCAGGATGCGAGCCGGACAGTAGGTCATTCGGTTTACACACTGCTTTAGAAATTGCCAAGGAGGTCATATCACATGGAACGCCCGCCGGAGTCATTGAAGTCTTTCGCCAACCACATGGCAACGCTCGCCCAATCAGAGGGCGCAGCTCCGCTGATCCGCCTGCTCCAGTTATCGGGTTTTCTCGGTGGGTCTTCAAACAACCACGCCGGCAACTCCGCGATCAACGACATCACCGCTCTGGCTGAGGCCAACGATCTGCGGATGCCGCCGGCGAATCCTGAGCATATCGGGATTTGGGAAAGGAAAATAGAGAACGGGAAAACCTGTTTCGTACGGCGCCTGGAGATGATGCATGAATGGCACTTCTGGGCGAACCTGGGACGCATCGAGGCCAAAGGGACGAAGCGACGAGTTGTCTTGATTGGAGAGTCGGTGGCCCGCGGTTACCTCTACGACCCGGAGTTCACCCCGGCCTTGGCGCTGGAGATGATGCTCAAGCCGCAGTTTGGCGAGGACCAGATCGAGGTCATTGATCTGGCGCGAACGAATCTCTCCTACAAAGTGACGAATCTTGCAATTGCGGCCCTGCAACTCGAGCCCGATCTCGTCATTATCTTTGCCGGCAACAACTGGAACATTGACGAGCCCCGACCTTCCGAGATTGTGGAAATCAACGAGGCGTTGTCGAAAGATGGTATTGCCGGGTTGAAACGAGCCTCCGAGGCGCAGATAGCCAGGAATGCCAGGCGCATCGTCAGAGACGTGGCCTCGGCGTATGAAGGCCAGGGAGTCCCACTCGTCTGGATGATACCGGAATTTAATCTTGGCGACTGGCGCGACCCGGTGACGAATGCGCCACACCTGGGTGAGGGCTTGAACCGAGAGTGGTTGATTCTGCTGGAAGAGGCCCAAAGCGCCCTCCGGGAAGGGGAGTTGCGCCGGGCCCGGGAACTGGCGCAGCGAATGGTCGAGATCGATCAGGGGGTATGCGTGGCGGGATTGTATATTCTCGCCGAGTGCAGTCAACGGTCCCAGGATCTCGATGGTGAGCGGAAGTATCTGGAGTTGGCTCGCGATGCCATGAGCTGGGATCTATCGAGGATGCCCGTGCCGAGGGCGCACTCCGTGACGCAGATGACACTGCGTGAGGAAGTAAGCAAATATCGAAATCAGATAGTCGACTTACCCGTTATCTTCAAAGAATACCTTAACGGCGAGATACCCGGACGGCGGCTCATCATTGACTACTGTCACCTGACCACGGAGGGGATACAGGTCGCGATGGGCGCTGCGGCAACCTGCGTTCTCCGCGCCCTGAAAGGAGTGGAGGTGCCCTGGTACGCGCTGGTGAGCGATCACATCGCGCCGCCGCGGGAGATCGAAGCGGAAGCCTTGTTCCTCGCCGCGATTCACAACGCTCATTGGTTTCAGTCGTATGATCTGGCGCGCCATTACTGCTCACGGGCGCTCAGCCTCTCGCCGCACGTCGCCGACCTGATGCTCAACTACATGGAGCTTCAAACTCGACCCCTGGTACCCGATCTGATGAGTGGGTCGGAGGAGCATATTTCGCGGTTGGGCTCATCGCTGATGCATCAGTACCTATTGACTAAGAATGAAAAGCGGCTTGACAAGGTGCTCCTTGACGCGATTGTCGATGCGTTGGCGGCGGTTGGGATCCAGGCTCGGGAGCAGCTCGATCGGTTGCGGCGCGAGGAACACAGCGTAACGCTCAGTGAGAGGAACTTGCTGGACTACTATTACTGCTCGGCGGTCAACCAGCCTCAGGAGTTGGCGTGGCTGCTTGAGCCGGCCCATCGAAAATACCAGCCAAACAATCCAGCGTACTACAGGGCCTACTGGCCGGAATCTAGATTCATCTTTGTCGGTGAAGCGGGCTGCCCCGTTCGGCTCTGCCTGGCGTGCCGGCTCCCGCCGCCGGCGCCCCTGACGGCGTCAGTCTTCATCGAGTTGAACGAACAGCCTCTGGTGGAGATGTTCATCAACGGAGAGTGGAGCGCCTGGGAGATCCGCCTACCGGGAGAAGGCGTGCATGACGGCTTAAATGAAATTTCAGTGCGGTGGCCGATCCCGGAATTTCCGAGCAGCAAGGCGCTGGAGAAAGCGCGGTCGAACCTGTTCGAACGGGAGTTGGCGGAGTTCTATCCCATCTTCGGTGAGATACATTCGTTCACGGCTTCAGACGGACGGAAACTCCTTAGCAGCGTCCCCGCCGTGCAACCAGAGCTGCTTACAGCAGAAGTATCGTGAGGTTGAAGGAGCCCAAGAGCGCTCGGAGTGAAGAAATGAATGAGAAACTTGATTGCGTGGTGATTGGCTACAATGAGGTCCCTTTTCAGACCTACGAAGCCTTCCTGCAAAAGTATGGCGAAGATTCTGAAGCCTACCGCGATCTGAAGTTCAGTTTTGTTGATCTGTCGGGCCACAAGATGGATTACGTGGGACTCCTCAATTATGTACTTGATGCGTCGCACGACGACTTGGCGGCACACAAATTGAAGTCCGGCGACATCCCGAACCTCGCCGCTGTTTACCTGACGAACTTTCTCAATCGCAGAGGTGTAAGGGCCCGTTACATCAACCTCTTTCAATACGAAAAGGGAGAGCTCATCGAGTATCTGTCGCAAGACCCGGTCTGCGTCGCGATCACCACCACCTTCTACGTGGTGAACTTGCCGGTCAACGAGATTGTTGAATTCATCAGGCAGCACAATAGCAAGGTGAAGATCGTCGTCGGCGGTCCACTGGTGGCAAACCACGCGCGGAACAATCCAGGTGATGCTCTTGGCTCCGCTCTCGACGACATCGGCGCCGACATTTACGTCATCGAAGGCCAGGGCGAGCAGACGCTTTATGAGATTGTCGAATGCCTGAAAAACGATGGCGATCTGGAGACAGTGCCGAACATCGTTTTCTCCCTTGGAAGCGGGAAGCTCAAACGCACTTTGGTTAAGGCGGAGAATAACTCACTTGATGAGAACTTCATCGACTGGAAGAAATTCAGCGCCGTCGGTGATCTGGGCCGCACTCTGCAGACGCGCACGGCGCGCAGTTGCTCCTTCGCCTGCTCGTTTTGCAATTACCCCACGCGGGCCGGGGCCTTGACTCTGGCCAGCCTGGAGACGTTGGAGCGAGAACTCGACTCGATGCGCAATGTCGGAGGTGTGAAGAACGTTGTCTTCATTGACGATACATTCAACGTTCCTCTGCCGCGCTTCAAGGATATCTGCCGCCTGATGATCGAAAAGAAGTACGGCTTCAACTGGTTCTCCTACTTCCGTTGCAGCAACTCTGACCAGGAGGCCGTCGAACTCATGGCGCAAAGCGGCTGCAAGGGCGTGTTCCTCGGAATCGAATCCGGTTCACCTGCGATCCTACGGAACATGGCCAAGTTTGCGACACCTGAGAAGTACGCCAAAGGAATTGAGACGCTGCGCCGGCACGACATCCTGACGTTCGGCTCGTTCATTGTGGGCTTCCCTGGCGAAACAGAAGAGACGGTGAAAGAGACCATTGACTTCATCAGGGAGAATAAGCCCGACTATTATCGCGCGCAGATGTGGTACTGCGAGCCCGGCACGCCCATCTTTCATCAGAAAGAAAAATATCAAATTATTGGCGACGGCTTTGTATGGACACACGCGACGATGGATAGCCTTCAGGCGATGGATCACATCGACCGCATGTTCCTCTCTATTAATGAGTCGATTTGGCTACCGCAATGGTCGTTCGATTTTTGGATCATTCCCTACCTGATAGGCAAGGGCATTTCACCGGCAGCTTTCAGGGAGTTCATGGAGTGTGCGCACAGGCTGCTGGCGCTAGAGATCGCCTCTGTCTCTGGCGACCAAAAGGCTCGTTTGCAACAGCAGTACTTGAAGAAAGTGATCGAGCAGGCGGGCAAATGGTCTTTGCCAGACTTGGCTTCCGCTGCTTGAGTCAGACGCAGGTTAGCCCCACAAATTTCAAGAAGAGCGTATCGTATGGAACGTCCACCCGCTTCGTTGAAGTCCTTCGCCAACCGTATCGCCTCGCTGGCCCAATCAGATGGCGTAGGCGAGATGATTCGCCTGCTCCAACTCGCTGGGTTAATGGGTGACCCGAAGAGCAGCCTGGCAAACAACATCACCGACCTGGCTGAGGGCAACGATCTGCTGATGCCGCCGGCGAATCCTGAGCATATCGGGATTTGGGAAAGGAAAATAGAGAACGGGAAAACCTGTTTCGTACGGCGCCTGGAGATGATGCATGAATGGCACTTCTGGGCGAACCTGGGACGCATCGAGGCCAAAGGGACGAAGCGACGAGTTGTCTTGATTGGAGAGTCGGTGGCCCGCGGTTACCTCTACGACCCGGAGTTCACCCCGGCCTTGGCGCTGGAGATGATGCTCAAGCCGCAGTTTGGCGAGGACCAGATCGAGGTCATTGATCTGGCGCGAACGAATCTCTCCTACAAAGTGACGAATCTTGCAATTGCGGCCCTGCAACTCGAGCCCGATCTCGTCATTATCTTTGCCGGCAACAACTGGAACATTGACGAGCCCCGACCTTCCGAGATTGTGGAAATCAACGAGGCGTTGTCGAAAGATGGTATTGCCGGGTTGAAACGAGCCTCCGAGGCGCAGATAGCCAGGAATGCCAGGCGCATCGTCAGAGACGTGGCCTCGGCGTATGAAGGCCAGGGAGTCCCACTCGTCTGGATGATACCGGAATTTAATCTTGGCGACTGGCGCGACCCGGTGACGAATGCGCCACACCTGGGTGAGGGCTTGAACCGAGAGTGGTTGATTCTGCTGGAAGAGGCCCAAAGCGCCCTCCGGGAAGGGGAGTTGCGCCGGGCCCGGGAACTGGCGCAGCGAATGGTCGAGATCGATCAGGGGGTATGCGTGGCGGGATTGTATATTCTCGCCGAGTGCAGTCAACGGTCCCAGGATCTCGATGGTGAGCGGAAGTATCTGGAGTTGGCTCGCGATGCCATGAGCTGGGATCTATCGAGGATGCCCGTGCCGAGGGCGCACTCCGTGACGCAGATGACACTGCGTGAGGAAGTAAGCAAATATCGAAATCAGATAGTCGACTTACCCGTTATCTTCAAAGAATACCTTAACGGCGAGATACCCGGACGGCGGCTCATCATTGACTACTGTCACCTGACCACGGAGGGGATACAGGTCGCGATGGGCGCTGCGGCAACCTGCGTTCTCCGCGCCCTGAAAGGAGTGGAGGTGCCCTGGTACGCGCTGGTGAGCGATCACATCGCGCCGCCGCGGGAGATCGAAGCGGAAGCCTTGTTCCTCGCCGCGATTCACAACGCTCATTGGTTTCAGTCGTATGATCTGGCGCGCCATTACTGCTCACGGGCGCTCAGCCTCTCGCCGCACGTCGCCGACCTGATGCTCAACTACATGGAGCTTCAAACTCGACCCCTGGTACCCGATCTGATGAGTGGGTCGGAGGAGCATATTTCGCGGTTGGGCTCATCGCTGATGCATCAGTACCTATTGACTAAGAATGAAAAGCGGCTTGACAAGGTGCTCCTTGACGCGATTGTCGATGCGTTGGCGGCGGTTGGGATCCAGGCTCGGGAGCAGCTCGATCGGTTGCGGCGCGAGGAACACAGCGTAACGCTCAGTGAGAGGAACTTGCTGGACTACTACTACTGCTCCGCCGTTGACCAGGCACTAGAGTTAGCGTGGTCGAATCGGTTCGAGGAAAAGAGATATCGGCATGACGCTGAGTACTACAAAGCTTATTGGCCGGAATCTAGGTTCATTTTTGTCGGCGAAGCTGGTTGTGGCATAAAACTCCATCTGGCGTGCCGCCTCCCGAACCATACCTCAGTTCCGGCAACGATCCGTGTCAAGTTAAACGGAAGGACCCAGGCGGAGATGTTCATCAACGGGGAGTGGAGCGCCTGGGAGATCCGCCTACCGGGAGAAAGGGTGCATGACGGCTTGAATGAGCTCGTAGTGCACTGGCCCATTCCCGAATTTGCAGGCCGCAAGGGATTGGAAAAAGCGGCGTCGAACCTGGGGCAGAGGAAATTTCCGGATTTCTATCCCACCTTCGGTGATATTCATTCACTCACGGCTGCAGATGGGCGCGCCATCTCAACCAGCTTCCCCGAGGTTTGCCGGGAACTGGCAGCGGTTGAAGCCTCGTGACAGTATCAATTAGAGCAGCTTACAGATCATTCGCGTCTTCGACGGCATCTAGCGCAGGCAGGTAGTCTTTGATTCCACCCAATCTTCAACTCTCCAATCGCTAAGACAGACTCAGCAACATAAGTGAGCCTGTACCATCAAAGTCAGCCTCATGTCATTGACAGACAATACCCAGGCACAACGAAGAACAGAACTCGCGTTGCGTCGAGCGGCTCTCTCGGCACGGGCGCAACAAGTGCTTGAACAACGTTTGCATGGGACCGAGAGCTCTCGGGCGCAAGTAATTCCTCGGCGCTCACCGGAGGACACAGCACCGCTTTCGTTCGCACAGGAGCGGTTGTGGTTCATAGATCAGTTCGAGCCGAAAAACGTCGCCTACAACATATGCGTGCCGTTGCGGATTACCGGGAGGCTAAACGCAGCGGCGCTTGAACAGAGCATTTTCGAAGTCGTCAGGCGCCACGAATCATTAAGGACCCGGTTTGTTGCCGTGGATGGAAAACCCGTTCAGATCATCGCGCCGCACCGAAATCTGTGTCTACCGATTGTGGACGTAGCGATGGCCCCGGATTTCGCCAGCGAGGGCCTGACGCATTTGATCAGCGAAGCCAGCGAGCGACCTTTTGACTTGGAGAAAGGCCCTCTTCTACGTGCCGCCCTGCTTCGTCTGGGACAGGAAGATCACGTTCTGTTGCTGCTCTTACATCACATCATTTTCGACGAGTGGTCAATGCAGGTTTTGATTCGTGACGCTGCGCAGATCTACCGGGCATTTGATCTCGGTGAGCCCTCTACGCTGGCGGAGCTGCCCATACAGTATAAGGACTTCGCTCATTGGCAGCGCGAGTGGCTCCAGGGCGCAGTGCTCGAGAGGGAGCTCTCTTACTGGCGACGTCAATTGCACGATAGTCCGCCGCTGTTGGACTTGCCCACCGACCGGCCCCGCAAAGCCGTCATGAATGCCAGAGAGATGACCGAGCCCCTGGTTATTCCAGAGGAGGTCGCGAAAAAGCTAATCATTCTGACGCAAGAGACGGGAACCACGCTTTTTATGACCTTGCTGGCTTCGTTCCAAATTTTGCTCTCGCGCTGCACGGGACAGATGGACATTCCCGTCGGAACACCGGTCGCTGGTCGCCGGTGGGTCGAGACGGAGGGAATGATCGGGTTTTTCGTCAACACGTTGGTGATGCGGACGAGACTTGCGTCTGACCTTACCATTCGGGAAGTCCTTTCACGCGTGCGTGAAGTGGCTCTAGAGGCCCAGGCGCACCAGGACCTGCCACTGGAAAAGCTGGTGGAGGACTTACAACCGGCACGGAGCCTGAGCCACGGACCACTTTTCCAGGTGATGTTCAGCTTCGAGAATGCGCCAAGGAACGTGGCTGCCGCCTTGCCAGGGATGACTGTGAGCCTTGTCAGATCCGGAAATGCGAGATCGAAGTTTGATCTAAGTCTCGGCCTGGCCCAGTCGGAGGGCAAAATTTACGGCTCGTTCGAATACAACACCGACCTGTTCGAGACGTTAACGATTGAGCGAATGGTCGGGCATTACCAGAACATCCTGGTTGCGATGGTAGCCGATCCCGATCAACGCCTTTCCGAGATCGAATTGCTCTCGAGTCCTGAGCGGCGACAATTGTTAGAAGAATGGAATGACACCGAGGCGAGGAATAGAAGTGAGCTGTGCGTCCCTGAACTCTTTGAGCGACAGGTGCACCGATCTCCGGAGGCGCCAGCGCTGGTGAGTGGCGAAAGGCAGTTCAGTTACGGTGAACTTAACCGGCGGGCAAACCAGCTGGCGCACTATCTGCGTGGGGCGGGGGTGGGTCCTGAAGATCTGGTAGCAATCTGTGTAGAACGTTCGGTGGAGATGATAGTGGCGCTGCTCGCAGTATTGAAGAGCGGGGCGGCCTACGTTGGCCTCGACCCGGCTTACCCCAGTGAAGTATTGCGCTTCATCCTGGAGGACTCTCAGGCCTGCCTCGTCCTGAGTCGAGAGTCTCTGCGAGGAACTTTGTCGCAACTGAGTATCCCCATTTTCGAGATCGATCCGGGGAGGGAGTGTCTGGCGAGCCAGCCACACACCAATCTGAACGGCAAGGTCTCAGCCTCGAATCTGGCGTGTCTGATCTACACGTCGGGTTCGACCGGCACTCCGAAGGGGGTAATGATCGAGCATGGTGCGCTGGCAGATTACACGCAGACGGCGACGCAGATCTACGAATTGAAAGCGACAGACCGAGTGTTGCAGTTTTCGTCGATCTGCTTTGATCCCCACATTGAAGACATCTATCCGTGCCTGACTCAGGGCGGTACGGTGGTGCTGCGCAACGATGAGATGTTGAGTTCCGCCTCGGACTTTCTAACGAGTTGTCGTGAGCAAGGGGTGACGGTGCTGACAGTGCCGACCGCGTATTGGCACGTGCTTACGGCAGACATGTCGGCGCCGGCCTGGGAGGAAACTGGAGCATTGCGGCTGATTATCCTTGGCGGCGAGAGTGTGTTGCCGGAACGAGTGCGCGCCTTCGTCGCGAGTATCGGCGGGCGGGTGCGGCTAACCAATACCTACGGGCCTACTGAGACCACCGTCATAGTAACGATGGGAGAACTCGACCGGGAGCACCCGCTGGAAGCGGTTGGGATTGGACGAGCGCTGGCGAACACTGAGCTTTATGTGCTGGACGAGATTCTTCGACCGGTGCCGTTGGGGGTAGCGGGCGAGCTGCTGATTGGCGGAAAGGGACTGGCGCGAGGCTATTTGCAACGGCCGGAACTGACGGCCGAGCGCTTTATTCCGCACCCACTCTCGACCCGGGCTGGGGCGCGGCTGTACCGGACAGGAGATCTCGTTCGTTATCTGGGAAATGGCAACCTCCAATACCTGGGCCGGAAGGATCATCAGGTGAAGGTCCGGGGCTTCAGAATCGAGATAGGCGAAATAGAGGCGGTGCTGGACAGGCATGAGGGAGTGAAGGCAGCGGCGGTGGTGGCACGCGAAGAGCGGCCGGGTGAGACGCAACTGGTGGCGTATGTGGTGGCCGAAACCAGGCGGGATGGAGTGGTGGCTGAGAGCGGAGCAGAGCACGCCAACGGGCAGAAGACTTCGCTGGATACCAGGGAGTTACGCCGCTATCTGCGCGAGAGACTGCCCGAGCATATGGTGCCAGCCGTCTGGGTCTGGCTGGATACCCTGCCGCTGACTGCCAGCGGCAAAGTGGATCGGCGCGTTCTACCTGCGCCGAATCCTGACAATTCGGAGTTGGGCCTGACTTACGTAGCGCCGCGCACTCCTATCGAGGATGCGATGGCAGTCATCTGGGCGGCGGTCCTCGGTGTGGCGCGGGTGGGAGTCGAGGACAACTTCTTCGAGATAGGTGGGCATTCACTCCTCGCGACGCAGGTGATCTCACGCATCCGGGAGGCCTTCGCCGTAGCAATACCCATGCGCACACTGTTCGAGCGTCCCACCATCTCCGCTCTGGCAGAGAACATTGAGACGATTCTCTGGATAACTCAGCATGTTACAGCCTCAGTAGATCAGGCCGGACAAGATTATGAAGGGGGAGAAGTATGACGCCGGTTGAGCTGTTAACTAAGTTTCGCAGTCTGGATGTGAAGGTCTGGCTTGAAGGGGAGCGGCTACATTATAGCGCGGTCACGGGGGTACTCACTCCGGATCTTCGGGCCGAACTCGCCGCCAAGAAAGAGCAGATAGTTCGATTGCTACGCGCATCCGCCGCTGCTGAAGTCGCCAGCCCTCCTTCGCTCGAGCCGGTTGGGCGAGAAGGTGCGTTACCGCTTTCGTTCGCGCAGCAAAGACTCTGGTTTCTCGATCAACTCGAACCGGGAAGTCCGCTCTATAACATCTCACAGGCAGTCCAGTTAAACGGCACGCTCGATGTGGCAGCGTTGGAGAGCAGTCTGAACGCGCTCATTCGCCGCCACGAAAGTCTGCGCACTTGTTTTGTGGTCAAGAATGGGGAGCCCGCGCAGCTAATCCTGCCGCCGACGCCAATCTATCTGAAGCTGGAAGACCTCTCGAGTCTTAGTGAGGAACTGCGACGGTCAGAATTGCAGCGACTGCTGAACGAAGAAGAGGAACAGCCCTTCGCTCTGGCGACGGGACCACTGCTTCGCCTCAGATTATTCCGGCTTGGCGAAGACGAACACGTGCTGGCGGCGACAATGCACCACATCATCTCTGACGGTTGGTCAATGGGTGTGCTCACGAAAGAACTCGGGCTGCTCTACGACGCCTGCGCGAAACATGAGCCGATGCCCCTGACGGCCCTCAGCCTCCAATACGTCGATTACGCAGTCTGGCAAAGGGAATGGTTGCAGGGAGAAGTGCTGGAGCAGCAACTCTCCTACTGGCGGGAACAGTTGGCTGGGGCGCCGCCCGTGCTGGCTCTGCCCACCGACCGACCCCGTCCGCCGGTGCAGTCGCATCGTGGTGCACATGAAACCGTGCGAATCGATGCCGAGACGACAAGGCAACTTAGAAGGTTGAGCCGCAAATACAACACGACGATGTTCATCACAATCCTGGCGGGCTTCCAGGCTGTGCTTTCGCGTTGGAGCGGAGAACAGGACATCGTAGTGGGAACAGCCGTGGCGGGCCGCAACCGTCCGGAGACGGAAGGAGTGATCGGGTTTTTTGTGAACACCCTCGCGCTCAGGACAGACGTTTCCGGCAATCCGAGCTTCGGTGAGTTGGTGAAGCGAGCCACCGATGTTTGTTTGGAAGCGTACGAGCATCAGGATGTGCCGTTCGAGAAGTTGGTGGAAGAGTTGGGAGTCCAAAGGGACTTGTCGAGGACGCCTTTGTTTCAGGTCATGATGGTCTTGCAGAACACGGCGGACGAAGAGTTGGAATTGGCCGGCCTGCGGCTGAGCAATGTCGAAGGCGTAAAAGAAACTGAGCACAGTAAGACTGCCAAGTTCGACCTGCTACTAGTCCTGAACGAACGTGGAGACGAGGTGAAAGGGAGGCTTGAGTACAGCCTGGATTTGTTCGACAAGGAAACCATGGAGCGACTGGTCCAACAGTTTGAGCGGGTGCTGAGAGCCGCGGGAGAGGATGAAGAGTGTCGGGTCGGAGCTTTGCCGCTGCTGAGCGAGGGGGAGAAAGAAAGACTGCTCATCGCGTGTAACCGAGAAGGGCGCCAGTACGAAAGCGCCGGAAGTTTGAGGGAAAAGTTCGAAGCGCAGGTGGAGCTGAGGGCAGAGGCGGTAGCGGTGAAGAATGGAGAGGAGGAGGTGAGCTACGGGGAGCTGAACCGGCGGGCAAATCGGTTGGCGCATCACCTGATAAGGCTTGGAGTAGGTGCGGAAGCGAGAGTGGGGATACTGCTGGAGCGAGGGGTGGAACTGATAGTGAGCATTCTTGGAGTGCTCAAGGCGGGCGGGGCTTATGTGCCGTTGGAGGTAACGCTGCCGCGGGAGCGGATGGAGTTGATGCTGGAGGACGCGGGCTGCGAGGTATTGGTGACGTTGAAGGAGCAGGCAGCCGGACTTGAGGTATCCGGGACGAGGGTGGTGGCGCTGGATAGAGCAGAGGCCGTAGACGAGATTAGGGGCGAGCGGGAGGAGAACCCGGGAGTGAGGGTTGGGGGACAGAATGCGGCATATGTGATTTACACGTCGGGGTCGACGGGTAGGCCCAAAGGGGTGGTAGTTACACAGGGGAATGTGCTGCGGCTGATGGGCGCAACCGAGGAATGGTTCAGATTTGGAAGCGGGGACGTGTGGACGATGTTCCATTCCTACGCGTTCGACTTTTCGGTGTGGGAGATGTGGGGAGCGCTGCTGTACGGAGGGCGTCTGGTGCTGGTGCCGTACTGGGTGAGTCGGGAGCCGGAAGCCTTCTACGAGCTGCTGGTGCGGGAAGGAGTGACGGTACTGAATCAGACACCGTCGGCCTTCCGGCAACTGATGCAGGCCGAGGAGCGGGCCCTGGCGGTGGGCGGAGGGGCAGGGAGGCGTGCCGCTGAGTTGGCCCTGCGCGTAGTGATCTTTGGCGGGGAGGCGCTGGAACTGGCGAGCCTGCGGACGTGGTATGAGCGGCACGGCGAGGAGGGGCCAGAACTGATCAACATGTACGGGATCACGGAGACGACCGTGCATGTGACCTACCGGGCGTTAAGCCGAGCGGATGTGGAGCGAGGTGGCGGCAGCGTGATCGGGAAACGGCTCCCGGATCTGGAAGTCTACCTGCTGGATGAAAGCATGGAGTTGGTGCCGGTGGGTGTGGCTGGAGAAATCTACGTGGGCGGAGCGGGGCTGGCGCGGGGATACCTCAATGGGGCGGCGTTGACGGCAGAGCGGTTCGTACCGCACCCCTTCAGTGCGCTGGCCGGAGAGCGATTGTATCGGAGCGGAGACCGGGGCCGATACCTGGCCGACGGAGATATCGAATACCTTGGGCGGTTGGACCACCAGGTGAAGATCCGCGGGTTCAGAATCGAGACGGGCGAAGTGGAAGCGGCGTTAAGCGGGCACCAAGAAGTGCGGGAAGCAGTGGTGGTCGCGGCTGAAGAGGCGAGTGGCGAGAAGCGACTCATCGCCTATGTGGTGGCGCCGGGCCGGGCCGGGGGCGAAGCGGGACCCGGGGTGGCGGAGTTGCGTAATTACCTGAAACAGAGACTGCCTGACTACATGGTGCCCTCCTTCTTGGTCCTGCTCGAGGCGCTGCCGCTCACCCCTAACGGCAAGCTGGACCGTAAGGCGCTGCCGGCCCCACGCCGTGACGGAGCCGACTCCCCCCAGACTTACGTCCCACCTCGCACAAGCGCTGAGCAGATACTGGCGTCGGTCTGGCAGGCGGTGCTCGAGGTTGACCTGGTGGGAGCTGAAGATAACTTTTTCGAACGAGGCGGAGATTCGATCCGCAGCGTGCGGGTTGTCGCACTCGCCAGCGAGCTGGGGTTAGGCATCACCCTGCAACAGTTGTTTCAATATCAGACCCTCGGCGAATTGGCTCGGGAAGTTATTGTTAAGGATCGCGACGGCAACGGCCCCGGCGTCGGCCTGTCAACTGAACCCTTCGCCCTGATCTCATCACAAGATCGGCAAAAGCTGCCCGCCGATGTCGAGGATGCCTACCCGCTCTCGATGCTTCAGGCGGGGATGCTCTTCCATAGCGAGTTTGATCGCAACTCAGCTCTTTATCACAACTATACGAGCTATTACGTAAACGCTCCCTACGACGAAAGGGCGCTCGAACTGGCGTTGCGGCGACTTCTCGCGCGCCATCCGGTATTGCGAACTTCGTTTGATTTGACCAACTACAGTGTCCCGCTGCAACTGGTCCATCGCAGTATCGAACCGCCCCTGCAGACAGATGATCTGCGGGCGCTAAGTGAGGCCGAGCAGGACGCAGTGATCCTTCAATGGCAAATAGACGAGAAGGAACGATATTTTGATTGGAGACAGGCTCCACTTCTGCGGTTTCATGTCCACCGCCGGGGCGAGCAAAGCTTCCAGTTTAGCTTCGCGGAACACCATGCGATCCTCGACGGCTGGAGTGTGGCCGAGTTGCTGACGACACTCTTCCGCAGCTATTCATTGTTGTTGCGTGGGGAGAATGAAGCGGACGAAGCACCGCTGTCTTCGTCGTTCCGTGACTTCGTGGCGCGCGAACAGGCAGCCCTGGAGTCTGCTGAATCAGAAGAGTACTGGCGAAAGAAGCTAAGCGGCAGCAGCACGATGACTCTGCCTCGCCGGCGCTCTCCGCGGGAGCTGATCGACACGCTTCAGTCCCATGTAATGCAAGTGCCATTGAGCGCCGAAGTCTCTGACGGGCTCAAGCTGGCCGCCCGGACCGCAGGCGTACCGATTAAGAGCGTGCTGCTCGCGGCGCACTTGAGAGTAATGGCTGTGCTCGGAGGTCAAACAGACATAGTGACCGGCGTCGTTTCGCATGGTCGTCCGGAATCCGTTGACGCAGCGCGGGTACTAGGCGTCTTCCTGAATACCTTGCCCATCCGCGTGCAACTGGGGGGCGGCAGCTGGATCGACCTGGCACAAGCAACGTTTGAGGCTGAGCGCGAGATGTTGCCTCATCGCTACTACCCGATGGCCCAGGTGAAGATCAACGAAGGCGGACGGAATCTGTTTGAGGCGATCTTCAACTTCACCCACTTCCACGTTTTAGACGTCTTCGAACACTCTGATCAGATCGATGTGCTTGACGCAACGGGTTTTGGCGAAACCGACTTTACTCTGGCGGCTGACTTCAGTCTCGACCTGCGGAGTTCTGCAGTTGGCCTGACGTTGACCGGGAAAGGCGCAGTGCTGAGTGGTGAGCAGATGGAAGCCATTTGCGGATATTACTCACAAGCGCTCAAAGCAATTGCGGAGGATCCATTCGGGCTCTACTGTCGGAAGTCACTTCTTTCCGAGCAGGAGCGACTGCTGATCCTGACTGAATGGAATGAGCAGACGATCGAGTACCCGCATGACCTGAGTCTCCATCAGCTCTTTGAGCGGCAGGTGGAGCTGAGGGCAGAGGCGGTAGCGGTGAAGAATGGAGAGGAGGAGGTGAGCTACGGGGAGCTGAACCGGCGGGCAAATCGGTTGGCGCATCACCTGATAAGGCTTGGAGTAGGTGCGGAAGCGAGAGTGGGGATACTGCTGGAGCGAGGGGTGGAACTGATAGTGAGCATTCTTGGAGTGCTCAAGGCGGGCGGGGCTTATGTGCCGTTGGAGGTAACGCTGCCGCGGGAGCGGATGGAGTTGATGCTGGAGGACGCGGGCTGCGAGGTATTGGTGACGTTGAAGGAGCAGGCAGCCGGACTTGAGGTATCCGGGACGAGGGTGGTGGCGCTGGATAGAGCAGAGGCCGTAGACGAGATTAGGGGCGAGCGGGAGGAGAACCCGGGAGTGAGGGTTGGGGGACAGAATGCGGCATATGTGATTTACACGTCGGGGTCGACGGGTAGGCCCAAAGGGGTGGTAGTTACACAGGGGAATGTGCTGCGGCTGATGGGCGCAACCGAGGAATGGTTCAGATTTGGAAGCGGGGACGTGTGGACGATGTTCCATTCCTACGCGTTCGACTTTTCGGTGTGGGAGATGTGGGGAGCGCTGCTGTACGGAGGGCGTCTGGTGCTGGTGCCGTACTGGGTGAGTCGGGAGCCGGAAGCCTTCTACGAGCTGCTGGTGCGGGAAGGAGTGACGGTACTGAATCAGACACCGTCGGCCTTCCGGCAACTGATGCAGGCCGAGGAGCGGGCCCTGGCGGTGGGCGGAGGGGCAGGGAGGCGTGCCGCTGAGTTGGCCCTGCGCGTAGTGATCTTTGGCGGGGAGGCGCTGGAACTGGCGAGCCTGCGGACGTGGTATGAGCGGCACGGCGAGGAGGGGCCAGAACTGATCAACATGTACGGGATCACGGAGACGACCGTGCATGTGACCTACCGGGCGTTAAGCCGAGCGGATGTGGAGCGAGGTGGCGGCAGCGTGATCGGGAAACGGCTCCCGGATCTGGAAGTCTACCTGCTGGATGAAAGCATGGAGTTGGTGCCGGTGGGTGTGGCTGGAGAAATCTACGTGGGCGGAGCGGGGCTGGCGCGGGGATACCTCAATGGGGCGGCGTTGACGGCAGAGCGGTTCGTACCGCACCCCTTCAGTGCGCTGGCCGGAGAGCGATTGTATCGGAGCGGAGACCGGGGCCGATACCTGGCCGACGGAGATATCGAATACCTTGGGCGGTTGGACCACCAGGTGAAGATCCGCGGGTTCAGAATCGAGACGGGCGAAGTGGAAGCGGCGTTAAGCGGGCACCAAGAAGTGCGGGAAGCAGTGGTGGTCGCGGCTGAAGAGGCGAGTGGCGAGAAGCGACTCATCGCCTATGTGGTGGCGCCGGGCCGGGCCGGGGGCGAAGCGGGACCCGGGGTGGCGGAGTTGCGTAATTACCTGAAACAGAGACTGCCTGACTACATGGTGCCCTCCTTCTTGGTCCTGCTCGAGGCGCTGCCGCTCACCCCTAACGGCAAGCTGGACCGTAAGGCGCTGCCGGCCCCACGCCGTGACGGAGCCGACTCCCCCCAGACTTACGTCCCACCTCGGACCCTGATAGAGGAAGCGCTGGCTGCGATTTGGGTTCCGGTGCTGGGAGTGGAACGGGTGGGAAGGTTTGACAACTTCTTTTGGCTTGGCGGCCACTCCCTTGCGGCCATCCAAATCATCTCCCGCGTCCGCGAAGGTTTTCATGTCGAGCTGTCAGTGCGTAACGTTTTCGAATCCCCAACGTTGGCGGAGTTTTCCGAACGTATCGAAGGGACGATGAGGTCCAGCACCAGTCTCGCTGCGCCTCTGCTGCAACGGTTTCCAGATAATGGCGAACTGCCCCTGTCGTACGCACAGCAGCGTCTCTGGTTTCTGGACCAGTTGATGCCGGGGAGTAACGCTTATAACCTCCCAGCGGAGATGTATATCGATGCCAGACTTAACCCCAGCGCACTGGAGCAGTCCTTACGTGAGGTCGTGCGCCGGCACGCTGCCTTGCGCACCACTTTCATTGTTGTCGGCGGCCAGCCGGTGCAGCGAATCAACTCTTCCGGGTCATTGCAAATACCGTTAATCGATTTGAGTGGCTTGGGAAAGGAAGAGCGAGACGAGGAATCGGAGCGCTTGAGACAAGAGGCAGCGCTCAGGCCGTTTGACCTGGAGTCAGGACCGTTACTGCGAGCTGCATTGATACGCCTGGACAAAGAAGAGTATTTGTTCCTGATGAACATGCACCACATCGTCAGCGATGGCTGGTCGATGGATGTGTTGTTACGCGAGATGGAAACCCTCTACGAGTCATTCTCCCATGGGTTGCCTTCACCGCTGGCGGAACTGGAGATTCAGTACGCTGACTATGCGCAGTGGCAACGAAGCTGGCT
This sequence comes from Pyrinomonadaceae bacterium, assembly GCA_036726305.1. Lineage (GTDB taxonomy): Bacteria > Acidobacteriota > Blastocatellia > Pyrinomonadales > Pyrinomonadaceae > JAOAPY01. Next base: position 5,828 of record DAIMCP010000015.1, on the reverse strand, counting down.
GGATGGCGAAGTCTTAAGAGAAGAGGTGGACTTCTGGAAACGGCAACTCGACGGCGCTCCTACGCTGCTGGAACTGGAACCCGATCACCCGCGCCAGGCGCTGCGCACAATGCGCGGTGCGCATTGCCCGTTAGCTTTCTCCGAAGAAGTCTCCCGCTCGTTGCGAGAGTTTAGCCGGCAGGAGGGGGCGTCCCTCTTTATGACCCTGATGGCCGGGTTCCATGCTTTGTTGTGGCGGTACACGGGCCAGAACGACATTTTAGTAGGAACTCCGATAGCTGGACGCAGCCGCGTCGAACTGGAGCCGATGATCGGATTCTTCGTCAACATGATTCCGATAAGGACGGGTTTCAATGATGCTCCAACTTTCAGGGAGTTGGTCAAACAGGTACGAGAGTCTTCACTTGCGGCCTACACTCACCAGGAATTGCCTTTTGATAAATTGGTCGAGGAGCTACAACCAATGCGCGCGCCGGGCCGTAATCCGATCTTCCAGGCCATTCTGGCATTTCGGAATCAAGCCCCGCTGATGGAGATGGCGAAAGTAAGTCTGCCGGCCGGGGTTCCGGTGAGTGCTGACACCAAATTCGATCTCGAAGTCCATCTCGCGGATACGCCTGGCGGTGTCATGGGCTCTTTTGTTTACAGCCCGGAGCTGTTCGAGCCGACCTTTATTGCGCGCATGGTGGACCATTTTCAGCGATTGTTCGAAAAGGTCATGGCTGAGCCAGACATGGAGTTGTCGGAGCTGTCATTGCTTGACCAGGAGGAATACCGGCAGGTCACTAAAGAGTGGAACGACACCGCAGTTGCTTTTCCCGATGCTGCTTGCATTCATCAGCTGGTCGAACAAGAGGCAGAACAACGCCCGGACGCGATAGCCGTAGAGTTTGAGCAGGAGAACATTACTTACCACGAGTTAAATCGGCGGGCAAATCTTCTTGCTCATCGTCTGCGAGAGCATGGAGTGGGGCCGGAAGTATACGTAGGGGTGATGCTGAAACGATCGGCGGAGTTGATTGTGGCCCTGCTGGCGGTAGCTAAGGCCGGAGGCGTCTACGTGCCGGTGAATAGTACTGACCCGCCCCTCCGAATTCGGTTCATCCTCGAAGATGCCGGCGTCACAGTTCTCCTGACAGGCGGACAATTCCCGGAGAATCTGGCTGAGGGGCGGACCGTCGTATGCGTTGATTCGGATGAGTATCGAAACGGCGTACTCGGTGAGACCTTCCTGCGGAACCCGATTACCGGTGTCAGTCCCGATAATCTGGCGTACTTGATGTACACTTCAGGATCTACGGGAACGCCAAAGGGAGTTTGCATCACCCATCGTAACATTCTGGGCTTGGTGAAGAGTGCCAACTATGCTGACCTGACTTCAGAAGAGGTCTTCTTACAGTTTGCTCCAATCTCGTTTGACGCTTCCACTTTTGAAATCTGGGCCAGTCTGCTCAACGGTGCGCGGTTGGAGGTCTTTCCGCCCATCGTACCGTCCTTGAGCGAATTGGCAGACTTCATCGCCCGGACGCAGGTCACGACGTTATTTCTAACCACCGGTTTATTCCACCAGTTTGTTGACACTACTGTCGGCAGTATTGGCGCAGTGAGACAATTGTTGACCGGCGGCGACGCCTTGTCCCCAACGCATCTCAATAAAGCAGTTGAACAAATCGACAATTGCATGTTTGTCAACTGCTACGGTCCGACCGAAGCAACGGTCATGGCATGCTGCTATCAGGTTGGGCCGGATCGTCACGGTACGTCGGTCCCCATCGGGCGCCCCATCTCGAACTCTCAGGTTTATATCCTGAGCGCGATGCAACCGGCAGGAACAGGCGAGCGTGGCGAACTCTTCATCGGTGGTGCGGGGCTGGGACGCGGCTACCTGAACCGACCGGACCTGACGGCCGAGAGGTTCTTGCCTGATCCATTCAGCCCTCGAGCGGGTGGGAGGCTCTATCGGACAGGTGACGCGGCTCGCTACTTAAATAACGGAGTCATCCAGTTCCTTGGCCGTCTTGACAATCAAGTCAAGATCAGCGGCTTCAGGATCGAGCCCGGCGAGATCGAAGTAGCGCTGTCTGAGCATCCGGAGGTATCGACGGCACTGGTGCTCGCCAGGGAAGATTCGCCAGGCGACAAGCGTCTGGTCGCTTACGTTGTTGCCAGGGGAGAGACGCCGCCGACAAACGAGGACTTGCGAAGTTATCTGCGGGAGCGGGTGCCGGAATACATGGTGCCCTCAGTATTCGTCATGCTCAAGGTGCTGCCGTTGACGCAGAACGGGAAAGTGGACAGAGCGGCGCTCCCAGCACCTCAACTTCTTCTTAACAGGTCCGGAAGAGAATACGTAGCTCCGCGAAACGGTCTGCAACAGCAGTTAGTCGATATCTGGGAGGAATTATTCAAACTTCATCCGATTGGCCTGACCGACGATTTCTTTGAACTCGGTGGGCACTCGTTACAGATGATCATGCTTGTCGCCCGCGTCGAAGAGCGATTAGGCAAGCGAGTCTCGATAGCGGAGTTGTTTGGGGATCCCACGATCGAGCACTTAGCGAAGCTAATTGGCCACGGGAAGGAGAATCTGTTCCAGTCGCTGGTAGTGCCGATGCAGACAGCAGGAACCAAGCTTGCGATGTTCAGCCCGCACGCGAGCGGAGGGCATGTGTGGTGTTACAAAGACCTCGTGAAATACCTGGGAGACGATCAGCCTTTTTACGGCGTGCAGGCTCGCAATCCGGACACAGGGCTGGTGTTTCATACTCAGATCGAAGCAATGGCTTCCGACTATGTGGAGGCGATCAGGGGTGTCCAGCCAGTCGGACCGTATCTATTGGGTGGATGGTCAATGGGCGGAGTGATCGCATTCGAGATGGCCAGGCAACTACAGGCGCAGGGCGAGCAGATAGCCATGCTCGCCTTGATCGACGCGCATGTACCGGCCGGCGCGCAGTCGGAGTTCAGTTGGGGTGTGCTGTTATCTGTTTTCGCCTTTGACCTGGGACTGACTTACGAGAATCTGAGCAGGCCGCTGGAAGAGATTTCGGCGATGCCTCAGATGGCCCAGCTACGTCAGGTGTGGAAGGAGGCGAAGTTGGCGGGCGTCGTGCCCGCGGGTATGACACTCGTCGAATTCCGAAAGATATTCGACATATACAAAATCAACGCGAACACCATGAACAGCTACAAGGCAGGGGAATATGAGGGCCGTATCACTCTCATTAGTGCCGCAGAAGAAATGGAGCAAAATGTTTTCAGCCGCGATACGGATCACGTTGAATGGGAAGCCAAAAACGTCGTCAAAGATCCGCTCAAGGGCTGGGGTCAACTCGCAACAGAAGGCGTTGAAGCCCATGTTGTCCCCGGTGATCACTTCTCTATGATTCGAGAGCCGCACGTTACGATTCTGGCGGAACAATTGCGTAACTGCATCCAGACTGTCCTCCATCGCTGAATTAACCATCATCAACTAATTTGTTTTGGGATTGCTCTACTCAGGCTAACAGGCTGAGACGCATTTCAACGCGGGACCGCGAGTTCAAACCATGAAACATTTACTCCAGCTCATTTACGTCATAGCGAAATGGTCGCAGGGGATTCGTCGCTCGAAGAGCATGATAGTCGGCGCTATCGTTGCCAGCTTTCTGGCGGGAGTCGGGTACACGATCCTCATTGGGCTTACTAAGAACATCTTGTCTGAGCGCCTGTTTTCAAAGTCCAATCTCATCTTGACGTTCTTTGCCTTATGTATCGTGATCCCGGTCTGCGGATTTGCTTCCCAACTCATGCTGCTCTATCTAACTTCAAAGGCCGCATACCAGTTGCGGATTCAATTGTCGCGTCAAATTCTCGCCGCGCCGTTACAACAGTTGGAGAAACTCGGCCCGCATCGTCTGATTGCCACGATCGCTGAGGATATCGGAAGCGTGATCGAACTTGTGACCCTCTTGCCGCAGATGCTTACTCAGTTAGCAATGATGGCCGGCTGTGTGTTCTATCTCGGCTGGCTCTCCTGGAAACTGCTGCTCATTCTCCTGGGCTATATGGTTCTGGGACTGCTCAGCCACCAGTTACCCCTATTGAAGTCGTTTTATTATTTCAGATTGGTGCGCGAGCAGTGGGATGCAATGTACCACGCGTTCCACGGCTTGATCGTAGGTACCAAAGAACTCAAACTCAATAGTCGGCGCCGGGACGCTTTCCTTTCTCAGCAGCTTGAGCCTGCGGCCTTTGCCCTCCAGCGATATGGCATGAAAGGCAATGCTATTTCGATGGCCGTATCCAACTGGGGACAGATCCTGTTCTTTATCTTTATCGGCTTACTGCTTTTCGCCACGCCTCACCTTATAGTCGTCGAGCCGCAGGTATTGATGGGGTATACGCTGGCTGTCCTTTTCCTGATCACGCCCTTGACGATGATCCTGAACCAGATCCCCGCATTGGAACGGGCGTATCTGGCTGCAGAAAGGATTGAGGAGTTAGGTCTCTCGCTTGCAGCAGCCGGAGCGGAAAGCTTGACACCAGTCATAGAGCCGGAGACCTCGTGGCGCCGTCTTGATCTGATCGACGTGACTCACCTCTACCACCAGGAGGGAGGGGGCGAAGAGTTTCAACTGGGTCCCATCAACCTTAGGCTCCAGCCGGGAGAGTTGATCTTTCTAATAGGCGGCAACGGTAGCGGTAAGACGACTCTGGTTAAGCTCTTGATGGGTCTGTATGAGCCCGAATCCGGAGAGATCCGCGTTGATGACAAACTGATTACGGATGAGGACCGCGACGACTATCGCCAAAGGTTTTCGGTTGTCTTCTACGACTTTTATCTATTCGAGCAACTCTTTGGGCTGGAGGCAAGTGACCTTGACGACAAGGCTCAGAAGTATTTGGATTTGCTGCAACTGAGTCACAAGCTGGAAATTAAAGAGGGCAAATTGTCGACGGTCAATTTATCGCAAGGCCAGCGCAAGAGACTGGCTTTGTTAAATGCCTATCTGGAGGATCGGCAGATCTACATTTTCGACGAATGGGCCGCGGATCAGGATCCCAAATTCAAAAACATTTTCTATTATCAATTGGTACCGGAACTCAAAGCTCAAGGGAAAACGGTCATTGTTATTTCGCACGATGACAGGTATTACGGTATCGCTGACCGAGTGATAAAGCTGGATTCCGGCAAGGTGGAATACGATCAGCAAGTCACTCTCGCGGAAGCCGAGACCACCACTGCTTTTGCTCCGCTAATGTGAAGATAGACATATTGGTGGACGAGTTGATCGCCTGCGGGCGGACGTTTCCTTGATTAAGGCTTCGATTTCGGGCCTCGATAATGCGATCTGACCATCGAAGACGAAAAGCTGGTGTCGCTTTGCCGTCTTACTAAAAATGTCGGACAGCCATCATTGGCGCGCTCGATTCGCAGGTAATAAGTTGCAGGTCGCTTCGCATGCCCAAACGCACAGACCTTCATAAAATTCTAATCATCGGCTCGGGCCCTATTGTGATTGGCCAGGCATGCGAGTTTGATTACTCCGGAACGCAGGCCTGCAAAGCGCTGCGCCAGGAAGGCTACATCACGGTCCTCGTGAATTCCAACCCCGCGACCATCATGACGGATCCGGAAACCTCGGACGTGACCTATATCGAGCCGCTCACCGTTGCGTCTGTCTCTGCGATTATCCGTCGCGAACGTCCGGACGCGCTGTTGCCCACGGTGGGCGGGCAGACAGCATTGAATCTGGCCATCGCACTCGCCGACTCAGGCGTGCTTGAAGAATGCAACGTGGAAATGATTGGCGCCAAGCGCGAAGCGATCAAAGTTGCCGAGGATC
>DAIMCP010000014.1:0-83945 GCA_036726305.1 Pyrinomonadaceae bacterium | reverse complement strand
CGCCTTCCGCCTTGCGCCTTCCGCCTTGCGCCTTCCGCCTTGCGCCTTCCGCCTTCCGCCTACTGCCTTTTACATTCTGCTTTCCGCCTACTGGCGCAGCAAGTCCCTTATCTCCGGATGACCGCCATGTTCGGCCCAGCCGGCTGCAGTTGAGCCAACCTTTGGATCCTTCACCTCACGGTCGGCACTCTGCTGCAAAAGGAATTCGACCATCGCTCGCTGTCCATTGAGTGCGGCGTAATGTAACCCTGTACCCGCGTAATCAAATCCTCCAGGAATGACATTAATATCCGCTCCCTTTTGCAGGAGCAGCCTCGCAGCCTCGATGTGACCGTGCATGCAAGCGTAGACAAATGCGTTGTTGATGATTCCCTGCCGATCCTGCGACCACTCTTTAACCCGATCCGCAAGCTTTTCCCGGCCCGCTTTGTCAAAATTCGAGCACTCGATAGTTTCCAGTTCGCCCCAGGGCCAATTAATCTTGCCGGCTTCAGCCTTCAGGTTTCCGCCGGTATCAAAATATCTTTCGATTGATTCTGTGCGACCCAGTCCCGCGGCGATGCGGAGGTTTTGCACCGCAGCTCCACGTTCAAGCAGCAAGGCAAGCACTTCCCGGCTGTTCCAATAGAGCGCCTCCTCCAAGGGTGACCAGCCGCCGGTTCCGTCAATCGCGGCGCCACGATCGAGCAAGACTTCGGCCACCGCGCGATTGTCAATACTGGCTGCCGCTAATAGTGGTTCGTTGAGCTCGGCGCCGGCTTCGAGCAAAATTCGCGCCATCTCCACGTTATTGGGCTTGTCCTTGCCGTCGAGGGCGACGCACTGGAGCAGAGTGGGATGGCTCGTCGATGATCGCGAAGTCGCCAGCGTTGGATCCTGACGAATAAGTGCCTTAAATTTTTCGAGGTCTCCCGAGCGAATAGCTGCGATTGCGGACTGGAACTTTGTATCCATAGGTCTTTGTCCTAAAACTTTAGTTGCCTCGTTGAAGAGTTAGCTGATGAACCGATGAGTCAATGGATCTGGATTCGGCGCTGCCACTTGGCGGCGTCGCGGCTCCGGATAATAGCGGGAAAGATGGTCGCGGACAATCGCTCTGACAGTCACGGTCCAGGGAGCAGGTGCAAAGAAAGATTCATGAGTTACGCGATGCTGGGGCTGAGTTCCTGGCATTATGCATTGAGAGCGTTGGTCCACAATCCGGGCCGCACGTGACCGATGCTCCGCCCGGACTTTCCTGGCATCAGTGGGGCGAGGCCTTTGATTCATTCTGGCTCGTGAACGGTGATGCCGAATGGTCGACCACAAGAAAGATCAATGGATTGAACGGTTACCGCGTCTATGCAGAAGAGGCAGCAAAGCTCGACCTGACGCCGGGCGGCCTGTGGCCAACTTTTAAGGACTGGCCACACGTGCAATTCAGATCCGCCAAAAGTCCTGCTGCGGTCTTCTCACTTACAGACATAGATCGAATCATGCGAGAGAGATTTGGCGAGTAGCAGCCATTCGGCTCGCAGCCAGATAGTGTTGGCTGAATAAGTAATCACCACTGACAGGAAAAGGATTCATCGTATGCCGACACCTATTGAACAGATTGTTCAGATCGCCAAGGGATCTGATATTGCGCATTTCAACTTTGAAGACCGCGGTGTACCGCCTGCCGGGTATATCAAGGGAATGGCAGTTGTCTACGCGCGGATGTACTGCAAGCTGAAAGCCGGCGATGAGGCGGCAGTTGAAATGGCCAGGGCAAAGTCTCAGAACGGAAATAAGGACGCGCTGGCCTTTTACAATCAAGAATTCGCGGACGCCGGAATGAACAATGATGCCGATGGCGTCGACGCGCTACGACACTTGTTCGTGTTGCTGACTGGCCTGGGAATGCGCGAGAGTTCAGGTCGATTCTGCGAAGGTCGCGACCGCTCTGCGGATAATGTCACCGCAGACACGGCCGAAGCCGGATTATTTCAAGCGAGCTTTAATGCCCGAACAGCAAGTCCGCTGTTAACGACCCTCTTCGAGAAGTATTCGACCAACCCTTCCGGCTTCGTAGAGATCTTCCGGGAAGGCGTCACCTGCAAACCCAAGGATCTCGAGAACTTCGGTTCCGGTGACGGCGAGAAGTTTCAGCGTTTGTCAAAGGAGTGTCCGGCTTTCGCAGTTGAATTCGCCGCGATCACGTTGCGAAACATGCGCAAGCACTTCGGGCCCATCAACCGCAAAGAGGCGCAGGTTCGGCGAGAATGCGATGTTATGTTCAGAGCCGTCCAGCAGGCTGTGGAAACATTTAACCTATGTTCCGCGTTCCAATAGCATTGCTGAACGTATAACCTGATCGGGACTGCCCGGACCGAACCTGCCGGCGACGACCCGGGGTTGAACCCCGCGACGAATCATTCACAACGGTTGGCATCCCAGGACAGGCCTCAACGCTGGGTGCTCGCCGTGTGTTTCTCAATCTTTCCAGATGGCTCCCAGTCCGACTTCCCACAATCGTTTGTTCAGCGACGGAATGTCTCTGTCGAGAATTTCACTGGACCTGGCTTTCAACGCAGACCACTCGCCATTCAGTTGCTTCAGCCGATCCAGCGACGGCTGATTGACCCGGGGAATGTCACTTTCTGTTTGGTTGATTAGGAACAGGTAATTCGCTGTGAACTTGTTGGGAAAGTTTTCAACGTCGTCGTAGGCCTTTGACTTGCGCTGCACCATATCCTCGTCCCAGGCCTTCATTTTCTTCAAGAGAGCTTCGCCTTCTTTCCTGACCCCACTGAATTTGTCTCCGGCGGGTAATGAACTGAGCAGCGATTCCAACTGTTTCTGTTTTTCGTAGAGGCTGTTTACCAGGCGATGCATCGACGTCAACTCATTCTCCATGCCCAACATCGTCTGATGATATTCCATGTAGGTTGCGGCGCTGGTTGGGTAGAGAGGGTTGGCAAGTATCTCAGCTTCGGTTGCAGCCGTCTGTCCACCCATTCTTACCATGATGCTGTATTTCCCCGGCGGTGCTTTGTGCCCGGCGTAACTGCTCTCCACATAAATTCCGGGCACGCCCGGCATGGTTGCATAACGCATATCCCAGACAAATCGATTCAGACCTTTAGCTTTGGACAGCAGCGGATCCGCCTTGGGAGCGCCATCGTATTTCATATATTTTTCATCAGCCTTTGAAGAGAAGCTGCGCACCGTCATTCCGGCAGCGTCTTTGATCTGCATGCTGATTTCGTCAGTTTTCTTCAACTCCGGCAACCGGTAGTAAATCACCACTCCGGTGCTGGGATTTACGCCCCGCAGTTTGTTAGCGCCGGTAAAATCATCCTCCGGCTGATCCAGCTCGCTGGAGCCGTTTACGAGGTAGCCATTTTCGGGCCGGTAGATGCCAAAGGGCCCCTCGTCCTTCTGGTACTGGCGGATAACATTCAAATCATCCAAGACCCAATAAGACCTTCCGGACGTGGCTGCAATGAGATCTCCCTGATGTATTCGGAGATCAGTGATGGGAGTGATGGGCAGGTTCAATTGAAAAGGCGACCAATCCCGCCCGCCATTCCAGGACAAGAACAAACCGAGTTCAGTGCCTGCAAATAAAAGGTCCCGTCGCACCTCATCCTCGCGCACTACGCGGGTAAAGGCATTGGCAGGTATCCCAGAGTCGATCCTGGTCCAGGTGTCTCCATAGTCCGTGGTTTTGTATAAACCCGGTGTATGGTCGTTGAATTTGTACCGAGTGGTGGCGATATAAGCAGTAGCCTTGTCGTGCGGCGATACTTCGATGGCATTGATCAGGCATTCCGCCAAGCCTTTAGGCGTTACGTTCTTCCAGTTGGCGCCGCCGTCTCGAGTCAAATAGACAAGCCCGTCGTCACTACCGGTCCAGATCACTCCTTTTTCATGGGGCGACTCCATGATGTAACTCAGCGTGCCGTAATTTTCCGCGCCGACCGCTTCGTTTGTGTAAGGCCCACCGCCCCGGCCCTGCTTTTCCTTTTCGTTGCGGGTCAGGTCAGGTGAAACTTCCTTCCAGGACTTACCCATATCACTTGTCTTCAGCAGGTACTGAGATCCATGGTAGTAAGTATTGGGTTCGTGTTTGCTCCAGATGATTGGAGCGTTCCAGTTGAATCGATACTTGATGTCTTTCGCATCCATTCCCAGGTACTGGATAGGGGCGGCCATAATACTGGTGCCGGCTTGTGCTCGGACATCGAAGACCTCGATGGTTCCCTGATAACTGCCCCCGAGGACATATTTCGGTTCATTTGGATCGAATGCGAGAAAAGCACTTTCACCGCCGGCCGAGGCGGTCCAACTGGCGTTGGTTATCCCGCTGCTGCCTAACTCACGACTGGCGATGGAAACAGACGTATTGTCCTGTTGGCCTCCATAAATTCGATAAGGAAACTGATTGTCCACGTTGATGCGATAGAACTGTGCAGTGGGCATGTTGTATTGGGTGCTCCAGCTCCTGCCGCTATTAAAAGTTATTGCCGAGCCGCCGTCGTTGGAGATAATGAAGTTGTTGGGATTGTCGGGATTGATCCACAGATCATGGAAGTCACCGTGAGTGCCGGACAAGGTCTCCCAGGTCTTACCGCCATCGGTTGAACGCAATGCCGGTGCGCTCATCACATACATGGTGTTTTCATCTTTGGGATCCAGAAACAGTTCAATGTAATACCAGGCTCGCTGCAGCAACCGGTGGTCATTAGTAATACGACTCCACTGCTTGCCGGCATTAGTCGAGACAAATAATCCACCGGCTTCTTTGTCAGAATCGCTTTCGATCAGGGCAAATACTTTTTCCGGATTCGGCCGACTGACGGCAATCGACATCTTGCCCATTTCCTCCGGCAAGCCCTCTTTCAATTTTTCCCACGTCTCACCCGCATCGGTGGACTTATACAGGCCGCTGCCAGGGCCGCCACTCGTCACCTTCCAGGGAAGCCGGCCATGTTCCCACATCGCTGCGTAAAGTATTCTTGGGTTAGTCATGTCCATCGATAGTTCCGCCGCGCCTGTCTTGTCGTCCACAAATAAGACATTCTTCCAGGTCGCGCCGCCGTCAATGGATTTATAGATACCTCTCTGCGGCGAGTGGCCATATAACGCGCCCTGGGCTGCGACCAGAACGATTCTGGGATCTTTAGGATCGATGACAATTCGCGAGATGTGCCGGGTTAATTCCAGACCAATCTGCTTCCAGGTCTTTCCAGCATCGGTAGACTTATAGACGCCGTCCCCCGAGTGGGTCATCACACCCCGCACTGCGTGTTCTCCCATGCCCACATAGACGACATTCGGATCGCTTTCGGCAACCGCCACGGCCCCGACAGAACCGGTCTTAAAATAACCATCGGAGACATTTCGCCAGGTGATCCCCATGTCATCGGTCTTCCAAAGCCCTCCGCCCGTGGTTCCCATGTAATAAGTCCGCGGGTCGCCTACAACTCCCACGGCACAGTTCGAGCGCCCGCCACGAAATGGACCTATGGAACGCCATTTGACGGTCTTGAAAATGCCGTTGTAATCGACCGCGTTTGCCGGAACCTGCGCGTACAAGTGTCCGGCCAGAAAGCAGGAAACAACTATTGAAAGTAGATACTTTGACATTTAGGATCCTCGCCAATTTTGGATTTGGCAGATAATACACGAGGAGACCGCTTTTCCGCTCGCTGATTTTTGCCTCGCCTCAAGCCAGCCACCGAGTTCCCTCACAGTCGGAGCCGGGCCCCCTGCATACGAATAAGAAAAGCGACTGACACAATGTCAGCCACTGTACAGATTTCTGCTTCACCGGCGCCATTCATTCTGCCGCTCAGGCACTTTTGATCGGCAGCAAAAGAAGATTGACTTTGCGAGGTAAAGTTATTTACAGTGCACTGCACTTTGAGGCTGACTTGTGATCCGGGCTGAGGACGGCGACTTTGCAGTCGAGACCATCTATTCGCAGCGTGAAGTTGATTTTGCCCGCCTTGACCGAGGCTACCAGTCCTTACTGGCGGCCGATCAAATACTCACTCTTTCCGCCGCTGGGACTGGCAACTCTCGCTGCGTATCTGGATCCCGACCTCCAGATCTCTCTGCATGACGAGCACGTCGAGAAGCTCGATCTAAATGACCAGCCGGATCTGGTGATCATTCAGGTCTACATCACCAATGCCTATCGCGCCTACGAGATTGCCGATCACTATCGCGCCCGCGGCTCCTATGTACTACTCGGCGGGCTGCACGTTACCGCGCTGCCCGAGGAGGCAGCGGCACACGCAGATACGATCTTTCTCGGCCCCGGTGAACACACTTTCCCGCAATTTTTGGCAGATCTGCAAGCAGGAAAACCACAGAGCCGCTACGAGTCGAGCGTTCGTTCACTCGTGGGACTACCGCCCATACGGCGGGACCTAATCAAACGACAACGCTACCTGGTGCCAAATTCGATTGTCGTCTCCAGGGGCTGTCCCCATCATTGCACCTTCTGCTACAAGGACGGTTTCTTTACGGGCGGGAGATCGTTCTACACGCAACTCGTGGACGATGCGCTGGCCGAAATTGCTCGACTTCCGGGCCGCCATCTGTACTTTCTCGATGACCATCTCTTCGGGAACAAACATTTCGCTCGCGAACTCTTCCGCGGCATGAGGGGCATGGGCCGCGTCTTTCAGGGAGCCGCAACAGTCGACTCGATCCTCGAGGATGACGTGGTCAAAGAGGCGGCCGCCGCCGGGCTGAGGAGTCTGTTTGTGGGCTTCGAGACGCTTTCAACGAGCAGCCTGGCGGGCGCGGGCAAACGCCAGAACCTCGGCCGTAGTTATGCCGAAGTTGTGCGGCGGCTTGATAGCCTCGGCATTATGATTAACGGCAGCTTTGTCTTCGGTCTGGATGGAGACGATAGCGACGTCTTTAAACGAACCGTAGACTGGGCTGTCCAGGCTGGAATTACCACGGCCACCTTTCACGTGCTGACACCGTATCCAGGTACTCAGTTGTTCGCGGACATGGCCGCGCAAAGAAGAATCGTCACGCGCAACTGGGACCTATACGACACGCGCAATGTCGTCTTTCGCCCGGCTCGTTTGTCGCCCGAAGAACTGAAGCGCGGCTACGATTGGTCTTACAAAGACTTCTATGGCTGGAAGAATATTTTGGCGGCAGCGTCGGCGCACGATTCGATAAAGCACCAGCTAAAACACTTTTTTTACAGCGCGGGTTGGAAAAAGTTTGAGCGCGCCTGGGACCTCGCCATTCGCATCAAGCAGTTATCTCAGATGCGGCCTCTGCTGGAAGCCGTGCTCGCGCCCGTGCCCGGGTCGGTCGCAGCAGGAAGCGTGCCGCCTTTCGCACCAGAAGGCCTTTGCCAATGACATACCTTCCTACTGATCGCCAGCACGCTGGAAGCGTGCGGTCCCAGGTCTAACGAAGAGGCCGCGTGTGGGCCACGGGAATTTTGAGTTCTATGCTTGTCAGGCAGGGACCCGTACGGACGAAATTTGACGGAAGGCCTGGTAACACTCGCAGGCGGCTTTTTCCAGCAAGGCGCGCTCAATGATGCGAATAGTACCGCGTTGGTAATTGATGATGCCATCCTCTCGCAGTGCGTTACAGACAGTTGAAATACCGGCGCGCCGGGTTCCCAGGTAATGGGCAATCTTTTCATGAGTGAGCGGCAAGGGTTTCTCGCGCACTCGGTCCTGGATCATCAACAACCACGTGCACAACCGCTGCTCAAGTCGGTGCCGCAAGTTGCAAACCGCCATTTGTGAGACCTGAGCCAAACGGGCGATGGCATAGTTCAGTACTGCCTGCTGGACACCCGTGCCACGCAGGAACTCCTGCTTCAGCACTTCCGCATCAATGCGCAGGGCAGTGCCGCCAATGGCGATCTGCGATTCATAAAGGGGCGCGGCCGAGTCAAAAATTGCTGAAAGACCGAACATCCCATCGTTACCGATTAGCGTGATAGCGGGCATGCTCCCATCCTCGAGCAGGTACAGGTGGGCGATCACTGCTGTTTCCGGAAAGTAAGCGAAACTCGCCGTCTCGCCAAACGCATGAATGTTGTCGCCGGCCACCAGTGAAACTGGTTCCAAGCCTGGCAGCAGGCGGGCAAAGTCTGAGCCCGGCAACGAGGCCAGAAGCCTGTTGGTTAGCAACCCATTGAATGGTATGGGACGAGGAAGCCTGTCTTTCTGGTCGCTACTTTTTGCAGATCGTGGACCAACACGAAGCGAAAGGGGCGGGTTGTCAATCCGGGTCCCTTCAATTCTTTCTGTTGCCATGATGCGGTCGAAATTTTTCATAAAAAGCGCATTAGTTCACACAGTTCAACATCGGAACCGCGCCGTTTCCAGTGTCATCCTGAAGCCATTGCCCATTGCGTTCCATACATTACGCGCTTATGTTTCAAGAGGTGGGTCGCAATCGTCGTCTTGAGCGTTTCCAGGCACACTGGCTTGACCAGGTAATCATCGGCGCCCGCGGCCAGGGCTTCCCTTTGGCGCCGCGATTCGGCCTGCCCCGACACAAAGACGACTGGTACATTCTGCAGCGCGGGAACCTGCCGGATGCGGGTCATAGCCATGACGCCGTCGAGTCCCGGCATAACTGAATCCATCAGAATCAGATTGGGCGCCAATGACTTTGCCAGACTGACCGCTTCCAGGCCATCAGTGGCCTCAGCAACCCGGTATCCCTCTGCTTCCAAAACGAAACGGTACATGTCTCGCGTGTCCTGGTGATTTTCAACCAATAGCAGCAGCTTCTGGTAACGGTGAACTCCCGAGGCCTGAGGTCTCGGCTGTTCCTGTTTCGTGGGGGCGATTATGTTCATTCTGTTCCCGGAAACAGGGAGGATGTTGTCAACCGACCTTAACGAGGTCAAACAATGCAGCAATTCATGCCGTCGGACTCACGGCTTCCCTTTGTTCTGTGACATAGGTTAAGCAACACCAGGAGGTTTGGGGCTCACCACCCTGTATCCGAACTATGTTTGAGAGATAGACCTTGACACGAACTCGGGCTTGTGCCAATTGGGAAAGTTAGCAGAATGGATAGGGATTTTCCCTAATCCTGCTGGCGACAAGGGCAGGAGGGATAACTAAGTGTAGCGCGCGCGGGGCGCAGTCTATGGTGAGACCAGTTTCCTTTTTTACGTATCTTGCAGCCAGCCCTGCAGCAGGGCGTAACGCACAATGTCAATGCGACTGCGCATACCAAGTTTTCTCATCGAATTGGCTTTGTGCACTTCGACGGTCTTGACGCTGATTTCCAGACGTGCCGCAATCTCCTTATTGCTGTGGCCCCAGGCTATCAGCCGCATCACCTCTGTCTCCCGTTCACTGAGACTTTCCAGATGCTTGCCGGTGGTAGTAGCCGACCGCCGCGTCGCGTAGGTACCCATCACTTTTCCGGCCACGGCAGGATCAAGGTACTTGCCCCCGGCCGCAATTGCCCGTATGGCATGAAGTAATTCCGCCGCTGAGCTCTGCTTTAGAACGTAACCCGAAGCGCCGGCGCGCAATATTTGCTGTAGGTATCCGTCATCTTTGTGGCGCGTCAGGGTGAGGATTTTTACCTCAGGTTGCAACTCTTTAAGCTGTTCAGTTGCTTTCAAGCCATTTAACCGGGGCATCGAAATATCCATCAGCACAATGTCAGGCAGAAGTTTTTCGGCCTGAGCAATGGCTGAGCGCCCGTCGGTTGCTTCGCCGATTACTTCCATGTCCGGTTGCGAGTTGACGATCAGTTTAAGTCCTTCGCGGACTGTCTCGTGATCTTCGGCGATTAAGATGCGGATCTTGCCGGTGCTCATTTTTTCTGGTCAACCGCGAACGCGATCGGCGCTCGCACATAGACGGTCGTCCCTGCATCTGGCGCCGACTCAATATCCAAAGTCCCACCCACGAGCCCGACGCGTTCGCTCAATCCGATCAGCCCCAATCCTCGACCGTCGGTCGTCGCCCCGTGCTGTTTGGTATCAAACCCCACTCCATTATCTTCGATAATCAGCACCACGTTGTGGTCGCGACGTTCAAGGATTACATCGACCTGGCTTGCCTGCGCGTGTTTGCTGACATTATTGAGCACTTCCTGAGCAATGCGATAGAGGCACGTCTCCACGTCAGGTAGTAAGCGCTGTTCGGTCAAGCCTGTTGAATGAAATTCTGACTGGACGTCAAAGTGTCTTGACCATTCCTGCAGAAAGTTCCCCAGGGCCACTACCAATCCGAGGTCGTCAAGGGCAGCGGGCCGCAGTTCCCAGGCAAGGAAATCCACATCCTCATCCACACGCTGGGCCAATTGCTGCATTTGCTCGATTTTCGCACCAAGCTTCGAGTCGTCGCCGCACTCTTCTTTGGTCAGGGACAGCGCCAGCCGCAAGGCCGTCAGTTGCTGGCCCAATTGGTCGTGCAGGTCACGCGCGACGCGGCGCCGCTCATCTTCCTGGGCCGTCACCAGCAGATGCAATAACCTTCGGGCCCGAACCTCAGCAGCCCCGCGCTCACGCACTTCCTCTTTGAGTAAAAAGTTTGCGGCTTCCAGCTCGCTGGTGCGTTCTCCGACGCGGATTTCCAGTTGATCTCGTGAACTGCGCAAAGCGTCCTGTTCCTGCTGTAAAGTCAGATCGCGCGCGATCTTGGCAAAGCCCTTCACGCCTCCGTCGCGCAACGGCGTCATCACCGCAGTCGCGTAAAAACGCGATCCGTCCTTGCGCAGATAGAATCGGTCGCTCGCGGCTCGGCTTTCGGTTGCCGCCGTCATCATCTCCTGGGCTGGGAAACTGTGCGCCCGGTCTTCCGGGGTAAACAAAATCTCCCCGGACTGTCCCAGGATCTCGGCCTCGCGATACCCGAAGACGCGCTCCGCGCCTGAATTCCAAGTGGCAATCTGACCCTCGGGTGTAAGCGTGAAGATAGCGTAGTCGGTCACGCTTTCTATCAAAAGTCGCAGGCGTTCTTCACTAATGCGCAGCCGGTCTTCTGCCTCCTTGCGAGCGCTCAAATCGGTAAAAGTCAGTACCGCGCCGGCAATATTCCCCTCCGAAGTGCTGTAGGGTAAGGTACGCATTAGGAACCGACGCCCATTGTGAGTTTCTACTTCACGCTCAACCGGGGAGTTACCGGCAAGCGCCAGGAAGGCGTCATCCCGCAGATCCACGGACAAGAGTTTACTGGTCAGATCCATCAGTGGCCTGCCAATATCGGCCGGAATGAGGTTAAAGACTTCACACGCATCCTGAGTAAAGAGTTTGACGCGCAGGGAACGGTCCAGGAAAATCGTCCCTACCTGAATTGAGTTCATCAGGTTCTTGAGATCATTATTCGAGTGACTCAATTCATCGATCTTTATCTTCAACTCCTGATTGACAGTGATCAGTTCTTCATTTACCGACTGGAGTTCTTCCCTGCTGGTTTCAATTTCCTCCGCCGCCGACAGCAGTTCCTCGTTGGTAGCCTGCAGCTCTTCGTTTGCGGCCTTCAGCTCTTCAGTCTGAGTCTCGTATTGCTCAACCGTGGCGCGCAACTGAGCCCTTAGCCGAATCAACTCTTCTTCTGCAGGATCGGCGGTGTGGTCCACCGGGGCGATCGTGTCCGTCACTTCAGTCTGATCAGCTTCCTCAAACACCACCAGAATAAAACCGCGCGCCGGCACGCCAGGGCGCAGTACCGGGCGCACCAGCAAGTTGATGAGTCGGATCTTACCGGCCAGCGATACTGAGACATCCCGGGCCTCGACGCTGCTGCGGGTCTGGACTGCCTGAAAGAGAGCAGTTCGCAGTTCAAGGCTTAGCTCTGGTTGAATCATCCGCAGCAGATTGTGCGATGGTTCACCCCCTCTGATCTGCAGATAGCGGCCTGCGCCTTCGGAAATATGCAGGACTTCATAGTCTTCGTTGACAACGACGGAGGGTGGTCCGTATTGCTCGACCAGCCGCTGATGCAAGTCGGCATATGAGAGCTGTTCAAGAAGGTGAGCTTCGTTTCTATGAAGTTGCGCCTGCTGGACCTCAAAACTAGCCGGACCAGGGGCTTCGGAATGCGGCAGCGGCAGGCGAGCCGGCACGGCGCGCCGCTGGTAAAGGTGTGCATCTTTATCGACCGCGATGAACAGATCTGAGGATTCGTCGACGGATTCGGAGTTCCCCAGAAAAAGAAAACCGCCCGGGTTGAGGGCGAAATGAAGTGTTTGGGTGACCCGCTCCTGCGCCGTGCGGTTCAAATAGATAAGCAGGTTGCGACAGGAAACGAGATCGAGATGCGAAAAGGGCGGGTCCTTAATAAGGTTATGGCGCGCGAAAAGCACCATCTCTCTCAAAGCTCGAGAGACCCGGTAGCCGGACTTTTCCAGGGTGAAGAACTCTGCCAGCCTTTCCGGGGAAACATCGGCAGCGTCATTGAGCGTATACAAACCTTCGCGGGCTTTGGCGATCGCCTGTTCGTCGATATCTGTGGCAAACACCTGGATGGAGGGCGGGTTGGTCAACTCTTCCCTCACCTCGGAAAGAAGCATGGCCATCGTATACGCTTCTTCGCCCGTGGCGCAGCCGGCAATCCAGACTCGAACTTCATCGTTTGCTTGCTTGCCCTCAAATAGTTTGCGGATAATTCCGCGCTCCAGAGTTTCAAAGGATTCACAGTCCCGAAAAAAGCTGGTGACGCTGATCAGGAGATCCTTCAGCAGGCCGCGCGCTTCTTCGCTATGTGCGCGCATGTAGGAGGCGTAAGAAGCGAGGTCGGGCAGTTCATGAAGGTTCAGACGTCGCTCAATCCGGCGCAAGACAGTAGCCCGTTTGTAGTTCGAGAAATCGTGTCCAGTGGCTACCCGCAACTGTGTGAAGATATCGCGCAGCGACTGTTCAACCGGGGACGAAGTATCGAACGGCCCGACGATTGATCCCTTTTCCAACCTCTCCTTGTAGGCGAGAATTTTTGCCGGTATCTGCGTGACCGGAAGCACGTAATCAACCAGGCCGGTGGCGATCGAATTACGTGGCATGTCGCTGTACTGGGCTTCACTCGGATCCTGCACGATGGCCACGCCGCCCATCTCTTTCACTTTCTTCATCCCCATGGAGCCGTTGGCGCCGGTCCCCGATAGCACTACGCAAACTGCGCGGGAGTGATGCGATTCGGCGAGCGTACGAAAGAAAATGTCTACGGGCGCTCGTCGTTCCTCGATACGCTTCATCTCCGAGAGCACGAGGTGCCCATCAGTCATTGCCAGACTTTGGTTGGGAGAGACGACGTATACATGGTTTGGCTCAACCTTCACAGGTTGTTCCACCTGGCTGACGGGAATGGCAGCAGTGGTTTGCAGTACTTCCGCAAGGCGACTGTCATGATCGGGTGAGAGGTGCAGGATGACGACATAAGCCATGTCACTGTCCGCGGGCACATTGGTGAAAAACTGCTGCAGGGCACCAATGCCGCCGGCTGAAGCGCCCAGTCCGACAATGAGAAACTCTCTATCCGTGTCTCCAGGCAGAGTGGCCGCTTCCGGGAGATCATTCGGGTTCATTTTGTCGCTCCGGGTACATCACTTTGCATAAATCACCGCCGTTGCACGACAACTCGAATGTCCTGATCATCAATTGCTTTTCGGTTTGAAGTTGAACACAGGGAAAGTTGATCTTAGTCGAAAGCTGGTCTGGTGTATAGCATCGGGAGGCGCAGCAGTTTTCCGGAACAGGTCACCGCCAAGACCTTCTGGGACCGCACTCTTCCAGGTGTCGAACTCGCCCAGGTTAGCCTTTGCCACGGAAAGAGGCTTAGCCAAAAGGTCCAACCTGTGCGAAAAGCCCGCGCGGTTGCAAGCTGCGCGGGCTTCAGTGGTTCATACCTGGAAAGATCAGCTAGGGCTTGTCTTTCTTCTTGTCACTCGGATTGCTCGGCGGTGGTTTTTGCGGCTTCTCCTTTACGACAACCTGTTGTGGATCTTTCGGTGGTCGCTTGTTGCTGTTATCGTTACCTTTTTGCGGGAAAACAGCTACAAAAACGCCTAAGATCATCACCGCTGCCAATAATTTCCGTTTAAAGTTGACCATTCGTGCTTTTCCTCCTCATGCCGAAAACAAGGCGCATGGGAGGGAGAGTTAAGTCGCGCCGCAGTTAAGAGGAGCAAGACGGATGCCAAGAACACGAGAGATGGCGATTAAGTCCCATTGCCCCAATGCAAACGGCTTTTGCGGCCCAACCGCATGCCCAGTTTAACAAGGCGCTCCCGGAGGCGCACGCTTTAAGGAGCAAATCGCACGCTATCGTGCAGCGAACCGGGATCTTTGATTGAGGCGAGCAAAGACCTTCAAACTCGGGTCTCCATACCGAACAGTACTCAATGGCGCACGGTAAAACTCACGCTGCCAACGTTTCCACTGCTGTCAAAAGCCCTCAGCGAGACAGTCTGCTCACCCGCCGCGGCCAGCGGAAGATCGATGGTGTATCGCTCGCGTGCGTTGTCTGCGATGCCGTCATCGGGAAAAGTAGGACTCCAGGGGGAGCCGTCCAGACTGACATCCGCTCGCCTGACTCTACCGGTTGCATCTTCGACATCGAAAGTAAGCCGTACCATTCCCTGGTTGATTTGCGGCTGGCCGACCACTCGCACCACTGGCGGAGTGTTATCAATGTCGAGCGGCTCACTCAATCTTTCACCTGTCAGAGCCTTGCCGGGTGGATTGTCAGGCGCATCTGAAGTCACAACCTTGATGACATAGCGCCCATCTGCCAGCGTCGCTCCGTCGATGGTGAGAAAATTGTCTCGCAGCTTGTCCTTTAATAGCCGGAACGCCGTTTCGCCGAGGGACCGGTAATAAACCGCATACTCCAGCGTGTCGCCATTGCGATCCTCAGCTTGCCATTGAATTGAGCGCGCACCCCTTTGATAGAGACGGCGCGGGGGTATCTGAGCCGCGACGCCGAACAAAGCCGGATCGAGCCCGGATGATTCGATGTTGGGATCGGCGGGCGCCTGCGGCATGGCCTGCAAGCCTACGCCAATCGGTAGCGTGGAAATAGACAGCACCTCAGGGGCCACATTGCGTTGCATGTAGGCAACACTCACGTTTTCCACCCAACTGCCAACTGCGCCGGTTGATCGCAACGTCGTACGCCATTGAATGAAGCGTGCCCGTGGACTCGAAATTTGATTGCCGCTGGAATCGCGATAGGCCGGACTCCAGTCACTCCAGGTAGCATCCGGGCGCTCGCCGTTTCCACTTCGCGTCTGCAATTCAACGTTGCCTTCGCTCCGCCACCAAATGCGCCCCCAGGATGCAAGCAAGCGGGCATCACGCACCGGAGATTCGTAGGAACCCTCGCTCACCAGGTCGTTGCCAAAGCGGAATAGTTTCCCCTGATTACTTGAGGCCGCTAACACTTCACCCGGGCGCGTGATGAAAGCCGAGATCTGTCCTTCGCTCGACTGGAGCAGGAGCGTGTCGCGACCGTCATTTGTGACCGTATAGATGCGGCCTTTGTCGGCGGTCCCGATGAGCACACTGCCGGGCCGCAACGCCGGAGCAATCGCAAAGGCAGTCACCGTGCTTGAGGACCAGATCGTATCCACGCCGCCATCGGGCAAGAGACGGAACACCGCACTGCGCGCATTCGCAGTGTCGTTCCGACTGTGGCCAGCTGCTGGCGCCTGCTGAGTCGCGCTGCCGGCCTCATCCATGGCCGTGATCGTAACGCTGGTTGTAGGTACCGAGGCGTCGGCAGCCTGCGTCGCAGTGGCCGGGGTCGGTGGTCGGGTAGTCGCCGCGGCTTCGCCCAGAGCCAGCACGTAAAGGGAACCGTCGGCGGCCGGAGCGAGCGCATGAATCTCTCGCAACTGGGCATCAAACAACCCAAATGCTTTGCCATCCGGCGAAATTCGAAGTACCAACCCCCCCGGATCCGTTCCGGCGATCAAGTCACCCTGCGCGGTCACCGCCAGTGACATCACGTGCGTCTGGTTCGTATTAATCAATAGTGAAGCTTCAGGTTTCGCGCCGGCGGACCGCACGCGGTAGAGCTTCCCATTGTCCCCTGTGCCAACGGCGAGAGAACCGTCGGGCAAGAGAGCCAGGGACCAGATGTATTTATCCGGAGGAGCAAAATAAACTTCCGCTTTACCGTCGCCTGTAATGCGGTAGACCTTCCCATCCGGCGACGTGCCCGCATACAACACGCCCTCGCGACCGATGGCCAGCGCAGTCACATCAAGTTCGGCCGCATCATAAAGCAGCCCGCCGCGGCCATCCGCCCCTAAGCGAAAGATTCTGCCATCGTGGCCCGTTCCCAGAAAGACATTTCCCTGGCCATCAACCGCGGTGGACCAGATGTAAGGCTGTTCGGTATTGAAGAGTTGCCTGAACTGCGGCGCCAGCATCAACATTCCGGTATCGGTGATCGAGACGCCATGTGCTTCACCTTTTAGTAATTCAGCCCGGCTGCCGGTCTCCCAGATAATGGGTTGGCCGGCAGAAACGGTCAACGTGCAGATAAAAACCAGGATGAAAGCGTAAGCCGCCGCACCCCAGGTAAAGAGATTTTTTCTATTCATAATTATGAAGCTTAGTTTCCTATGTATCTGGCGTAAAGCGAGCGAGCGATTGCCACCTCGTCGGTACCACGGATAATTGAACGGGCGTCCTGGAAAACGGTCAGCTCATAGTCCCCGGCGCGGAAGCGCAGGAGATAGTCGTTGAATTTTACTTCTCCGGCCGCACTCAAACGCTGCGCCAGCGCTTGAAAGTTGATGGCGATGGGTCTGGCGGGGCAAACCTGGACTGCATTGCGCCCGCAAAGAACAGCGACAAACTCGCCCCCCGTGTCCGCAAGGGTGCTGAATTCTCGCCGCCCGCAGGTCGGGCAATCGGCCAGCGGAGTGCCTGGTCCAATCCTGCGCCACTCGTTACGCCAAACATCAAACTGCATCAAAGAATTGTGTAATTGATCCAGCTGGCCCGTCAGCAGTTTAATCGCCTCAGTGATCTGCACCGCGGCGACGATACTAATGATGGGCATGATCACACCCACTGTGTCGCAGGTGGGCGCACTGCCTGCCGGCGGAGCCTCTTCAAAAATACAACGCAAGCATGGTGACGTACCCGGACGAATAGTCATGGTCACGCCGTAAGAACCGACCGCCGCGCCGTAGATCCAATTGACCCCATGCTTGATACACGCATCATTGATGAGATAGCGTGTGGCAAAGTTGTCGGTCCCGTCCAGCACAACATCGCAACCACGGATCAGGCGCTCGATGTTGGTGTGGTTAACGTCCAGTACCTCAGGCTCGACGACAGTTTCGGAATTGATTTCCCGGATGTGGTTAGCAGCGGCTATGGCTTTTGGCAGGTGCTCAGTGGCGTCGCGTTCAGTAAACATGGTCTGCCGCTGCAGGTTGGAGCTTTCAACAAAATCGCGATCTACCAGGCGCAGCCGACCAACGCCGGCCCGTGCGAGCGACTCGGCGTGGGCGCTGCCAAGCGCGCCACAGCCAATCACTGCCGCGCGCGCCTGCCCCAGCCGGCGCTGACCGTCTGCGCCGATGCCGCTAAAAAGAATTTGTCTGCTGTAGCGGTCCATTAGATATCGGGTTTAAGAATGGGACTGGCGGTTCTTGAGCTCAGAGTTCGAAGCCTGGATTTCAATCTCAGATTTGGGAGTTCAGAACTGAAGAGTGCAGTGCTCTTTTAGCGGCCTCCTGCATTACCGCCAGCGGTGCTTCGGCTCCGGTCCACAGCTTGAACTGTTCAGCCGCCTGCAATACCAGCATCGGCAATCCCCCAATAGTTTTGCAGCCGGCTCGACGCGCCTGGCGCAGAAACAATGTCTCAATGGGATTGTAAACCAGATCGTACACCAGGCGCGCACCGCGAAGCTGGGCCTCAGTTGCCGGGCTCTGATCTTCCAGGGATCCGCGCGTGCCCAGGGGAGTCGCATTGATAACCAAATCAAAGGAAGTGAAGGAAGCCCCTGCTAACGGCTCCCAGCCGGCGGAGAATTTTTCGGCCAGCGCGCTTCCCTTCTCTCGATCGCGCGTGAATACGGTGGCCCTCGCTCCTCCTTGTTTCTGCAGACTCCATAACGCGGCGCACGCCGCGCCGCCGGCTCCGATAACTGCTGAGCGGGTATCGCGCAGCGACCCATGTTGGTCCATTACCGGTTTGAGGAACGCGAACGCATCAGTGTTATAGCCGAGCAAAAGGTCGTCACTTATGACGATGGTATTCACCGCGCCAATTTCCCGGGCGGAGGGTTCAATCCAGTCCAGATAAGCCATAACCGCTGTTTTATGCGGCGCGGTCACGCTCAATCCCCGCAGATTCCAAGCGATTTCGCGCGTACGAGGGCCGACCATCCGTCTTATGAAGGCATTCAGATTCCGCACTTCAAAAGGAATGTATACGGCTTCCTCACCTGAGTCGGCGAAAGCCGCATTTAACATATGAGGCGAGACCGATTGGCATACCGGCATTCCGATCAGACCCATGATCTTTGTCTGCCGATGAATTTTGTCAATGCGGTAAAGCTCGCGCAGTTCTTTAGCGGTAGGCTGCCCCGGGGCCGTGCGGGTCTCGGCCTCAAGTGCTCCGTAAGTCAAAAAGGCGCCGCGCGCAGGCCCCAGAATACGCGTTACAATTCCCGCGGAACCCATGGCAATCGCAATCATCTCTCGTCCTGCGCTCCGCGCCATTTCGAGTAATCGAAAGACCCGAAGGCAGTCAGTAATCTCGTCCGCCTGGACCGCAACCTTTAAGATTCGCGCAGGGGTACTGGCCATCCGCTCGTAGATTTTCTCAAGGTCGTCCGGAATGCCAACAAAATCGTGGTGGGAACAAATGACCTTCTGCCAATCTACCGATCCCATTTTAGGTGTGGCCGAAAGGAACAAGGGGACAAGATCCAGCTCGATATCATAGAAATCGGCGGACCTGGGCCTGTTGTTCCAAAACTCAATTCTGGAAGCGAAATCCAGGTCGCGCCTTCCGCCTTGTTCGCGGGGCCTGAACGTAATAATCAACGGCCGATTTGTGTACTTAATCAGGTCCGCAACTTGCCGCAGAGATTCTTCGAGCTCTGCGGACTCAAGACAGTCGAATCGAATCTCAATCAGGTCACCGGCAGTCGCGGCTTCCCCCACGCCACTTTCCATCTGACGTGCGCCCTTGACGCAAAGAGAAACACAAATGCGGAGTTGATTCGGCGCCATCTTCAAGGCAATGAGGCGATGCGTCGCTTACCTCAATCGCGTAAGAACTGAGCATCGCCTCAGCTCGAAATCAGCCATTCGTTTCAGTTTGTTTCAGTAATCACTTTGGATAGTCGCTCTGAGAATCCAGATGCTTCGTAGCGGCTTCGGTGCCCAGGTGACGGGTGGTTCCCTCGGTCACGCTCGGCGGCGACGCTGACAGTTCACCCGTGCGACGAGCTGGCGGCTCGGCCAGTGTAGGCGTGGACACATTAGGCGACGAGGAAAGATAACCTTGGGAATCGCCTGGGGGCAACAATGCCGCTTCTTTTCTTGCGGCTACGATTGCTGCCACTCCCCGTCCCAGACGGTCAAAGGCGGGAAAGAACAGCGCCCAACCCCAGAATATGCCGCCCGGGAACTTGGACATGACGGCCAGGGCAGCCACCAAAAACCCGATTCCCACAAAAATATTGACGATGCCTTTATCCAGGCTGGGCGGTCCGTCATCCCTGCCGCGCCGGCGCCTCCGGCCTCGCGAGTCTTGCCCGGTAGACAATGCCTGCGACAGGTGGCCACTTAGTGCCTGCGGGACGAGACTGATGTTCGCACCGCACACGCGGCAAAAACTGGCCAGGTCAATATTCTGGGCGGCGCATTTGGGACAAAACATCGTATTCTCCGTTCCAAGTCGCCGTTAGCAGGCGCAATTACCTTTAGTCCTCACCCCTTGTTCGCCTCATCAGGGTTCGTTGCCGCAAAGCCTCGAAGAGCATTACTCCTGCAGCAACCGCAACGTTGAGTGATTCAAGTTGGCCCACCAAGGGGATACGCACCAGAGCGTCACAACGTTCCCGGACCAATCGGTGGAGACCGGCGCCCTCGCTGCCGAGAAAGATTGCTGAAGGCATGGTCCAATCCCAGTCGGTGTAGTCGCGCGTCGCATCTCCGCTGGTTCCAACAACCCAGATGTTACGTTCTTTCAATTGCTCTATCAATCGGACGAGATTTGTAACCCGAGCCACCGGCACGTACTCGAGTGCACCGGCGGCCGCTTTGGCAACCGTGTCGGTCAGCCCGACGGCACGACGTTCGGTGGTAAACACGCCATGAACGCCAGCGCATTCGGCTGTACGCAAAACGGCGCCGAAGTTTCGCGGATCTTCCAGGCCATCGAGACAAAGGAAAAGCGGCGGATCATCAGTTCCTACCCTTCCAGCCAGTTCATCTATCAGCTTTTCTGCGTCTGCATAACGCGCCGCTGCAATTTTAGCAACCACACCCTGATGCGTCGCCGTGCCTACGATCCGATCCAAATCACCCCGTGGAACCCTGCGCACGGGAACTCGCGCGGCCCTGGCTAAATCGATCAGTTCACGAATTCGTTCATGACCGGCTCCCTCGGCGATTGCAATGTGCTCAATGGTGCGCCGGCCGGCGCGCAATGCCTCCACGACGGGAATGAGGCCGTGGATCCGATCAGCGGGGGCCACCGTCCGGGGCGTAGCTTCCTCGCGATCATTCCGGCCGGCACTGAATCTTCGGGGCTTCATTCCTGGACTCACCTGTGATCGTTTCAGATCTGAGATTGCAAATATTGACAGAGTCGCGAGTACCGGGTGAACTGCGATTCGTTAGTGGTGCTGGTAACCTCGCCGGTACTGTATTTTCCGACTCTATCGCGATGCCAGCCAAGCGATGATGTTTGCTGATCTGAGGGCCACACCAACTCCAGGCAGCGACGCAGGCTGTGGTAAGCATCATCATGAATGGCATGCGGCGTCCGTTCCTGAATCAGCGCCCTCAGGGTCGAGAAATTATTACGGGCTAACCATGCTTTGCGCTCCGCCAGACAGGAGAAATCGAAGTTGTTGGCCAGGATGCGCCAGCCCCCATCCGGCGCCTGCGTATACAAGTCGAGCACAGCTTCGTCGTTGGCCGTTTCACGCGCGTCCAGAATCTGCTTTTCAGCTCCGCGTCCCGTCCGCTCTCTCGTTTCTATTTGTGTTGCATGCAACCGTCCCGAGATCACCATCCTTAACTCGCTCCAGTCGATTCGCTGGGCCTCACCCGACGACGGAAACACAACCAACCCCCGATCAAGTAGTTCTATGGTCCGGAGCCGGCGGATCGGTCTGGTTTCCAGACCCAGCGCTTCGTCCGAGACAACTACGGACTCCAGCCCGAAGCGTCTCAGGTGTTCCTGGATTATCGCCGCCTCAGCGGCCGTTGCCACGCGAGCCAGCGGCAGGGGCCGCCGTGTCTCAATTATCCGGCTCAGATCAATAGCCCCCAGGCGCAACAAGCTTGCCGCCTCTGCAACCGATTCGTCGACAATCGCAGCAGCAGCGTTGATTAAGATGCAGTTTTGTCCCTGCTCCCATTTCTCCAGTGGCCGCAGTGAGGGCCTGGCCTGAGCGGAGCCCGAAGTACTTATGGGCAAGGCCGCAGCACAGTAGAGACACTCTACTCTGGTAGGCGGATTGGCCCGCAGGCACTCTTCGCAACGCACCATTTCTTCCGCTGTGAATCTCTGCGATTCCGTTTGCGGCAGAGAAAGCTCAGGTGTGACTGCGATTGGTTCGTTGTCTTTCGGCAATCCCTCTCCAATCAAACCGGAGGCGGAGGCTCCTTCGCTTAGATTACTGAATTTCGGTACGTCTCCGCTCGCACTACGACTTTGGATTTTTAATACTGCTCAAACCCGTTAGAGAGTAGAATGCCACAAATGCTCGCGCGAATCATTTTTCCAGTGACAATAGCGCTTGCCGCTGCCGGCTGCGCTGCCGTGCAGCCAGTAAGTCCGGGTGGACCGGCGCGTTATTTGCCCGCTTATCCAGTAATGTTAATAGAGAAGGAGCAACGAAAGGATATTGCCGCAGCTGCCTGGATCCGGCTGATCAGGCAACAGGGGATCTCCAGCAATCCGCCGCTCGCGTTGCAACCAATCACGGCAACCATCGAGCGGCTGCCCGACGGTCTCAGCGGCACGTTGCGGCTGCCCAAGGTTGGTACTTCAGACCAAATGAGCGCCGAAGAAACAAGAGAGTCCTTGCGACGCTTTCTTGCCGAGTGGAAGCCACTCATCGGAGCCGAGCCGGCTCAGCTTTCGCTGGTTAACGAAAGCACCGGTAGCGATGGGACAAGGATAGTCCTTTACGAGCAGCGGCCTTTCATTTATCCGCTGCGTGGCGACTACGGCAAAATTCAGGTGCGCTTTACCGCAGACGGGCGCGTGCTCTCCCTGACAAGTACCGCAATCCCGGAGAGTGAGCGCATTCAGGCCGCCCTCAAGGCGACCTTGCCGCGCACAACTGCTGATAAGATTCCGACAAAGCTTGCCGGCCAAACTCTGAATTATGACGATTCAGCAGGCCGGCACAGCTTCACCGTCGCTGTTAACCAGATCAGCGTGCAGCAACTGGTGATTTATCCACGCCCGCTTTCAGGCCTCGCACCCGCCCTGGAACTCCATCTCGCCTGGGAAATTAATCTCAACAGCGCGCCTGTCAAAGTCCTTTATCTCGACGCCGTGCAGGAAGAGGTGATAGCAGTTTCCCCCTGAGCGCCTGACATAAGCAGGCTCAGTTTTCCACTTGACCAACGCCAGCCGACGACGCATCCTTACTGAGATTAAGAATATTATTAGAGGCCTCATTATGAACACTTTTGATCCAACCAATAACATCTCGTGGCAATTGGGACATCGAGGCAGGGTAGCGGTATTCATTGACGGCAACAATCTGTTTCATGCGGCCCGCTTTCATAACATCGATATCGACTACAACAAACTTCTGCGCGTATTACTGGGCGACGGACGTTTGTTGCGAGCGTTCTTTTACACTGGCGTTGATGTGGGAGCGGAGCGACAACAGGGATTTTTGCTGTGGATGCGTCGCAACGGATTCCGGGTGATTCAGAAGGAGCTGAAGACTTTTTACGACGGCACACGCAAGGCAAATCTCGACGTGGAAATTGCCGTGGACATGCTTTCTTTAGCGGGCCGGTATGACACCGCCGTGCTGGTATCCGGGGACGAGGATTTTGTCTACGCCGTAAATGCGGTAGCTTATAAAGGCTGTCGCGTCGAGGTGGCAGGCTTTCGTTCAAACACGGCCCCGAAACTAATCGATGTAGCAGATTACTTCATTGACCTGGGCGAGATCGCAGAACGCGTGCGCAAGGACGTGCCGCACGGGTCTCGCTATGACGAGCGTGATTTGCATGAACCATCCACCGGTTACCTGACGTCACACCTCGAGGAACAGCAGGTCAGTCCTGCCGAACTATATGAAACGGCCATGCGCGTCGTCCTGGAATCGACTGTTGAGTCCGACGGCGAAGTCTTTGCCACAACGACGGAGTTCATCCGCGTCACCGACGATAATTGAGTTCAGTAGAGCAATAGAACTTGAGCAATATGAAAGAACATATCAAAATCTTTACCGTGGATGAAGCGAATTCCCTCCTTCCAACTGCGCGAAACCTGGTGCGAAAGATCCAGCGCGCTCATAGGCAGATTTCCTCTGAACAGAGCGGTGCCAAACTGGCGGCTGAGTTCGCCGAACAAGGCGGCGGAGGCATCGCTAATGGGGTCGCTTATGCTACCAGTCTCATTGACATGACCTCGCTGGTCGGAGAACTGGAGTCGCTTGGGATCCAACTAAAAGACTTCAGTCGCGGGCTCATTGACTTTCCCTCCCTCCGTGATGGCCGCGTCGTTTTACTGTGCTGGCAACTCGGCGAGGGCGAGCGCCTGGAATGGTGGCACGATGTCGACGCTGGTTTTGCCGGGCGAACTCCTCTCTAAGCGGCCCAGCAAGCTTAAGCACCCCCTACCAAACTCCAACCCCTGCTATATTTTCTGATTGACCAGTTAAAGTAATTCCTGATAGTATGCGGCGCGACTGGTAAGCGACCGCGGCGTTCGATTGTCAATGCCAGTTGCGCGACAAGGCTGATCTAGTGTCCCCCAACGGAGGCCCTCTTTTATGCTGTGTCCCTCGTGTGGTGCCGAGCATAGTCCGAAGCAATGTCAGCAATTATCACCCGTCGCAGCCCGCGTTGCTGCTTTAGTCACGCCGGAATTCGAATCCGACTCTCTGGATCTGGAAGAAATAGACATGTCCGAATCCCCAACGGAAGCCAAGCCGGCTTCTCGATTAATTGAATTTCCCGGCGTGACGCGCCGCGCAGTACCGCAGTGGCGCAAAGAACTGAGCGAACGCGTGCGCGAAGTGCAGGAGCGAAAAGCACGCGAGGCGGCCCTGGAACTCGCCATTACTCGGGAGGAAGTCGACCCGACGCGAGACGTGCCGCCCACTGCGACAGCCCCGCAACTGGAATTGCTCCCCCAGGTGGAAACGCCGGAAATTAATCCGGTGCTGGCCGCCGCGCTGCGTCGCATTGAACGCGCACATGAGACTACGGCGACAAATAATTATGCCAGCACAGGGACGGCGGTTGCGGTGGCCAGAGAGCAGGAGGTTGAAGCTGTATGGCAAACCGAACCTTTGCCCGCTTCGGAAGTTTTGACAGAGCCAGAGCCGGCGCCGAGTTCCGAGCGTACGCACAGTCTGGTCGTCGTCCAGCAGCCTGCCGTTTCCGATTTAGAAATAGCCCTGCAGGATCAACCTGGAGACACTGAACCGGAACCTGCTTTGACGCCAAAACCTTTGCCGGTGACTGAAAAGCCGAGGCCCAGGCGGCTGATTGCAGATGATCTGAACGATCCTGCTTTGTCCTATCTCGATGCGATCGGCCTTCGTAGTGGGCCAGTGCGCGTGGAAGATCGAGCCAGCCTCTCCGTTCGCTTCGTCGCGGGCTTCATAGATGCAATCGCGGTAGGATTTTTGTCGCTCCCTTTCGCTGCTCTCATCGAACTGCAGAATGGTAACTGGCTTCAACCCCGAATCATCGCTCTGATGGGCGGCATAGGCGCCATCGTGATGTTCATTTACGCCACCGTCTGCACTGCTCTGACGGGCAAGACCCTGGGTATGAGACTGTTGTCATTGCGAGCGGTGGATGCCCGCAACGGCTTAATTCCTACCGGAAGCCAATCAGCCGGTCGGGCGCTGGTCTATTTACTGTCGCTGGCCACTCTCGGATGCGGCTTATTAATGGCTTTTGCCAGGGGCGAAGGCAAGACCGCACATGATCGCCTCACTCGTACGGCAGTAGTGCGAGATTGAATCCTCCAGCGGATCGGATCGCCCAAGGGGAAACCAGAATCTGTCCCTGGCTCTGCTCTGTTTGAAAGAGCGGGGCCTTTTACTTTTTGGCGCGGTTTGCGGCAAGCTTGTTCGCGCCTGCTGCGTTTGACAGAGCCCGGCGGCTCAATTGCACAGTGAAGTAATCCTGACAGACAGTCCGTGAATCAACAAACCCTCAAACAAATTGTCGAAGAACTCGGTGAAACAATTACAAATTGTGTCTTCGGCAAAATTTTTCAATTATCAACTAACTCATTTGCGATTGATTTTCGTGGCCGGGACGGCGGCTACCTTTTGGTGAGTGCAGAACCATCTTTGCCCCGGCTTCATCTGATTGCCCGACCTCTGCGCGAGTTGGAAAAGCGATCGAAAACGCTTGATGAATTTGGGCAGGCTCTGCGGGTAAATCTCAGCGGGGCAAAGCTGATCCAAGTCAGCCAGGATGATTCAGATCGCGTGGTGCGGTTCATTTTTACACGACAGGAAGAGACTGGAGAGATCAAGAACAGAGTGTGGGTGGCTCAGCTTACAGGTCGTTCAGCGAACCACTTTCTGCTGGACGAGCAGGGTATCATCACGCATTCCCAACGATCGCTGGCTGGCCCCGGGCAGGGAGTCGGTGAGCATTACGCGCCCCCGGTCGTCCATCGGGAAGACGCCGCGGGCGAGCCGGTGCTGGCCAGGGGTGAGTTCCCCTCTCTGTCAGCGGCTGCTGAGAATTATTACCTTGGTCTCGAAGCAGCGCGCAGGTTCACTGCCCGCGCTGCGTCGGCGCGCGCACGACTACGCCAGGAAACATTGCGTTTACAAAAGCTGAAAACACATCTGGCCAATGATTTGAAGCATCATGGCGACCCGGAACAACACAAACGGATCGGCGGCCTGCTGCTAGCCAACATCTCCAGCGCCGAGCGTACCGGAAACTCAGTGGAGTTACAGGATTATTACACGGAAGGCGGCCCCCCAATGAGGATCGAAGTCGACGAAGCTACTACTCTGCAGGCGGCGGCAGCGGATTACTTCGCGCGCTACACCAAAGCCAAGCGAGCCGCTGAGCAGATCGGCAGGAGATTAGAGGAAATAGAAGCGCAGTTTGCCATGTTAGAACACCAACGCGCGGCCCTCGAGAACATAATCGGCAATTGTGACGAAGCCGCACTGACAGAGTTTTCGGATAGCCTGGCACCAGGAAAAACGAGTCGGGCCAAACGGCAATCCGGACGCGAACCGGCCCGAATCCCCGGCGTGCGACGCTATCTATCTTCCGACAAATACGAAGTGCTGGTGGGCCGGGCAGCTGCGGACAACGACCGGCTGACGTTTCGGCTGGCCCGTCCTCAGGACCTTTGGCTGCACGCGGCCGATTATCCAGGCTCGCATGTCGTCGTGCGTAATCCGACCCGAAAAGACCTGCCACAGCGAACCATCATCGAAGCCGCCCAGCTTGCAGCCAGATTCAGTCAGGCAAATAACGCCACCAAGGTTGACGTGAATTACACGCAACAGAAGTTTGTTTCTCGGATTAAAGGCGCCGCACCGGGCCTGGTGCGTTTGTCGAGCTTCCGCACAATCACTGTCGAACCGAAGGAAGGCATCGAACGAATTTGAGATTTGTTAGGGGCCCAACTTGCCCGCAGAGGGATTCGCGGAGAGAATGAAATTATGAGTGCTCCACAATCAAATAAAGCGGGTCGGTCAGAAGAGCTTTTCGAACGCGCAGTCGAACTAATGCCGGGGGGCGTCAATTCACCGGTGCGGGCATTTCGCGGTGTAGGCGGCACGCCGCGCTTTATTAAGAGCGCCCAGGGCGCCACCATGACAGACGTCGAGGACCGGACTTATATCGATTACGTCGGTTCCTGGGGGCCAATGATCCTGGGACACGCCGACCCTGAAGTTATTAACGCTCTTGCCAACGCTCTGGCGCGCGGTACCAGCTTTGGGGCTCCTAACGAACTGGAAGTGGAACTTGCCGAGGAGATTGTTGACGCAGTCCCGTCGATCGAAATGGTCCGTATGGTCAATAGTGGAACTGAAGCTACGATGTCCGCTATCCGTCTCGCGCGAGGGGTAACTGGCCGTTCCCAGCTGGTAAAATTCGAAGGGTGCTATCACGGGCACGGTGACAGCCTGTTAGTAAAAGCCGGCTCCGGTGTCGCGACACTCGGCTTACCTGATAGTCCCGGCGTCCCGGCCGCACTGGCAGCGAACACCATCACCGCTCCCTTCAATGATGCGGCAGCCCTTGAGCAGGTTTTTGCGCAACACCGTGACGTTGCGGCCGTGATTATCGAACCGGTCGTCGGCAACATGGGCTGCGTTCCGCCCGCTTCCGGTTATCTGCAGGAGGTGCGCGAGCTCGCCACCCAAAATGGTGCTCTGCTCATCTTTGATGAGGTGATGACCGGCTTTCGTCTGGCCCGAGGCGGAGCCCAGGAGCTCTATGACATTCGCCCTGACATAACTACCCTGGGCAAGATCATCGGCGGCGGCCTGCCCGTTGGAGCGTACGGAGGCAGCCGGGAGCTGATGCGCAACATCGCGCCGGCCGGGCCAATCTATCAGGCGGGCACGCTTTCCGGTAATCCGCTGGCCATGACCGCGGGACTGGTAACGTTACGGAAGTTGCGCGACGAGAAGATCTACCAACAACTTGAACGAGCGAGCGAGCGCCTGTGCCGGGGAATGGCCGGTGCCGCGGCATCTGCAGGCATCGATACCGTCACCAACCGTATGGGCTCCATGTTCACCACGTTTTTCACTTCTCAGGCAGTGGTCGACTGGCCGACCGCGAACCAAAGCAATCGTGAGCGGTACGGCAAATTTTTTCATCGTATGCTGGAATTGGGCGTTTATCTCGCGCCCTCGCAATTCGAAGCTGCCTTCGTAAGCACTGCTCACACCGAAGCGGTGATTGATCAGACAATTGCGGCAGCGGCAAAAGCATTCAGCTCGATGACATAACGCAACACGGAGTATCGAACGTCTCTCTTCGGAAATGTCATCCCCCTATGAAGCGAAGAACTTTTATCAAGATAACTGCGCCCGTTGCCGCTGGATTGATTCTTCCCGGTTGCCGCCCTTCTGTGACTGTAGCCGATGGTCCGGAAGTTAAATTATTACTGCGCGGAGGAAGGTCTTTTTACCAGGGCAAGTGGCAAACTCTGGACGTCGGTATCGATGCAGCGGGAAAACTGAAGTTCGGAACCAATCTGAGGGCACAGGAAACCATCAGCGTCAACAACAACGTTGTTGCGCCAGGGTTTGTCGACATTCTCGCCGACAATGCTATTCAGCCGGCCACCACTTTTCCTGTTTTTGAAAAGTACAAAGTCTCTGACGG
Organism: Pyrinomonadaceae bacterium; assembly: GCA_036726305.1. GTDB lineage: Bacteria > Acidobacteriota > Blastocatellia > Pyrinomonadales > Pyrinomonadaceae > JAOAPY01. The sequence goes on along the minus strand of DAIMCP010000014.1, from coordinate 55,214 downwards.
TGTCACCTCCGCCCTGCAAATGCATGGTGGCAGCGCCGATTGTGGCGCCTACTATCAACAGTTTGAGTCCCGGCCACATCTTATTAATTACGGCGTGTCCACTTTTGTCATGGTCATCCGCAATCGGGCCGGGACTCGCGCCGCCCGACTAAGGCAGGTAGAGAAGAACCTCGATGACGGTGCCCTTGGCGTGTCACACAGTCTGGAATATCAACCGGCGCCTTTCGCTGAAGTCCTGGAATACGCAAGGCTGGCTAAACGATATGACCGGCCGCTTTTTTTACACCTCAGGTATTCTTCACGAGAACAGGAACTCGAAGGGGTCGATGAGGCAATACGGTTTGCCAAAGAGAGCGGCGCGCGGGTTCATATTGATCATCTGCATTCGACCGGCGGAACCTTTCAGATGGAGCAGGCGCTCGATAAAATACGCGCCGCAAATGCCGCGGGTCACACGGTGACTACCTGCGTCTATCCCTACTCATATTGGGCCACCTATCTTTATAACCGGCGCTTTGATCCGGGTTGGCGCGAGCGTTACGGACTAACTTTTAGCGATCTGAGATTAGTCGGTACGGCTGAGCGATTGACGGCCCGAAGCTTCGCGCATTATCGCAAGACGTCAAAACTGGTCGCGGTTCCAGAAGGAACCATGCCGCTGGAGAGGACAGTGGATCTCGCGCTGAAAGAAGATTTTTGCATGGTCGGCTCTGATGGCGGGATTGAATTTGAACCGCGCGCGAACTCACATCCGCGCGGTGCCGGCTGTTTTTCCACTGCCGTGCGTCACGCGTTGGACATCGGCTTTCCACTGGAAAAGGTCATCGAGAAGATGACCTTGCTGCCCCGGAGCGTAGTGCGGCCGGTCCTGAAAGACCGGGGCGTCCTGGAAGAGGGGGCGGTGGCCGACATCTGCGTTTTCGATCCCGGCACCATCCGCGGCACCGCTACGGTGGAAAATCCGAACCAGTTCTCCGCGGGAATCACCCTCGTGCTGGTCGGGGGAAAGATTGCCTACCAGGCCGGGAAATTGGGGGCCAAAAACGGAATGGCGATCCGCCATTAGCTCGGCCCGAACAATTATCACGGGTGATCACAGTGGCAGGTCGATGATAAACCGAGACCCCTTCCCTACTTCGCTCTCGGCAAAGATCCGGCCGCCATGCTGTTCAATAATTTGCTTCACGATCGCCAGGCCCAAACCGGTGCCGCGCCGCTTGGTGGAAAAGAACGGCTCGAAGATGCGGTCCTGTGTCGCCTGGTCCATTCCCCGGCCCTGATCCGAAATGATCACTCTGGCCGTCCCGCTCGTGGCTGACAGCGCACTTCCCGGCATCGTTGTCTTGACGAGCTCAGTCTCCACGCTAATGGGTCTGCCCTTGGGGCTGGCGTCGATTGCATTGGCGATCACGTTAACAAATACCTGCACCAACTGATCCGCGTCCCAGGAGCCCTTCAGGGTCACGGAGCTGAAGTTCTTTGCCACCGGAGTCGCTTTTTCCTGTATCCGTTCAGTAACCAGCTCAAGGCTGCGGTTGATTAGATCAGTAAGCTCGACCGACGTGCGCGTTAGTGGCTTCTGCCGTGAAAATTCGGTCACATCGATGACCAGCTTGTTCAAATGATTTACGCCACGCTCAACCAGATCGATGGTCCGCAGGGCTTCTATATCGCCCTTGACACTGTCTCGCAGCATCGATACTCCCAGCCGAATAGTGCCCAGCGGGTTCTTAATTTCATGTGCCACCTGAGTGGTGGCCTGGCCTACAGCTGCAAGGGATTCATTGCGCCTCATCACGCGCTCAGCCTGAGCAGCTTCGGTTACATCGACCAGGGTTACGATTTGCCCTGCGTTTCCGCCGATGGCCAGGGGCGAGGAATAAACATCGAAACTCCTTGGGCCCATGGGTTTATCTGAAGGACCAACGTAACGGCCGCGATACGCGGTTTGTTGCACCTGCGAAGCAAGCGCCATCTCCAACATTTTCATCGCCTCGTCGGACGCGAGTTTCGCACGCGCATAGGCGCCAATACTGGCGCTCGGGAAAATCTCGAAAAAGGCACGATTAGCGCTGCGGATGCGATCGTCCTGGTCGATGGCCACAACCGCGCTGACCATTCCCTCCAGCATCTGATTGCTGAAGCTTCGTTCGCGTCGCACTTCTTCTGCGCTGCGGCGGAGTTGGCGGAAACGCCGCTGCACTTCCCAGATAGTGCCCGTGGCTACTACGAATCCGACCACCAGGGCAATCACACTCCAGAGGCGGATCGAGCGCACTGCCTGTTGTTGAATCCTTTCGCTCTCCTCAATGATCTTTGTTTGTTTCTCGGGCGATTTACTGAACAGCTTATTAAGTTCTTCATCAACCTTGTGAAACGTCGCAAAGCCCTCCAGAGAATAACGCCGGGAGTTTCCTGTGATAATCAGATACGATTCGAGGTCCGCGCGAAATGGGCTCCAGTCCTCATCCTGCGACAGCGGGGGCCGCTCAAGTGGGGCCGCCTGCTTTTTCATCTCTTCGCGAGCCGTGCGCAAAGGCAGATCAAAAGGGGGCTTGATGCCACGGCCTGCCTCTGCGTCCTGCCGCGCGCGCGCTTCGTTATCCAGCTTGGTGAGCGCCAGCCGCAGTTGCAGCAGCAGGTTGACCTGCGCCGCATGCTGGTGTTCCATCTCAAACACTCGATGGGCCACATCGTCGACCCGGTGCGCGCTGAGATATCCCAGCACCGAGATCACCATCAACAGCAAGGTAAACCCGACAATCAAGGGTGTCACCGCCGGAGCCAGGTCCAGGCCGGCTCCCGCTGGCGTAGGGGCTTGAGATCCGCCGGCGCCACCTGCGGGCCCGTCAGCCCGGCGGTAAACCACGCGAGGATCGCCGGGGGAAGGATTGCCAATTTCTTCGTTATGGTTCATCACAAGCGGCTTATGCCGGTTTCAAATCTTCCGTGTGGCTCGTTCCTGTTATTCGAGAACTAGCCCGCGAAGGAAGTCACGCGGGATGCGTGCGGCCCCGGAGCGGCCCCGGAGCATTCCGCATGGTCGCGGTCTGGTGCAGCTACGGCTTCGCATCCATCCAGTTGTCACCCACTCCGACATCAGCGACGAGCGGGACATCCAGTTTCACGGCTGTTTCCATTTCCTGCTTCAGTATTTCCACCACGCGCTCAACCTCGCCAACGGGCGCCTCTACCAACAATTCATCATGTACCTGCATGAGCATGCGCGCTTTCAATTGCTCCCGTCTTAATGCTCCCTCGACATGCAGCATGGCGATCTTCACAATGTCGCTGGCCGTACCCTGAATCGGCATATTGATTGCTTCTCGTTCGGCAGCTTTGCGAATGTTGGCATTGCGATCATTGATTCCCTGCAGCGGACGAATGCGACCGTAGATCGAGCGCACGTAGCCATGTTCGCGCGCCCGCACCGGAACCTCTTCCATGTACCGGCGCACTCCTTTGTAAGTATTGTAATAATCCTGGATAACTTTTTTTGCTTCTTCCCGAGAAATACCAACGCGTTGGGACAATCCCCATGGCTCAATAGCATAGGCGATCGCAAAATTTACTATCTTGGCAAAACGCCGCGCTTCTTTTAGTTCGGCATCGGTCTCCGCGTGAAACACGAGACGCGCGGTGCGATTGTGAATGTCTTCGCCATGCTGAAATGCATCCAGCATGACCGGATCCTGAGTGATATGCGCTAGTAATCGCAATTCGAGCTGCGAATAATCGGCCGAGATAATCCGGCATCCCTCTTCAGCCACAAAGGCGCGCCGGATACGCCGGCCCAGTTCGGTGCGAATCGGAATATTCTGCAGGTTCGGTTCACTGGAAGATAAGCGGCCCGTGGCTGCTACAGTTTGGTTCAGTTGACAATGTATCCGGCCATCAGCCGCGATCTGGTGCGGCAAGGCATCTGTGTAGACACTCTTCAGCTTGTCCAGTTCGCGGTATTCGATAATCAATCGTGGCAGTTCATAGGTTTGCGCCAGCTCTTCGAGTACCGCCTTGCTGGTGGAAATACGACCGGTGGATGTCTTGCGGCCCGTCCCAATATTCAGGTCCGAAAGCACATCACCCACCTGTTTGGGTGAACCCACATTGAATTCATGACCCGCCAGCTTGTAAATCTGTTCGGTGAGCCTAATGAGTTCCTGCCCCAGAAAGCTGGACAGGTCATTTAGCACGCGGCGATCAACTTTCAATCCGGCGCGCTCCATCTGATTGAGCAACGGAGCGAGCGGCAACTCTACTTCTGCATAGATTGTTTCCAGTTTCTTTTCCAGTATCCGTTCATGCAGCACACGCGCGGCCTGGGCCGTCAGATCAGCAGCAACCGCCGTCTGCCAGGTCAATTCCGTCCAGCCCGCCGCGGGAGGGCCGGCGCCATCGACTCCTGTTAGTTCCCGAGCCAGATCGTGCAGTTCATATTTGCTGCGACTCGGATCGAGCAGATAAGCGGCGAGGAATGTATCGTCCTTCACCCCTTCGAGGGCGATGCCGAGAGGTGAAAGCAACCCGACGGCCCGCTTCAAATCATGCACGGATTTCTCGAGCAGCCCATTGGCCAATACCTCGCGCAAGGGCACCAGAGCCGACTCGCGACCTTCAGCAAATTTTTCCAAATCAATATAGGCCGCCCGGCCCGGTCCACTTGCGATGGCAATCCCAAAGGCGCCATCCTGGGGCAACAGGCAGCGCTGCTGGTCTTCGCCTTCAGTCGACTCGGCAATGGCGATCCCAATGTGCTCGGCATTCCAGAGCGTTTGCACAAAGGCCTTTAGCTCAGACTCTCTACGGATGAGTCGATAGTCACGGGCTTCGTTCACGCTGGCCGGCACTGCTTGCGCGGCATCGGCAAATTCCCGAGTCAATACCTGAAATTCAAGTTCACGGAACAGCTCATACGCAGCCGCCCGGTCGGCTGGACGCGCTCTCAACTGATCCAGGTCCAATTCCACGTCGAGATCGCACTTGATGCGCGCCAACTCTCGCGATTGCCGGATGAGGTCGGCATTGTCGCGCAGTGATTGCCGATAGGTCTTGTGCTTTACTTCTTCCCAGCGCTCAAGTGCGTTTTCAATCGACCCAAATTGTTTGATGATGGCGACCGCTCCTTTCGAGCCGATCCCGGGCGCTCCCGGGATGTTGTCAATCGAATCGCCCATCAGGCCCAACAGATCGACGACCTGATCCGCAGTCACGCCAAATTTCTTTTCCACCCACGCTTCGTCGCACCACTCGATTGGAGGGACATATTCCTTGCGCCTGACGACTTGAGAATTGGTGCGCATGGCTACGACAAAAGGATCGTGGACCAACTGGCACATGTCTTTGTCGTTGGAGACGATGACCGCCTGCACGCCTTTTCTTTCCGCCTGGGCCGCCAGAGTCCCGATCACGTCGTCCGCTTCATACCCCGGCGCATTGATGACCGGGATATTGAAGGCCTCGCACAACCGGATAATGAACGGCAGTTGGGAAGCGAGATCCTCAGGCATTTGCAGGCGATTAGCCTTGTAGTCAGCAAAGGTCTCGTGGCGAAATGTCTTTTCCCCCGATTCAAAGATTGCCGCAATGTAGTCTGGTTGCTCGTCCAGCAGCAGCTTGCGCAACATGTTGGTAAAAATGAACACGGCCTGCGTAACCTGGCCGTGAGAATTTGCCAGCGGCGCCGCGCGGTTCGCCATTGGCGCATAAAACGCCCGAAAGATATGAGACATTGAGTCGATCAAAAAGACTCGCTTTGCCGGTTTTGCGTTCTTCACAGCCATTGATCGTCTTGATATCTTTTGCTCTGTAGCTTGTACCTGGGTCCCCTGCTTGTTTAGGCTCTTAAAAGAGCTTTTCCAGTAACAGGAGAGCGCAAAGAACGACGCGCACACTCAATACCCGCGCAACTGTTCGCGATAGCCTTCGAAGTTACGCTTCATTTCACCCAGGCTGTCGCCGCCGAATTTTTCGCGCATGGCCGACCCCAGGACCAGCGCCACCATCGCTTCACCGATTACTCCAGCCGCGGGTACAACGGTGATATCTGAACGTTCAAAAGCGGCGGCTTCCTCCTGCTTGGTATCGATGTCCACGGAGCGCAACGGGCGGCGCAGGGTGGAAATTGGTTTCAGATGTCCCCGAATGCGCAGCTCTTCGCCATTTGTGATTCCACCCTCGAGCCCACCCGCGCGATTTGTCGCGCGAATAAAATCTTTGGTCTCGGCGTTGTAGGCAATCTCATCATGGACTTCCGACCCCGGCAGACTGCTGGCCTCCAGTCCGGCGCCAATGGCAACTGCTTTGACGGCATGTATCGACATCACTGCCTGGGCCAGACGGCCGTCGAGCTTCCCGTCCCAGGAAGTATGCGAACCGAGCCCAGGCACGAGTCCGCGCGCGACGACTTCGAAGATTCCTCCGAGGGTGTCGCCCGCGTGCCGCTTTTCATCAATCAGCTCGACCATCCTTTGCTGCGCCTGTTCATCGGCACAATTGAGAGGCGCGTCAGCGCGAATGGCGCTGATCGCTTCCCAGGAAAGCTCCAGAGGTATTTCAGGTATGCCGCCGAGTTGAATGACATGGCTGCGAATCTGGACACCGAATTGTCCCAGCAACTGCTTCGCAAATGCACCGCAGGCGACGCGGGCCGCCGTTTCGCGTGCGGACGCGCGTTCCAGTACGTTCCGCAGATCCCGCGCACCAAATTTCAAACCTCCGGCAAGATCAGCATGTCCAGGGCGCGGGCGTTTCACCAGGCGAGCCTTCTCCGGCTCAAGCTCGCGCGCGTCCGCAGCCATAATCTCAGTCCAGTTGGCCCAGTCCCTATTCTCAATCATCAGGGCCAATGGTGAGCCCAGGGTCAGTCCATGCCGAACACCGCTCAGAAGCTGGATTTCATCCTGCTCAATCTTCATGCGCCCGCCGCGACCGTAACCCCGCTGCCGCCGTTCCAATTCGTAATTGATCTGACCGACATCGACGGGTAGACCGGCAGGCAGACCCTCGACAATGGCAACCAGGGCGCGGCCGTGTGATTCTCCGGCTGTAGTGAAACTTAGCATTGAGAGTAACGATTGTAGTTTTGTTCGCAGTGAAGGACAAATCACTGCCGCCCGCGGGCGCTCAGAGTACCAGCTTCAGCCCAGTTTTAGTGTGTCAGAGTTGGTTCGCCGCGCCGAAAATATTGCCGCGCCCGAGGATCCCGGCGGGATCGAACGCGTGCTTTAAGGCGGCCATCTCGAGCAGATGCTGGTCGCTGTAAAAGAGGCGCAGGTATTCACGTTTGAGTTTTCCCACTCCGTGCTCGGCTGAGAGTGTGCCGCCCACAGCCGCGGCACGTTGCAGGAACCGCAGATAAATCTCGCGGGCCCGAACGCCTTCATCATCATTGCGCGGCAGGATGTTGACGTGAACGTGATTGTCACCGATGTGCCCGAAAATGGTGTAGCGCAGGTTATCGGCGCGCAACGTCTCCTGATAGAAGCGCAGCATGGCGGGAAACTCTTCATCCGGCACTGCCATGTCGGTTGAGACCTTGCGTTGGTTATGGCTCGAAAACCACTCGTTCATCAGGACAGGAAGCTGATGGCGGAATTCGCGCAGCCTGGCCTGATCAGGTTCGTTGGTTGCAAACCAGGATTGCTCGGCGAGCGCATGATGAGACTCGAGCAATGCCAGCCATCCGCCCAGCAACGCATCTTCTGTATCGGCTGTCGTCTCCTGCTCGAAAAAGATCGCCCCGACTGCTTCTGTCGGGATGCTTTCATATTCTTGGCGCAAAAAACCAAGCGACTCTTTATCAAAATACTCGAGCGCCCGCGCATCAAGGCTGATCTCCCGATCCGGCCCTGGAGTTTGCCGTGAAAGCAGGGACTCGTCACGCGCCTGCCGAACGAAGTCCAGCAATTCTTCCTCCACGGTAAAAAAAACCACCCCGCTTAACAGCCCCTCCGGCTTTGGCAAAAGCTTTACTTCCATCTCAGTGACCACGCCCAGTGTGCCTTCGCTGCCGATGAACAGATCAAGCAAATCCATGCCCGGAGCGACGAAATAACCGGAAGCGTGTTTACGCACCCGAGGCATGGAATAAGATGGTAGGCGCGCTTCCACTCTGCGACCGGAGCGCAGCGGGATGCATATCAAGCCGTCGATGCTCGCGTGCAATTGTCCCCGGCGCAGATCGATCAGATCACCGGTGGGCAGGGCAATCGTCAGTCGCTGCACGTAGTTTCGGGTTGGTCCATATTTAAAAGTGCGCGAGCCGGAAGCATTGGTCGCAACATTGCCCCCGAGAAAGCAAGCGCGCTCGGTTGGATCAGGGGGGTACAGCATTCCTTTCAGGTCCACCGCACTCTGCAACTCGCTGAGGAGCACACCCGCCTCGGCGATAGCCGACCCACCACCATCGTCACAGACGATACTCTTAATGCGGTTGAGTTTGTCGGTAGCCAGCACGATACCACCGAAGGGAATACGGCCGCCGACTGTGCCCGTGCCGGCGCCGGCCACCGTGACTGGAGTCTGATTGCGCTGGGCATCGCGGAGAATCTCCGCGACCTCAGCCGCACTCTCCGGGAAAACTACGCCGGTGGCTGTCCCGCCCCGCATGTAGCTGGAATCGAAAAGGTAGGACTGGATTTCATCCGGTTGGGTTTTGCTGAGCATCGACTCCCTGGACTGTGCAAAGTGCGCTGCAGGTCAACTCAACTGCAGCTCCCTCTCGCGCAGGTACTTGATCCGGTCGCGCAACTCGGCGGCCTTCTCAAACTCAAATCGCCTGGCAGCTTCACGCATGTCTCTTTCCAGCTGACTGATGGTCTGGCCTATCTTTTCCGCCGAGTATTCTTCGTACTCATCGAGATCCAGCGGCACTTTGAAATAGTCTGCCTCGTAGGCCGTCACCAGGGTAGCTTCGATTGGCTTGATGATTGTTTGCGGTGTAATCCCGTGTTCCCGATTGTAGGCTTCCTGCACCATGCGCCGCCGCCGTGTTTCATCAATGGCCCGTTTCATCGAGTCCGTCACGCGATCGGCATACAAAATGGCTTTGCCGTGAGCGTTGCGGGCCGCCCGGCCGATCGTCTGTATCAGGGACGATTCAGAGCGCAGAAACCCCTCCTTATCGGCGTCCAGAATTGCCACCAGCGACACCTCCGGCAAATCCAAACCCTCGCGGAGCAGATTGATGCCCACCAGAACGTCGAACTCTCCGCGACGCAGATCGCGCAGAATCTTGATACGGTCGAGCGTCACAATATCAGAATGCAGGTAGCGAACACGTACTCCCACCTCGGTGAAATATTCCGTCAAGTCCTCAGACATGCGCTTGGTCAGAGTAGTCACCAGGACACGTTCCTTGCGCTCCGCACGCAGACGACACTCTTCCAGGAGATGGTCAATTTGCCCCTTGACTGGCAGCACCTCGACTTCCGGATCCATCAGACCCGTCGGTCGAATAATCTGTTCGATAACCTCGCCGCTGACCTTCGTTAATTCGTAAGGCCCGGGGGTCGCGGAAACATAAATAGTCTGGCCGATACGCTCTTCGAACTCGCGAAAATTGAGCGGCCGGTTATCGAGCGCCGACGGCAGGCGAAACCCATATTCCACGAGTGTCCGTTTGCGTGATTGATCGCCTTCAAACATACCGCGAACCTGCGGAACCGTTTGATGCGCTTCATCAATCACCATCATGGTATCGCGCGGCAGGTAGTCGAGCAGCGTCGGCGGTGGCTCGCCCGGATTCTTTCCGGTGAGATGCCGCGAGTAATTCTCAATACCCCGACAAAATCCCATCTCCTTGATCATCTCGAGATCGAACATGGTCCGCTGATGCAGCCGTTGTGCTTCCACCAGTTTGCCCTCAGCGATCAGTTTGGGTTCCCACCACTCCAGTTCGGCACGGATTGATTTGATCGCCTGTTTGATGGTGTTCTTCGACATCACATAGTGAGTTTTGGGGTAGATCGGCACTCTGGCCGTGTGTTTCTGGAGCACTTCACCCAGCAGAGGATCAATGGTCGAAACCGAATCGATCTCGTCTCCCCAGAGTTCTATCCGATAGGCGTTGTCCTGGTAGCTGGGATACAAATCGACGACATCGCCACGCACGCGAAAGGAACCGCGTTTAAAATCCACGTCGCCCCGTTCGTATTGCAGTTCGACCAGCCGCTGCAGCAGGGCCTCACGCGTCATCCTTGTGCCCGGCTCCACGAAAAGCAACATGTCGTAATAAGCGTCCGGATCGCCCAGACCATAGATGCATGACACGCTGGCGACTACGATCACATCGCGCCGTTCGAACAGCGCGCGAGTGGCCGACATCCGAAGACGGTCGATGTCGTCATTAACGATGGCTTCCTTTTCGATATAAAGGTCAGCCGACGGCATGTAGGCCTCTGGCTGGTAGTAATCGTAGTAGGAGACAAAATACTCGACTGCATTTTCGGGGAAGAGCGACTTGAATTCCTGATATAACTGCGCCGCCAGCGTCTTATTGTGGGCCATAACCAGCGTTGGTCGCTGAGTTTTCTGAATCACACTGGCGATGGTAAATGTTTTGCCGCTGCCGGTGATGCCCAGCAGGACCTGGTCTTTGGCGCCATCATCCAGACCTCGAACCAGCGCCTCGATTGCCTGTGGTTGGTCCCCTTTCGGTGCGTAATCCGACTGTAACTTAAAAGGCATGGTGAGACTGAATAGTAAAATCGCCGTCAGCAAAGCGCAAAGGGGCCAGGCGATAAGCGCCAGGAGGCAAGCGAAAAAGTAAGAGCGAAGGACCCCTGCCCTTCGCCCTTTTCCCTTTGCTCCTGGCCCTTTTCCCTTCGCCCTTACGCAGCCGAGGGGGCCTTCTCACGCGACTGGCTGCTGATCTGGTAGATCGCTTCCATCACCGCGGACCTTACCTCTGAGGGCAACGACCCGCGCACTGCCAGGCGGCGAAACACCGGCACAATTTCCGACTGGCCGCTCAGCGCCAGCAATTTCACCACCGCCAGGCGCACCTCAACATTGGCATGATCTTCAATCGCGTGCATCAAGGGCTGGACTTCGCCTGCCTTGGCCATCAGGAACAAGAGCGAAAACGCATCGTAGGTTATTTCGCGACTCTCACCGGTGAGGTTGTTGATAGCCTGGGTGGCCAAGCCTGAATCAGCCAGAGCAGCGCCGATGTTTCGCCGTCGCTCCGGAGACCCATCACGCAAGGCCCGGGTAAAAGAAGCTGCACGATCAGGATGGACGTCGTGCAGGGCATGAGCCGCCGCGTTGCGGACTTCTGCCGCCGGATCGTCAAACGCCTTATTGATAAGTTGAATCGAATCTTCGTCGCCTATTTGACTGAGTTCCACCAGGGCTGCCGCCCGTTCGGCAGTATCCTCACTCTTAAGCCGTCCCAGAACATGGGAGGGCACGCCCGCAGTTTCGCCATCGACTGCCAACAGGCCCTTCTCTGCCTGCAGTACTTCGAGTTCACGTGCTTCAATCGCGAGTTCGGCAAACTTCGGCCGCGGGGCCTCGAGTTTTTCAAGCTCACGAGTTTGGTCCGCCAAAGAGTGGGCCGTCCGGGGATCTGGCCTTGCCTCGTCCAGCAAGCCGGCACTTTCAGGCTCGACCTGCAGGCCGGCATAGCGGCGCTCCTCTTCCTCGATTCTTAACCGACTTTGTATTTCCTGAGCGTGCTGGTTCTCCGCCGCTTTGAACCGGGCTTCAGCTTGTGCTCGCAATTCAGATTGCGCTTCGAGCCGCCGGCGTTGTTCTTCACTGGCGCGGTTTAGCTCTTCGATTTCAGCGCGCAGGCGTCGCTCCTGTTCGGCGCGGTTGCGGGCTTCTTCTTCCAGCCTGCGATGCAATGATTGCAGCTCGGTCTGGTTTCGTTCATCTTCCTCAGCGCGTCGCTGGGCTTCTTCGCTGATTCTTCTTGCTTCATCTTCCGTGCGACGTCTTGATTCCAGCAAGCGAGACCGTTCCTCTTCCTCAAGCCGGTGTCGGGCTTCGACTTCGAGCCGCCGCCTTTCTTCTGCGGCAGCTAAACGGGCCTCGTCTTCACGTCTGAGTCGTTCCTGCTCTTGCCCCAGCCACTCTGTTTCTTCTTCCGCTTTGCGCCGGATTGCCGCGACTTCCGCACGGTGCTGTTGCAACAACAGTTCGGTATGGCGAAGAGTTTCTTCTTCTTCCTGTAATTTTGCGGCCTTCTCGCGGCGCAGGCTTTCTGCTTCTTCAATTTGTCGCCGCTGGACTTCCTCAGCCTGTTGCAGAACCTCAATCTCTGTGCGCAGTTGCCGCTCTTTCTCTGCCCGAACACGAGCGTCTTCCTCTGCCTGAGCACGCAAGGTGGCGAGCGCCGCAAGGTGGTTCTCAGCCGCGGCGGCCTGCTGGCGCGCTTCAGCTTCAAAGCGCACTCGCTCTCCTTCGGCCCTGATGCGTGCTTCCTCTTCAGTCTTTAAGCGCTGTTCCGCGATCTGCCGCAGTCGCTCGATATCAACCTGGGCCGCAAGAGTTTTTTCCTCGCGCAGGCGCACCTGCTCTTCTGCTTCGAGACGAATGGCCTCCAGGGCCGCAAGGTGCTGCTGTTGTTCCTGAGCGTGTTGACGGCCTTCGGCTTCAACTCGCAATCGCTCTTCCTGCGCGCGGCGCCGTGCTTCATCGAGGCCCCGGCGTTCTTCTTCCGCACGGCGACGCGCCTCCTCTTCCATCTTTAGCTGCTCGGCCGCTGCCTGCCGCAGCGTCTCGATTTCAGCCTGTACCTTCAATGCCTGTTCTGCTCGCAAACGCGCTTGTTCTTCAGCCTCTTGACGAATCGCTGCCAAAGCTGCGAGGTGCTGTTGTTGGGCTGCGGCGTGTTCCCGGGCTTCGGCTTCCACGCGCAATCTATCTTCTTCCGCGCGGCGGCGGGCGTCGTCAAAGCGCTGGCGCTCCTCTTCGGCGCGCCGCTGGGCGTCCTCTTCAGCTTTTAGTCGCAACTCTTCGGCTTCGCGGAGGGCCTCTAATTCGCTCTGCAGTTGAGCCGCTTTTTCCGCGCGGGCCCGCGCCTCTGCTTCAGCTTGGAGCCGGATCGCTTCCAGCGAGGCAAGATGGCGTTCCTCTTCCTCAGTACGCTGGCGCGCTTCGGATTCGAGGCGTATCCGTTCCTCTTCCGCACGACGGCGCTCCGTCTCAAGCCGCAGCCGTGTTTCTGCCAAACGCTGGCGTTCCACCTCGGCCCGGCACTGGGCTTCTTCCTCAGCCTGCAACCGCGCTTCTTCCTGTGCCCGCAATTGCTGCTGCTCTGCGGTCTTCAAACGCGCCAGCTCTTCAGCCTGCCGCCGAAGTTCGGATTCTGCCAGGCGGCGCTTCTCAGCATCCTGGATCCGCTGACGCTGCTGCTCTTCTGCCAGACGCAAGGCTTCGATTTCGCCACGAATGCGTTTTTCTTTTTCTGCCCGCTCGACCAGATCACCCTGGGCCTTCATTCTTAAGGCTTCCAGGCTGGCCAACCGTTGCTCCTCTTCCTCGGCATAGCGACGTGCCTCTGCTTCAATGCGCTGCTGCTCGGCGGCGGCATGCGCGCGAGTTTCTTCGAGACGCCGAAGCTCTTCCTGAGCACGCTGATTCACCTCAGCGGCAATCCTGATTCGTTCCGCTTCCGCGTCGCGTCGCGCTGCCTCGTCGGCTTGCAGTTGCTTTTGTTCCTCTGCCAGCCGCTCCGCCTCGGCCTCCGCTCTGCGACGGGCGGCTTCTATCTCTGCTCGCTGCAACGCCACGGCCTCAGCGGCTCGGCGCAGGTCTTCCGCTTCCGCCTCCAGCCGTGCCTCATCTTCTCTGCGCTGATTGTCGGCTGCCCGCCGCGCTGCTTCTTCCAAGGCCAGGCGAATTGCTTCCTGCTCAGCCAGGCGACGTGTCTGTTCGGCAGCTCGCTGGCGAGTTTCTTCCTCAGCGCGCAGACGAGCCTCGTCCTGGAGGCGCAATTGTTCGGCGCGAATACGCTCTTCTTCCTCAGCGCGCAGACGAGCTTCGTCCGCCGCGCGAAGACGAGACTCTTCGGCCGCTTGCCGGGCCGACTCTGCCTCGGCAAGACGCCAAGCTTCAGCTTCGGCAAGCTGACGGGCTGCTTCTTCTTCGGCCTGTTTGCGCGCAAGTTCTGCCGCTCGAAGTTTGGCCTCTTCTTCCGCTTCCTTTCTCGCTGCCTCGGCCGCAACCCGCTTGCGCGCAAGTTCCTCGGCCGCTTTCCTGAGTGTCTCTGCCTCAACGCGGAAGCGCGCTTCCTCAGCAGCACGAATTCGTGCTTCTTCTTCCGCTCTGGCGCGGGCTTCTTCTTCGGCGCGCAAGCGAGCTTCTTCCTCGGCCTGGCGCTGCGCAGCTTCAGCCTCCGCCTGTTGGCGAGCAAGCTCTTCGGACTCACGCCGCTGTTCCGCTTCCGCTCTGGCCCGGGTTTCCTGCTCAGCCTGCAAACGAGCTTCCTGCTCCACGCGTTTGCGCGCGGCCTCTGCCGCCAATCGCCTCTGCTCGACCTCCTGAACGGCTTTGCGGAGTGCTTCTTCTTCCACTCGCAATCGTTCCTCTTCCTGAGAAATCTTTTCTGCAGCGATCGGGGCGAATGTAGAGGTGTTAAGCGACTCAGGCTTTAAAACGGCGGGTTCTGCAATCGTCTGGCTGCTGACTGAATTAGCTGCAGTCCTCGCACCCTGGGTCACGGCATGCGTAATCGCATCAATCGCCTGGCGCACCAGGCTGGCCGGCACGTGGCGGCTGATCTCGCGGGCCACCAGGTCATTCAGTGGAGCAATTGCCGCAGGATCCCCGATTCCTCCCAGGGCTTCGACGGCATTGCGGCGAACTTCCGGAGTGGTATCCGACAGTGCCTCTATTAAGTGGGGGGTGGCGAGGCGGCTGCCTACAGCGCCCAGCTTATGAGCCGCGGCTGCGCGTGCGGCTGGAGAATCGGCCATCCGCAAATCGCGTGAGACTTCTTCAAAATATCCATGATCTAAAAACCCATGCCGAGCGCGATCGCGCCGTCCCTCGTCCGGAGCAGTCAGCCCGTTGAGCAATGCCTTTGCAACCAACTGGCGAGTGTTCAGATCGTTGGACTCAATCACACTCGCGTCATAGGGTCTGCCGGCCAGCAGGCTTTCAACTTCAACCTCCGCATGTTCAGATGAGGTTCCAGCAGAAATCGCTCGCGCCGAGGGTTGGACGCTGTCAGTTACGGGTTTGGCGATCTCGGGCACACTCGAGACTGCGGCGGGCATAGGGGCGTCGAGGTTGTCTTCTGCAGCTTTCTTCAGTCCCGGCTGTGCCTGGGCAAGGAGAGCGGCGATCAATTCAGGCTTATTTGCGGTTAGTGCTTCGCGGAGCGAGGGCGTCAAAGAACCCTTCGGGGCATCTACCACGAGACGATCGGTCCTGCCTTCCGCGAGCGTTAACTTGATGCCATGTTGGGCGCAAAGTTGAAATAGGAAATCGACACTCATAGTTCAAAAACCTCCCGCTCCTGTTCGTCACGCACTTCCTTAACCGGTCTGCCGGGCGTTGCATTTGCCGAAGGCGAGGGGTTAGCCACTGTAGCTTGAGTCTGGCGATCGCCCCTGGCCGACGGCCAGGATTGGCCAGCGCTGCCTGTTTCCTTGCGACCGACCGATTCACTATCAACCCCTGGATTGAACCAGGCAGCGGTTTCGCTGCGGGTACGTTTTATCGCGCGCCAGAAAAACAGCGCCGTCAATAGCGCCATAACGACGAGAACTCCGATCACGATCGGCAACCAGTTTAGATCTACCCAGACCCTCCAGTAATGGGCGCGACTCTTCCAGTCATTATCGGTAGCGCCTGCAGCGGTCTTTGGAGTTGGGGACGGCAATGTCTCTCTGGGTCTGATTGTAGCCGATGGCAGCGGACTGGCGCCTGTAGAAGCCACTCCAGACACAACCGAGGGAGTCGGGGTTGGCGATGCCACCGGACTGGGAACCGCATACGGCTTCGGAATACTCGCGGGCCCTTCGCCGTTGGCCCGTGCACCTGGAGCTTTGCCCGGAGCGTCTACCGTCGTGTCTGAATTTCTGGTCGCGGCGGAGCTGTCGCTGTTCCGCACGCCCTGTCCCGTTGGCGAGCTACCCGCTGCAGAGTGGACGGTACGGTGGCGAGTTGGGCGCGGCATAGTCGCGGAGGCACCGGCTGCCGTGGGTGAGGTCGCAGGAGCTGGGCCGGCCAGGTCGCTGGTCCTTCGTGCGCGCGTGCGTGTAGCGTAGTCGATATCTTTCGTCCCGGCTACGGCAATGCGTGACCCTGCAGTCGTAAAGACAACTTCTAAACGGTTGGCTGCTTGCTCTACCCGCGCCGCAGTCCCCGGTTGCAACCGAAACGAGATGATGATGCCGTCGCCATAGCGTTGAATCTGCACGTCATCAAACCCACGGCCCAACAAGCTGCCGCGTGCGGAAGGTAGATCCGCCAGTGGAATTTTCACATAAAAACGTCCGCCTTGGGTGTAGGCTTCGTAATCGTTCACTGGTGCGTCGGAGTCGACGTGGACCCTCGATCCCTCGGCAGTAGTGGCCGTCCACACTGAGGTAATGCGCTTGGCGGTCTTAACCTGCGCCGCCAGCGGCAATAGATTGCACGCAACCAGCAGCGAAAGCGACAGAAATAGGATCACCTGATGCCAACCACCGCGTGGAAACCGATTCTTGAATTGTGATGAGTTCATTGGGGCAATTCGGGAAAGACGCTGCGACAGCATTATGCAATCGGGTGCATCTGCAGTCCAGAGCCGTCAAGCTCCCCCAGCTCCAGATCGGGTTCAGATTCCTTTTCGGACTCGCTTGTAGTTTGCTCCATGACTTCGAAACCGGAATTCGTCTCAAATACGCTGTTTGTCTGGAACTCCGGCTCGCTCTCGATCAAGGCTTCCGGCATGGTGTTGGCCGTCTGCTCGTCCGGGGATTGCAGGCGAGCAATTGCTTCCTCCAGGGCCTCGCTAATCACGTCGTTATGCGCTTCTTTCAACCATGCTCGCAGGGGTGCAATCACCTCAGGATCGCTCGACAGTCCCATAACATGGATAACCACCAACCGCACATCCAGATCCGGATGGTTGCTCATCGCCTCCAGCAAGGGCTCGAAACGCCCGGCCTTAACCAGCAACGACACTACCGCCATCGACTCATAGGCCTGGTGATCGCCGCTACTCATTTTGTCGATGCTCTGGGTGGCAATTCCGGCCTTAATACAGGCATCGGCGACTTCACGAAGCACCACGGCATCGTTTGTTTCAGTGACGCGGATATAGCCATCGGCGCGATCAAAACTAAGCCGTGAAAGTGAGCGAGCGGCTGCAGCGCGAACCTCACGTGATTCATCCGCCATGGCAATCAGGATAGCCGGAAAGACGGATTCATGATTGATAAAAGCCAGACTCGAGATGGCTAGAGCCTTCAGACTCGATTCCGGATCCAGGCGCGCCAGGCGGGCCAAAGCGGATACCGCGCTTTGTACTGGGAATTGTCCCAGGGCCTTGATGGCGTCGGATCGCTCGCCCAGGTCTTCGCTGTTGATATTTTCCAAGGCCTGAACCAGGCGTGGGTCGTCTGCCGTTTCGGCGAGATCTGCAAAGGAAGCCGCTGGTTCAAGGTTACTGATCTCATCTGCCAGCAATCGAGCGTTGACTCCATTAAGCAGACGCGGGGCAGGAATGTTGGCGTCAAAGAAGTCCAAGCCTTCAACCGAGCAGGCGCTGAGGGCCCGACTTAGTAGTGCCCCGGGCACATCGGGATGTTTGCGGGCAATATCAAGCAGCGCGCCGATTGCTGAAGGTAACTTGAGTTCGCCAATACTGAGGACCGCCTGATTGCGAACCAGCGGCTCGTTATCGTAAAGGGCCTCAAGCAGGAACGGGAGCGCTGCGGGTGACTTGACGTCGCCAAGCATTCTCGCTGCGGAAGTGCGCTCGTAGGGATCCGCTGCCGTCAGAAGGGTTGCGCATTGACGGGCCACGAAACCATACTCTTCCAAAGCGCCACGGGTCCGACGCGTAATATTCTCATCGCCGGCGGCCGACCCCAGCGTCTTCAGCAGGGAAGCCTCAATAGCGCGACGATCGTCGGGGGCGCGCGAACCAATCACATCGATTTTGTGCGGTTGACCCTGAACCAGCTTGCCTATCTCCATGTCTACCTGATAAGCCCCATACAGAGACACCGGCAGCGTAACGGGCATCCGAGCCCTTGTTTTTCTTTGCGCGACAGCTGCACCTGGAGCCGGGTTGGCAGCCTTGGCAAGAGGTTCGCCGCTACCATTGCTCTTGGCGGGCTTTGCTGGGGCTTTGGATTGGATTGCTGTGTCTCCCAAATCGTCGAGCGTCTCAAATCCATCGTCCTCATCTCGTGCCACTGCAGTTTTGCCCGAGAACCTGCGCCGCATTATCAGCAGTCCGACGCAGGCAAGAGAAAGTATGATCATTATGGTTGTGCCTGACATGACACTTGATTCTCCCGAGGCCGATCCTGATAGGCCCGAATTGTCGTCAGTCGATGTTGCGGCAGAAAGGGGGTTTCCCGCAGTTCCGGTACTGCCGCTCGAACTCTGATTTGAGAACGAACCGTCGTTCGCTCCAGGCGAACCGGATCGATTACGTTGCACACTTGTGGGATCGCTCGCTGAGGTGGTATTACCCTGGGGCTGCTGGGTTCGCGCAGCCTCTGTGTTCTGATTATCAAGTTCGGGCGCGCGCGGCTCGAGCTTTCCTTCAACGTTCAAGTGGAGATGGTTTCCCGCAGACTGCACGGTGACGTTGGCGCCGGGGCGGGTCTGAGCAACAATTTCCAGCGAACGGTCCAATTGCCTGATCTTTATTCCATTCCCACCGTTAATTGCGTTCTGCGTTCCCGCGGAAGGTACAACGACATGGTAGCCTTCACGGTCCTGCCAGGTTTGGGCTCGGTTGAGCGGCCCGTCGGCCAGGATTGTGACTACCGTTCCGTTTGCCGAAGCGCGACTCGAGACGCTCAGTACGACGACAGGTTCACCCCTGGTCTGGGCTTGTGCAAAGGCCCACCCGAGACCGATGAGCAAGAGAACTGCCAGGGCGACGTGGGTTTTGATCTTGTAGGAGTCAGGCTTGAACATAATTTTTAAGGCGATCATTCCGTGGGAACAAGCTGCTCTAGCCGGCGCGGCGGCCCGAAGCAGGTAGCCGGACGGCCAGTTGCGTCCCAGGGAGTTCAGACGTGGTATGTCAATCGAAACTAAGGCGGTGGCAAGTCTTGAGAGGTCAGCGATTCTGCTGAATCAGTGCTCGTCGCTGAATTTGTAGCCGATACCCCAAACGGTCAGAACCATTTGTGGGTTCTCCGGGTTGTCCTCGATTTTGGCTCGCAGGCGGTTGATATGTGAATCAATCGTTCGGTCATAGCCTTCGTAGGAATAGTCCCAGATCTTTTCCAGGAGGTACTTGCGTGGAAAAACCCTACCCGGGTTCGAAGCAAAGAGTTTCAGTAAGTCAAACTCTTTAGGTGTCAATTCAACCGCACGGTCGCCGATCGAAACTTCCCGTTTTTCGGCATCTATGCGAAGTTTGCCGCGTGTGATCGGGGCCTCGCTCCCAAACCCATCAGCGGCTGCAACTGCGTTATGGCTGCGTCGCAAAACAGTCTTAATGCGAGCTTCCAGTTCCCTGAGGCTAAAGGGCTTGGTGATATAGTCATCTGCGCCCATCTCTAAACCCAGAACCTTATCAACCACGTCATCCTTTGCAGTCAACATCAGGATCGGCAGATAACTGATTTTCTCCCTCAGTTCCTTACAAACGGCCAAGCCGTCCATCTTTGGAAGCATCAGGTCAAGCACTACAGCATCTGGTCGATCATCCAATGCTGCTTTGACCCCCGATAATCCATCTTCCACGGTTTTCACGTTATAACCTGCGCGGGAAAAGTATTCACTTATCGCGGTTGATATATTCTGATCATCCTCAACCACCAGTAATGAAATTTTGTGATCGCCCGAATCGGCGAACGAGTGGTTTTCCTTGTCTGGTTTGTTCTGTCTGTCAGCGATCATTGGCATGGTTGGTCCAATAGTACTACTGACAAGCAGGAGGCTCAAGAGGGGATACGCCATGGGACGGCGCTTCTCAGGCGAATGAATACTACCGTAAAAAGCTTGGCAAACTCAAGCCTAAAGTTTTTGGGGCGTTAATTAGCCAGGCTTTTCGAATCCGGGGCGACAGGCCAGCGAGGCCTTCCGAGGGCGAGCCACGGTCAAGGGTGCGCAGCACTGCTTTTCGGCGCCAGGGCATTGCTTCTTAGCTTTTCCTGGGACCGGGTCAGAATCGCCCTGATTTGGGGCAAGCTATCTGATTTCCTCAGTAAGTTCTCAATTACTGCCAGTCCCCGGACATCTCCCAAAGTTGTCAGTCCCTCAGCGGCCTCGGTAGATAACTGCTGTTCCCCTCCGGCAACGGCCTGTTCGAGGGCTTCAGTCAGCACGCCAAAGGACCGCGGGTCATTTTTTCCTGTGGCTCCCAACAATTTTAAAGCAGCCCCCCTCACCGACCTCGAATTTCCCGCACCGACAAATCGAAGTGCCGGTGCAAGCCCGCGCCCGTCTCCCAAAACCGTTAAACCGTTCAGCGCCGAAATCCTGATGGTGTCTCGCCACGAGGGCACCGCCAGCAGCCGGCTCAAGTTTTCGTAGGCTAACGGGCTCCTGGTCGCACCGAGCGCCTCGGCGGCAGTACGTATTACCGCGTAACTGGTTAAGGTCAACCGCTTAGCACCGGCGTCATACGTCTTTGTGATTAGGAAAATTGGATGGCCCATGCGGTACAGCCATTGGTCAAAGAACCAATCCATTGACTGGCCGGTAGATTCCTCGATAGCAATACGAAATTCTTCGGTGTCGACCGGCTGGTGAGCATACCTGGTCAGGTAATGATTAATGGCCCGCCACCAATTTTCTTCTCCCAACCACGTGCGCAACATGTGCAGGACTGCGGCGCCACGCGGGTAAGCATAGGTATCAAAAACCGAATCGGGAGTGGCATAGTTTTTCGTGACGATGGGACGGCGGTTTCCGTTCTTCCAGGCGGTGAAGTACTGATCCTGATTCCCTTTCACGTCAAGGTAGAGAAAATCGTCATGGCCGAGGTGATGCTCGTCCCACATCGCCTGGAAGTAAGTAGCGAAACTTTCATTCAGCCAGATATCGGACCACGAGCGGCAGGTCACATAATCACCAAACCACTGGTGTGCAAGTTCGTGCGACTGCAACCCGTCCTGCGTCTGATCGAGTTCAGTGCGCGCATCGTGAATCATGTTGTCAGTCTGGGTGGTGGCGCTGATGTTCTCCATGCCGCCACCAAAATCGCGCACCGTAGTTTGCGCATATTTTGCGTACGGATACTTGAGTCCTGTCTTTTCGGAAAAGAACCTGACCATTTCTGCAAGCCTTGCGGCCGTCACTTTTCCTTCGGCGACTTCGTGCTTATAGACGTTTGTAATTACTGGGATACCTGCATAGTCCTGTACGATCGGAGTGAATTCACCCACGATAATCGAAGTCAGGTAACCGGCATGAGGCTGCTCCATCTTCCAGTGAAAAGTCTGCTCGCCACGGCCGTTGTCCTTCAGATCCACCAACTGGCCATTTGAAATCACTGTCAGGGGCTTCTCAACAGTGGCTGTTATTTCGGTGGTAAAAAAGTCGTTTGGATGGTCGTACGAGGGAAACCAATAGTGGTTGTATTCCGTCTCTCCCTGCGACCAAATCTGCCGAGGTCGCAAGGGATCTGCAGTTGTTGGCTTGATAAATCTCAGTCCGCCGCCTACCAGGCCAACGAGCCTGGGCACGGGGCCATTTGTACGATAATCGATGTCCAGAGAAACTATTTCTGAGGGCTGGTAAGCCCGGTCCAGGGTAACGCGCAGCTTTTGCCTATTTGTGTCCGCTGCATATTCCAGAGCGGCTCCCGAAGCCAGCCTTACGGTATTGAAACTCATATTGGCCGCGTCAAATTCCACCGCGCGCAAGTCCTTCACCAGCGGTGCGAAAGTAATGGTCGCGAGCCCCAGCAACTGTTCGCGTTCCCAATCAAAGTGGAGCTTCAGCGCTATATGGGTGGTGTCGTAATCATGACTGGGAATGTATTGGGTCGGAGGCAGCGGCCGCACGACTCGCTGCTGAACTTGAACCTGTCCGGAGGCGGTCCAGTCCCAAAACACAGCCCCCAAAAACAGCCCGAAGACAAGACAGATACAAATAATTGCTTCGCGGCGAGCGAAACCGAATGATTGTGAATTCATAAGACTGTCCGCGAGACGTCCGGCTCCACTTTATGAAACGGATGGCGTTGTGATATGCATACCAATGTCAGAATGCCCAACATCGTAATCACTGAATATTGTTACACGACTAACCCCTGATTTCGAAAAGGAACCGCTTCATGACAACTGAAGAACGGATTGAATTGATCGCTAAGTACAAGGCCGGATACGACGAAGTGATCGATAGCCTGAAGGATTTTCCGGCAGCATCATTGACGGCCCAGCCCCTGGCCGGTAAATGGAGCGCCTGCGAGATTGTGCACCACCTCGGTGACAGTGAAACCACAGCCGCGATTCGATTGCGCAGATTGTTGTGTGAAGACCATCCGGTCATCCAGGGTTACGATCAGGATGAATACGCGCGCCGGCTGCAATACAACAAACGGGATTTCACGCCGGCGCTGGAAGCGTTCCGCGCGGCCCGCGCAAACACGGTGCCGGTGCTTGAGCTAATGAGTGACGACGATTGGAACCACGAAGGAAGTCACACCGAGAGCGGAAGATATAGTGTTGCTGACTGGTTAAGAATTTATTCTGCGCACGCACACAATCACGCCGCACAAATTCGCGCCCTGCGTGCCGCTTTGAAATCATAAAACTCAAGAGTGCTTGACAAAGACAGAGAGCGCGAGCAAGATCCCGCTCGCTCTCAAATAAACGATCAAAACCAGGTGGGTAACATGAGTGCTGCCGCTCTACTGCAAACTCCTATCTCCGATCTAAAACTGCTTCGCCGCGGAAAAGTGCGTGACGTTTATGTCATCGATGACGAACGACTGTTAGTCGTTGCTACTGATCGCATCTCGGCTTTTGACTGCATCTTGCCCACCCCGATCCAGCGCAAGGGTGAAGTGCTGACGGCCATGTCAGAATTCTGGTTCAACAAGCTCGCTGACGTAGTTCCGAATCATTTGCTGACCACGAACATAGACGAGATGCCCGCGCCAGTGCGCGAGCACGCTGATGAACTGCGTGGACGTTCAATGCTGGTGCGCCGCACCGAAGTCTTTCCCGTCGAATGCGTGGTGCGCGGTTACCTGGTTGGGTCCGGATGGAAAGATTACCTGCGAACCGGCGAAGTCTGTGGCCATCGGTTGCCCGAGAATTTACGGGAATCGGACGAATTGCCTGCTCCGATCTTTACGCCAGCGACCAAGGCCGAAGAGGGGCATGACGAAAACATCAGCGAGCAGCGGATGAGTGAATTGCTGGGCAAGGAAGATACTTCGTTCCTGCGTGACACATCCCTGCGATTGTACAAAGAAGCCAGGGACTACGCGCTCTCTCGCGGCATTATTATCGCAGACACGAAGTTTGAATTTGGTCGTGAAGCCAACGGCCGGATTATCCTCATTGATGAAGCTTTGACTCCTGATTCTTCCCGGTTCTGGCCTCAGACCGAGTACTCACCTGGCCAATCGCAGCCGTCTTTTGACAAGCAGTTCGTTCGAGACTACCTGGAAACGCTTGATTGGAACAAAGAACCGCCGGCTCCTGAAATCCCGGCGGAGATCGCCCAGGCGACCACGGATCGTTACCTCGAAGCACATAAACTTCTGACCGGACACGATTTGCAAGCGCGACATGATGTACCTGCGCGTCCCAGACTCCCCTAAGTGGGTTTGAGCTTTTGCCACGAAACCGGCGATTTAGATGCATATGCGCTCAAAGCTTGAAGCCCTTATCGACGAAATGTTGAACGGTCAAATCCTCCTCGAGGAGGCGGTCGCCGAATTCGAAAAACTCTACATTCAAAAGGCTTTGCAAAAACACGAGCAGCACCTGTCAAAGACGGCCGCAACTCTCGGCATCCACCGCAATACGCTCTCAAAACGAGTCGCTGCTTACCAAAAACAGGATCGAGCGGCTACACGCTCAGCAAAGCGCGCTGCTGGCTAGATCCCATATTCCAACCGTCCTCCACCAACCTCCGCTTGGAGCGCATCAGCTACCATTTTTACCGGAAGTCCACAGTTGACAACTCTCCACTCAACGTTTTATTCTTAGCACTCGCTAAGGGCGAGTGCCAGGAAACCTCGTTTTTTAGAGTGAAGCTCTAATAAAAACCTAAAACTTCAACAGTTAAAATCGAAAGGAGCAATAGAATGGCTACAAACATCAAACCGCTTCATGACCGCGTAATTGTACGCCGGATTGAAGAGGGAGAGCAGATTCGCGGGGGCATCATTATTCCCGACTCAGCAAAGGAAAAACCCCAGGAAGGCGAGGTAGTTGCCGCCGGAGAAGGAAAGTATAAGGATGACGGCACTCGGCAACCGCTCGACGTTAAGACAGGAGACCGAGTCCTGTTTGGCAAGTACAGCGGATCCGAGATCAAGCTTGACGGTGAAGAATTGCTAATCATGCGCGAGGACGAGATTCTGGGAATCATCGAGCGCGCCGGTGCAGCCAGTGGCAAAAAGGGCGGCAAGTAGTCTCAAAGGACTCAGTCGCCTTTTTTGCTGAAATTTTGAATAATTCAGCAGGAGAGATAGAGAAATGGCAAAACAAGTAGTTCACGGCGAAGACTCGCGTGCGGCGATTTTGCGAGGCATTAATCAACTCGCCGACGCCGTCAAGATCACCCTCGGCCCCAAGGGCCGCAATGTCGTTATCGACAAGAAATTTGGTTCCCCGACCATCACCAAAGACGGTGTAACGGTCGCCAAAGAGATTGAATTGAAGGATGCGCTCGAAAACATGGGCGCCCAGATGGTTCGCGAAGTGGCTTCCAAGACCTCGGACGTCGCGGGCGATGGCACCACCACCGCCACCGTCCTGGCGCAAGCCATCTTTCGCGAAGGCGTGAAGACGGTCGCCGCCGGGGGCAACCCGATGGCCATCAAGCGCGGCATCGACAAAGCTGTTGAGCGTGCCACAGAGGAGATTCACCGCCTGGCAAAGCCTGTGAAGGGCGACATGATTGCCCAGGTCGGAACTGTTTCCGCCAACGGTGACTCAACCATTGGGAACATCATTGCTCAGGCCATGGACAAGGTTGGTAAGGATGGCGTGATCACGGTCGAAGAGTCCAAGACCATGGACACTTCGCTTGAAGTGGTCGAAGGTATGCAGTTTGATCGCGGTTATCTCAGCCCCTATTTCGTAACCGATCCGGAACGCATGGAAGCAGTTCTCGACAATCCGTTGATCCTGATCCACGAAAAGAAGATCAGCAACATGAAAGATCTCCTGCCAATCCTGGAGCAGGTGGCCAAGATGGGCAAACCCATGCTGATCATCGCCGAGGACGTTGAAGGTGAAGCGCTGGCCACCCTGGTCGTCAATAAGCTGCGCGGCACACTCAACATCGCGGCCGTCAAAGCTCCGGGCTTTGGCGATCGTCGCAAGGCGATGCTCGAAGACATTGCGATTCTGACCGGCGGCAAAGTCATCAGCGAGGATCTCGGTATCAAACTCGAGAGCATCAAAGTCGAAGATCTGGGCCGCGCCAAGAAAGTCACGATCGACAAGGACAACACCACCATTGTCGAAGGTACCGGCAAGCACTCTGACATCGAAGGCCGCGTTAAGACGCTGCGTGCCCAGATTGAAGAGACATCGTCAGATTATGATCGCGAGAAGTTGCAGGAACGTCTGGCCAAGCTGGTCGGAGGTGTTGCTGTGATCAAAGTCGGCGCCGCCACCGAGACCGAGATGAAGGAGAAGAAGGCCCGCGTTGAAGATGCCATGCATGCGACCCGCGCCGCAGTCGAGGAAGGAATCGTTCCCGGCGGTGGAGTAGCTCTGGTCCGTGCAGCCAAGGCGCTGGAAAAGTTCCAGATTTTCGCGGAAGGCGAAGGCGATGCTGATGAACAAATCGGCGTCAATATCGTTCGTCGCGCTCTGGAAGAGCCGCTGCGTCAGATCGTTCAGAACGCCGGCAAGGAAGGTGCAGTGGTGGTCGAGAAAGTTCGCTCATCAAAGGATGCGAACTATGGCTTCAATGCCGCCACCGAAGTCTATGAAGATTTGGTGAAAGCAGGAGTTATCGATCCTGCGAAGGTCACACGCACAGCGTTGCAAAACGCGGCATCGATTGCCGGCTTGATGCTGACCACGGAAGCCATGGTTTCCGAACTTCCGGATGAAGATAAGAGCAGCCCGGCAATGCCTGGCGGCATGGGCGGAATGGGCGGCATGGGTATGTAATCCCGTAAGGGTTTTCTGGGTCTCCTGGGACCGCACGCATCTTGCGTGCTGCTTCCTTCCCAGTTCCCTTCTCCGCAAGAATAAAAAGCGGCCTCGCTCTCTGGAAAGAGCAGGGCCGCTTTTTTTTCATTCTCAATCCTTATCAGCAAACCGCGCTTCGATCACGGAGCCGTACCTCTTGCCGTGGAGGCGAGTGAGCTGGGGATAACTGGCAACTTCGTCGCGCAGCCTTTTGACGGCCAGCGTACGCTCAATGATTTTAATGTTGTCCTCTGACGCCTCTATTTCCATGAAGAGCCCAAAGGGGAGTTCATCGATGACGATTTCCGCTTCGCCGAGGCGGAAGGTAATGCGCCGCTTTTCGTACACCAACGCGGGAACGAAACCCAATGCCTCGAGAATTGCGTCCATGGCGTCCGCATCGTCAATGCGGGTTTCATCTTCGCGCTGCACCTTAACGGGTGCGGTTGAGGGGAATCGTTCCTTATAGGTCAGGACCGCGCTTTGACCGACGCGACGCAGACGCAGCACACAATTGCCCACTTCCAGGGCCTCGCCGCCGTAGAGCGTGTTCTCCTCAAACTCTTCGCCCAGCGAGGTAGCTCCAATCGCCGGCAAACGCTCCAGCAACTCGTCGCGCTGTTTCTTTGTCAGACGGTATTTCTTTTCGATTTCGATAGGCATCGATGGGGTTAACCTCTCACCAGACTCGCCAGAGGATACGAGAAAGACCCTGCCGGAACAACCGTGATCCACCTACTTGCTTACTCGTAGACGTCACCCGCCGGGTGCCTCGTTATTTCTCCAGCCGGCAAAGATAAATAAGGCTCTTTTCTCTCAACTCCGGTTCTTAAGCTGGTGAAAATTCATCCTCGGGTTTAAATCAGTTTAGCCAAGTCTAAACGTCTTGCTCGCTGTCTTGTCTCGATTCTAGATTCTTCGTCCAAACTTCAGACGGAAATGGTGATTACGTTGGGCGGTAGAGCAGTTTTGCTAAATCTTTTGCACGGCGCTCATGCGGCACTCAACTTGCTAAGAAGATGCTGTTCTATAATTATCAATGTCTTCGACCTGTAGCGCTTCCCTGTGGGCTCTTCGATTTTTGAGTCACGCGCTTTCCGGGGTTGATCCACTAAGACGGAAAAGCTTGACCATGCCCACCTCAATCGCAGTAAGTCGGAGCCCTAATCCTCCAAGGTTCCCCTATGCCCAATCAAAGCCCGACCCCCATTTCGAATTTCGCTTCGAAACGCAACTCAGTCAATTTAGCCCCGGACACCCCATTTGCCAGCAACGGCGATGAAGCCGGACAGGATCCACTTCTAGTTGGCAGATCGGCGGTCATGAAGAAGCTCTTCGCGCTAATCGAGCGCCTGGCTCCTTCAGAGGGCTCCGTTCTGATCACCGGTGCCACGGGCACTGGCAAAGAACTAGTGGCCCGGACTATCCACGAAAAGAGTCCCCGCCGCAACTCCAGCTTTCTGGATATCAATTGTTCTGCCATTCCGGAAACCCTGATAGAGGCCGAACTATTCGGTCATCAACGCGGTTCCTTCACCGGCGCCCTGGCTAATACTTGCGGACTGTTTGAGAAAGCGTCGGGAGGGACAATCTTTCTTGATGAGATTGACGCTCTTAACCTTTCAGCCCAGGCCAAGCTTCTGCGTGTCCTGCAGGAACGCACTGTGCGGAGGATCGGAGCGCGAACAAACATCGCTGTGGACGTGCGCGTCATTTCCGCCACCAATTGCGACCTGGCCAGTGAAGTTGCTGCCGGCCGCTTTCGTCCGGACCTCTACTATCGTCTCCGCGTTCTTCCGGTGTCCGTTCCGGAATTATGCAAACGAGAAGGCGATGTCGAATTATTGGTAGCATATTTCCTGCACAGACATGCCAAGGTTCACCACGTGGCTCCGCTTCGAGTGAGCCCGGCAGCAATGCGGGCTTTGGTCGAATATCCCTGGCCGGGAAACGTCAGAGAACTTGAAAATGCGATCGCATATTGCCTGGCAATTTGTACCTCGGCTGAGATTGGAGTTGAGGATTTGCCGGCCGAAGTGCAACCAGCTATCCATCCAGATCACTCACCCGATCTCAAGGAAGTTCTTGCCGCTTACATGAGCGATAGCATTCCCTTAGCTGAAATAGAGAGGCGCTACATTTTGTCTGTACTGCAGCAGTTTGGCGGCAATCAGGTCAAGACTGCCGCAGCGCTGGGAATCGACCGCAGCAAGCTTTACCGCAGGCTAAAACAATATGGAGTCATGGCGGTCAGGTTCTTCCAGGAAGAACCGAACGGGATGCAATTGCGAAGTTGGTCCGCCAATCCCACCCAGGACTTCAACAAGAGCTGACTCTAACCGGGAGCCCTTCCACCGCCGACCCAGGCTGACAGGGGCTCCCGAGGCGCTCTGAACTTAATCCACCTCCTCAGCCGCATAAGACTGGCTGGAACCCTCCCCACCCGAACCCCGTACCAATAGCCGCTGAAAACGCCAAATTGTGTCCTTATTGAAGTCGCAATTTTCGTCACTCCCTACAATTTCATTCCGCAACTTGCTACAAAATGGGCATCAGTTCCATTTGCGCTGCCTTGGAAGCGAGTGGCACAGCGGTTGACAAGAAAGTAGAGCGGCTATTGAGTCGCGCCCCTCGACGAGCAAACCCCGAACATTTAGGTTCCCCCCGCTATCAGGCCGGACCGAAAAAAAGCTTCAGACTACAGTGCTTATCTTTATACTCATAACGTATGTCGCTCTGGCTATGCTCGTTCATGAGGTGGGCCATCTTATGGCGGCCAAAAAGTGTGGAGTTCCAGCCTCTGAGCTGAGTTTGGGGCTGGGACCCAGAGTCCTCGGTCTTCGCCTGGGTAACCTCTGCTTTAGTCTGCGCGCAGTACCTCTCGGTTCCTTTGTTCGGCTGGACGGTACAGTATTGAAGGACAGATCGATCCGGCAGCAACTGTTCGTGCACCTGGGCGGCATCATCTTAAACACGATAGTGGGCCTGGCCACCTTTGGAACAATTTTTAGTTGGATAAATCTTCTGGTAGCGGCAGGTAACGTGCTGCCGCTTTACCAGCATGATGGCTGGAAATGCGGTGTGGTGATTGTGCGCTCAATCCTGCAGCGGAAGAGTCAACCTGTCGAGTGGGCCTTCACCTTTTCAGGTGGTTTTGTCAGCCTCGTTGCTGTTTGGGGAGTCATTCGACTTCTCAATTAGCGCAAGCCTTCGAGCTTAGTGTTTTCTGATTGGGGTCGCGCGAAAACTATTGTTAAAAGCTGGCAGGCCTGCTCCCGTTTCGGCCTGGGCGGCCTTTAGTTTCTCGACCGGGTGGTAGATCACCTTCTGCGCCACCGGCAGCAACCCGGCAACCTCCGTGTTCCTACTGACAACGGCGGTGGATTTCCTGCTTTCGTCGAGGACCGCCTCGTCACCTTTCTTCAGTGCCCAAATTAAACCTGCTGGGGGAGTGTAAGGAAAGATCACCGCGCCGGTGGCGATAGCGGCTGCAACCAGCGCCTTGCTGACATTCTTGCCAGCCAGCCGATCCGCGAGTGTGATGGGTACTCGCGTGCCATCAACCGCAACTACATCTTCCAACACCCAATCGAGTGAGCCGCCACGCCCCCAGGTTCCGGCGCGTTTGCTCTTGACAACCCGAGCCCTGGCCAAAGCGCCTCGCTCGATCACCAATACGCCGTCAACCAGGACCCGCCGAGCCACCAGAAACGTTAGGTGATCGCCCTCAACGGCATGAGCCGAGGAAACGGAAGAGGTTGTAGCGACCTCGATCGCTGTGCCGGCAGGAATTTGCACATGAATGGTTCGTGGCGCAGGCCTGGTCGGCGGAAGAACGAGTGAAGACGCGACCGGAGGGCCGTAAGGAACCATGACCATGGCTTTGATCACGGGTTCGGGGAGTCCTTTCATTCTCAGCTCTCGCAACACTGGGGG
Source organism: Pyrinomonadaceae bacterium (assembly GCA_036726305.1). Classification (GTDB taxonomy): domain Bacteria; phylum Acidobacteriota; class Blastocatellia; order Pyrinomonadales; family Pyrinomonadaceae; genus JAOAPY01. The sequence continues at coordinate 24,810 of DAIMCP010000014.1, read as the reverse complement.
AAATGTGTCGAAGCGACAAGAGGAGCTCTCGATCTTTCGGATAATCTCAGCTGGCTCAAGGCCGGCGTTGTGCAAGCGCAGAATATCGCCGTTACGCAGTACTTTATTCGGCGGCTGGGGGCCTTCAGTCTGCGCGCCGATCAAAGAGCAATTAGCGGCAAGGAAAGCTGCTACGACCAAAAAACGCTTGCATTTCATGTAGGCCCTCAAAAGCCAGTGCACAGTTGTATGGGGTGCCTGTGGAGCAACCTACGTGCCGGGCAAAAATTAGGGCCGAACTTCCAGAAACCAGGGTTAACGTGAGTCAAGGCTTGAATGACAGTGAGCGATTGAGAGACAACTGCTCGCTGGCGAGCAGTCAGTTAACAGTCTTATTTCAATTTCAGCCGATAAATAATCAAGCCATCTACTCTTTCACCCGCATCACGTTCGTACCATTTATCCAGATTCGAAGGATCGTCAAGAGGGGACAGAATCGCGTACGAGAGCTCGGGCGCTGCCGCCTGCGCGTGACTAAAGTTTGAATTGAAGGCCCTGTACTCATCCACGGCTAGTTCGATCTCATCGGGGGTTATGGGTCGGGGGTTGGATGTCAAGACAGGATTTGCGCGAGCAAATCCAAAAATCTCAAAGCGCGCGCTATCGCGCTCTCGTTTTAAGGAGCCCCGCAGATCGTCTGCGCTAATGCCGGAATAGTAGAGACACTGGAAGAATCTACGTTTCTGATGGTCATGGTCTATCTGAGAAAACATACCTAAGTAGCGTGACCACAACACTGGGTTAGAGGCAGTTGCGGCCAGACTGTTGCTGATGTCCTGGTTGGACGCGAACACCATCCCACCGCCGTCGAGCCTCAACGCCGCGGCGCGACCTCGATCCACGGCAATGTTAAGCTGCGACCTGCCCCGAGCCGCGATGAGTCCGTAAGCTATGCCCAGACTGAGGCCGACCATCCCCAGACAGACAAAGATACGTTTGGGTATTTTCCACCTGGTCCCAAAGGCTAAGAGCAGACCGATCAATACCCAGTAGTTTGCGACGAACTGTTCATAGTGGAACGGCTGCAGTGAGCGGCCCGTCAATATCTGCTGATTGAAGACCAAAAATGGGGCCAGTGCGAACGACAGCGTGAACAGGGTCTTTGGCTGTCGCCAATCTCTACCAATGAGGCCTAAAAAAATCAAAACGGCATATATTTCCGGACCTCGTACGAAGTCCGGGCGGCGTGTGAGTTCCAGCACCATTTGCGCCTCATCGATGGCTGGACGCCGGAATGTGATCAACCAGACGTAGGGAATCAACGCTACCAATCCCATCGATCCAATGACGGCAAACAGCTTCCAGGTTGTCTGGCGATCCTGCGGTCGTGCCGCCATCCACAGAATCATCAACCCGACAAGCCAGGCGGCCGCAGCTGTCCACAGGAAGAAGTAAGAATAGATTAAAACGACAAACGCCAGACCCGTGAGAAAAGACCAGAACAGAGAGTTTTTGACGAGCGCCCACCAGGCAAACAGCGTCATGGCGAGGAGGAATGGAAATGAAAACGCCGGCATGTAACGCCTAAGAAAAGGAAATGCCACATGCGGCGAGAAGAAGACCCAGGGAGCCGAAGCGGCAAGCCATCCGAAGCACAAGACTCCAAACGCTCCGCAGGCTGAAACGATTTCGTTTTGCGTCAGCTCAAATAGAAGGCGGAACAGTATTAATGACGATGTGATCGTAACTAGCGGAAGAAGAATGATGAACGCGGTCGCCGCGGAAACTCCGGCCAGGCGGGCTGGCATGGCCATCAAATATGCGGGAACGACCTGGATTGAAAACAAGGTTTCAAAGGGACCGCCGTCCTGGCCGCTGTAAGGATCGTTGAGTCTGGGACGCCCTTTTATTAGCGCATTGACATACGCCGAATAAGCAAACTCATCTCGATCAACACATGCATAAGCCCCACTCCAGCTCGTCCCACGCTCGTAGAACAAATAGAGCTGTGGCAGAAATGTAATAACGGCCAAAACCGAAGCAGCGATGAATCCTGTCTTCCACTGGCGAAGGCTCATAAGTTTGGGAGCAGATCTCTGTGTCAATGGACCTATCAGAGCACCTCACCCGGCGAACTCAGTCCTGCGTGTTTGCTTAGTCGCGCAATTTGAGGCGATACAGATTGTAATTCCCAACGCGTTCCCGGGACTCGCGTTCATACCAACGATCAAGGCGGTTGAGCTTCGGCTCTGGGTCCGCCTTTGTCACAAGATAAGTGAGCGGGTGCTGCAGAGCCTTCTCGCGCGAGAAGGAACCGTCATAGGCCTGGTAAGTGCGCACTGCTGCTTCGATCTCGTCCTGATGGATCGGAGTGGAGTGGAGACTTAGGGCCGGTATGAATCTCTCATCCCCAAACATGACACTGGGGGCAAAAAAGTTCATATACAAATCTTCGGTCCTTTGGTTGAGAAATTCGCGGAAGCGGTCTCCATCTACGTCGCTAAAATAAAGTTGAGCGTAAAGTATTTCTTTTCGCTCCTTCCGCGTCGCAGTACCAAAGTCTTGAGCTCCAGCTCCAAGCAGCGTACCCTGGGGAGTCCAGGTTGGAAGCAACCTCATGACCTCGACATGAGGAGAAAACACCAGGGCTGATGCTTTACCCCCACCCCTCAGTCCTTTAAGGGTGCCATCATCTGTCGCCAATTCTTTCAGGCGCAGGAGAACTGGCACCGCTTGGTCGTCAACGACATCCGACGCTATGCGCGCTCTTGCCAGCAGGCCTACCTCTAATATCGCGTATGAAAAGCACAGTGCAGCGATCCACACGAGGGCACGATTTGGAATTGGCCGCCATAGAAAACTCACCAGAATTATCAAGCTAACTATTACGGCATAGTTTACGACGAAAAGGTCGTAGTGAAACGGTTGGAGGGACCTCCCGGTCAAGAATTGCTGATTGAAAACAGCTAGCGGAAGTAACGCAAAAGATGCCGCAAGAATCGAGCGAGGCTCGCTTACCTTAACCTTACCAAGCTGCGCTCCGACTATAAGCACAAACACAATGCCCGTCCCGATCAATTCAGTGGGGTGAAACAGATCGAGTTTGTGCGTAAAAACCAGAATTTGAGCGTCATCCATACTGCTTGAGCGTCCAGCCACGAGATGCAAATAAGCAGCGAGGGGGAGGAGCATCATTAAGCCGATCGTGGAAAATACCGTCAGGCTCCGACTCCATTCTTGTCGCGGGCGAAATGCAACCCACAGGGCGACGAGACACATAAGCCACGCCGCTGCAGCCGTCCACAAATACAGATAGGAGAACACGAGCAGGCACAGGATCAGACCCGCAACTATCGAGTAAATCCGGCCGCGCCGTCTATCCTCAAGCGAAATTGCTTTCCAAACGCACGTGCAGAAGACGAAGAAGAGGGGGAATGCCGCTGCCGGTTGGTAGCGCCTGAGGAAGGGCAAAAGGACACTGAGCTCGTGGTTCAGTAATAACACGCCAACCATTCCCTGATCTCCTGCCAATTCACCCAGGCAGAGGACAAGAAAGACGCCCGCAGCTGCGAGCTTGGGCTCAGCCGTGACGGAAGCCAGCAACCAAAAGATAGACCAACCGGCCAGTAGGCCCGCAATACCGATCAGGACGATAAAGGCGGTCGAAGCCGAGACCTGGGTTGCACGTGCCAATAAGGCGATCGCGTAAGGGGGTAGGAATTGAATGGAAAACGTTGACTCCGGAAGTGGCGCCTGCGGAGTGCTGTCCCTTCCGGCGAATGGATCGTTACGGCGCGGCCGGCCGTCTATCAAAGCATTGACGTAAGCTGAGTAGAGAAACTCATCGCCCTGAAGGGTTGCATAAGCACCGTTCCAATCCCTTCCGCGTACTAACCATAGATGTATTTGCGGGATGAGGGATAATAGGACCATCGCCATTGCGGCCAGGGCACACAATCTCCAGCTTGCAGGGGAAGTAGCGGAGGTGCTCATAAAATTCATTCTAACTTAGCGCCTGGTCTTTTCGAACCATCCCAAGAGAATCTTTCCACAACTGGCGTGCTGCCTGATGTACCGCCTCCCCGTACTCTCCATCGCCCTGGGTGCAAAGCGTCAGGCGCGAGGCCGCTTGGACCAAATCTTAGCCTGCTCCGATTGCCAGAATAGTCTTTCTCTTAGAGCGTAACGGCGAACTGGTCAAGGAAACTCACGCTTGTATTTTTCCGGCTCGCTCCTACTACAACTGCTCGCAGGCGAGCACTGATCAACCAAACCAAACACTCTAAGAAACATTCCTCTGGCCAAGTCAAAGTCCAGCTAAATAAAGACATCAGCGTACTTGGGGTTCGTGAGACCTGACGATGAGGCCATCCGTCGATCTTCGGCACAATCATTGCCCATGCAATCTCGCACTCGAAATGTTGCCGTGATCGGCAGGAAGCGGTCACTCAGGTTTCCTGAGATGACGCCTGCATTTTGGGTGTGATTATGCGGGCCCATGATGAGGTGCGGATCTCGTGGCTCGGAACTCCGAAACCTTCTTTTCCAAAACTTAAAGGAGCAAACAAATGAAAACGATTAAGAACTTTCTCAAAGATGAGTCCGGCATGGAAACCCTGGAGTATGCAGTTATCGCCGGCCTTATCGCAGTGGTGGCGGTCCTTGTTTACGGCAGCAACTGGGGTACCAACCTGGTGAACAGACTAACGGCTGCTACCAACGCCAGCTAACTTTGTCACGGACCTGCGGAAAGGCGGGCCTGAGTTTTGGATAATTCGGGCCTGCCATCCTCAGACGCCGATTTCTATTTCAACGAATGCCTGAAAGCTCACGCCATAGAGCGTAATTGAATTCGGAGGCACGGAACATGCTCGTGGGACAAAATCTTGCTGTGGCACTGATGTTTGTACCTCTGGCAATCATCGCTGCCTATATGGATGTACGCTATCGGAGGATTCCAAACAAGATCGTCCTGACAGCGTTGCTCGGAGGACTGGCGCTAAATACGTTCTTCGGCGGATGGCACGGGCTAACGCTGAGCCTTGCCGGAGGCGCCCTGGCTTTTGCCTTGATGTTCACATTTCACGTCTTTGGAACCATGGGCGCGGGTGACGTCAAACTGTTTGCGGCGTTCGGCGCGATTCTAAGCAGCTCGCTGGTGCTACCGGCGTTTTTGGTCGTAGCCCTGACCGGTGGAGTACTCGCCGTCTTTAAGATGGTTTATGCGGGTCGCGCGCGCGCAACCATGTTTCGCGTCTTCCAGTTTTTTTATGGGCTCTTACCCGGACAAACAGTTCCCCGCTTTGAGCTGCCTGACGATCCCAGCTATACCCTGCCGTATGGCGTGGCAATCTGTAGCGGCAGTTTCATTGCCTTTCTTCTGTTTCACACCTAAACGATCCGGAGTAACTATGAAGGCAATTCACACTGGTAATGGAGAATTAAGTCATGCGAAATAAACGTCTCATCCTCGCGCTCACGGGAGCGGTGATCTGCGGACTGATCGGCGTATTGTTAATAACCCGCTACCTGTCGAACGTCCAGGCATTTACAAAGGACCTCGGGAACGTGGTCGTCGCCAAAACTGAAATCTCCCTGGGCGAAAAGATCACGGCCGAACAGGTGGGAATGGCTCCCATGCCTAATGGTTCTGCCCCGGAAGGAGTGTTCCGGAAAATCGACGACGTGGTAGGCCGGGTTGCGATCACACCCATCGGTATGCGCGACACCATCACCAATATGAAACTTGCTCCGGCGGGAACCGGAGCCGGCCTTTCCGCCGTCATCCCGGAAGGCTACCGTGCGATGACGGTAAGAGTGGATGAAGTAGTGGGCGTGTCTGGTTTCATCATGCCAGGCTCATTCGTAGACGTGGTGGCCATCATCGTCCCCGTTCCCCAGCAAGGGAACGAAAACCAGGGACCGATTTCCAAGATCGTATTACAGAGCATAAAGGTGCTGGCCAGTGGACCAAAGCTTGACTCGCCTGAAGGCCAGCGCGAACCCACTTCGGTAAAGGCGGTAACACTGCAGGTCACCCCCGAACAGGCAGAGAAGCTGGGACTCGCGATGAACGAGGGAAAACTGCAACTCGTGATGCGCAGTTACGGCGACCAGGAGGACACCCGAACCAGAGGAATCAACAAGAGCACGCTATTAAGCGGTGACCCTCTGGTGCCCCAGCCCCCGCCGCCAAGTGAAAAGAAAGCAGAGCCGTCCAAAACAGTAGTGAAGCGGACGACTCCAGTCAGGCGCGTTGCCGTCGCCACCAAAGAAGAGAAAACCGCAACTCAACCTGTCTCGCGCAACTCCGTGGAGTTGATTGAAGGAGCTAAAAGGCGCGAAGTCGATATCCCATAACCGTGGCGAGCGAAGCTGAGAATTGGGAGATCGCCCTTCCAATGAACGTTTGCCAATAAGCTTAAGGAGTGAAATCGCTATGCAGTCCCATTTTCCCATCCGCTACTACGTCCTTGCCGCTGTCATGGTTCTGGTGTGTGGATTCCAGCTTGGCGTCGCCGCGCAGGACCAAAGCACAAACGCCTCCTTTTCAACCGCCGGAAAAGAAGCAATTCCTCTCAACGTCCTGGTAGGACAATCGAGATTGATCACCTTCGATAGTCCGATCGAGCGGTTCTCGGTTTCCAATCCCGACATCGCTGAGGCCGTGCTGGTCACTTCCAATCAGGTGGTAGTCAACGGGAAGGCCTTTGGCCAGATCAACTTTATCGCCTGGCAAAAATCCAGTTCTCGTTTCCTCGTTTTTGATGTTTACGTGCGCACCAACCTCTCGCTGATTGATTCGCAGATCCGCGCCCTGTTTCCGAAGGAAGACATTCGTCTGAGCCAGGCTAATGGATCAGTGGTCATCTCGGGTACGGTTTCCGACCCTCGCGTAGCGAGTCAGACTGACGCCGTTGTCCAGGCAGCCGGCTTCAAGACAGTAAATTTACTGGCATCGCCGGTAAAGGATGCGACCCAGGTGCAGCTTCAGGTTCGCGTTGCCGAAGTCAGCCGCAATCGCATGCGCGAACTCGGCACCTCTTATGGTTATCAGGGCAGTCCAGGCGTCGGTGGTTATCTCAATAGCGGCCAGGGACCAAGCACACTTGGTAACGTCGAAAATGGCGTTTTAAGTGGCGCGCTGGGGAATTCATTAAATCTCTTCGTTATGGGTGGCAATACGCTTTCGATGATTCGCGCGTTGCAGCAACAAGGGGCCTTGCGAGCGCTGGCCGAACCGAACTTGATCGCGATGGACGGACAGCAGGCGAGCTTCCTTGCCGGCGGTGAGTATCCTGTACCGGTCGTCCAGGCGAACGGCGACAAGAATACAGTCACGATCGTTTTTAAAGAATATGGCGTGCGTCTGAATTTCAAACCGACAATCATCGACGAAGACCACATCCGCCTGGAGCTGGAACCGGAAGTTTCCACGCTTGACTTCGCCAATGGGGTGAAGTTTGCCGGCTTCCTTGTTCCGGGCCTGCGTACGCGGCGGGCCAAGACCGGTGTTGAATTACGCGACGGCCAGAGCTTTGCCCTCGCCGGCCTGCTTGACAACAGCGAGACACAAACGCTCTCCAAGGTTCCCGGGCTCGGTGACATTCCAATCCTGGGAAACCTCTTCCGCTCAAAACAATTCCAGAAAAACGAGAGCGAGTTAATGTTCATTGTGACCGCGCAGATCGTCCAACCTGTTAATCGCGATGACCTGCCTGCGCTCCCCAATGTCGACAATCTGAAGAAAGGATCGCTGTTGGGAGTTGAACCGAAAGGCGGTCCGATAGAGGGGCCAAGCGGCTTTATGACGGAGCCAAAACGAGACTCCTCTCCACCGGCCGCTCCTGCCAAACCAGCCGCCAATCCGGCGCCGAGCAGCGCTGCGAAAGTTGTTACGCCCATAGTGTCTGCCGCGGCACCTGGTCCCACGGGCGCAAAGAGCACACCAAACGAGTAAGGACGAAGTAAGATGTTAAGACTTAGAGGAAATAAGGCAGAAGCCGATCAAATCTCACCGGATTATCGTGTTGCCGCTAAGTCGGAGTCGTGGCATGGGGAGAGCGGCAGTACGATGGTCATGTGCGCGATCCTCATGTCCCTGATTGTCCTGGCCGTGGGCCTTTGCATCGATGTCGCGCGCGTTTACGCAGCACGAACCGAGCTCCAGAACGCAGCTGATGCGGCGGCGTTGGCCGCCGCCCGCGAACTGAACTCGGGCGCCAGCGGGATCCAGGATGCGGTTACCCGCGCGACGTCCATCGTCAACAGTTATGGCTTCAACCGGGCGGGGGTAACTGTCTCCAACACTAATGTGCAGTTTGCCGTCAACTTGAACGGCACCTATGTAAGCTCCGCAACGGCGCAGGCAAATCCCGGCAATATTCGCTTTGTCCGCGTAACGACGCAATCGGCAGTGACGACAATGTTGTTTTCCGCTCGCGTGCTGGGCGCAAATCATACGGAAGCAAGATCTGCTACGGCCGGCATGTCCGTAGGGATAAATACCATCTGCGACTTTTTTCCAATCGCGGTGGCCCTTGATCCTGCCGTGCAGGCTGGGGACGATGGAACGGGATATCCTGCCCCCAACACGGTCATGACGCTCAAGTTCGTTCAGGGCTCAGGCAGCTCCGCAATCCTTTCCGACAAGAATTACATCATCCTCGAGGTGCCGGACATAAACGGCAACGGCGCTCCCGAGACTGCGGTGCTGTCGGCGGGTATAACGCGGGTTTGCCAGACTCTGGGCGCCAGCACGACCTTTCACATGACGCCCAGCGCGAACCAGAATAATGGGCCGCGACAAATCACTGATGGGGTCAATACGCGCTTCAACGTATATGCGAACGGCTATGGCAATGCGCTTGTGCCGTCCACATTTCCACCGGATAGTAACGTTCAGGAAAACATTACTTTCAGCCAATATGACGATCGCACGGCGGTCACACCGCCCAGTCCCAACGCCCCGGGAAAGGATGACCGGCGCATCCTGATTGTTCCCATAGTAAATCCCGGAACCTACAATCCGCCCAACGCGATTATCAGGAAGTGGGCCGCGTTCTTCATAAAGAATAAGGCGACCGTCACTAACCCGTGCAACAAGAGCACCGCTGATTGTGGTGACTTAACCGTGGAGTGGATTGACGAGAGATTGGTTATTGGACGCGGCTATTATGACCCGGGCGGAGCCCAAACAAGTCTTACGCTTCCCGTGTTGTACAAGTAGCACGCTGATGAACGAAATGTTAAAGACCAGGAAAACATCACGTCGCTTTTTCCAGAACGAGAATGGCACTCAAATGATCGAGTTCGCCATTATCTTTCCCGTATTGCTTCTGATGTTCGCCGGAGTTACCGAACTGGGACGCTTGTACTACACCTATAACACGCTGGCTAAAGCTACTCGGACTGGTGCCCGGTACCTTTCAACAGTGCAGGACGTAGCCGCCAACACGACCGCCGCGAAAAATATGGTGCTGTGCGGCAATGCTGCCGGCTGCGGCGGAGTAAACCAACCGGCGATAATCGCCCCCAACCTTTCTGCGAACAACATCGTGGTTACACCGCCAGTAGCGGGTGTCGCCCAGGTCAAGTACGTCGATGTTGCGATAACCGGTTACACGTATCAGCCGTTGGTATTCAATCTTAACGTAATGACTGGAAGAAACTTTACTATCTCGCTGACGCCAAGCACGAGAATGCGCTACATGGTTGATTAGCCATTTAAGGAAGATCAAATGACGACTACGGGTGTAAAAAGCGGAGGCCATCGGCATGAGCAGGGCGGCACACTTATTGAGTTTACCGTCGTTGCAGCATCCTTTCTCATGATGCTTGTCGGCATTGTGTCCGCCGGACACCTTTTCTACACGCACAACGCTCTGGTGGAAGCGACGAGGCGCGGGGCCCGCTACGCCGTGCTTCATGCAAATGGGAGCACGGCGGCGGTGAAGAATGTGGTGGTATATGGCACCGACACGCCTGCACAAGGCGCAACATCTCTAATCTACAATTTGGACCCCAACGTCAATGTGACAGTGACATACCCGGGGGCCGGAATCAACGTTGCCTCCGGTTCGGTGACCGTCACGATCAGTAATTACGCATATCCATTTATCATTCCCACGCGAACAACATCAATCACGATGCCTCCCTATCGCACAACCCTTTCCGGCGAATGTGCCGGCTTCATTCCCCCGGACCTCTAAAGCAGGAAATGCCGGTCGCAAAAACGAGAAACAGGTAACGAGTAAAACATGCAATCATTGACATTCATAACCCTGGGGAGAACCTCCGACAGCTCGAAACAAGTTAGCGATGCACTTAGCGGTACCGCACAGGCTCGTGTGCTGGCGGAGGGTGCAAGCCCCGACCAATTTCTGGCAGACGTCTTACGCCTCCAGCCCTCGGCGGCTCTGATCACTTTAGAGCCGGCGCACTCCGAAAGGGACTTTGCCCTGATCAGAAAGCTTGTCGCCGCCAGTCCGGGCACTGCGATCGTTGCCGCTGCCAGCGAGGCCTCACCCGGCTTAATCCTCGGAAGCATGCGTGCCGGAGCTCACGAATTTCTGCAGCTTCCGATAATCCCTGAGGAATTTCAAACCGTGCTCGAGCGCATCAGGGAGTTTGTTAAAGCAGGGCGAACGACCTCGGGCTCGGACAGTCGCGTGGTAGCGGTGTTCTCGGGTAAGGGTGGCACGGGCGTATCGTTCTTCGCGACAAATCTCGCGGCTGCTCTGGACGTTCCAACACTACTCTTGGACCTCAATCTGCAGTCGGGAGACATTGCGTCCTATCTCGGCCTGGACCCGAAATACTCTTTGTCCGATTTTGTCACCAATCGAACGCGGCTTGACGACTCTCTGATAAGTAGCCTTCTGACGCCGCATTCCGCCAACCTGGCTCTGTTGGCAGCGCCGCTCGAACCGCATGAGGCTGAGGACATTCATCCAGAGCACATCACGGAGGCACTCCATCTCCTGAGCCAAAGGTATGCACGCATAGTGCTTGATCTCCAGCACACTTTTGACCCGATAACGATTGCTGCCCTGGATTTGGCCGACGACATTCTTCTGCTCATGACGCTCGACATTCCCGGGATTCGCAGTACAAAACGCGCGCTCAAAGTCTTCGAGCGTTTGGGGTATCCCCGTTCCAAGGTCAGCGTCGTAGTGAACCGCTGGGCCAAGAGTATTGACGTCGAACTTCATAAAGTCGAAGCGCATCTTGACGAGCAACTAATCGGGTTTGTGCCAAACGATTACCGCAGGGTCATGGAATCAATCAACCTCGGCCGACCGGTGGTGCAAACCGATCACTCCTCGAAATTGTCACTCGAGATTAAACGAATTGCGTCGCTTGTCTCCGGGGGGAACGACCAAGCGCCTCCACGGGCGCGCAAGCGTTTGCTCGGAACGGTTTTTGGGCGTCAGAACTCGCCCGGCAAGCTCGAACTTTCTGAGGCAGCCGACACGGTATAGGGTAGAACAAGGACAGGTCGCGCAGCGCAGCAAGCGCGTAACAAAGGAAAACATAGGGACATAAAATGGCTCTCCGAGAACGATATATTAGAGAAACCAACCCCGACGGCAGCGCTGTGGTGGCCGCCGAAGACGCAGGTTATACCAATCAGAGTTTTCAGGAGATGAAGGCGCGCCTTCATCGCGCGATCATCACTCGCCTGGACTTGACCAAACTCAGGTCCCTGGCCCCCGAGCGGGTACATAGCGAGGTGTCGCGTCTGGTTGAAGAACTTTTGCTCGCCGAGAATGCACCCTTGTCGGTGGTTGAGCGCGACCGTTTAGTCACCGAAGTTAACCACGAACTTTTCGGACTAGGGCCGCTCGAGCCGTTGCTGGCGGACCCGACAATTTCGGACATACTGGTTAACTCTTTTGCGAGCATCTATATTGAAAGGCGGGGGAAGCTCGAGAAAACTTCCATCAGCTTTAAGGACGACGAGCACCTGATGCGCGTCATCGAGCGGATCGTGTCTACGGTCGGGCGCCGCATAGACGAGGCGCAGCCAATGGTCGACGCTCGGCTTCCCGACGGTTCGCGTGTTAATGCCATTATCCCGCCACTCGCCATTGATGGACCGGTGCTCTCCATCCGTCGATTCGGCGCTGAGCCCCTAAAGATGGCCCAGTTGATTGAGAATGGTGCGCTCACCAAAGAGATCGCCATGCTCTTCGAAATGTGTGTGCGGGCCCGTCTGAACATCATTATCTCGGGTGGGACAGGAGCCGGCAAGACTACTCTGCTAAATGCACTTTCAGCGTATATCCCCACCGATGAGCGCATCGTGACGATTGAGGATTCCGCCGAGTTGCAGCTACAACAGCCACACGTTGTGCGCCTGGAAACCCGCCCGCCGAATATTGAAGGTAAAGGAGAGGTTGCGCAGCGGGAGCTGGTGCGGAACTCGCTGCGAATGCGGCCAGATCGCATTGTGATCGGCGAGGTCCGAGGAGGCGAAGCGGTCGACATGCTTCAAGCCATGAACACCGGTCATGATGGGTCACTCACCACCATCCACGCCAACACACCCAGGGACGCCCTCGCCCGGCTGGAGACAATGATCCAGATGACCGGCATGAGGCTTTCCGATCGAGCCATGCGTCAGCAAATCGCGTCGGCGGTCGACCTTGTAATCCAGGTGGCTCGGCTCACCGACGGCACTCGTCGCATCACTTCGATTTCGGAGATCACCGGCATGGAAGGCGACACGATTACCATGCAGGAAGTATTTCTATTCGAGCGGACCGGCATTGACTCTACCGGTAAGGTCACTGGCCACTTCCGCACCACTGGCATACGCCCGCGTTTTGCGGAGAGGCTCAAGCAGTATGGCATGCAACTGCCAGCGTTCTTTTAGGAGGCGTCTTCAAAATGCTGATTTCCACCTTCGTATTTCTCTTCTTTCTGTTTCTTACTCTCGCGCTCTATTTGCTCGCGTCGCGGAAGTCTGACGCTCGCCAGGTGCGGTTGCAACAAAGAGTTGCTCAAGCGCTGCAGGACCTCGACGGCTCGAACGAATCGGTGCAAATAGCTCGAGAGGACACAATCGGGGGTTCCCCGTTAATCAATCGACTACTCACGTCGCTCGACTTCGTCAGGAAACTTGATGGAATGCTCAGGCAGGCGGACCTGCAGATTACCGTGAGCCGTTTGCTGGCCTTCTGTTTGCTGATTGCCGTTTCGGCTGGGCTGGCGGCTTCCACGGTCATGAACTTTCTCATGGCGCTCGCACTTGGGTTGCTGGCCGGCGTTACACCAATTCTTCATGTCGCCTGGAAACGCAATAAGCGGCTCTTGAAGTTTAATACTCAATTGCCCGACACGCTCGACCTGTTGAGCCGGTCGCTTGCCGTGGGGCACGCCTTTTCAGAATCTCTTTACCAGGTGGCGTCCGAGATGCCTGATCCTATAGCCACCGAGTTTCGCATCACTTTCGAGGAGCAAAAGCTCGGTCTTTCAACTAAGGCGGCCCTGGACGGGTTGACCGAGCGCGTTCCCCTGCCGGATCTTCGTCTTTGCGTAACGGCTATGCATATCCAGCGCGAGACGGGCGGCAATCTGGCTGAGATTCTCGAGAAGGTTGCCCAGACCATTCGCGAGCGCTTCAAACTAATGGAGGACTTCCGCACGATGACGACAAGCGCGCGCGGTTCGGCCTGGATTCTCTGCGGCTTGCCCTTCGGCATCATTTTCATGATGACCGCCATCAATCCGGACTACATGAGTGTGTTGCTTCATGACCAGCGTGGGCACTATATCCTGGCGGCCGCTGGCGTATTGCAGATACTGGGCATAATCACCATCAGAAAGATTCTGGACATTCGGGTTTGAGGCCCGACTGCAGGCCAACTCAAACCCTAGCTTTTAGAGAGGTGTATCCATGGTGCTTCTGATTGTTCTCTTAACTTTCACTTGTTTGGTGCTGGGGGTGATGAGCCTCTACTGGGCGTTTGCGCGTCCCACGGGAGTCGTCAATGCGCGGCTGGAAGACCTTGATCCATCTTTGGAACTGATCCAGAACAACCCGGTCACGGTGATGGCGGAACGCGTCGCCGAGCCCCTCAATCGCATTGTACCCATTTCGGCGATCGAGGCGCTGAAGCTGCAAAAGCAGTTGCTTCAGGCTGGTTATCGTTCGGTCGATGCCGCTACCGCCTTCCGCGCGATTCAAATCACACTTATCGTCGCGATCCCCAGTCTGGTCATGTCAGCTTACTTTGCCCTTGATCGCCCGTTCCGGGGCTTCGCGATTGCCAGCTTAGTCGGGGCGGCGTTTGGTTTTTACCTTCCACGCTATGTGCTCAACAAGAAAGTTAGCGGTCGGCAGCAGCGTATTACCTGGGCCCTGGCGGATGCCATGGACCTGATGGTAGTTGCCGTCGAGGCGGGACTTGGCCTCAATGCCGCGTTGAATCGAGTCGGCGAAGAACTGAAAGCGCTTCATCCCGAAATGCACGATGAATTGGATCTCGTAAACCTGGAGATTCGCGTGGGACGGAGCCGCGAGGAAGCATTGCGCAATCTGGCTGAGCGGACGGGAGTGGATGATATTCGCAGCTTCGTCGCCTTGTTGATCCAGGCTGACCGCTACGGCTCTTCAATTGCAAAGGCTGTGCGTATATTCGCCGAGTCGCTTAGAACCAAGCGACGCCAGCGAGCCGAACAGAGTTCGCAAAAGGCGGCACTCAAACTCTTGTTTCCCTTAACAATGTTCTTGTTTCCGGTAATTATTCTGGTGGTGCTGGGCCCCGCAGTCCTTAATCTGCTGGATGTCTTATTCAAATAAGGTTAAGCCTTTCGGTCGCCGAGGAGATTCTTCCCATGCTTAAACGAACCCTGGTAGTTCTTTCGCTGACAATGGCCATCGTGTTTGCTTCCGAGCCTCTGCAAGCTGTCCACGGCATTATCATGACAGACGCGGAATGGCTGGCGATGGACCGAACTGACGCTGCGGCGGCCAGCGACCAGAAGCCTGAAGGGCGAGGGAATGCTTTTGTGCGCGCTCTCAAGGCGCCATTTAAGGCCATCGGGCGCCTGTTTGGCAGAAAAAAGAAAGACGACAACCAACTCTCGCGGATCTCAGAGAAGGATGCGAAGAGGTTTGAAAGTGTTCCGGGCGTGCAACGTAATGAAACCAAACCGGCGCCGGAAGTCAGCTCGGCTGGGCCGGCGAGGGAAAGCTCGGGACCTCCGAACGCCGGTGTCAATACCGGCGACCTGAGTTCAGAGGCGGCGCTGGCGACAAGCGCACAGGTCCATCTGGAAAAGGGCCGGGAATTAATGAATAGCCGCGACTGGAACGCCGCCATTGGCGAGTTGTCGCTCGCCGCTTCGGCGAATCCCAAATCCAGCGAAGCCAGCAGTCTGTTGGGTGTGGCCTACTGCCGCAAGGGACTGCGCGATTTGGCCAGGAGGTCGTTTGAGAATGCGGTGCGCATCAAGAAGGACGATCCACAAAATCTCAACAACCTCGGCTTCCTTCTTTACGAAGACGGCGATTACGAGAAGGCCAGTAAATATTTAGAGCGCGCGGCAAAATTAGCGCCCAATGATGCGCTCATCTGGAACAATTTAGGATTGGCCCAGGCTGAGCGTGGACATTTTGACGACGCTTATCAAAGTTTTGCTCACGCCCAGGGCGAGCTCAAGGGTCACCTGAATGTTGCCACTCGGTTGCAACATCATGGCTCCACAAAAAAGGCAATCAAACACCTGGAGCAGGCATTGGCCCTGCAACCAAAATCGCCCGAGGTGCTGGCGCGGCTAATAGAGCTGTACGACCGAACCGGCAACGAGAGGCAGGCCCAAGAGGCACGCACTTCGTTAGAGGCGCTCCGGACATTGGCCCAGACACCGGTTAAATAATGCCTGCGGAGGTGCAGCCTGTCGCGCGAGGAGCCGAAGTAAAAGATGACACACCTGGGTTTTCTAACTGGCGCCGAAATCGAAAGGCTCGGTCCGCCAATACCAGAGGACCTCGAAGAGACAGGGGTTTCTGAGGCACTATTGCGCGATCTGTCGCTGCGATACGTTGCCAACTTGCCGGACGCAACCGCAGCAGCCGTAGCCGGAAAGTTGCGCCTTCCCTGCGCCCTGACTGAGGAAATACTCCACCGGCTCTACCGAGAAAAGTTGATCGAGATGCGCCTCACAGGCACCGCCGGCGCCACCCGCTACGCTATGCTCGAGCAAGGCTGGGAACGTCTGGTGCAAAGCGAAGCACGGAACGGATATCGCGGACCAGTTCCCGTATCGCTTGCTGACTATTCGCACTTGATTCGACTGCAGGCCGAATTGTCGAATCACACCTCAGTCGAAACCGTGCGCGCCGCTTTTCGCGACCTCGTGCTGCCGGAATCATTGCTGCGAACTCTCGGCTGCGTGATTAGCTCTCGCTCATCACTCTTCCTCACCGGACTTCCCGGAACCGGCAAGACCGCTGTCTCTGAGCGGATTAGCGCCGCTCTCGGTGGCCCCATATGGATTCCTTACGCAGTCGAAGTCGACGGTCATATCATCCGTCTGTTCGACCCTCGTTGCCACCGCCCGGTTGAGAAAGCGGGTTCGACCATCGAGCACGATCGACGCTGGATTTCGATTGAGCGGCCCGTGATTCGGGTTGGCGGCGAGATCACGTTGGGCGACGCCGAGCTGGTCTGGTCCCAAACCTCACAGGTTTATGAGGCGCCCTTTCAAATGAAGGCCAATGGGGGAACTCTGATCATTGATGATTTTGGCAGGCAGTCCGGGCACCTGCCATCCCTGCTTAATCGTTGGATCTCGCCGCTTGAAAGAAGGGTAGATATTCTGACTCTCAACAACGGCCGGCGAGTCGAAGTGCCATTCGAGCAGCTCGTGATCTTCTCAACGAACTTTGACGAGAAAGAGATTGTGGACGAAGCCTTCCTGAGACGGCTTGGTTACCGGGCGCGGATTGAGTTGCCAACTCCTGCGGCCTATCGGGAAATATTCGAACGCGCCGCCAATGCCACGGCACTCGCGCTGGACGATGCCAGCCTGAACCATATCCTGAACAAATATGTGATGGAAAACCGACCCATGAAACCGTGCGAGCCGCGCGATCTGTTGAATCGGGTCAACGATGTCTGCCGCTTTGAAGGGCGCCCCCCGAGGGTCACTCCCGAGTTAATAGACATTGCCTGGGGAAACTACTTTGGTCTGGCTCACCATTTTGAGCAACTGCCAACGGAGGCGGCCAATGTCAGGCGGGCTCGCGCAGGCAATCACAAGGCTAAGGAGTTTGGGAGTGCCTCTGGGCGGCAAAGCGCGCCGGGTCTGCAAGCCTAATGAACCTACAGCGCCGCAACTTGTTTGTACTGGCAACTGGCCTCGTCCTGCTTAGCGCCGGCTCCACTTTCCTGCAGGCACAAGGTCCTGCGAATGCTCGGAGCCGATCGACGCGACCCGCGAAGGTTCTGGCCAGGTCCAATTATGAAAGCATTCGTGCTCGCGCAGGTGAATCGGTGCGCGCAATCGCCGCCCGCGCCGGAGTCGACCCTGAAGAGTTGGCCAGCTTGAATCACATCCCTCTAACAAGCAGATTGAGCAAAGGCCAGCGCCTTTTCATCCCCAATGAAGACAACACTCAGTCTCCGGGCACACATCAGGATGAAAGGCTGGCTAATGGCAAGCTCATCCGGTTCGTAGATGGTGGTACGCTCCCGGTTGACGACGCCTGGCGGCGAGGCGAAGATGTTTGGTACAGCCGGCGCGGAGTTACTGAGACCACAAGTCGCAAAGTAAAATCTATCGAGCCACTTTTTGTCGCCCGGGTAGAGAGTACCAAAGCAGCACCTCCCCCACCGGCCACGAGGCCAAAAGAAGCCGCGGAAGCCGCTGCCGAAACCTGGATTTATCTTGTCGGCGGCGCCCGCTTCAAGGTTGACGAGGTGAACAAAACAGGCGAGGGCGCCTGGTACCAACGCGGAAATCTCATGAGCTTTCTTGAGAACGCCCGCATTGAACGCATCGAGCGGGAGCTCCCAGGGATGCCTCAGGCGGGAAGGAACGACGAGGGCTGGACTTCCGGCAACTCGCACCTGGACCAGCTGATTAGAACAAATGGCAGCCGGTTTGGCGTCGATCCCTATCTGGTCTTCCTGGTCATCGAGCAGGAGTCTCAGTTTCACGTGCGGGCGCGCAGTCCCAAAGGGGCGCAGGGGCTAATGCAGCTGATGCCGGGCACGGCCCGGAGATTCGCGGTGCGGCGTCCCTTCGATCCGGTTGAAAATATCCGTGGCGGAACCCAATACCTAAAAGAGCTGCTCACGATGTTCGGTGGACGGGTAGATCTTGCGCTGGCAAGTTATAATGCGGGCGAGGGGCGAGTGATTAGTTATGGCAACAAAGTGCCGCCCTTCGAGGAAACGCGGAATTACGTGAGACGAATCAACCAGCGCTATAAGAGAGGTAGCGGCGCCAGAAGGAGCGCAGGATCAACACCGGTGGCGAGCGGTGTTCAGCCGGCAGCAGCGGAGGACAGGCAATGAGAGCTTTTATTCTTGGCTTAACTTTCGTCATGTGCTGTTTCGGCCAAAGCAGTGTCATGACTGCGCAGACTACCTCCGGCAACACGCCTTTGACGAACGCTGCCGTCATTAAACTCGTCAAAGCCGACTTCAAGGAAAAAACCATCATCGCCATCATCGGATCGCGCCCCAGTCGTTTTGACCTGGCGACTGAGCGGATGATCGAGTTGAAGCGGGCAGGCGTCAGCGAGAAAATCATTCTGGCCATGCTCGGCCGTCAGCAGGGAGCGGAGATTGACGAAAACTGGAGCGATGATGCCTTCTTCGGCAGGGGGATCGCTAAGCCAGGTGAGAACCAGGAGGATGCGGCAAAGAGTCCAACGGATTCCGCCAGCACAGAAATATTTGGCTCCAGTGGCGGTGTGCGCGGCAACACGCAAAGCCGAGGCGGAAACTCTTCGGCGTCAGGAGATACGATTACTACGGGCAGCGCCACCGTGCGCATTCTTCGTCCACCCAGCGAAGCAGGCGCTCAGCCAAAACTTGTCAAGGTCGCGACGCTCACCAACGATTCAATAGTCGAATTGGTTGATGCCGGCTTTTCTGAAGGCACGATCATCAGGCGCATCGAACAGTCCCCGGTGGAATTTGATCTCTCCCCGACAAAGCTTGCTGACCTTCGCAAACATCGCGTCAGCGAAAAAATCCTGTCCGCAATGAAAGCGGCGTCCGGAGACACCCGCGATTCAAAGGCAGCGTCCGGTTCAAATGGCACGTCCGGCCGATAAAGGACTCATCTTCTGCTTACTGGCAACTATCGCGCTGTCATTGATAGTGTGCAGCCGCGATGGGTATCTTGCTGCCGGGCAACCTCAGCAACCCCACTCGACCAGGACGCGACCGCCCGTAAGACCTCAACGCACGAAGTCCACCGCTTCGGCGACACCCACGCCCACTCCTTCGGCTGTCGATCGCCTGGGTGAAGCGCCACCACCAATGCGTTTGCGCCCGCCAAAAAGCGATCTGGAAGTCAATCCCGGAGATGTAATCAAAGTAGAAACGACTGAAGTCATGCTGCCGGTAACCGTGCGCGATCCCAGCGGGAACCTGGTAGCTGATCTAACTCGTAACGATTTTCGCGTTTTTGAAGACAATCAGGCGCAGCCGCTACAGGATCTGGCGCTCAGACAGGTACCAGTTGATGCGGTCTTGATGGTTGACGCTTCCTCATCGGCCGCCCGCAACCTGGAAGACTTTCGTCGCGCCGCCGAAGGCTTCGCAGAGCGTCTGGGGCCAGACGATCGGATCAGCCTGATGACTTTTGACGACACAGTTAAACTGTTGCAGGACTGGACCAGCAGCCGTTTCCAGCTGCGGCGAGCCCTGACTCGCATTGAGCCGGGAATGTTCACGCGTTTCAACGATGCCCTGCTGCTCGCCGCGCACGAGCAGTTTGGTTCCACCCGGTCGCGACGTGCGGCGATCGTCTTGACTGATGGCATAGATAGCGGCAGGGGCGCGACGTTGGAGAGCGCTTTGCGGGCGCTGCTGGAAGCACAAGTCGCTGTTTACATCGTCAGCAACACCGAAATCTCTCGCGCCGCCAAACAAGCTGAACTTGATTCCCTGGCCCGCGGCACCGAATCTGCGCAAAGATTCAATAAGTTACAAATCGATGGCTTGCAGATGGAATTGAGCGCGCTTGATCAAAGTGAGCGGCAACTGCAACAGCTGGCGGCGGCCACCGGCGGCCGGCTCTACAAGCCTAAAAGCTTTGACGATCTCGAAGCGACTTATGGAGAAGTGGCTAACGAACTTCGCCACCAGTATGCGCTTTATTTTACCCCCATAAATAAGAAGCGCGACGGCAGCTTCCGTCGCGTGCGCGTCGAAACCACAAATCCCAACTACCAACCGCTCACCAGGGTCGGTTACTTCGCTCCCAAAGGTTAGACGGCCCCTCGGATGTTAGTTGATGACGCCGAGTCCTAAATCGACAAGTGCGCGAAATTAATTTTAGGCAGCGCAGTAACCGCGGCGCTGCCTGCTTCCTGCCTTCGACACGTGGTTTAAGAGCTCGCCCGGATTTTCGTTCTCAGTGTTCAGCGCGTGTTTGAGCACCACTCCCTCGCGCAGCAGCGCTCGCTCTGCCACTACAACTGCTCGCCTGCGCCCACGCTTGAGACGACCAGCGCGCCACTTCATGCTTCGCAAGGTCGATTTCGTTCCGCTGCAAACATTTTTTAACTCCACTCCTGCGAAGCACTTCCCTCTTCGCAAGTTGGGATCACGCTGGGGTGGCGCTTTAGATCAGCTGGTGGCCCGGTCTTTGCTTCTATCTTCAAACACGAATGCGGCTCGTTTCGTTCACCATCCTTAGTGCTCGCGAAGGAACGGGCTACATTGTGGAAGAGCGCCCTCGTTCACCTTATTCATAGGGTGCGCTCTATTTTCGAGCCGGGGAATCCGAGTTCGCGGAGCTAAGGCTCCGCGAGCTTCAGGCATTGGCTGACAGTCTTCTTTCGCGTGCGGCGAATCGCTCTCTCAAATTCGAAACGGCGATTCTGCGAAAAGGCATTCCTAAATAGCCGGAGATCCCTCGGTTCATAGCTTTGAGCCGTCAAGTGGGCTGTCTCTCTTCGTACCTTAGGATTCGAAGATGGCAGTTTGAGAACGACTTTCTGCGTCGAACTGTGCCGATCACTGTTCGCCGCAATAACTCAGGAGTTCCTAATGAGAATGCAATCCCCCTCCCTTACGTCTTTCTGTCGTTCATTGCTCGCCAGGACTATTAAATTTAGAAACAACCCAGTGCGATCGCTTGTGCTACTGAGCGTGATTGCGATGGCCGCAACCGCTTTGGCCGCGACGGGTTCCTCGGCAGGCTCTTTGCGACAGTTACTCGGATTGGGCCTAAGCAACGTCGGCAATGCGAGCCGTAGTGCAGCGCAACCATCGGCGGCGCTCACCAATCCCGCGCTGAATCCGTTGTTGACGGCGGCGCTGGTGCAGTCCAACGCGACTATGACTGTTGAACGGCGTGGACATACGGCGACGCTGCTCGGGGACGGTCGCGTGCTCATCGTGGGCGGGGAAAACAGTGGTGGCCTGATCAGCCAGAGTGAAATTTTTGATCCCACGGGAAACACTTTCTCGGTTGGAGGAAACTTAAGCAGTGCGCGCGCCGATCACAGCGCCACCCGCCTCGGGGATGGACGTGTGATGATTGCGGGGGGCCGGGGCGCCACGGGAGCGTTGACTACCACAGAAATTTTCGACCCGACGACCGGTGTTTTTGCATCCGGTCCGGCAATGAGCGTCGCGCGTGCAGGTCACAGCGCGACGCTTTTTGCTGATGGACGTGTTCTCTTCGCGGGGGGCGATGCGGCGGGTAGCGCTGAGATTCTCGATCCGACGGCGGGCACTTCTACAGCCGTTGGTTCGATGAATGACGCGCGCTCGGCGCATTCAGCCGCGTTGCTGCAGGACGGCCGTGTTTTGATTGTTGGCGGACGTGACGCCGGCGGTGATTTATCTTCAGGTGAAATATTCGATCCTGCGAACGGAACTTTTGCGGCTGCAGGTTCGATGGAAGACGCGCGCGTGCGTGCCACTCTGCGTGTCTTGCCTGACGGCAAGGTGCAAATCATTGGTGGCAACGAACATCGTTCGATTGAAATTTATGATCCCGCGGCCGGCATCTTCGGCGCCCATGCTCACATTCCCCCGGACGGAGACGAGCACGCAAATTTGATCAGTGAAATTATGAGTTCGCCTTCGCGCGCGGCCATCCTCAACAACGGCCAGACAATTACCGAACTGACGGGGCAGGCGCTGGTGGCCGGCGGCACAGACGCCAATGGCAACGCGACAAGTGCGGCGGTGGTTTATGGCAGTTCTTCGGCAAGTGTCACGACGAACGTACTCGATTATCCGCCAGGCACTCCGGTGATCATTACCGGTCGCGGTTTTGGCGCGAATGAAATAGTTGACCTGACCTTCCACGAAGATCCACACGTTAATACCGAGAACCCGCACGTGTTCACCGTGCAAGCCGATGCAAACGGCAACTTCACTTTTGATCAGTATTCCCCGGAAGAAGCCGACCTTGGTATTACCTACATCCTGGGCGCGAAGGGTCAAACATCTGGTAGGACTGCGCAGACGACATTTCATGACAACAAGAATTTGACGATCACTTTCGCAGGCACCGGGGGTGGGTCGATCGCCCTTTCCGCCGTGACCGGAACGCCAGGGCCTACCACGAACCCGTGCACTGGGACGCCGAACCCCTGCGTTAATTCACTGAACAATAACGCGACCGGTACCCTGACCGTAACGCCAAATGTCGGCTCGGTGTTTGCTGGGTGGAGCTTCACAGCCCCACTCCCTGCTGGTGCCTCAACCACGTGTACCGGAACTACATCACCGTGCACGTTTAACTTGGGCTCTGGTGGTGGCAACGCCGTCGATCTGACGGCAACCTTCAATGGAAATGTCCCCACAACCACCACCGTGACTTCGTCTGCCAATCCTTCGGTGTACGGTCAGTCAGTAACTTTCACGGCCACCGTTTCCCGTACAGGCTCGGGAGCGCCAACCGGTACCGTACAGTTCGTGGTGGATGGGAGTAATTTCGGTTCTCCGGTAACGCTTTCAGCGGCAACTTCGAACACCTCGACAGCGACAAGCGGGGCTACCACCACACTAACAGTTGCCGGATCTCCACATACGGTTACAGCCAATTACGTTCCCGGATCCGGGTTTAGCTCGAGCAGCGGCAGCCTTTCGGGCGGCCAGGTAGTGAACAAGGCCACCTTAAATGTGACGGCTGACAACAAGGCACGCACGTACGGCGATGCAAATCCGACCTTTACGGCGAGTTACTCCGGCTTCGTCAATGGCGAGACGCTCGGCACCAGCGGCGTTACTGGCAGTCCGAGTCTGACAACGACAGCAACTCCGACCAGCAGTGTAGCCGGCAGTCCGTACACGATCACGGCCGCCCTCGGGACCCTGGCTGCCGGCAACTACAGTTTCACTTTCGTCAACGGCTCTTTGACGATCAATAAGGCGACGCTGACCGTCACCGCTAACAACGCGGCGCGTGAATATGGCGATGCCAATCCGGCGTTCACGGCCAGCTATTCCGGCTTCAAGAACAGCGAGACGCTGGGCACCAGCGGTGTCACCGGCAGCCCGAGCCTGACGACCACTGCCACACCAACCAGTCCGGTCAGCGGCAGTCCATACACGATCACGGCCGCCCTCGGGACCCTGGCTGCCGGCAACTATTCGTTTACATTTGTGAACGGGCAGTTGACCGTCAACAAGGCCACCCTTACCGTGACCGCCGACAACAAGGCGCGCGCTTACGGCGACGCCAATCCGGCGCTCACTGCCACCTTCAGCGGCTTCAAGAACAGCGAGACGCTGGGCACGAGCGGCGTCACCGGCAGCCCGAGTCTGACCACGACCGCGACTGCAAGCAGCAGTGTTGCCGGCAGTCCTTACACAATTACTGCGGCGCTCGGCACTTTGGCGTCAGGCAATTATCAGTTCACTTTCGTCAACGGCTCTTTGACGATCAATAAGGCCACCCTGACCGTCACCGCTGACAACGCGGCGCGTGAATATGGCGATGCCAATCCGGCATTCACTGCCAGCTATTCCGGTTTCAAGAACAGCGAGACGCTCGGCACCAGCGGTGTCACCGGCAGCCCGAGCCTGACCACGACTGCGACGCAGTTCTCGAGCGCGGCTGGTTCTCCGTACACAATTACGGCGGCCTTAGGCTCGCTCGCGTCAACTAACTACAGCTTCACGTTCGTCAATGGCTCGTTAACGGTGAATCCGCGAACAGCCACGGTGACGGCCAACAACAAGAGCAAGACCTATGGCGACGCCAACCCGGCGCTGGACGCCACGGTAGTCGGCCAGGTCGCTGGCGGCGATGCCATCAACTACACCCTGGCGACGGCGGCCACGCAGTTTTCAAACGTGGGCAGCTACCCGATCACGGTAACGCTCGGAAGTAACCCGAACTACAGCGTCACTTCCACCGACGGCAGTCTGACCATCAACGCGGCCGTGGCCACAGTGACGGCCAACAACAAGATGAAGACCTACGGCGATGCCAACCCGGCACTCGACGCTACGGTTGTGGGCCAGGTCATGGGTGGCGATGCCATCAACTACACCCTCGCCACCACGGCGTTGCAGTTCAGCGGTGTCGGCAGCTACCCGATCACCGTGACCCTGGGTGCCAACCCGAACTACAGCGTCACTTCCACTGACGGCACGTTGACCATCAACGCGG
>DAIMCP010000013.1:0-86979 GCA_036726305.1 Pyrinomonadaceae bacterium | reverse complement strand
GAATAAAGCGAGGTATCCACCAGGAGCGGATAGGTAGGAGAAGCCGTGCTTTGGTAAAGCAACGTAGTGTTCTTGTAATATTTGACCGCGCCACCTTCAAGGGCTACGCGGAACCGATCGCTACTTACCCAAGTCCCAAACTGTCCGCGATTGATACCGCCTTCGTAAATATAGACCCTGCCCTCGGCGCGTTCGGTATAGAAGGCGTAATCAATGTCCTGAAAGCGCTGATCAGTATCGCCATGGCTGAGTCCGTACATGCCATAGTCGAGCGAACCGGCGCTGAACTCCGCGTAACCGTCACCAGAAGTGATTGCCGCAGTCGAAACTGCGCCACCATTATCCCATCCATTAGCAGCCGTCTTCGTCAAGTTGTTCCCGGAAGCCGATACGCCTACCATCGTCGTCCAGTTTACGTTCTGCGTGCCCGTCTGAAGGTACTCATGCGTGGCTAGCAGTTGTCCACCGCGATAAATGTTTTCCCTTTCAAGAGATCCGCCCGAATAGTCCGCTATGATCTGGCCGAAGATGTCATAAACGCTTGTTTTTGTTGCTTGGCCCGCAGTCGTTTGCACGCGCTGCCCGCCGCAGTCATAGACCGAGATCTGTTGGCGGGTGTGGTCTGTGCGTTCGGCGAAGGTTTGTCGCCCATTGGCATCGTAGTTGAAGTTCATACCACGAAATTTCGAGTCTGTCAGGATGTTACCTGCTGGATCGTAGGCGGTCAGCGTTTGACCGCTCGCGACAAATCGATTGCGCGCGGAGTCGACTTCACTGCTTTGCACTTGCGTATAAGTGAGATTCACGCTGTTCTGATACTGAAAACGATTGCCAAAACGGTCGTAATCGTAATGGGCTTGCCAGGTAAGTTGAGCGTTGTCGCCTCTATATTCAGCGGCGGTTGCGAGCCTGCCCAACGCATCATACACGAAGCGCTGATCCCATTCCTTCGTTTGCGAGCCATTGATAGTCGCGTCGGTGCGCCCGATTTGCCCGTTGTTCTTCGTCGTGTCCACACTGCCGGTGCTTTGATTGACGACGCCGTACGCATAGTCATAGCGCTGTTTCTCAACGCCGTTTATAGCAAGCTTTAGCTGACTTGCCTGCAAAGCACGGTTGTAATTCAGTGAGTGTACGGCGCTGTTGCCGAATGTTTCTGATAACAGTCCGCCATGGGGGGCGTAGTTGAAATTGTTGTCGAAAACAACGTTGTTCGGATCATTTGGGTTACCCGGGTTACTTGTGGCGTCGACAACTTTGGAGAGCCGTCCTCCATCATCGTAAGCATAGCTCATTACGCGGCCTGAAGGATAGGTTTCGCTTAGCAACCCGCCGGCGAGGTTGTAAGTATAGGCGGTGGCATACGTGGTTGAGCCGGTAATCTGGCGGTGCGAATTGGTCCGCCCCATCAAGTCGTATCCAAAGTAATTGCCCGTTGCACTGGTGACCCCGCCATAAGTCATGGCAACCAAACGGCCTGTCGCCCACCCACGACTAAAGCCTGAGGGGTTGGCAGGCAACGTCTGCGAATCGTACCAGTAGTAAGCGGTTGGCGTCGCCGGATCAGGCATTCCATTACTCAGAGTGTAACTGATCTGAAAAGCGCGGTTAAGACCGTCGTAAAGGAAATGCGTATTAGTGTTGCGCGCATCATATGCGTCCTGGACCTGACTTTGCGAGTTATAGACGATTTTGCGTGACCAGTAGTTATTGTTGGTCAAAGGGTCGGGGGAGAAATGGGGCGCATCTTGTTCAACCTGCCGCTCGTAGGTGAGCCGGCCAAGTGAATCAAACTTGAAGTATCGGGCTTGAGTAACCTGGTTGGGTACGGCTTGCATCGTTTGCACCAGGTTATCGCGCACGTCGTACTTGTACGCCGAGTGATAGCCTGCCGTCACATCTCCATGATTTGGAAAATAGATCGATTCAGTCGCAGAATCGGGGGCTGTGATTTCCCAAACGTCGGTTAGTTGCCCCAAAGAATTACTTTGACCAATTCGCTGTCTTCCAGCGCCGTCCCTGGCCAGCACCTTAGTCCCGTAATAGGCTGCTTCAGCAGTACTTGTCGTAGGATTCTGCGTATCACCGCTGGGAGTAGTGATCTGGGTCACGCGGTCAAAGCTGTCGAAGGTGCTTGTGGTCCATAGACCATCAGGAACGGCGGACCAACCATAACCACCAGTATAGTACGGGTTGCCGCTGCGATAGGCGCGCCCCATGACATCATACTCGATGGCCTGCGCTGACCACTTTGAGGCAGAGAGTTGGGGTTGATATGCGTAGTTGTCAAAGGTCTGTGTAACCAACCCGCGGCCGTCATAGAAACGGTAGCTGTCAACCATCCGGGTCGCATCAAGCTGGGTTGAAACATTCGTAAAGTAGTGCAATCCCCCGGTTACGCCATTCCCCTGTAAGTAGCCCGAGTAATAGAAGTGCGTCGTGCTGCCATCTGGACGCTGAACATAGTTAGTCCGCAAGGAATCGCTACAATAGTAGTTCGTGGTTGTTTGATTGTTCTCGTCCGTCACCCCGCCTATCAAGCCTGTGTTTAAGTCGTACGTTGTGCTAGTAGTCAACGTGGGGCCAACACCGCTGGTGACCGAAGTAGGATAAGCATAAAAGTAGTCTGGAGAATAGTTGAAGACCCTTTGTTGGCAGCAGTCCATGGCTGCGCTAACCACATTACCCGCCGTATCATAGTTGGCCGAGTGGCTGATCGCACCGGTTGGCGAAGTCTGATTTGAGGTGTCGGAGTACTGGGTAATGGTGGTCAGATCTCCGCGAAAGACTGAACCGGGATCAGTGTACTGGATAATGCCCGATAGCGGGCTTAGATTGAGGTGGGTTGCTTCGTCGTAGCCGTAATCCGTCTGAGAAGCCAGGACATTTCTGACGACGTCCCATACCTTGATCTTCACCGGCAAATGGACTAGTCCCCTGTTCCAGTATGAAGTCTGATTCAAGTAACTGATATCGGTTCGTCGCAACTCTGTCCCCAGCGTTCCCGGCGCGGCGAAATCGTACTCGTGAACCTTTGCGACATTGTCATAGGGTGAATTCAGATCATCGTAGTCATAGACGATGGCTTTTGTTTGATTCGCGTCGTTGGTGGTCTGGATTTTCTTTGGTCGTGGAGCGCCATTCGCACCAAACTCCCAGGTAAAACGGGTATGCGAAAGCTCCGTAGTTCCTAGCTTGGTGATGGCATCGCTGATCAGTCCATTGTCTGGTTGGCCGGGATTAACAAGCAAGTGCGTTTCACTTACCGTCCCGTCAGGAGAGGACACGATCGAGACACCAGTGCTCTGATTAACCGAAAAGCTGTAGACCGGTTGGGCTGAAAGGCGTCCGGCCCAGTCGTCAGTGCGCGTCGTATACGCCGGTGCGTCCGAGAGACTGTCCGGCGTCGCCGGATAGTTGTACGTCGTCAACGCCGCCTGGGTGCCTTCGTTGCTAACCTGGCCCACCTGCGTGTAATCATTAGCGGCGGTGTTGATGGTCATGCCCTGAAACTTCACGATCTGGTAAATCATGCCGTAGGCAGAGTAGTCATAGCGGTAGCCTGTGTGGGCATCATTGGTTTCGACGCTGTTCGCCAGGTAGATGTATCTTATTACATGTGCGGTGCCACTCAGCGGTGTGTTAACAGTTATTCCTGGCTGGAAAAGCCCCGCTTGATTGAGGTTGGCAATGTCCTGGTAGTAGAAACGAACCACGGGGCGTTCCGCCTGGCCCGCCAGACCAGGCGCGGAGATGGCAACGAGATCGTTTCCCACATACTTGAAGCTGATGTAACGACCCAGCGTGTCCTGAATCGAAAAGATGCGCGGTCCGATCCCGCCGACGTAGCTGACTAGAATCTTATTTCCATTTCGATCAGTGATTTTGGTTGGGTAGTATCTTAGAGTTTGAGAATTCAGCGCGCCAAACTCAACTTGAGTGCCGTCCGGATAGGTCGCCTTCGTCGGAGTCGGTGGCGAGCCGGCGTTTGCGATGAGGTGAACGAAAGTGCCATCCGCCGAGTCATAGGTGTAGGTAGGCGTTCCCGTTGCGGCCGGGTCAAGCAACTGGTGGCGCGTGCCATTAGAATCAACCAACTCAAAACTTCTGCTAACCGTTCCCTTCCATTTCAAATGCCCGTACCCAAGTGTAAAACCAGGCGCAGGCCAACCCTGGTCAACGTCATACGTCATAGTGGTGTGGAGATTTTCCGCTTTGTTCCAGATGCGGCTGTTGTAAGAAGCTGTGAGATCGACATCGAGGCCACGGCCAGGTAGATTCACCATGGGCACGCTGAACTGGAAGTTGGCGCTCCCTGGGGTTTCGGTGCCCTCGGTTGCCGCAGCTGACACCTTTGCGCCGGGTGTAGTCTTTCCCGGTGGAGTGCCGACGAGATTACTTGGCGTGAAGAGATAATCAGGATCTCGCTCGCCAGCCTGAGGAGCGAAACCGCTCAACCTGTTGCCATGAGCAAATTGCAGAACGCCGTCAACCCGCTGGCTTCGCCCACTGGACGATCTTGACGTGTTGAGATGCGACTCTTTGTGGCGAGGTTGATCGCGAGGGTCCGACTGACTAGGGCCTTTCGCATTGCTTGCGGCCTCAAATACCGTAATCCTTAACCTGACTTGTTTTGATCCCGCGCTGGCGGTTATTTGCTCCCTTCCCTGAGCCACCGCCGTGACTGCGCCCTCTCGCGTCACGGAAACCACGTGAGGGTTGGTGGATTCCCACTCGGCCGTCAGTCCATGGATTGGATTCCCGTCCTGGTCGAGTGGCACCGCCGCAAGAAGCATTCGCTGGCCGACCTGTAATTCTATTTCACCCGGTAGATTCATTTCCAACCGCGATATTCGGGCTTCTCGCTCTTCCCTGCTATGCGGACGTCGTGGTGTTTCACCGGGCGACCTCGGAGGCGCCATGGGCATACCCTTATTCTGGCTGTCTAGTTGAGAATTCCCTACCGAACCGAAGCTCGCCAGCACCGTTGGCTCACCCAACACAGGTGTTATCACAGGAAGGGACCAACGGAATAGTTTTGGTGACCACAGGGAGATCCAACCGAGGGCGGATTTGGCGATCTCTCCCGAATTCTCTATCGCATCTCGTGCCACTTGCGCGGCAGTGGAAGGCGGTAACATTACCAGCAGCAGGGCTGTCGTTAACGAGACTGCAGTGAATCGGCGAATTGAGTCATGATTGGAACGGGGAAGCAATTGTCGCGACATGTGAGTGCTCCTTGAGGCTGAGCAACAGGACAGAAAGCCCGAGCACCAATCCCTGGTGGAAAGAGCTTTGGCGGTGGAAATTCAGCCGCCACCGGTTATGAGGTCAAGCGAGAATCAGTTAACCTAAGACTCGCGAGGCGAGAGCCACAGGTGAACGAGAGAAGACCCGATTCACCGCGGACTATACTCCTAGCCGAAATGACCGTCAACCAAAAATTAACTCCACAAATATCATCCCTCCGGGAACGAATAGGACAGGGTTTGATAGAGGGCGGGAAACGTTTGAGGCACAAGGGGTCAAGGCTACTTGCAAACAAAGCCATGTTGGAATGGTTTAAGAAACCAGTATGACTTGACCACGGCAGTGGACTAACTTAATTCCTGTAGTGAATTACCTAATTGCCCCAGAGCACAACTTAATTTTCCAGTGACACCGGGTGCTGATGACTAGAACAACTGAAATTTAATGGTCAAATATTTCTTCGGGTTCTGGCGAAAGTCGTAGAGCAGCTTGACGCTCTCTGAAGAGAGTTGGTTGACGTTTGAATAGAGCGTTTCGTCCGTCAGCAGTTTGCCGACGGTCCCTTCGCCGCGTTGTGCCGAGGCCACGACATTGTCTATTCGCTCAGCCGCGGTATTGAATTTGGCGATGGCCGCCCGCGCGTCGTTATAGAGTTGCTCGTCTTTAAGCAATTTGCCCGCCGTGCCTCGTCCCGAATTGATGTCGGCCACTATGTCGTTAATCATATCTACCGATTTATCGACTCGATCCGCAATACGATTTACTCGATTATAAAGCTCATCATCGTTGAGGAACTTACCCGCCGTGCCTTTTCCGCTGCGCAGACCTTCCGAGAGCGTTTTCAAATTCTTCGCAATCTCGTTCGCATTGTTATAAAGCGCCGGATCATTGACGAACTTGCCGGCTGAACCCTGACCCGACCGGATTTGCACCATCAGATCTTCGGTGTCGCGGATGGTCGCATTCAGATTGTTATAAAGGGACTCGTCGTTGAAAAGACGACCGACCGTCCCTTTACCGTCCTTGACATTACGCACGATGACACTGATTTCGTCGGAAAGCTTACTCAGTCGCTGGGCCAGATCGGTGCCCGAGGTTGCAAAGTCGTTGACCGTATTTGACGAAGAAGACGGGAGAATAGTGCCTTCATGAACGGGCTGACCGAGGGCCGTGCCCGGTGTAATGTTGAGCAACATCTCGTTACCCAACAGGCTGGGAGAGCCCTGCTGTGCCGTCGAGTCAGTGCGAATTCGTTCCGTGGCCGGCCGTCCGTCAATCGTGTTGCTGATTACCATGGACGCCTCGACGCGTGGAGCATTGGGCACATCCGAAGGAGGCAGGAGGGTGATCTTATCTACCTTGCCCACACGGACGCCTGCGAGTCGCACCTCTGAACCTTCTCGCAAGCCGTTCGCATCGTTAAAGCGTGCCTTCAGATGAAGTTTTTTGGCAAAGGGATTGATGTCGCCCGAGGCGTTGAGAATAAGCAGAACTAGGATCACGATGGAGACCAAGACGAGCAGTCCCACTCGCAGTTCGCTAAGGCTTACAGATTTTCTTGTTTTTGGCATAGCGCTCAATAAAAGATGAAACTAAGGATGAAGCCCGCGCAACAGATTCTTATGCTCGTCTATCACGGTTCATCCCTTTTCCTCCATCCTCCATCCTTTCTTCTCAGTGTCCCCGTAGAAACTTTTGAATGTACTGGTCGTTATCCCGGCGCAAACTTTCGTCCGTACCGCTAAAGATAATGTTGCCTGCGCGCATCATCATCACCTTGCTGTTAATCAGACAGAGGCGTTCGCCTTCTTTTTCGAAAACCACCTCTCCTTTTTCATTTACCACTGCGTATTCGGAGCAGAGATAGTCGAGGTTGTTCATTTCGTGCGTGACGAAGATTGATGAAACGTCTTCCAGATCTCGCAATTTCATCGCCAGTTCGCAGATAGTTCGCGCGGTCGGCGGATCGAGGCCGGCGGTGGGTTCGTCAAAAAGGACGATCTTCGGATCGCCAATCAACGCGCGCGCGATACCCACCCGTCGTCTCATTCCGCCTGAGAGTTCCGCCGGCATCTTGTCGATGGCGTCTTCCAGGTTGACGAATCGGAGCATGCGTCTCACTTCCTTTTCGACTTCGTCTTCCGGAACATTCTGCTCGTGCAGGCGGTAGGCCACGTTGTCATAAACCGAAAGCGAGTCAAAGAGCGCGCCTTCCTGAAAGACCATGCCAATCTTCTTACGCACCTTCATCATCTCGAGTTCGTTATAGTGCGTAACATCCTCCCCATCGACCAGTACCTGGCCGGCGTCAGGTTTCAAAAGGCCCAATACAAGCTTGATGATGGTAGATTTTCCGCCGCCTGATCCTCCCAGGATTATCTTTGTTTCACCCTTCATGACCTTGAAACTGAGGCCATTCAGAATCGTGCGTTCGTCAAAGGCGAGGTGGACATCACGGAATTCAATGGCTGGGATTGCCCGGTCGCGATCATCGATCTCATGAAATGTAGAGTCGGCGGCGGCTGGACTGACCTGACCATGCTGATGCTCTCTGGAAGTTAAACGAGAAGACATAAAGGTCACCTAAGGCCGAAGTTTTTACGTGGTACCTAGAATAACCTGAAGCGCTTTAGCGAGGAAGTAATCGGCAATGATCACGATGATTGAAGCGGTAACTACCGCTCGCGTGGTTGAACGTCCGACACCGACAGTACCACCCTCTGTGCCCAGCCCCTGGCGACAGGCCACGGTTCCTATGATAAAGGCAAAGACCAGCGGTTTTACCATGCCACCTATGAGGTCGTCCGAAGTGATGCCATCGCGGACGGAGTTGATAAAAACGCTGGAAGGAATACCGTAGAGCGCTGTTGCTGTCACCCAACCGCCGCCGATGCCCAGCATATCGGCGATCACTGTCAGCAGTGGCAGGGAAATAATCAAGGCAAATAATCGGGGTGCGACCAGCTTGCGTATTGGATCTGTCCCGAGTGCCCGCATCGCATCGATCTGTTGCGAAACGACCATCGAACCCAGTTCCGCCGAGATGGCCGAGCCGACCCGCCCGGTTACCATCAAAGCGCACAGGACGGGACCCAGCTCGCGCACCAGGGAAATCGCGACCAGGTAACCAGTTTGATCCTGAGCTCCATAGGTCTTCAGGGTGGGAAATGTTTGCACCGTCAGGACGCCACCCGTAAAAAATCCGGTGAGTACGATGATTGTCAGAGAGCCGACGCCAATCGCATCCATCTGCGCGATCAATTCCGGAATGTAGCGGGGACGCTTGAAAACACCAGCTATGGCGCGTGCCGCCAAGATGGTCGTCTCCTGCAGTTCCAATACACCGCGCGCAACGATGTTCATGCTTGAGTTAGGCGAGACTTGCCGTCAGCCAGCTACCGGTTTAGTCGCACTAATTAGTGTTCTTGATCCGTAACTTGCTTGCTGAAGCGTCTTTATCTGGCTGCGTTTGAAAGAGCGGCTTATCATGCGCAAAACGAGCTTGTTGCGTCAAGCGCAATTTGCATGAGGACGCGGAGGCGGAAGACTGGCCGCTGCGAAATTTCGCCCTGTCGTTAGTTGTTTGTATCTGGTTTTCGTACCGGGCGACTGGCGCGCCTGGTTCTTTTGTAACGTGATCGCCTGGCGCTCTGAAACCAGAAATCCCCTGAAAAGGCTTACAAGCTACAAGGTCAGCTAAACTGGAGCTACCCACCAGGAACCATTAATTTCATCACGGCCTGGGGCGGCGCAACAAGTTCCCTCGCCGGATGCCGGGCGCCATACTGTTGCGCTGATTGGGTGGTAGGCGGCCATTTACGGCGCGGCTGCGAAAGATTTCGGCGCGGTTCTCGAGCCGTTGTTCTCGTCTCCATAGCTCGGCCTGAACTCGCAGCTGGCGCAAGGTCTTGACCTGTTCTGCTGTCAGAACGCGGCGAATCCTGGTTTCCGTCAAGGCCCGCAGCCGAATCGAGGCAGCCTGGGCTTCACCTGCTTCTCGGGCGCGTTGTTCGATTATTGCCTCACTGGGGTTCTCGGAATCCAGCGCCTGATCCAATCCGGACTGGGTCTCGCGGAGCCGGCGGGTAATCAACGCTCGCTCTTCTTTACTCTGTTCGCGAATCGCTCGTATTTGCTGGCGCTGCTCGGGGCTGAGATTGAGTTGGGCAATCGGATCCTGGGGGGCAGCGGCCGTTGGCGCAGCCGTTTCCTGCGGCTGCTGAGCAAACGCGCTGGCGAAGGCCTGTGTCGATCCCGAAAAGGCCGGGACCAGGCCAAACGCAAGCAACAGCAGCGGCCACATGTTTCTGTTCTTAATGTGCTTCATAATTACCTCAACTCTCGAGGCGGGTCAGTCAGCAAACGAATGACTGATGCCTTCTTAAGGTTCCCGAGTAATCCTATCAGTGGCCAGATCCAAATCGTCGTCATCGGACGAACCCAATAGACCCAGATCCGCCGCCAACTCCTGACGTTCCAGTCGCGTCAAGGGTTTTCGCAGTCTTGTTTCTACGGCTGCATAATTTGTTTGCCGCTGCCGGCTGCGAGTGCTTGGGGGCTGCTGGGCCGCGTTTTGGACTGAATCATTTCCGGATCCTCTAGCTGTCGCCAGGTCTCGAGCCTGCTGGCCTTTGAGTTCTTCGGTCTTAACCAATACTGCCTTCGCTATTTCAGCATCGAGTTGCTCCTGCGAATAAACTTTGCCGGCAAGTGATTGGCCCACCGGCGAAATACGCTGATTCAGGTAGGCGACGGCCAGTACCGCACAGAGACAGAACAACAGCGACGCTAAGGCGGTCGCTCCCTTCAGCCACACTGGCGAGAGTGTGAAGAATTCACGAATGGCGACCAGGGCTGAAGGCCGCCTGACAGCAACCGTTGCCGGGCCATACTCCAACAATCGATTGCCGGTGCCCGCCGCCCAGTCGGTTCCCAAAGAGGCATCGCGCCAGGATATGATCGACTCTCGGATGTGACCAAAGTCTGCGACCTCAGCAGCGCACCGAACGCACGCGTGCATGTGTCGCTGGAAATCGCGAACACCTTGCTCGTCCAGTTCCTGATAGACAAACGCAACCAAGTCGTCGTTGCGACCACAGGGGTTCTCTCTTATCTCTTCCATCTTGACTCCATCTGCCTCTGTCAGGCAGCACTGTTGCCGAACTTCTGCAACCTCAGCTGCAGTTGGCGCAGGCCGGTGTACAAGCGGCTCTTGACTGTGCTCAGTGGCAATCCGAGTACATCGGCTATCTCCCTAAAAGTCAGCTCTTCAAATTCCTTCATCACGATCACCTGGCGTAACTCAGGTGGCAGGCTGTTAACCGCGAGTCGCACTGCCAAACGCCTTTGCCTGCTTTCAACCACGTGGGCCGGCGAAACTTCAATGGGAGTGGCAAAGCTGCCGGCGTCTTTTTCCGTTTCGTCTTCGAGCGGTGCTTCGCTTCGCACCTTGGCCCGTCGCTGGCGCGTGATGCATTGGTTTATCGCGATTCGATGCAACCACGAAGAAACCTTTGCGTCCCCACGAAAGGCACGCAGGTTGCGAAACGCGGACATAAATGTCTCCTGCGTCGCATCGCGCGCTTCCTCCTCGCGGCCCAGCATTCCGAAAGCAAGCGCAAAGATGCGCCGCTCCCAACGACGAACAATTTCGCCGAAAGCGTCCGCATCTCCGGTCAGTGCCAGCTCTACGATTTGCTCGTCACTCGTAGCCGTTTCCATCCTCGCTACGCTAGTCCTGTTTTCCTTCCGTTCATCCCTGAAAGCAGGCGCTTTTACTACTGCCGCCGCTAACTTAGACGCACTGTTCGCGTCATAAGTCTACTAAATCCAAGAGCCGAACGATCGGTTAAAGGCGGGTCCAAACCTCCTTCGCGCTTGCCCTGCCCCTCAAATATACCGTGAATTCCACCCTCTGGGCCCGGCCCACCATGTTCAAAGAAGGCAAAACACGTTGACAGGGTACTTTGGCGCCGATAATATGGCTTTGCGGTATCGGAGCCTCGGATCCTCCCTGGCGACGACCTGCCCCCAGCGCACCTGCCGGCTGCACCTTGGAACGAATCTATCACCTTAATGTCTGAGCAATCGAGGCGAATACGCCTTCTCTACATCGTTTTGGGAGTCCTGCTCCTGGTCGGCCTCCTCCCGCTGGCTTTGGCGGGGATGCTCTTGTCCAGTCGCAGTGGGGACCAATTGCGTTCAGTCGAAGGGCGGTATCAAGCGCAACTCGTGCAGGACAAAGCCAGGCAAATCGAACTGTACGGGCAGCGCTATCGGGACGTCGTTTCGGGACTCGCGCGCGCCTTTGAAATAGCGGGCGGCATCAAGACGCTGAATGAGCAGGGTTATGAGTTGAGATTGCAAAGGGTTCTTCAAGATGACCCAAACCTGATCGCCCTTGCAATCTGGCCGGTGGACGGCGAGCTGCGCCGTGCCTTCCAGCCCGACATCATCAAGCGTGAAGAAGTAGACGAGCGGGTCGCAGATGTCCTGGCCAGAATGAGCGGGCGGGGACTGGTTGTCAGCCGGCCCCAGATCATTCGTTCGGGACAGGAGATGGGTCTAACGGTCGCCGCTCCGATTATGGGCGGCCCATACAATAACGATGTGGTTGGAGCCGTGGTAGCCATTGTTTCCTTCCAGGAGGTTTTCAAAGCAGTCCATCAGGTCACGCCCAAGAGCGAG
Organism: Pyrinomonadaceae bacterium; assembly: GCA_036726305.1. Taxonomy (GTDB): domain Bacteria; phylum Acidobacteriota; class Blastocatellia; order Pyrinomonadales; family Pyrinomonadaceae; genus JAOAPY01. The sequence continues at coordinate 75,042 of DAIMCP010000013.1, read as the reverse complement.
CGTCAGATGTTGGAGGCAGGACTGCCGGTGGTTTTTGTTGTCGATCAAAATGGCCGTGCTGTGGCCCATCCTGATCCAGCCATCGCTTTTTCGGAAAAGCCTATGACCGACCTTAAGGTGGTCCAGGATTGGCAGGAAACCGGAGCCCAGGTACAGTCTGCACTGGCACCATTCGTTGCCGTGCGCGATGGCCATAAAGTGGAAATGCTGGGCTCATATGCTACGGCCGAACTGGATAAGAATTCACGCCTCGGCGTCATCGCCATTCAGGACGAGTCAGCGGCGCTGGCTTCCGTGACCGACATGCGGCGCCAGACTTTCTGGATAAGCCTGGTTGTCTCTGTCTTGACAATCGTGCTGGGCTTCTTTTTTGCCAGGAAGTTAACGCAGCCAGTGCAGCAGCTGGCGGCGGGCGCTCATCGCATCGCCTCTGGCGATTTCTCTCAGCGCATCGACGTGCGCAGCCACACAGAGTTGGGAGACCTGGGTCAATCATTCAACTTGATGACCGATAGGATCGAAAGTTACATCAAGGAACTGCAGGCTTCGGTGACGGAAAACCGCGCGCTGTTCCTTGGCACAGTCAAGAGCCTCGCGGCGGCGATCGACGGCAAGGATCCGTATACGCGCGGCCATTCCGAGCGGGTCGCGCGTTTCTCGATGGCGATCGCCCAACGCCTCGGCTTGTCTGATGATGAAGTTGAAAAAATCAGAATCTCCGCTGTTTTGCACGATGTCGGAAAGATTGGGATCGACGATGGCATCCTCAAGAAGCCGTCCGCCCTGACCGATGACGAATTTGAAATCATGAAGCAGCATCCGCAAAAGGGTTACAAGATAATGTCGCAGATTCCGGCGATGAGGGAATTTCTGCCCGGCATGTATATGCACCATGAAATGATCAATGGCGAGGGGTACCCGCAGGGACTAAAGGGGGAGGAGATTCCGCTCATGGCGCGGATTGTGTCGGTAGCCGACACCTTCGACGCGATGACTACAGATCGTCCCTATCAGCAGGCGCTTAAGTTCGAGGCCGCTGTCGAACGCATTAAGAGCTTCGTCGGCACACGTTATGACGCCCGTGTGGTCGCCGCCTTTGCTGCAGCCTGCGAAGAAGGCCAGATACGTCCTGGTTCAGTGCGTTTGAAACGACCGGCCAAGCCAACCGCGGATGCTGTGTCATCACCTGCGCCGTCGCCAGTTTCGGCTCCCACGGAGAAAGTTTTGGTGTCGTAACAGACTGACAGCCCAACTCCAGTCCAGATGGCACGCCGGAACAGGCGCGTCATTTTCCGGTAGCTTCAGGATCCCAGCCAGGTTTCCGTTTGAGACATTACGACCGCGCCCCTTTTTGTGGGGACGCGGTTGTTCTGCTTATAATCAACGCTTTCAATCGGAGCTGAGTCAACAACCGTAGGGCCTGATGAACCATATATGGGACTTTTCTGGAAACGAAAGAGCAAGGATCAATTTGTCTCACTCGGCTTAAACGAGCCTCGGACCGCAGCGGCGCCCCCTGAGGCCGAGAAAGAGGCGCCAATCATCGAGATTCCATCGCCCCCGCCTCCGGCCGATCAGGCCCCCGTTCCTACGGCAGCACCGGCTTCTACAGTTGTTGTGAAAGCTCCGGTTGCCGAACGGGCGTTTAGACCTGAACCGCCGGCACCTAAAGGTGCCCCAGTCCGGTCGCCCTTCCAGACCTCGGTCCTGGGACTAAATCTTTCTATGGCGGAACTCCAGGCGCAGGAGGCGGCGCTGGAGCAGGAATTCTCAGCCCGCTTTCGGCGCGCCGTGGCCGCGACGCGAGAATCGCTATCTGAAAAACTGGACGCGGTGTTTCAGGGAAGAAAGCAGATCGATGAGGAACTGCTTAATGAATTAGAAGAAGCCTTGATCGCGACCGACATTGGTGTTACCACCACACTGGAAATTCTCGACAACGTACGCCGCGGCATTGCGCGCAAATCGATCAACGATCTGGCGGCCCTCAAGCAGGCGATTAAGGATGAACTGCTCAAGATCCTGCGCGCTTCGGAAGCACAGGGAATTGCCTCTGAAACCAGCGTTCCAGACAACGTTACGCCTTATGTAATGATGATTGTGGGCGTCAACGGCGTGGGCAAGACGACTACTATCGGCAAACTGGCGCAGCGCATCAAGGCCGAAGGCAACGACGTCCTGATTTGCGCGGCAGACACCTTTCGCGCCGCCGCATCTGACCAACTCGCAATTTGGGCCGAGCGCACCGGGGTGCCGCTCATTCAACAGAAGCAGGGAACCGACCCGGCAGCGGTCCTGTTTGATTCGCTTAAGGCAGCGAAGGCGCGTGGCTCGGATGTTCTGATAGTCGACACAGCAGGGCGCCTGCACACAAAGTCCAACCTGATGTCGGAATTGGAAAAGATGAAGCGCGTGGCAGCTCGCGAAGTAGAGAGTGCGCCTCACGAAACGCTGCTTGTCGTGGACGCAGTGACCGGTCAGAACGGACTGGAACAAGCGCGACAGTTCTTGAAAGTCGCAGGTGTAACGGGCATCGTGCTGACGAAGCTCGACGGCACGGCCAAGGGAGGCATCGCGGTTGCGATTGCCCGCGAATTGAATCTTCCGATTCGCTACGTGGGCATCGGCGAGCAGGTTGATGACCTGGTGGTTTTCGATCCTGAGCAATATGTAAACGGACTGTTCGGGTAAAGTCAGGCTAAACCGGTAGCAAACGGGCAAATCGGCTCCGAATCTTCAATGCCAGAGACAGCAACCACCTCTATCGATGAGGCCGCTGAAAACAGCGCCACGGACCTTCAAATGATGAAGCGCGCGCTCGAGTTGGCCGCTGAGGGCGTGGGGATGGTCAGCCCAGGGCCTCTCGTGGGATGCGTCATCGCCGACCATGAACAAAAGACTGTCGGCGAAGGGTTTTATATTTTTGATCGCATTCGCCATGCGGAAACTCTGGCGCTCGAGCAGGCTGGAGAACTGGCGAGAGGCGCAACAGCCTATGTCTCGCTGGAGCCACACGCGCACCATGGCCGCACCCCGCCTTGCACCAACGCACTGATAGCTGCGGGAATAAGAAGGGTCGTGGCGCCAATTGACGATCCCAATCCGGAAGTTTCCGGCAAGGGCTTGGCCCATCTGCGTGCGGCTGGCATTGAAGTCACCGTTGGTCTCATGGCGGCTGAAGCCCTCCGCCTCAACGAAAAGTATCTACATTTCATGCGCACCGGCCGCCCATTTGTTCATCTGAAACTGGCTGTTTCCTTAGATGGAAAGATCGCCACCAGAACCGGTGACTCCCGTTGGATTGCTGGTGAGCAGTCGCGCGCACGGGCGCACCAATTTCGGCATGAGAGCGATGCAATTATGGTTGGTGCCGGAACGGTATTCGTTGACGATCCCTTGCTGAGCGATCGTTCGGGCGCGACGCGGCGACGTCCGCTCGTTCGCATCGTCCTCGATGAGCACCTGCAAACAAGCTCTGATTCACAATTGGCCCGCACAACGCAAGAATCACCAGTGCTGTTGTTCGCCGGATCAGGTGCAAATCAATCTCGTATCGCTTCGCTCGAGGCGCAGGGGGTTGAGGTTGTACGCGACCAAAGCGGCGGGCGAGATCTCCGGGCAGTACTTGAGGAACTGGGCCGGCGCTCCATACAGAGCGTGTTGGTTGAGGGCGGGGCCGGTATTGCCGGAGCTTTTATCGATGCGGGTATGGTTAACAAGGTGACGTTCTTTGTTGCGCCGCTCATCATTGGTGGACACGAAGCACCCGCGGCTGTGGGAGGTGTTGGCGCGGGGAGAATGGCTGAGGCGCTGCGCCTTAAGGACGTCGAGATCATACAACGCGGTTCCGACTTTGAGATCACTGGGTATCCGAAGAGCAAGGATGAAGGATGAAGGATGAAGGGAAACCACCGACGCGTAAACGGGGCGACACGGAGAGCTTGAGAGAAAGAGGGCCAACGTCGGCACGCTGGAAGCGTGCGGTCCCAGGGCCAAAACATACGCCAGGTGTCCCCGCGTCTCCCAGTCCCCGTGTCCCCGCTTCTCCCAGTCCGCCGATTCATCCTTCATCCTTCATCCTTCATCCTTCCAAACGCCTGGGGCAGAATTTTCTCGTAAGCGGCGGGGTAGTTGATCGAATTATCAATGCGCTCAGTCCCCATCGGGACGAGACAATCGTGGAAATCGGACCGGGAAAAGGAGCGCTGACAACGCGCCTGGTCAATGAGGCCGGGAGCGTGGTTGCGATTGAATTTGATCGACATCTCGGGCCGGCTCTGGTCGAGAAGTATAGTTCGTTCGCTAATTTTACCCTGGTTCAGGGCGATGCGCTGGTCACGGATTTCTGCGACATAATACGACCGGCGACCCAGGCTCGAGTAGTGGCCAACCTTCCTTACAATATTTCCACAGCCATCCTGCAACGGCTGATCGAGCAGCGCTCCTGCATTACGGAAATGGTTTTGATGCTGCAGCGCGAAGTGGTTGAGCGCATCACAGCCGCCGCCGGTTCACCCGAGCGCGGCTACCTGAGCGTACTTGTTGAGGCGTATTGTGAAACAGAAAAACTTTTCGACGTCGCCCCTGGAGCTTTTCGCCCGGCGCCGAAGGTTTGGAGCAGCGTAATTCGTTTGCGGGTCCGGCCGGCGGTCCGACTTGAGACAGTTAATGAAGCACTTTTCCGCGGCATTGTCAGCGCCGGCTTCGCTCAGAAACGAAAGACGATTTTGAATAACCTCCGAAACGCTCCAGAGGCATTGCAGGAATTAATCAAAAGGCACGGAGGGGCGAGCATTGTTCTGTGCGAAGCCGGGATCGACCTGCAACGCCGGGCGGAAACCCTCACGCTATCAGAATGGTCTTGCTTTTCGCGCCTGCTTCAGTAGCGCTTTTTTGCCTCATCCCGCAAGTAACACCCAGGAATCCGGCAGCTTGCCAGCGCTTGACTGCGCCAGGTGAAGGGATGTCAAGAGCGCGACCTGGTGATCCCGCCCGCTAAGGTCTGGGCCCAGGGAAATAGGAGCCAGTCAGATTAAAAGAAAGGCTGGCAATCGGTGCCAGCCCTTTCTCTATAAATGGAACCCAGAAACTACTTGGGCCACGAAGCCCAAACCGCACACATTCCCGCAGCGTCGGTTGCCAGGGGAGCTTGCCGAATCCCGGCATAGATTGGATTCATCACCGCATTGGGAGGTGGGCCAAAGTGTCCGAGACCCAGCGAGTGCCCATTCTCGTGCAAGCCCACTGTCTCAACATCAATTCCAGGTAGCCCAATATTTATCCCCCAGGGATTTCCCAGCCGGGGACCCGGGCTGCCGAAGTTGTCGTTGTAGTAGACCTCGTTCAAAGCAGTGTCGAGGTAGTTATCACCATTGATGTCAGTTGGATTTCCGCTGCCATCGACAAAGATAAAACTAACCGAGAACGCAAGAATGCCATTACCGCCACCCGGTCCGCCGACCGCGTCAAAATACGCTTTGGGCAGCCAGCCGGCTTCCACTACGTCTGCCAAAAACGGGTTTCCAAGACCGCCAAACCCGAAAAAGAAGTCGAAGATGTCAGGGTCGGCACCGGAATCAGCACGCTTAACGATATCAACTTTTTTGAGACACTTATCCGTGTCCCACGTAGCCAAAGCTGAATCAAGCGCAGCTTCCGTTTGCGCAGAACTCAGGCCACTGGTGGTCGCACCGTCACTTTGATCCGCCAGGTAGGTTATGTTCTCCCCATCCGCGAGGCGGCGGGGATCGTTTGCAACCCAGCGCAGCCCGGATTGATGGATGCGATTGCTCGGTCTGCCCTGTCCGATGGTGATGAAATGGATTTCCTCAACCGCAACATTTAGTCCCATCGATCGCAACGAGTCATTTATTTGCTGCATCCGTGCCAGTACCGCCGGATCGCCCTCGCCCTGTTGAGCGGTGGCCTTCGGCAGGGGAAGTACTATGCAACTGACCAGTAGCGCCAGAACGGGCAGAACTTTCAAGGACAACTTTGACATGGGGTTTTCTACCTCCTAAAAGAAATTCAAAAGGGTCAGGAATGGGTCCATTGGTCCGTGCAGCGGAGTCAGTCATAACTGGGCATCTCGAGTATGACCGGGACGACACGTCACGAGACGGTTGGATGCGAGCTCAAGATTCAATTACTTGGCTGGCAAGATATACCTGGCATCCTGGATAGTCAATGAGTTCCGGGGCTTTGGAGTCAGCGTTTCTGCAAACTGACCCTAATTCCATCCTTCGGACGCAAAGACATCGCGGCCAGGATCTCAACCTTGAGATCGGTCGTTAGCTTCAGGCGAAATTTCTGCCCGATGGTGGCGAGCACAAGAACGATTTCCATCATCGCAAACGTGTTGCCGATGCAGGCGCGCGGACCACCGCCAAAAGGGAAGTAGGCGTATTTTGGAAGTTTGGCAAGCAACTCCTCAGTCCAGCGATCCGGATCAAACTCGTCGGGCTCTTCAAAGTAGCGAGGATCCCGCTGCGTCACCCATTGAAAGGCAAACACCTGGGCTTTTGCGGGAATGCGAAAGCCGCCAATCCCGCAATCGTTGATTGCTTCGCGGCCAACTCCGAAGGCAGGCGGATACAAACGCATCGATTCCTTGACGATTTTTTCCGTATATTTCAGGTTGGACAAATCTGCGAAAGTCGGCTTGCGGCCCGCCAGCACCTGATCGAGTTCCGCATGGAATTTTTGTTCCGTTTTCGGATTGAGGCCAAGCAAATACCACGACCAGGAAAGGGCGAGTGCGGTCGTCTCATGCCCAGCCAGAAACAAGGTCATCACTTCATCTCGCAGTTGCGAGTCGGTCATTTGGCTGCCGTCTTCGTCCTGGGCCTGCAACAACATTGAGAGCAGGTCGCCCTCGTCACGTCCGCTCGCCCGTCGCTCGGCGATTATGCGGTAGACAATCTCGTCAATTTGTTTGACTGAGCGATGAAAACGAAGATGGGCGGGGGTGGGCAGCCGATTGTCGAGAATCCACTTCAAAGTTGCTTGTGAGGCAAAAGGCTTAACGATCTCCGTCAGTATCCTGCCGACTCGGTCGGCGTCGCCCGACACGTCGGCGTTAAATAGAGTTCTGGCGACGATCTCGAGCGTCAGCCGCATCATGTCACGGTGGATGTCTCGCGTTTCCTCTTCCAACCAGGACGCCATCAGTCGCTCGGTGTAGGCCACCATGACCTCGCCGTAGGCGCTGATGCGTTGTCGATGAAAAGCTGGTTGGGCCAGGCGGCGTTGCCGCCGCCAGAATTCACCTTCGCTGGTTACCAGGCCATTGCCGAGCAATCGACTGAAGAAGTTTGAACGCAAACTCATCGCTTTGATGAAGTTCTTCGCGTTCGACGACAGGATGTATTCGATGTCGTCCGGGTCGTAGAGGAAGTAGGCATCGACGTAAAAGAAGCGCGCCCGCACTACGTCGCCATATTCCTTGAGTCGCTCGATGAATCCGAGGATATCGCTATTGAACTCCGGCATCACTCCGAGTATGAGGTGGCCTTTGGGGCCCGGGGGGACCCGGGCTGAGACGGGCCTGGCATTCTGAATGGGTAGGTCTTCCGCTTTGTTCATGGCGTTTGCCGAGCGATGGGTCGTCGCTGCGCGGTGTCGGGGTTCCTCGCATTGGCGAGACCGAAGCTTGTCGGACAATTACTTCAGCAGATCGGTGTAAATTCCTGGAGTACTATCGGCAATCATGACCGCTCCAACCGTTTTCTGGTAAAACTCTACCGGCCCGACGCCGCCGATAATGCCATAGACATAACCCATTTCGCGCAGTCCCCACAGGCAGGCCAGCAGAAGCGCTCGACCGATGCCGCGCCCCTGCATTTTTGGCAAAACTCCCATGGGACCAAAGAAGTCTCGCCGTGTACATTCGTAGGCGGCAAAGCCCACCACTTCCTTTTCCAGAATCGCGATGAAGACAGTAACTGGTTTCGCAGCCAGGCCCACGCTTATCTCATCGGCCCAGGCGAGGTTGAAGTTTCGTTCAATGAAGGACCGAATGCGAGTGATCTCAAAGGGCTGCGCCCGGCGCACGGTGATCTCTCCACGCCCAATCTCGTCGAGCACGGGATCGAGTGGTGGGAGCTTCAGCAGATTTACCAGCAAGTCAGGCATTTCTCGTTCTTCTGTCCGCGCCTGAGTGTATGACAGACCAGCGCTGCGAGTACAACCGTGCGCGAGCCTGTTACTGCCTCTTGGGGATTTGGGTGCCGCAGGATGCTTTGCCGGTCAGCTTCAGTGAGTTTCAGTCGGGCGCTGTGATGTTCGAGTTCGACGAGCGAGCGCCTTCCGTGAATGCGGCTGAACTCTGGAGATATTTGTTTTGTTCTTCCAGGTATTCAGTTTCGTTTGGAGGAATGTCCTTTCCATCTTCGCTGATCCATTTGATCAATTTCTGCTTGTTAAAGTAGAGGCGATGTTCCCGCGTGCGCAGGACTTTTCCGGACAGAGGTTTGTCGTAGGCGAATTCTCTGCGTAAGACAAAAATCAACTGGCCGTCCCAGTAATAATACTCTTCCCGCGCCTTTCCGGATTCGCCGTAATAGGTGGCGACGATTTTCATGATCGAGCGGCCAGCGAAATAGGCCGTCAACTCGCCACCCTCAGTGGAAAAACCCGACAGCTCTTTTTTAACACGCTGGTACTTCGCCTGGTTCCTGTTGATAATCGCGTATTGCCGGCGGATGAATAGAATCGAATTCCCGGGTTGCGGACTATTTGCCGGCCGGGCGGGCACGCTGCCGGCGCAGACAACACAAAGGACAAGCGAAACAAGCCAGACCAATGCTGTTCGGTGAGTCATTGAGCTTAGTCCTGGCGCCGGCCGCCAGCGCGTTGCCGTTGGTCAACAACCTCCGGCGGCCGAAACGAGTAGCGTTCTTAAGGAATCAGCAAACGAAGGTTGTAAACACCCGCCAGCTTGTTGAGGTCAGATCGCACCATGGCCCACTCGCGCTTGACCACTCCGCCGCGGCGCCACCTTCCTCGTCGCACGATGGCGTTCACCTCGTCGGCTTCGTTCATGACACGCTGAACCTGCTCGCGTGTCTCTTCCCAGGTGTTGGCGCGATCGAAGTCTTTGCGAAGCTTGTCAAGCGCGTTTTCCAACTCCTTCACCTGCTGGTTAATGTTGTCTTCGCGGTTGGTCCCATCGAGTGCGCTGCGGTCGAGCGTTTTATCCATCACCTTGCGGAAAGAATCGCTGCTCTCTTCCACGCGCTTGATGATGCGCTCGACGTCGGCCTTGGTATAGTACCGGCCACCGGCGGTCCCCTGAGCATGTCCTTGCTGAGCGACCGCCAACAGACCAAAAACCAAGAGGCCAAGTAAGAATATCTTGTAGACTCTCTGCATCGTCTCCTCCGTTGATTTTTTTCGCGACTGGGGAGAGGTAACCCAACCGTTCTAACGAGTTCGGTTATTGTGCTTCTTGCGATAGATGTTCCGGCTGGCGCGATTCTCCTGTCGTTGCAGGCTTGCACGTTCGCGGGCCGTCACCACGCCGTCCGCTTTGACTCGTCGTTCGTGCCGCCGAATCCGGGCTTGTTGTGCGGCCAGATGCCTTGTTTCGCGTCGAGTCAGGGAACCGCTGCGCACGCCGTGTCTAATGCGCCGCGACTGCCGATTTTCGCGCCGATCAACACTTGGGGTCTCCTGGCCAGACAGATTTCGAGCTGGCGAATTTACGGCTGCCGAAAAAAATGTGGTAGCTGCACATAGGGCCACTGCTGCCAACTTCGTTACTGTTTTCATTAAGGTCTCCTTCTTATTTTGTCGCGGTTAACCGCGTTAATTGAATCCTCGAAGTTTAGACGCACCACTATCTGCGACGGCCTGACAATCATCACGGCCAGCGTACCGCCCCCTCATGGGCGGTGTAGATTGCGCGGCTTTTTATCTCAAACTTTACCAGCAAGTCAATAGCTAGCTGACTCAGGATAATCGGCCCGCGCTTCGCCCCTGCGCGCCCTTTCCCAATCAGGGCGCAATAGGCCATAGAACAAGCCGTCGAAGATTGCTCCGCCTACCTGCCAGCGCTCACGCAGATAGCCTTCGCGAACGAACCCTAATCGCTCCAAAGTGCGGATAGAAGCGGCATTGCGCGGATCGACGTCGGCTTCGATGCGATGCAGGTTGAGTGTGTCAAAGGAATAGTCGAGCAAGGCGTGTAGAGCTTCCTGAATATAACCATTGCCCCAGTACTCGCGGCCCAGCGCGTAGCCAACCTCCGCTCGCCGGTGGGTGAATTCGATATTGACCAGGGTTGCCGTACCCATGAGGTGGTTATCCGCGCGCCGCACCACACCCCATTTCAAGAGGGTGCGTCGCTCGAAGCCTTCATTAATGCTACGAAACAGTTCGAGGGCGGCCTCCCGGTCGGCAAGCGGCTCGGTACTCCAGTACCGCATCACATCGGGATTGGAGAAAATCGAATACAGCGCGTCGACGTCTTCCTCCTCGATCCTCCGGAGGACAACGCGACGCGCCTGAATGGTAGGTAGGCGATCCCAGATCATGATGCCTCGGCGATGGGCCAGCAAGCCTGATGGCCTTGCGACGATCCGGTCAGGGCGACAGCAGCAGCGGAGCCCTGTAGTGCTCTGTTACCTGGTTTTGTACAACTCAGGGAGCTGCTTGCGCAGATTCTCCACCTTAGGCAAATCGTTAATAACGATGTACGGCTCGTTAGGGTGGTGGGCCAGATAATCCTGATGATAGCTTTCCGCCTCGTAAAAGGCCTCGAGCGGAACGACCTGTGTAACTATTGGCCGCGGAAAGACCTTCGCCTCGTTCAACTGGTCTATATAGGCCAGCGCTACGCGCCGCTGTTCTTCATTGGCATAGAAAATCGCGGAGCGGTATTGAGTGCCATGGTCAGGCCCCTGGCGGTTCAGTTCGGTTGGATCATGGGCCACGGAAAAGAAGACCTTCAGCAGTTGGCCGTAGCTTACTTGCGACGGATCAAAGGTGACCTGGACGGCTTCGGCATGCCCGGTCCTGCCGCTGCTGACCCTGTCGTACTGGGCTGTGCTCGCGGCCCCGCCCGAGTAGCCTGATTTGGCGCTGGTTACACCTTTCACGTGATCAAAGACGGCTTCAATACCCCAAAAGCAACCGCCCGCGAGCACGGCTGTTTCTTGACCGGGGACCGTTGCGAGCGGGAGCTGAACAGCAGGGTCCGGAATGACGGTTGCGGAAGCGTTGGCAAGGCTGCAGGAAAATGTAGTCGTCATAAGAAGTATCGCTGAAATCCAAACAAAATACTTGTACATGGCTAATTGGCTCTCCTCTACTCGTGAATATACGGGCACGAGCCTGCAAACGGATTTCTTATGCTCGCAAGCCTCACGAGGTTAGCCTGAGATGTTCGCTCCTGAGCCCTTTGAGTAGAGTGCAATGATTTTTTCGATTGCCCGGCGACAAACGGCGCAAAAATGATCGGCGCGGGAAAACATAATGCAATCGACCTCCGGTCGATAGTAACCCTTAGCTTCGTAGATCGCGCCTTCGAAGGCGCCTACGTGACCAGCATACTTTTCTTTCGCGAACAACGACTGCTCGTGTTCAAGTTCTTCGCGAAAAAGGGCTTCCATCTCGCTTTCGGGACGGTTGTCCTTGCGAATTTGAGCACGTCGTTTTTGGATTTCGCGCGAGTACGCTTCAAAAGTTTCTTTATTCCAGGGTGTGGGAATGGGAGTGCCGGCAGAAACCAGGTCCTTCCATTTCAAAGTAGCCCGCGCATCCTGAGCTTGCCTGGGGTCGCCCGCGGGCGGGACGCTCGTGCCACTTAATAGCGCAGTGGCATTCGGCTCCCAGGGCTCCACCCTCTCAGCCGCCGCTGCGTAGGCGACTGATGACGTGTAGTACTCATCGGCCAGACCGGCGAAGTGGTGGCCAAACTCGTGGACAAAAACGTAATTAGCGAAAGCGTTGTCGGCGGCGACCGTGCTATAGAGATTAAAGATGCCGCCACCGCCGTAAGTGCGATTGTTGGCCAGAATCTCAATGAATTCGTAAGGTGCATACTGTGCTACCTTGCGTAGCGCGCGATTATCAAAGGAAAGCACGTACCGCTCTGAGCCAAAAGCGTCATAGGTCGTACCCAGCGGCGAATCGTGATAGACACCAGTCGAAGGTCGCGAGATTCCTGACTCATTCGCCGGTGGACAAAGCGCCCAGACGTTAAAGTCACGGCGATGTTCCTTGAATGGAGAGGTGGAGAACAAGACTTCCGTTAGCCGGCGGGCATCCGCCTCGAATTTTTTTGTTTCGGCGCGAGTGTAGCCGTCGCCGAGAATCACAAAATCAACCTTGGTGGCCGGATCGCCCATCTTTTGGATCGCAATCAGCGGCGCGGGTGCCGGCGGGCGGGAGCGATCCACGAATATCCCCTGCGGATCGAGCGAAGTCGACCAGAGATCGATCCAGGCATTGTGCTTGTCACGCTTCTTCAACCGTATGTCTACTGAGCCGTCAGGCGCCGGGAAGCGCAAGGACTCGCTAAAGCTGCGCATCACGTTGATGGCTTCGTCGGTCGTCTCCCACTCGCCGAAAATTGAAGCGAAGCCGCGCGAGTAAAGCAGTCGCTGTGTCTTCGCGTCGCGAACTTCAAACAAGTATTTGCCGAGATTTGTATTGTCGATCGTTTGGTCCATGTCGCCGGGCCAGGGAAGTGGCTCGATGACAGCGCGGTCGATACTAAATATTTCCTGCTTCGCGTTACCGGTGTGGTAATAGTCAAGTCGCATGGTCTGCGGCGCGGCTGAGGTGATTACGGAGCAAGCGAAAAGCAGACCTATAGCGCAAAATGTCCTTCTGGTCATGCCGGAAAACATAGCCGAAAAGCCTTGTCCTTGTCGACCAGGAGGGGAGTTGATCACCCGGACAGACCTCAACGCGTGGAGAAGAATCACGAACAGCAAGCAGAATGCACTCGTCGTAGCTCTCAGTCTCCTCTCAAGCTTGAAGCGACCAACAGAGTTGGTCTTACCTAAAAACATTACGCACTATTGCGCTATTTCATATTCAGGCTTCGGCACGCCCAGCAACCAGCGATCAAACCAACTGAGGATGTGTTGTAGTCGCTCAACGCGGTGCCAGGGCTGGCCCGAGCGCGATAATTCATGAGACTCGTTTGGAAAGCGCACCATCACCGTCGGTATCTTGCGATACTTTAGGGCGCGAAACATCTCTTCGCCACCGGATGTGGGCGGCGTACGATAGTCTGCCTCTCCCAGAATCAACATTAAAGGGGTCTTGACGTTCTTGATGTACGTGAGCGGCGAGCGCGCTTTGTAATCTTCCGGATCTTCGAACGGAGGCGCTTTGAACCAGGTTGGTTGAAAAAGCGTGAAGTCCGCTGTGTACCACCAATCAGCCCAGTTGGCGATGTCGCGTTGCGAAACCGCAGCCGCGAAACGATTAGTTTGGCCAATCGTCCAGTTGGTTAATAGTCCACCACCGCTGCCGCCCGTGACACCCAGCTTGGCCGGGTCGATATATCCCCGCTTAATCACCTCGTCCACGCCGGCCATCAAATCCTTATAGTCGTCGCCCGGATAGTGGTACTGGATGATGTTGCCAAATTCCTGGCCGTAGCTGGTGCTGCCGCGCGGATTTGGATACAGCACTACATAACCTTTGGCAGCCATCCACTGGAACTCATGATCGAAAACGAAGCCATAAGCTGTATGCGGGCCGCCGTGAATATTCAGAATCAGCGGATATTTCCGTTGCGGATCGAAATCAGGCGGTTTCTGAATCCAGGCATGTATGCGCTTGCCGTCAAAGCTCTGATACCAGACCTCTTCCGGTTCAGTGAGATTTAGTTTTGAAAACAACTCATCATTGAAGTGCGTTAGCGGCTTGGCTTCGCGGCCTGGTTGTTCTGCCCAAAACAGATCTCCGATTCGCGTGGGGGTAGACATTAAGTAAGCGAACCTTGATGCTCCTGGCGTGGCGCGAAAACTTAGAATTGCGTGATTGCCGGTGGTAAGGTCCGTTTCTTTTCCGCTGGCCGCATCAAATTCCCCCACATTTGCCCGTCCCTCTTTGGCATAGAAGGTCACAATTGCCCGGCCGTTGGCGGTCCAGATCAGGGGATTGCCGCTGCCGCCCCGCGGCGCTGAATTATCACCACCAACGCCCGAACTGACATCGTAGTCAAAGTCTTTAGTCAGATTTTTCGGCTGGGCATTGGCTGCGACGTCCATCACCCACAGGTCAGGTTGCGAGTAAGAATTGACCGGCTGATTAACCGAACCTACGAAAGCGAACTGTTTCCCGTCAGGGCTAAGGGCCAGGTTTGCGGCGCCCATATCCAGCGAGGTAAGACGCTCCGGCTGACCGCCACTCAGCGCGATGGAGTAGATGTCAGTACGAGGCAGGTCATAGTACGGCTCGTCTCGGTGATCGGAAGTGAAATAAATCGTTGTGCTGTCCCTGTTCCAGGTGACACCGCCGTCGTCAAAGCGACCAGAGGTTAACTGCCGCGGCGTGACTTTATCGTCACCACTGTTTGGGGCGGAAACAACCCAGATGTGCTGAGGGTGTTTTGTATCAAGATATCCGGCACCGTTCGAGCGGTACACTGCGCGTGTGATAACGCGGACATCGCTTTCGTGCACTTCCTCCGACTTGGCGGGTGAAGGGCTCGGCGAAGGCGAGGCGTTACTAACGTCCCTGGCCTTCGCAATTTCAGCAGCGGTAGCGCCGTTGAGAAATGCTATCGACTTTCCATCGGGCGACCACTGGGGCTGCGCTACCCCCCTGGGCAGGTTGGTAAACTGGAATGACTCGCCCCCGGCCAAAGACAGCATAAATAACTGTCCCGGCTCCGGTCGCCCGTCTTTTTCTGTGACCCGCACGAAGGCGAGGTACTTCCCATCCGGTGACCAGCGCGGTAAAGCGTCGCGGCTGCCATTCGTTACTTGTCGTGGGTCGCCGCCGGTGGTGGAAACAATCCAGATAGCAGTGTTGTACCCATCCTTCTTTTCATTCACGGTCACTTTCACAAAGGCCACTGCAGAACCGTCGGGTGCAACCTGTGGATCAGCAATCCAGACAAAACTGAAGAGATCTTTTTCGGTGAGGTTGCGTTTTTGGGCCGCGGCCGGGCTGACGGCCGGCGCAATCGTGATCAGAAGCAGCAGAAGAATAGAGCGCATAGTTTTCCTCAGGGTGTTGAATTGCCAAAAGCCCGGCTATTCTACTCTAAGTCAGGCGTGGCCCGGGGCACCTCACCCGTGTTCGTGGACGGGACACAAAGGAGATTCTGTCAGTCCAATTCGAGAAGTTCGGCATAGAATATCCACAAGTTGGAAAACCAGCCGATCCAGGGTTGAGCATTAACCCATGCGGGGCACGCCGACAGACGCCCGTTCCCCCGTCTGCAATGACGCCGCTCGTGCTATACTGCTCGACTCTGTCGAGTTTACGATTCACTGACTGCGGAGTCGGACAAGGGTACCAACGATAAGTGAGTAATGTTTTAGAGATCATCCCGCTCGGCGGCATCGGTGAGTTTGGGATGAATTGCATGGCGGTCCGCTACGAGGATGAGATGCTCATTCTCGATGCGGGTATGGGCTTTCCCGAAGAGAGCGCTTATGGCGTTGATATTTCCATACCTAACTTTGAATTTCTGGAAGAGTATCGCGACCACATCACCGCAATCATCCTCACGCACGGGCACGAAGACCATCTCGGCGCGTTGCCGTTCCTGCTGAAAAAGTTCAATGTCCCCGTTTATTGTTCGCATTTCACCGCCGGATTGGCGGAAAGCAAGCTGGAAGAGCACGATCTGGTCGAGAATACCCTGTTGCACCGAGTTGAGCCTCGTGACGTGGTCGAGGTTGGTGTCTTCTCAATCGAATTCATCCGGGTTTCTCACTCCCTGGTCGACTGTTTCTCGCTGGCCATCAAAACTCCCGTAGGCACGATCATCCACACCGGCGACTACAAGGTGGATGAGACACCCGTTATCGGCGAGCCGATTGATCTCCGCTCATTTCGTCGCTATGGACAGGAGGGCGTTTTGGCCCTGTTGTCCGACTCGACTAACGCGACGGTGCCTGGGCGGACCCCTTCGGAACGGGCGGTGATTCCCGCTTTTGAAGAAATATTCGCCGAAGCGCCCGGGCGGATCATTGTCGCGGCCTTCGCCTCGTCTATTCATCGACTGCAAATCGTCCTCGATACCTCGCAACAATTCAATCGCAAAGTCTGTGTGCTCGGGCGGTCAATGATCAAGAACGTCGAGATTGCGGATCGGCTCGGATATCTCGACATCCCTGACGGACTAATGGTGTCTTTCAATCAGGCGAAACAGTTGCGTGACAGCGAGGTCGTATTTCTGGTTACCGGATCGCAGGGCGAAATGCGCGCGGCTTTGTCACAGATGGCCACCCAAAGCTACAAGGGGATGACTATAGAGGAAGGTGATACCGTCGTGCTATCGGCGCGTATCATTCCGGGAAACGAGCGCACTATCTCGCGCATGATCGGATTTATTTACAAACGCGGCGCAAACATCATTGAAGAAAAAAGACGGCTGGTTCACGTCAGCGGCCATGCCTCACAGGAAGACATCCGCATTATGACGGAAGCCGTGCGGCCAAAATTTGTCGTGCCCATTCACGGCGAGTATCGCATGTTGTTTCGGCACAAAGAGTTCGTCAAAAACCATCTTGGCTACGCGGAAGAGAACATTATTCTGATTGAAAACGGCGACGTACTGGAGTTGGATGGCGAGCGAGCCGCAGTCGTCAACAAGCGTGAAATTGGCCGCACCTTTATTGGGGAATCCGGCTTCGAAGAAATTCGGCGGGACACAGTGCGCGAACGACGGCAAATGGCTACCGAAGGAATGATTACCCTGGTGGTAACCATCGATGCGAAAACGGGCCAGCTGCAAACGCCTCCCGAGATCATAGCGCGTGGCGTGCAGGGTCTGGATCTCGGCAACGGTTTCTCTGACGACGCGCGCGGCGTTATTACGGCCTCTGTGACCGGGGCTTCGCGAGACACCATCAAGGAGGAGAGTCTGCTCAAGGAACATATCCGAGTCGAGCTCAAAAGGTTTATTCAGAAGCGCACCGGCGGCCGGCCGGTAATCATGCCAGTGATTGTCCAGGTCTGATTCAGGAACATCCTCCAGATGAAAGAGACTGCCTTCGTGCAGAGCGTCGCCCAATTACTGCGTCAAACCAGAGTCGAGGTCGCGCCCGCCACCTACGTCATCGTTGGCATAGGTTTTAAGGACTGGCAACGAATCCTCGGAAATCCGGAACTGAGTCCACGCGACGATGCTCCCTTCATGATTCTACGTGACGCGCATGAAGTCACAATGATCATCGCTGAAGATGACTGGCAGCGCATTCGACACCAGATCCGCGACGCTCGCAGCGAAGCCGGCTATCGGCTGGTGACTTTGGATATTGAATTACCCTGGACCACGGTTGGTTACCTGGCACGAATAACCGAACTGCTCGCGGCCGAGAATATTTCGGTTGGCGCGCTTTCTTCCTTCTCGCGCGACCATCTGCTGATAAAACAACAGGATTTGGGTAGGGCGCTGCGCACCCTGGGCGAGCATGTTGGTGAGCTGTGCTGAGCAGATCCAGGAAGGGCGAGGTGATGCTGCATCTCAGATTTCACAGCCAAAGGCGTAACAACGACTGACTATGCCCTGGACCAACCAGACCATCATGCTCACCGGCGCCTCGTCCGGCATTGGGCGGGGACTCGCGCTTGAGATTGCGAAGCGAGGGGCGCGACTCGGCTTGCTCGCCCGGCGCAAAGATTTGCTTGATCAGATTGTTACGGAAATTGAAACACAGGGCGGGCAAGCCCTGGCCTTGCCGGTCGATGTCCGGGACGAAGTTGCAGTGCGTGGTGCTGCCGATCGTTTGCGCGCCGAGTTTGGGCCCATAGATATACTCATAGCCAATGCAGGCATCGCCGGCACCGCAGATGCGGCCACACTTAAGGCAGAGGAGATCGCGCGGGTTCTCAATGTAAACGTGATCGGCGTGGCAAACTGTGTCGCCGCGGTCGTTCCGGAAATGACGGCGCGGGCCAGCGGACAACTAGTCGTAATTTCAAGCCTCGCTGCCTACCGCGGGCTGCCCAAGTCCGCCGCCTACTGCGCCAGCAAAGCAGCCGTGTCCAGTATGTTTGAGAGTTTCCGGCTCGACTTGAAACCGAGAGGAGTGGACGTGACGATAATTCATCCAGGCTTCATCAAGACCCCCCTTACCGCCGGTCGCCAATCCCAGATGCCTTTTCTGATGGAACTTGATGATGCCGTCAAAAAGATTGTCAGGGCCATCGAGAAACGCCGCAAGAGTTACGCGTTTCCCTGGCAACTCGCTTCGATAGTCCGTCTCGGCATGGTTACGCCGATTTTTCTGTACGATAAAATTTCAAGTAAGAATTCGTTCCGCGAGTAGAGCGGTCCTGGTCTTTGGATTTGGCTTTGGTTGTTGCCGGTTCTCCCGTCGCGTTGACCCAGCGAAAAGCCCAATACCCAAAACCAAATGCCAAAGACCAAAGACCAAAGACCCAAGACCAACAATTTCAGGCGCCATCTAATCTCAAAAAACAATGACCATTCTTCAAGCCATCATTCTTGGTATCGTTCAGGGTCTAACAGAATTCATCCCTGTTAGTTCAACTGCACACTTGGTTTTCGCCAGCCGTGCTGTGGGCCTCTTTGCAGGAGTCGACGAAATGCTGCGCGCCGAACAAACCACCGCCACCATAGCGGTTCTGCAATTGGGAACGCTGCTGGCTGTACTGATCTATTTCGCAAGCGACATTTTGAAGATTGGCCGCGCATTTGTGGTGGATCATCTGGCGCTAATCATGGGCCGTCATCGGGTTGGCTCTGTCGAGGGTTCGGACCAAAGGCTGTCGCCGGATGCCTGGCTGGGCTGGCTTGTCATTATCGGTTCGATACCCGTGGCAGTGGTTGGTCTGCTCTTCAAGAAACAGATCGAAGGGACATTTACGAAAAATCTTTGGGTGATCGCCACGATGATGCTCGTGATCGCCGTCCTTTTGGCCATTGCCGAGTTGGTCGCCAGGCAGCAGCGCTCGATGGAACACCTGGGGATCATGGACGCCATAGTGGTGGGCTTCGCGCAATGCCTCGCGTTAATACCCGGTTCATCCCGTTCCGGCTCGACCATTATGGCCGGCTTGTTCGCCGGAGAGGTACGAGAGACAGCGGCCAGGTTTTCATTCCTGCTGTCGATCCCTGCAGTCCTGGCCAGCGGCCTGCTCGAGATGCGGGAAGCGATGCACAAATTGCCTCCCGGCAGTTCGCTCTCCCTGATCGTAGGGACAATAGTGTCGGCCGCAGTCGGCTACGCCTCTATCTGGTTCCTGCTGCGCTTTTTGCGCACTCATACGACCGGAATTTTTATCGGTTATCGTTTGCTTGTTGGCAGCTTGATATTGCTGGGATTGTGGGGTGGATATATTACGGCGTCGGTCAAATGATCTTGCGGTTACAAGTGGGGTGGTGAAGCTCAATGGCGCTTACTCAGCGACGCACTGCGGGCCCGCAGTCCGGCCAAGTACGGGGAGGGGAAAGAACACCACTGCGCCCAATAAAATGGGAAATGTCCAACTACCAAGTAAAATTATCGTGAAAAATGACCGGGCACGAGAATCCGGGCGCAGCCAATAGCTCCCAAAACACCCCAGATATCACTGGACTGACCAAGATTTCCTATCCATTAATCCTCAACTTCGGTTACACTGGTTCCGCCCTTTCCCTCTCCGCGTGATACACGCCAGGTGGATTTAATAATTAAGGTGGTAAAAGTAATGAATGATGAACGCGCTCGGCGCGCAGTTGTGCCCTCACAACGTCCCCGGAGCCCCAGAGTCCCCGTTGAATTTGCGCTTGAAGTCCGGGGAACGAATGCCGCCGGCAAGCCTTTCCGGGTCCGGGCCCAGGCAGTTAAGATCAGCCGCGGCGGCGCCACCATCATCCTCGATGCCGAGGTTACTCCGGGCGCTGTGTTGCGTCTTACTCCGCCCTTTGGCCGGGAACTGGACGCCGAAGTCAACGGCGCCTGGGTTGACGAGATAGACGGCCGCAGGCGTATTGGTGTTAAGCTGCTGGATCAGGATGGATGGTTCGCTGAATAGAGCAAAGACCTCATGACTGCCAGGCGCTGGATTCTGCGAGAACAAGACTCGCAGCGTGCGAACTCGCTCGCACGAGTGCTCGGCATTTCTCCCGTAGTAGCCGCACTGCTGATCGTTCGCGGTTATGACGAAGAAGAAAAGGCGCGTGCTTTTCTGCAACCCTCCTATGATCAGCTTCACGATCCGTATCTAATGCTTGGTATGAGGACTGCCGTAGCGCGTTTGTTGCGCGCGATCGACGCGGCGGAGCCAATCCTGATTTATGGCGATTATGATGTCGATGGCACCACCGGCACGGCTGTGCTGCTCCGCGGACTGCAGATGCTGGGAGCGCGCACGGGTTATCATGTGCCGCATCGCTTCACAGAAGGTTATGGAATCCAGCAGCCGGCGCTGGAAAAGGCCGCGGCTGAAGGTTACAAACTTGTCGTCACTGTCGATTGTGGCATCCGCGCGCATGAACCTCTCTACTGGGCCAGAGACCACGGACTCGACGTAATCATTACCGATCATCACCTCCCTGATGACGGCGAAGGTGTCCCGCCGGCCTTTGCAGTGTTAAATCCTAACCAACGTGGCTGTACGTATCCGGATAAGAATCTGGCTGGGGTGGGGGTTGCTTTTAAACTGATCCACGCTCTGTTTCGCGAACGGAACCGCGAATCCCAGGTCGCCGGGTTTCTAAAGATGGTGGCGATTGGCACCGTAGCCGATGTGGCAAAACTGGTGGGTGAGAATCGCTCGATCGTGGCCCTCGGCCTAAAGGACCTGGCGAACGCCCGGAATCCTGGTCTGCGAGCCTTGATGGAAGTTTCAGGGTGCGGCGACGGCAGCGGCATGCGAGCCTACGACCTGGGCTTTCGAATCGGCCCGCGGATCAATGCTGCGGGTCGCATGGACGCTGCCCGCGCGGTTGTTGAGCTCTTCGCTGCCACCGACCCTGGCACAGCGCAGCAGCTCGCCG
This sequence comes from Pyrinomonadaceae bacterium, assembly GCA_036726305.1. Classification (GTDB taxonomy): domain Bacteria; phylum Acidobacteriota; class Blastocatellia; order Pyrinomonadales; family Pyrinomonadaceae; genus JAOAPY01. Next base: position 53,897 of record DAIMCP010000013.1, on the reverse strand, counting down.
AACATCTCGAGCGTAGAAATCAGGAGCGCAAACAGGTCCAGGCTGAAATTGTCGCGCGTGCGATTGCGGAGTTGGAGGGCAGCGGCGACTCAAATGGTCCGGCGCACGTGGCGGTAATTGCCGGTGAGGGTTGGCATCGTGGCGTGATCGGTATCGCCGCTTCCAAGATCGCGGAAAGGATTCATCGGCCATGTGTGGTTATTTCGTTGGAGGGAGGCTTTGGTCACGGTTCGGCGCGCAGTATCGAGGCTTATCATCTGCTTGACGGCTTGACCGCCTGCGCTGATCTCTTCGTGAAGTTCGGCGGCCACTCGCATGCCGCCGGCTTGACCATCCGGTCACAGCAGGTTCCGGAATTGCGCCGGCGGCTGAACCTGCATGCTCAGGAGCATCTGACAGAGGAAGATTTGCAGCCTAAAGTGCAGGTGGATGCCGAGTTGCCGGCTGCCGCGCTAAACTTTGAGCTGGCCAGAGAATTAAGCGCGCTTGAGCCATTTGGCGCCGGCAATCCGCGACCTGTATTCTTGACGCGAAAGTTGCGCGTCATGTCAGACCCGCAGGTGATGAAGGAACAGCATTTGAAAATGCGGCTGGCGGGCCCTTCAGGCCGGCCGCTGGAGACTGTCTGGTGGCATTGTATGGAAGGGCTGAGGCACATGCCAACGGTGCATTCGAGCCTCGATCTGGTTTACACCTTAGAGGCGAATGAATGGAACAATGAGGTGCGACTACAGTTGTGCGTCGAGGACGTCAGATTTGAAAATGCAGATTCATGAGTTTGGGCCGGTCTCAGATTTGCAATCGTAGCTCAGTGACCAGAGTCAAGGGCTGAGGCATACAGTAAAACCAGCCCGGCGCTGAGCCAGCAGGCATTCAGTAAGCTGGGATCAATATGCAGGAAATAAAACGCAGGCGAGCACTGGCCATCGGGTTGCGAGCCAGGATGCCACTGGTGACGCGCTTTCTGGCGCTCTTCGTACTGGTCGCAGGGCTGATCTTTGTCGGCATTTCCTATTACAAACTGCGAAATACTTCGAAGTTCGAGATGAAGCCCGGAGCTGCCGAACTCTCAAAAGAAGAGACAGGGAGGATTGAGGGTTATGAGCAGCGTATCACCAAAGCCGGCCACCTCTTCCTCTGGCTTCGGGCTGCGCGCGAAATTACTTTTTCTGATGGTCATCACGAACTCGAAAACGTCAACCTCGTCGTCTATCCGGCCGCCGGTGACAAGCCCGATCAAATTACCTCAACCCGCGCGATCTACGATCAGAAGAACAGCATTATCTCCTTTCTGGGCAATGTCAGGATGGAAACCAAAGAAGGGCTCAAGGTGAATACTGAGTCCATTGTCTATAACCAGACGAGCGAAGTTGCTCAGACTGCTGTGGCCGTGGCTTTTAGCCGCGAGAACATATCCGGCAAGGCCATTGGCGCAACGGTGGATGCGAAAAACAAGAAGCTTGATTTGCAAAGAGACGTTGAGATAGTGGTCCAGCCGGAGGTCGCTAAAGAACCAGCGGCAAAACAATCCCCGGCGCGTTCGCGTCCGGTGACTATCCACGCGGCGCGAGGTGTGTTCGATCAGCACAGCATGCGACTTCAATTCTCCGGGGGCGTCACCGCTGAGCAAGAGCATGACATCATGAGTGGTGACGACATGAATGCCGTGCTTAACGCCCGGAAGAGATTGCAGCAAATTGAGTTGCGCGGTAATTCCTACCTGCGTTCCATGGCCCCGGGGCATGCGGCTGAGCTGCATGCCCGTGACATGGACTTTTATCTGGACGACGACCAGCGATTGAAGAAAGCGCAGGCCCGCGAGAACACTAAAGCCCGGTCGCTCGATGCTGATTCGGAGATGCAGAGCGATGGCGCCAATATTCTGGAAGCTAATTTTCAGGCCCAGGGTAACGACAGTCTGCTCCAGGAGATGCATTCGCTGGGCCGTTCGACAGTGAGTCTTTCCGCCCCAAAGTCGCGAGCCCAGGATCCACACGCCGCCAGCAAGCGCTTGACGGCCGATGCCATCAAACTGGAATGGCGAACAACTGGAAAGGACCTGCAGCGTGCCGAAGCAGTTGGCAATGCGGAACTGTATGTGGAACCAGTCGTGAAGAGCGCCCGGGCAGAACGACAGACGTTAACCGGTCCTCGTTTTGATTGCGATTTTTACGAGACGGGCAACCTTGCCCGAACCTGTACCACCAACGGCGGAGCGAAGGCGGTTATCGATCCGGTGCAGCCCAGCGAGCGGCACGGCACCAGGACCATAACGGCGGAAAAGATGTCCAGCCTGTTCACGCGCGAGACGCAGAATCCGGAACGTCTTGAGGCCCAGGGCAACGCGAAGTTTAGCGAGCTTGATCGCAATGGTACGGCCAACACGGTCGTCTACACCGCGGCCGATGAAACCGTCCGGCTGCGTGGTGGTGATCCAACTGTTTGGGACTCGAGGGCACGCAGCAAGGGTGTGGAAATGGATTCAGATCTCAAGAATGATATTTCCTACAGTCGCGGTAAGACCGCCACGACCTACTATAGTCAGGAGCAGACAAACGGCGCGACGCCGTTCACCAGGATCAAGAGTCCGGTTTACATCGTCAGCGAGCGCGGCGAGTTTCACCATAACGATGGTGTTGCCACCTACACTGGTGATGCCCGCGCCTGGCAGGACGATAACTTTGTGCGTGCCGACAAGCTGACTATTCAAATTAACGAAAAAAGGATGACCGGCAACGGCCATGTGCAAAGCGCCCTCTACAACGCCAGCCGGCGCGAGAAAGGTGCGACCACGACGGTCCCCGTTTTTGCCACCGCGGAATCCATGCGCTATTCCGATCCCGACCGTATTCTCCATTATGAAGGCAACGTGGATATCCGGCAGGGGCCGGATCGCGTCACCAGCGGAGTTGCTGACGTTTTTCTCACCAAAGAAACCAATGAATTGGATCACACCATTGCCGAACGCACGGTGGTGCTGACTCAGCCGGGGCGTAGAGGCGTGGGAGACTGGATGCAGTACACCGCCGTCGACGAGGTAGCCGTCCTCAAAGGCAATCCGGCCCGAGTTGAGGATTTGGAAAAGGGAACCGTCGAAGGGGGACGTTTGACGGTCTATTTGCGAGAAGGTAGAGTCGTCGCGGACGACACGCGCGGTCCGCAATCGGGCGGACGAGTGCGCTCCACGCATCGAATCAAGAAACCATAGGCGGTTTGTCGCCCCGTTTCCCTGACAGCTAATGCCATCGACTAGCGCAAAGGCCGAGGAAACCCGGGTAACCGGGCACAAGCAGCATTCGCTTGTCGAGACTCAGGCGCGGCCTGGGGGCGAAGATGACAAGCAGCCCTCCCCACTGGCCCTGGCGGCCTCGAGGCTCTTCAAGACTTATGGCAAGCGTTGCGTCGTGAACAACGTCGGTCTGCACGTAGAGCGTGGCGAAGTTGTCGGATTGCTGGGTGCGAACGGCGCCGGCAAGACGACCACATTCTATATGATGGTTGGCCTCGAACAACCGGACTCCGGCATGGTGCGTCTTGGCGAGCGTGACGTCACCAGGTTGCCGATGTACCTGCGGGCCCGGCTGGGCCTCGGCTATCTCCCCCAGGAGCCCTCGATCTTTCGCAAGATGACAGCGGCGCAGAACATCCTCGCGGTCCTCGAGACGATGGGGTTGCGACGGCGCCAGCGCCTGACGCGTCTGGAGGAGCTGCTGGAAGAGTTTGGTATTGCCCACGTCCGGAATACGCGCGGTGACGCACTCTCGGGCGGCGAGAGAAGGCGTACCGAGATTGCCCGAGCCCTGGCCACCGAACCGCAATACATTCTGCTTGATGAACCATTTGCCGGGATCGATCCCAAGGCGGTGGACGACATTCAAAATGTAATAATTTATTTGCGTAATCGCGGCATTGGTATCCTCATCACCGATCATAATGTCCGCGAAACTCTGGGTGTGACGGATCGGGCCTATATCATGGCCGAAGGCCGCATCTTCCGCTCCGGCGCCCCGCGTGACTTGACAGAAGACACCGAGGTGCGAAGGCTCTATCTCGGCGAGAAATTTCGCATGTGAAAGAGCTGCGCGCAAACTGCTAAGGATCGGTTATAATCTCCCCGCGTGACTAAGCACGTGAAACCCCGAGAGAGCAATTGAACAGGGAATGTCTTTAAAGCTTACGACCAGCCTATCTCAACGTCTCGTCCTGACGCCGCAGTTGCGCCAGCGCATCGAGATGTTACAGATGACCACGCTCGAACTGGGTGAATTGATCCAGCAGCAGTTGTTGGAGAATCCGGTTCTTGAGGAAGTTGCAACCCAGGAAGAAGCGCGGGAACTGGCGGAAAAAATCCTGGACCACCTGAGCAGCGCGGACGATGGCAGCAGCTTTGATAAACCCGTCGGCGCGGTCGAAGCTGACCCGGGTCTGATTTCGTCCAACGGCACAGGCGAGCTGGATGCGACGGTAGCTTCCTTTGCCGAGGGCGAATTCGAAGCCCAGGGCGAGTCTTTCGAGGGATCAGGCGCGGCTGAGGCGAGCGGCGAAATTGGCGGCGACGACGCCACCGGCGACGACGCGTCCCGCGATGCTTTTGAAGAAATCGACTTCGGGCGGGAGTTTCAGGATTATCTTGATCCCGGCTACAAGACTCAGGAATACGAATACAAGGAAGACGCTCCGACCTTTGAGCAGTTTCTGACGCGGGCGCAATCGCTTTCTGAGCACCTGGAGTGGCAACTCCACATGGATCCTATCCCTGCGGAGGTGCAGGAGGCCGCTGTCTGCGTGATCGGCAATCTGGATGCTGACGGCCGGCTGACAGCAACCAATGAAGAGATTGCCTTGATGGGACCGTGGTCCGACGAGATTGTTGAGCAAGCTCGCCAGGCGGTGATGCGTCTCGATCCGCTGGGATGCGGGGCGCGCGACGTCCGCGAGTGCCTGCTGGTGCAACTCGAGGTTGCCGGCGCTATGGACCGGCTGGCGGGACAGTTGATTAGTGACCATTTAGCGGAGCTGCAGCCGCACAAACTCCCACACCTTTCAAAACAGATTGGGATTGACGTTGACACCCTGATGAACGAGCTGCAGTTCATCCGTACCCTCGATCCCTATCCCGGCCGGCGCTATTCGTCGGAAGAACCGGTCCTGATTGCGCCCGAAATTTATATAGAAAAGCTGGACGAAGATGACGATGAATACGTGATCTATTTTGCCGACGACGGCAGTCCGCGGCTGCGGCTCAGTCCCCAATATCAGACCATGCTGGCCCAGCAGGGCGTCAGTAACGAGACTAAGAGTTTTATCAGGGAAAAGATGCGTTCGGCCGTTGATCTATTGCGGAACATCGAGCATCGCCGGCAAACGATTTACAAGGTTGTTGAGTCAATCGTGCAGCGCCAACGGGACTTTTTGGACCATGGCGTCCAGCACATCAAGCCCATGATGTTGAAAGATATCGCCGAAGATATCGGCATGCATTTGTCCACCGTTTCGCGGGTGGTCAATCGTAAGTACGCCCATACGCCGCAGGGCGTGATTGAGTTGCGTCGCTTCTTTACTGAGGGAATGATGAACGAGGATGGAGAGGAAATCTCAACTCGCATCATCAAACTCAAGATCAAGAAGCTTATTGAAGAAGAGGATTCACACAGTCCCATAACTGACGATCAGGTAGTGAAGATTCTGGCCAAGGACGGTATCAAGTTGTCGCGCCGTACTGTCGCCAAGTACCGTGATCAGATGCAGATTCCCGGTTCGCGTGAACGCCGGGCAGTGGTGTGAATCAACGCGCGGGTGGGCCAGCCAGTTCGGAATTTCGTGTGGGCTTTGGAACGACGTTTTGGATATTGTCGCTCCGAAGTCCGAATCTCAATTCGCCCTCGCATGGCCTGCCATCTAACACGAGTGGTCCCGACAAGACGAGGAGGGTAAGTCGTAATGAAATTTGAGTACACAGGCCGGCACGTGGAAGTCTCGCCGGCCCTTCGCAAGCATGTGGAAGATCACTTTCAGAAGTTGGATTACATTTTTAATAATAACTCGGCCAGGACGCACGTAATTATCGAGGTCGAGAAAAACCGGCACACGGGCGAAGTGATCGTTCACTGGCGCGACCATACTCTCAACGCGAAAGACACAAACGTTGACATGTATCTGGCCCTGACCCGCGCCATTACTAAACTCGAAAAACAAGCGTTGAAACTAAAAGAGAAGACCATAAACCGGAAGCAGACGGCGCGCAGCACCGCCGCGGTCGCTCCGGTTCCCGATGGGCAACTGGAAGCGACGCCGCGTCCGCCGCGAATTATTGCCGCGCGGCGCTACGCCGTGAAGCCGATGACTGCCGAAGAAGCGGCGCTTCGCTTGACAGGCGAACAGGATCAGTTTCTGGTGTTTCGTGATGCCGATACCGAACGTCTCGGCGTGCTCTACAAGCGCGACGATGGCAACTTCGGCTTGATTGAGCCATAGGAACTGTTTGTTCTGACCTCTCGAAAATGTCCGACAAACAACAGTTTGTTGATTTCGTCTGTAACGAGCAATCGGGGGCGGTAATCGACAGACCGGAGTTTGCCGGGCATTTGTATTAGGCAGGTTGCCTATCCTGGAAGACTGAGCGCGTACTGAGGGTCATGGCTGGCAAATCAAAAAAGGTCGAGTTGCGCAGTCTCCCGACTGTGCCCGATATTGTAATCATCACCGGCGTCAGCGGTTCGGGCATGTCTTCCGCTATCAACGCCTTCGAAGACCTGGGATATTTTTGTGTTGACAATTTACCCATTTCTCTCTTGCCTACCTTCGCCCGGCTAATCGAAGCTGGTCATGATGAAGGCGGCATCACGCGGGCCGCGTTGGTGATCGATATACGCGAAGGATCGTTCCTGGCCGATTTTCCCAAACAACTGGAGGCGTTGCGCGCCCGCGGGTTGAATGTTTACGTGCTGTTCCTCGAGGCCTCCGATGATGTGCTCCATCAGCGGTTCAGCGAGACCCGCAGACCCCACCCGGCTGACAAGGGGCCGCGCCTGGCGCGGGCGATTAACCGCGAGCGGTCCGCCATGCGTCGCATTCGGGGGCTGGCAGACCAGATCATCGATACGTCCGAACACACGGTGCACACGTTGCGCAGTCACCTGGTGCAGCGTTTTGGTCTCGATAAACAAGGGGCCGCGATGCGGGTCCAGGTTTTGAGCTTTGGGCACAAGTACGGCAGTCCCGCAAACCTCGAACTCCTCTTTGACGTCCGGCATTTGCCCAATCCTCACTTTGAGCCTGATCTCAGGCGGTTGTCCGGCCACGATCCGAGAGTGGTAAGGTTCCTCAGAGCGCAACCTGAAGTTGAAGAGACGGTGAGGCGTTTCAGCGAGCTGTTGGATTACCTGCTTCCTCTTTATAAACGCGAAGGGAAAGCCTATGTAACAGTCGGCATCGGCTGCACGGGCGGCCGGCATCGCTCCGTGATGGTAGCCAATGCCCTGGCCAGGCGTCTGCAGCGCACCGGCTTCGACGCTCAGGCGGTGCATCGCGACGTGCGCAAAGAGCGCAAACGATAGGTGACCGACGGACTTTAGTTTGACGATGTCGCAACTCAACCACGTGATTTGTCAGAGAAGTACAAAAAAATGAGCCTGGTTGCGCATCGGTCAACTGAAGTTTGAGGAGAGCTAAATGAACAACAATCCGCAGCAAGCCGTTTCAGAAACCACAGGCACGCGCAAGGTTGCGGGCGTAATCGTCACGCATGGACATTTGGCTGGCGAACTGCTGGCGGCCGCGGAAATGATTGTTGGACCAATCTCGTATATTGCTGCTGTTTCGATTGGCTGGCATGACGACGTGGATACCGCTCGTAGCGAGGTTGAGCGCGCCATCAAAAGTGTGTCTCAGGGGGCTGGTGTTTTGCTGATGACTGATATGTTTGGCGGCACTCCGACTAACATCGCTTCGATGTTTCTGGAAGCAGGCTCAGTTGAAGTTATCACCGGCGTCAACCTGCCGATGATCATCAAACTGGCTGCACAAGAGGAAAAGGGCTCGCTTGCGGAATTGGCGAGGCAGCTTTGCGATGTTGGCCGCCAGGGAATCTACGTTGCCAGTGATTTGCTGACACCGCGACCCCGGAGTGGAAAAGGCTAATGGTCGAAGTCACCCTGGCCGTAAGAAATGAGCTTGGCCTGCACGCGCGAGCGGCAGCAAGATTGGTGCGCACCGCAAACCAGTTTCAAAGCCACCTCAGACTGGAGCGGATTGACGGCAGTCTGAGCGCGGATGCGAAGTCCATCTTGAATGTGCTGATGCTGGCCGCAAGCGGCGGTACCATGTTGCGCGCCATTGCTGAGGGAACTGATGAAACGGAGGCGATCGCTGCCCTTGCCGGCCTTTTTGAGGATGGCTTTGGAGAGCTGGAGTCGTGATTTCCGATCTCACATCCCAGCCTGTCGAGAGGCGTTGGCAGGGACTGAGTGTCTCTGAGGGGTTGGTGGTCGGGCGCGTGCTGCGCATTCATCGCGGTACCAGATATGTCTTTCCGGCTCGCATCGAAGTCGGCGACGTCGCCAAAGAGATCGAAAGATTTCGCTCCGCCCTCGAACAGGCAAGAACCCAGTTGCTGGCAATTAAGGAGCGGGCGGCAACTGCGATGGGGCCTGACCATGCCTATATCTTCGACGCGCACCTACTCTTGCTCGAAGATCGCAAGCTCACCGAAGAGATCGAAAGCTATATAACACGCAAACGAGCCAACGCTGAGTGGGCAGTCAAAGTCCTCGGTGATCGCCTGTTGTCGGTATATGCGGAAATAAAGGACGAGTATTTGCGCGAACGTGGCTCTGACATCGAAGACGTCATTCATCGAGTCCTGGAAGCTCTCAGTGGCGAACGCGCGACTTACCTCGACCTGAACGAAGACGCCGTGATCGTATCTGAAGACCTGCTGCCCTCAGCTGTAGCCGAACTTGATCTGGCACATGCGCGGGCCATCGTCACCGATGTGGGTGGCTGGACCTCGCATACGGCAATCATCGCCCGCGGGCTCGGTATTCCCGCCATGGTTGGGCTGGGCAATCTGTGTCAATACGCGCGCACGGGGGATGGGATCGTAGTCGACTCTTATCATGGTGAAGTGATCCTGCATCCATCACCTAAGACCATTGAACAGTGCAGGGCAGAGATGCAAAAGCGGTCCGGTAAAGGGGCCGTGGTACCAACAAATGGCACGGGTGTCGCTACGACGAGCGATGGGCTGGAGATCAGGTTGCGCGCGAATGTGGAATTGCCGGCTGAATTTGCAGGGGTCGAGAAATATGGCGCCCTCGGCATAGGTCTGTATCGGTCGGAGTTTTTGCTGGCGCAGCCGGGCGTAATGCTTTCGGAAACAAAACAATTCCGCGCTTACGCTGAGCTGGCCGAGTTAGCGGGCCCGCATGGGGCCATCGTCCGTCTTTTCGATCTCGGTGGTGACAAGAGCAGTGATTCGATAATTGATTCTGAGCGTAATCCCGCGCTCGGTTTGCGAGCCATCCGTTTTTGCCTGCGTAATGAAGCCGTACTGCGGACGCAGGTTCGGGCCATTATGAGAGCGGCCGCCAAAGGGCGCCTGGACATAGTCCTGCCGATGGTGTCGGATGTTTCGGATGTCGTGCGGGCCAAAGAGATCATTGCCGAGGAGAGAAGCAAACTGGAGGGCGCGGGCGAGGCAGCCGGTAAGGTGCGCGTAGGTGCGATGATTGAGGTTCCTTCCGCTGTGTTCACCGCGGAAAAAATCGCAGGGGTCGTGGATTTCTTTGAACTGGGAACCAACGACCTCGTGCAGTACATTCTCGCTGTCGACCGCAGCAATGACAAAGTCGCCGCTTGGTTCCGCTCTCTGCACCCCGCGGTGCTGGAGAGCATTTCACACACGCTCAAAGCCGCGCAGGAGGCAGCGATTCCCGCCATTGTCTGCGGTGAGATGGCCTCTACACCGGTATATGCTGTGATCCTGGTTGGCCTCGGGGCGACTGATTTGAGTATGACTCCATCGGCTATCCCGCGGGTGACCCGCGCGCTGAAAGGGATAGAATCTCGCGCTGCGATCAGTATCGCCACTGAATGTCTGGCTTGTGCTACCGCGGACGAAGTGGAAGATATTGTGCGCGAACGCTTTCAGTCTCACTGGCCGCAGCTATTCTCCCCAGATACACTCCCGGCAAAAAAGGCCGGACGTTAGAGTTGACCCCTGCAAGCGACTCTCGATGGCTCGATTGCCCAGAAGCTTTCTCGCCGAATTATCAAAAAAGCCGCCCTGATTCTGAGATTTCAACCGCTTTAGCGGTTTAGTAGAGATGGCAGTTTCGAGCTGCTGGTTCCCGAATTTCTGCACTTTGCAGGTCAAAAATATGGGTGACAGGATGATTAAGACAGTTTTCATGTTTGGGTTCGCGCTCTCCAGCCTGGTCACGGCATCGGCGCAAATAAACTCCGGGTCCTCGGGTCAGCCGAGGGACATTATCAGGGCCCACGCAATATCGAGCCTCAGCCGTGCCCGAGTACTGGGAACGAAGCAGGATGCAGGCACGACGATCGATACAGGCTCAGACGCAGTCTCCACCTCACTTAACCAGGCGCTGGCAATGAATCTGCCTTCCGGAGCAGATTCTGGCGGAACAAAGGCCTTGGAGACGCGCCCCAAGCCCGGCCTCGCTAACCTGACCAAGACTAGAGCTTTACCGTTGGCGCCGAATCAAATCTACCGCGTGGGCGTTGGCGACGTGTTGGATGTGAAGTTGCTTGATATGCCGACTGCCAAATCCACACTCTTCACCGTTCTGGAAGGAGGAGTGCTCGACTACCCTCTTTCGAACACGCCTCTGGCTGTCGCGGGATTGACCTCTGACGAGATTGCAGAGCAGCTGAAGACCCGTATCAAGGTGCTGGATAATCCAAGGATAGCCGTCAAAGTACGCGATTATGCGAGCCACAGTGTGATCGTCACAGGCTTCGTGCTGGATCCCGGTGCGAGGTTCCTGAGACGTGAGGCAAGTCCATTGTATGTTGTACTCGCTGAGGCCAGACCAAGATCAGAAGCTTTGCGCGCGACAATTACGAGGACCGGTGTACCCGTAATCAACATCGACCTGAAAGACCAGAATTCCATTGCCACTCAGATACTGCCGGGCGACGTAATCAGGGTCCTTGCTCCCGACCCGGCGCCGACGATCTTCTTTTACACTGGGGGAGCGCTAAACGCCCCTGGACAAAAAACATTTCATGCTGGCCTCACCCTGACGCAAGCCATCCTCGCCAGCGGCGGGGTTACCCGCACCGCAGGCGCAAGGGTCAGGGTTTCACGTCAGGGCCCTGACGGTCGCCTTGCAGTCAACGAGTATGACCTGCGCCAGATCGAAGAAGGGAAGCTGCCAGATCCCCAGCTGCAGCCAGGCGACCGCATAGCAGTTGGCGAAGGCCGATAGTTTCAAGCACTGACGAGAGGCTCTGCACACGTGAATCCCCTGAAGCGGTTGCTATCTTTGTTCTTACTGTCATCCTGTTGGCTGGTCGCCAGCTTGGTTGTCGCCCCGGCCGCTCAGCAAGCGGACCGCCTGGATGTGCCCAGCGAAGAAGAGCAGTCGTTATTCATCAAGGGCCAGAGCCTGCATAACCAGGGCTTGTATAACGAAGCCGTCAACGTTCTTAACCAGTTTCTCGAAAGCTATCCCCAGAGCGTGATCAAGGACCTGGGTTTATTGTGGCTGGGTCGCAGTTATCTGGCTCAGGGCGATCTCGCGAGTGCGGAAAGAGTCGAGTTGCGCTTGCGAGCACTCTCTGAAAGCGCGCTGCTGGGAATCTATGAGGAAGAGCTGCGCATTGCGCGGCAAAATTATGCACGCGCGGCGACTTTATCACCATCGCTTCGACCGGCTATAAGCAAAACGAAACCGCGATCGGAGACCAGAACTGGATCTGAAAACCCCATGCGAAGAACGACCGGCAGTGACGCAATAGCAACGCGCCCTGTCGTGATTTCCGTCCCGACTGAGATATCAATAGTCCATCTGCATGCAGACAAAGTCCACCTGGCTGAACAATCCATCACTCTTCTCTCTGCCCCGAAAATCTCAAAATTCATGGAGCCTTCGACTGTGGTTGAAAAGAAGACTGATGTCTTGAAAACGCAAGCCCCGGTTGAAGTCCCGTTGCTGCGCCTGAAAACTGAAGAAATGCCGATCTCGGCAGCGTCCAACATTTCGTACCGCTTGATTATTGTTAACGAAGGGACCGGCACTGCAAAAGACCTGACAATAAGAGTTGAATTGGATGCAGCGCTGGACTTTACCGGCTCGACTCCTTTAGCGAATCGCCAGGAGTTGTTCGCACAGAGGCAAGTGCTTACTTTTCGCCTGCCGATGCTTCGCGCAGGCGAGTCGCAGGATATCCAGATCTCTATACACTCCCGGCATTCAGCAGTTGTAGACCTTGCCACGCAAACCAAACAAACAGTCTTCTATCGTGATAGCAGAGGCGATCCCTTCCACACTCCTTAAGCCTGCTCAGCCACGCTCTCCGTCCCTGCCTGGTTCTGTCGCGATCCTATCGTTGCTATAATGCGCGATCTATGAAGCTGGCCCACGCCCTCATCGCCAAGTCAATGGCTGAGCTCATTCTGGTCGCGGCGCTGGCCGTGAGTTTTTACCTGGCTGCGTTTCCGCCGTCGATACACGGCTGGGGAGAAGCTCGGCCGCATGGAATTGCCGGCTGGGCCGTCAATCACCATAAGCCCTGGGCGCGCCTGCAGGTACAACTCTTCATTGACGGGAAATTTGAAGCCAGCACGATGGCCTATCGATCTCGCCCGGACGTCGTTGCTGCGGGCTGGTCCAAAGATGAGTGGCATGGATATGAATTTGAAGCGCTTGCGACCCCTGCGCCGGGCCGCCACGAGGCCCGCGTCTACGCCCTGAACTCCAGCCGGCACGGCGCCCAGCAAACATTGCAGATGGTAGGCGATCCGATTTGGTTCGACGTTGACGACCAGGGCATCTGGCACCCATTGCCTGATCACGAACTGCTGACACGGAGAGGTCAATGACCTCTCGTGTGCCAGACACCAACACGAAGTCAGACCAAGCTCTCGCAGGCTGGGAAATTGCGTCGGTTGTGATCTCGTGCCTGATCGCGGAGTGGGTAGTGCTCGCTTTTGCCGGCAATAGCAAAGGCGTTCTTGCAATCCCGGTCACCCTGGCTTTGGCTTTCATGGTCTTCTCACATCGTGCACGCGGAGAGAGTTTGCGGGACATAGGGTTTCGTCTGGATAACTTTGTGGCCGCGACCCGCCTGCTCCTCCTGCCGACAGTTCTTACCGGCGCCTTGATGCTCCTGTTTGTTTGGTTGCTGAGAGGTCCGGAGTTTCGTCTCGCTCCATTCAGATTGCGCCTGCTAACGTTTCCGTTGTGGGCGCTATTTCAACAATATGCGTTGCAGGGCTTTATCAACCGCAGAGCCCAGCTTGCATTGGGTCGCGGATTGAAGAGTATTTTGGCAGTGTCATTAGTTTTTAGTCTGGTGCACCTGCCGAATCCACTCCTGGCAGGCTTAACTCTGATTGGCGGAATGCTTTGGTCCGCTGTTTATCAGCGCACTCCCAACCTCTTTGCACTGGCTTTATCTCACGCGACTCTGTCTTTGCTGCTAGCTCTTTCGCTGCCTACGAATCTGCTCTACAACCTTCGCGTTGGACTGAAGTATTTTGGTTAGGACGCCATATTGGGTGGCGTTTTAAAGGATACTGAGGTTTGCTGTACCTGTTGAACACGGGTTTGCTATAATGCGCTGCCTTGCAAAAAGAGCAGGTCGGGCGGTCGCTGCTGGAGAAATCCAGGAGAGGAAAGTCCGAACACCGAAGGGCAGCGAGCCCGCTAACGGCGGGGCGTCCGTGTGCGAACCCGGATGACGACAAGTGCAACAGAGAACATTCCAGCCTACCGGTTGGTTGGGGATTTCCTTGAAGTCTCAAGACCATTTAACCGGGGTGATGGGTGAAATGGTGCGGCCCCAAAGGGGCTTAATGTAAGAGCGCACCGGCGCGCCTGGTAACAGGCGCGGCCAGGCAAACTCCTCGCGGTGCAAGACCAAATAGGGAGGCGTCAACCAGGGCTGCCCGCCCAAAGCAGTTAGGCAATTTCAGGCTTCGGCCTGAGATTCGATCTGCTACGACCTCCGGGTAGGTCGCTCGAACCATTTGGCAACAAATGGTCTAGATGAATGGTCGCCGCTCCGGCTTACGCAGGAGTACAGAATTCGGCTTACAGACCTGCTCTTACTTTGCATGGCGCTTTCAAGTTTGAGTCTTTGATACCCAGGATCCGAAGACTTATTTCTGAGTTCAGTCATTTTCCGAAGCTGGAACCCGTAAAGACCTGAAACCTAAAGTGCAAACCCACCGCCCAACATTGACATAGGCGAAGGAGAAACCGAGAACGATGGCAAACCGTAAAGGAGTTTTCATCGGGGCTTATGTACCCAACCACCTCAAGGAATCGTTGCGGCGTAGGGCTGCGGCCGAGCACAGGACCCTCTCGCAGGAAATAACCCGTATCCTGGAGGAGGCTGTGCACGGTCGTGGATTGCCTCCGGGTAGTATCGACCGCCGTACCAAACAATCCATTCCTCGTCGGCGAGCTACTGACCCTGCGCCTCGGCGTCGCGCCGTAGATGTCTCGTATGTCGCGCCCAGTGACGGTTCGGAGTCGGAAAACCACGAGGAAAGATAATTTCTCCAAGTGATAAAGCTCTCAATCGTTTTGGTGCTGCTGGCGCTGCTTGCCTGGTTTCTTTATCGGTGGCTGCGACCCTACCTCCAGTTGCTGGGGCGAATTCTGAACGCCCTGAGAGGCGCGCTCGATCCAGCAGCTCAAGCAGGGCAATTTGAAGCTGGACAGGATCCACAACTCGCAAAGAGTAAATTGGTTCGTTGCGCTGAGTGCAATACGTGGATTCCGATGGTCCGGGCGTTCAATGCAAATTCAAAGGTTTACTGCTCACGCGAATGTCTCAAACATGCGCCCGCAGAACGCAGCAGGAAAACGGCCAGCTGAGCTAAATTGGCTGAGAGCTGCGCTTCTTTCCTGCTCCCCACAAGAAAAACAAAGCAGAGATCAAAAGGGCGAAGGGTACCACCAGCAATGCCGCCGTCAGGTGCGCCCTTGCCGGATCGATGCCCACGCTTCGCGCCAGCACCCTTAAGATCATTACGCGCCCGCTCCCCAGTGAGTCCGAGAGTACGCCCACGCCAAAACGCGAGATAACGTCACCCATGATGTGAATGGCAACAATGTTCAATGCCACAGCCGTCGCGCGTATGTTCGCTGAAACGCTGTTTACGAGGATCGCATGAAATGGTGCGTTATTGGTGAAGAGGAAAAGCACAGTCAAAGCGATGGCCGGGATAAAAACGTAGGGATTAGTTGCTGAGAGAGCAACGAAGGCTGGAATAATACCCAGAAAACTGCTGGCGGCGCAGACCAAAAAGTATGCGTTACGTTTCCGGCGCGCAACACGATCCGCTACCCATCCGCCGCCGAAAGTTCCTGCTGCCCCGGCGATGAGGATCACCACGCCGAGCGTGACTCCGGCTCCCTTAACCGTCATGCCTTTGTCGCGCACCAGCAGAAGGTTGGCCCAGGTGGCAAAAGCACCGAGGACAAAGGTCAAAGCCGTGTAGCCCGCAGTCGAGAGAAACCAGTCGCGGGTACGAACTACGCGCAGGGCTGTCCGCAGCCAGGATTCAGTTGGCACGGTCGGCCCGGAGACCTCAAGCGTGAGCGCGTCGTGATCCACAGCCGGAGATGAGTGCGCAATGCGATCCCGTGCGCCCCTTACTGGTTCTCTAAGTTTCCCGACAAAAGCAGCGGTCAACAGCCCGGGTACCCCAACAATCATGAAAGCCAGCCGCCAGCCGAAGTAGTGCGCGAGGATAACCCCGATAACGTACCCAAGCGCAAATCCCATGGGAATTGCAGCCTGGAAAACCCCGAGCGCGGTAGCGCGTCGTTGCGGTGGAAAATAGTCCGCAATCAGGCTCGGAGTGATGGTTGAATACGATGACTCGCCCACACCCACGATGGCTCGCGCCAGACAAAGCATCAGGGCCACGCCTGAAAGAGAAAGGGTAAATTGAACAATCGGAACGGTAAGATGGATTCCCGCCGGCAAGACCGGCGTGTGATCAATCATCCCTGTGAGGGCGGTGGCAATGCTCCAGATGACTGCCGCCCCGGCCATCAACTTCGTTCGTGAGTAACGATCACCGAGACGTCCAAACAATGGCGCCAGGACCGTAAATGAGAGCAGCAGGGCCGCTTCCATCGCACCGATTTCGGTGTCACTGAGATGAAGATCCTCGGCCATCAAAGGCGCGACAGCAGGCAGAATTTGCCGGTCGATATAGTTCAGAAAATTGACCAGAGTCAGGACAGCCAGTGCGTAGTAGGAGTAGCGCGGAATTTCAAGGCTGGTATGGGAGGTCTTAGGTGATGTCTCGCTTGCTGCCGGAGTGTCCATTCGTTTCTGTTTCTCTCCCTGTCAGGACTTCGAGAATGGCTGGAGTGATGTCGGCAAGGCATTGGATCCTGTCAGCCACGAGGCGGCGCTTGGCGCCCCAGACGATAGTTGGGACCGCGTTCAAGGTGTGGTTGCGGGTTGATAAATCTTCCACGTTGCCATGATCGCTGGTGAGTATAACCGTTGTGCGATCGTGATCAAGTCTTTCCAGCAAGCCGCGGATCATTGCTGCCAATTCAAGGATGACACGCTGGGCTCCATCCTTATCCTGGGCATGCCCCATCTTGTCGGTAATGAAATACTCATACAGTGTAAATCGGTGTTCCCTTACTACGGCTGATAAGACAGCCGCAGCCTCATCGGGCGTCTGGAGGGTGACGCTTTCACCCCGGGCAATCAGGAGCCGATTGGTGAAGTCCATGAAGATCGCTGCGCCATTATTCAAATCGTCGATAGTTCTGAATGGGATTTGCGCCGCTTCGACTGCGGCAGTCGTGGCCGAGACCCAGCGCGGACGCTCGGCAAAGAATTTTTGTGTATAGGCATTGGCAAAGACGATTGGAGCAATGCCCCGCGCTTTCAGCTGGCAAAACAATGAATGCTCGCGAATGATTTCGCGCAGCGCGGCATTGGGAAAGCCCTGCTTGTGATAGCCGAGTCGCGCGGGGGCATTGATTCCGGTCAGGATGGTTGTTTGACCCGAAGCGCTTTGTGGCCGTCCCTCCACACCCAGACAGGCATCGGTGGGAACTACAAGGCCATCGAAGACGACCCTCGCGGTCTCATTTTCAAAAACAGCCAGCGGCTCGGCGCCCTCAAGTCCATCGAAGGGATTGTGTGCTCCACGGGAACCGATACCCAGGCCATCGATAAAAAACAAGAGTACCGACATACTTGATAAGTAGCACTCATAGCGCGCATGGCGCAAATGAAGAACAGGTTACGAGAAAATCAAAGAATCTTCTCCGGGTCAGACGGCGTGTTGACGTCAAGTCAAAGCAACTCCTTTTGCGATGGCTTCGCATGTTGTAGTATGACAGCCCGGCGAGAGAGAACCAGAGTCAGTCAAAGAGAGTAGTAGCCAAAAATGAAGAGCCAAATTCGCCTGTCGATGTATCTTTGCGCCTGTGTCCTGCTTACAGCGCTGTCCTCTGGAGCCGTCTTCCAGACAGCCGGCAGCCCAGTGGTAAAGGCACTTCCGTACTTCACCGAGCCTGCAATTTCACCGGATCGATCCGAGATCGCCTTCGTCTCCGGCGGCGACATTTGGACGGTTCCGGTGGCCGGCGGCGAGGCGCGTTTACTCGTTTCCCATTCAGCGAATGAGTCGCGTCCACTTTATTCACCCGACGGCCGCCGCCTGGCTTTCATCTCAACTCGCACCGGCAACGGCGATATCTATTTGCTCACTCTGGAGACAGGTGACCTGAAGCGTCTCACGTTTGACGACAGCAACGATCAGCTTGATGCCTGGTCGTCTGATGGCAAATGGCTCTACTTCTCATCATCCAGCCGGGACGTCTCGGGAATGAACGATGTCTTTCGCATCAGCAGCGCTGGGGGCACAGCGATGCAGGTAAGCGCCGATCGATATACGACTGAATACTTCGCCGCCTCTGCTCCCGACGGCAGCACGATTGCCTTTAGCGGACATGGTCTGGGTTCGGCGCAATGGTGGCGACACGGCCACAGTCACATCGATGAAAGCGAAATCTGGATACTGCGTCTGGGGGCGACGCCGAAGTATGAACCGGTCAGCGAAGGTGGCGCCAAAGAAATGTGGCCCATGTGGCATAAAGACGGACGCAGTCTTTATTACGTTTCTGATCGCAACGGCGCTGAAAACATCTGGTTAGCTGAGGCGGGCAGGAAACCCCGGGCGGTTACCCGTTTTGCCAGCGGTCGCCTCATCTGGCCAAACATCTCCTACGATGGCCGGATGATCGTATTCAATCGTGACTCGCAAATCTGGAAACTAGATACTGAAAGTGGTCGTGCCAATGTCGTCAGCATCACTCGGCGCGGCGCTTCAGCCGGACCAGCGGTAGAGCATCTGCGCCTCTCAGATCAGATTTCTGAGCTTGCTCTCGCGCCCGACGGGAAAAAGGCTGCTTTTGTGGTGCGGGGCGAGGTGTTTGCCGCATCTTCCACCGACGGCGGCGATGCGGCCCGCGTGACAAATTCACCAGCGGAAGAATCCCAAATTGCCTGGTCCCCCGACAGCCGGCGGCTGGTCTATGTTTCGGATCGCGACGGCCCGACGCATCTCTTTCTTTATGATTTTGCCAGCGGCTCCGAGACACAACTCACGCACGAGAGCGCCAGCGATGATACGCCGCGCTATTCTCCTGATGGAAAATGGATTGCTTTTGCACGTGGCGGCGAAGAAATTCGGGTCATGGAGGTCGAATCAAAGCAGGATCGTAGCCTCGCCCGCGCCTATCTGGAACGTCCACCTCTGAACTCGGACCGTTCCTTTGTCTGGTCGCCCGATAGTAAGTGGATCGCCTTTATGCCACTTGGGGACAAACTCTTCAAGAACATCTTTGTAGTTCCGGTCGCCGGCGGACCCAGTCGGGCGGTCAGCTTTCTCGCCAACGTTGGCAGCAATACAGTCTCCTGGAGCCCTGACGGTACTTACCTGCTCTTTGATACCGGCCAGCGCACCGAGAGCGCTCAGGTGGCCCGGGTGGATCTGATTCCGCGCACTCCGAAATTTCGTGAAGACCAGTTCCGCGATCTCTTCAAGGAGGAAACGCCCAAGAGCGTCCCACCGGCGCTTAAGTCGCAGCAGCCCGAACCGCCGGAACCGGCGGCGACTCCTGCTCCTTCGCCTGGTGCGGAAGCAAAAGGAAAACCGACGCCCAAGCCGGTGGAAATCAACTTCGATCAAATTCGCCGTCGCTTGAGCCTGCTGCCTGTGGGAATTGACGTTGGCTATCATGTCATTAGTCCGGACGGCAAATGGGTACTGATCATCGCGGGTGTCGCAAACCAGCAGAATCTTTACGTCTATCCGCTCGATGAACTGTCAAAAGAGCCATTCGTCGCCAAGCAGCTGACTTCGACAGCGGGCAACAAACGTTGGGCGCAATTTTCGCCCGACAGCAAGGAGGTTTATTACCTCGAGCAGGGCCGCATCAATATAGTCAACGTGGAGAATCGCCAGGTGCGGCCACTCGCAGTCAACGCGGAATTGGATGTGGATTTCGCTCGCGAGAAGGTTGCAGTCTTCAGACAGGCCTGGACCTACCTGCGTGACAATTTTTTTGATCCACAGTTCCACGGGGCCGACTGGGAGGCGGTACGGGCAGAGTTCGAACCACTGGCTGCCGGCGCTCGCACTCCGGATGAGTTGCGACGCATTATTTCATTGATGCTGGGTGAGCTGAACGCTTCGCATCTGGGCATCTCAGCTCCGGTAAGCGGGGCCACGCCTCCCGTTACCGGAAGGCTGGGCTTGCGCTTTGATCGCGCCGAGTACGAAGAGGTTGGCGCTCTGCGGGTTAGCGAAGTCATACCACTCACTCCCGCCGCTTTGGTTCAGATTAAGCCTGGTGAATATCTCTTGGCCGTGGACGGCGCCCAGATTACGGCTCGCACCAATCTCGATGAGCTGCTTGCCTACAAGGTTAATCGTCGGACCGTACTGACAGTTGGTTCCTCTGCCGCGGGGGCGCAAAAACGAGACGTGGTTGTTCGCCCAGTAAACCAGGCCACAGAAAAAGGTCTGCTTTATCGCAACTGGGTGGAAGAGAACCGCGCCTACATTGCCCGCCACAGCAACGGTAGGCTGGGCTATGTACATATGCCGGACATGTCGTCGAATTCGCTGGCCCAGCTTTATGTCGACCTGGACGCCGAGAATCAGAAACACGATGGTGTGGTCATCGACATGCGCAACAACAATGGCGGTTTCGTCAATGTCTATGCGATCGACGTCTTCGCGCGTCGCAGTTACTTCACAATGAGCCCGCGCGGATCCGGGACAACTGCGCCGTCGCGGACCGTCCTGGGCCAGAGAGCCCTCGAATCTCCCACAATACTGGTTATCAATCGGCACACACTCTCGGACGGAGAGGACTTTACTGAAGGGTACCGTTTTCTACGTTTAGGGAAAGTTGTTGGCGAGCCGACTGCGGGTTGGATCATTTACACCTCTGGGGTGCAGTTGATTGACGGCTCCGTTCTGCGGTTGCCATACGACAAAATTACCGCGACCGACGGCACAGTCATGGAAATGCATCCCCGCGCGGTTGATATAGCGGTTGATAAGCCGGTGGGCGAAAGCTATCTGGGCAAGGACAGCCAGCTCGATGCAGCGTTAAAGGAGTTGCTGAAACAGATCGATACTCAGCGGCACTAGCGGCTTCGGCGCTGGTTTGACTTCAATTAGGACTGTCTGGACCGAAAGCTTAGGGTTGTTGAGTGCCTGGCCGGTGCAAGTCGCGCCAGAATATCAGTCACTATCAATTTGCTGGCGCTCGCGATAGAGGTTGAGTTTGTTATGCAGGGTTTTGAGGCTGATCCCCAGCAGCTCGGCCGCGCGGGTCTTGTTGCTGTTTGTTTTCGCGAGCGTGCGCAAAATCATCTGACGCTCTACTTCCTCCAGGGGCATGCCCACCGGAAGAGTGATTGTATCCTCATTGCGTAACCTCTCGCGTTGTTCAATTGGGTAGGGCGCGAAATGGTGACGTTCGATCTGCTCGCCGGAGCAAATCACTACCGCGCGTTCGATTACGTTTCGCAACTCGCGCACATTTCCCGGCCAGGCATGGAACTGAAGGACGTCAATTGCCGCGGCACTGAGAAATCGCGCCGGCCGTTTGTGCTTTTCTGCCAGTTGGGTGACCAGGTGCTGGGCCAGTAACGGTAGATCTTCCTTCCGGTCTTTGAGCGGCGGCAGGTGAATCCGAATCACGTTAAGGCGATAGAGTAAATCCCCGCGCAGTGTGCCGGCTCGGACAGCTTCTTCCGGATCCAAATTGGTGGCGGCAAGCATCCGCACATCAACCGCCAATTCCTTGTTGCTTCCCAACCGCCGCAGCGAGCGCTCTTCGATCACACGTAATAATTTCGACTGCAGCAGCGCCGGCATCTCGGCAATTTCATCCAGGAGTAGTGTGCCGGTGTTAGCCAGCTCGAAACAGCCCTGCCGGCGCGATGCCGCTCCGGTGAAAGCGCCTTTTTCGTGCCCGAACAACTCTGATTCCATCAGCGTCTCCGGAATTGCTGAGCAGTTAATCGCAACAAAAGGGGCATCTTTGCGTGGACTCAGGCCGTGAATTGAGCGCGCGACTAACTCTTTTCCGGTACCCGATTCACCCGTAATCAGGACCGACGCCGTCGACGAGGCGACCTGCTCGATCAGGGAGTAAACCTTCCGCATTGGTTCCGACTTGCCTATTAGTGCGCCGAAGGTGCCGCGATCCTGAAGTTGCCGCCTCAACAACTCATTTTCCCGTTTGGTTTCCGACAACTCTTCCAGTAAAGCAGGTGGGGCCGGAGTGTCGTCGGTCTTGGGGGAGCGAGATGAGTCCATCGATAGTCAGTTTAGCATATCGTGAGGATTGCATCCTGAAAGCCTTGCAGAAGGCAACGATCCGGCTGCGGCACGCTTCGGGACTACTGTTTTGTGAAGTACTGAGCAATTGCTCTTGCCAGCGCCGGTACGGTCGACTCCTCCGGCTGGATATTGGTCGTCAGTCCGTATCTGGTCGCCGTAGCGGCGGTGATATCCCCGATGCAGGCGATAGCAATACCGCTCAGAACCGTGCTGAGATCACTGGTGTCGAACAGCGCGGCAAGATTCTTCACGGTCGAGGAACTGGTGAAGGCAATACAGTCTGCGCCGCCTCCAGCCAGCATGGCGCTCACGCGACCGCGGTCAAGCTGGTCCGGCTGCACTGTTCGATACGCCGTAACCACATCAACCCGGGCGCCCGCTTCCTCCAACGCCATGGGCAGGTAGTCGCGGGCAACTGCAGCGCGCGGCATGAGGAAGTTAAGGCGACCCAGGGCCGCACGGCTGCCCACGTAGCTTTCAAGCGCGGTCAATACTCCTTCAGCTTTGAATTCTTCGGGAATGACATCAACATGAACCTGGGCGCCAACCAGATGGTCCGCGGTTGCTTCACCAATGGCGCAGACGCGTAGCGCATCCAACTCGCTGAGTTGCTTCTCTTTCGTTGTCATGCGGCGCAGAAAGTAATCCACCGCATTGGCGCTGGTGAATATAATCCAGTCGTAACCGTAAAGATGATCAAGCGCCTCGTCCAGCCGCTCGTAGCTTTCCGGTTCTGCGATCTCGATCGTGGGGCAGAGCAGCACACGCGCGCCGTGACGCTCGAGTTCGGCGACAAACTCTCCGGCCTGGGCCCGCGCGCGAGTGATCACAACTGTGCGTCCGGCAAGTGGCTGAGTATTGGCCTGCGGTTGTTTCAAGTGTGAAATGAAAGAGTTAGTGGCCTACCAGCCGGCGCCTGCTAATCAAGCAACTCTTGTGCTCCGGCGGCAAGCAGACGCTCGGCGAGTTCATTACCCAGGCTCTCGGCATCAGCCGTGGAGCCGCTGATTTCCTGGCGCACGATCTGCTGGCCGTTGCGACTGGCCACCAGTCCATCCATTTTCAGTCGCTCACCCAGGACAACAGCGTGGGCGGCGATTGGCAGCAGGCATCCGCCGCCGAGCGAGCGCAGCAAAGCGCGCTCCGCGACACATGCCTGGTGTGTCTCCTGGTGATCGACTTTACCGGCAACCGTCAGAACGTCAGCTTCGGCGCGCGTTTCGATACCAATTGCACCCTGACCAACCGCCGGTAACATCTGATCCGTGGGAATCGCGAGGCTTATGCGCCCGTCGAACCCTAATCGCTTCAGTCCAGCCGTTGCCAAAACAACAGCATCGTATTGACCTTCATCGAGCTTGCGAAGTCGTGTGTCCACATTACCGCGCAGATCCCTGACCGTGAAGTCGGGACGAAAATGGCGCAACTGTGCCAGCCGCCGAGGACTGGAAGTACCAATCAGCGAGTTTACCGGGAGATCTTGCAGGGAATGGTATTGCGAGGCTGAATCTTGCGGCAGGACGAGGGCATCGCGCGGATCTTCGCGTTCGCAAATTGCGGCCAGCGCCAGACCCTCGGGAATGCTCGAGGGCAGATCCTTCAGAGAATGGACCGCGATGTCGATGCGCCGGCCGAGCAAAGCGTCTTCCAGCTCTTTGGTAAAGACCCCTTTTCCACCGATGAGCGAAAGAGGATTGGAATTGACGTCCCCGCTGGTCCTGATGATTTCGATTCTAATCTCAATTCCGGGATTGAGGGCTGAAAGTCTTGACCGAACCTGTTCAGCCTGGACCAAAGCGAGCTTCGAGCCGCGTGAGCCTATGACAAACGAGTTACTCATCACAGTCTTGCGCCCTTGTGTTGCCGGGCGTCTCTGTTTCGAGACCAAAGATTTCGCGCCAGGCTTGAATACTTTCGCCATCACCCGCGCTGCGGCGCAGGTGATTGAGGACGGGATGTGAAATTTTGTTTACAGTGCCCAGCAAGAGCGCCTCGACCGCCTTTTCCTGCTCAGCCGACAGCGGGCCCAAACGGCTGCGCTGGCGCTCCATTTCGGCGTGGGCGATGTCCTGCAGCTTGCGCCGCAAGGCCCCCAGTGTGGGACCGATGTCCATTGCCCTGAGCGCCTGCTGAAACTGCATTACTTCTGAATCAACAATCAGCTCGGCGCGTTGTGCTTCGTGCTCGCGCTCGCGAATATTCGACGAAATGACGGACTCCAAATCGTCGATATCGAAGACAAACAGATTTGGAAGTTCGCCAATCGCCGGATCGACATTGCGCGGCACACTGATATCGATGAAGAAAGCCGGCCGATTGCGACGCCGGGCGAGCGCCGTCGCGGCCATCTCAGCGGTGACCACATACTCATTGGCGCCAGTGGAACAGATGACGATGTCCGCCGCGGCCAGGTGACTGGGAAGCGCATCAAAGTTCGCCGCTTCGCCGCCGAATTCCTTTGCCAAACGAGTAGCTGCTGCGGCAGTTCGATTCGTAACCACGACCTTCGAAACGCCGGCATTTACGAGATGGCGCGCGGATAACTCGGCCATTTCGCCGGCCCCAATAAGCAGCACCGAACAGCCCTCGAGTGAGCGGAAGATTTTCTTTCCCAACTCCACAGCCATGTAGCTGATGGAGACCGCAGACGCGGCAATGCCGGTTTCCGCGCGTACGCGTTTGGCTACATGGAAGGCATGGTGGACCAACCGGTTCAGCACGCGGCCGGCGGTGCCCGCCTCGATGGCCTGTGAATAGGCGCGGCGCACCTGGCCCAGCACTTGCGGCTCGCCCACCACCATCGAGTCCAGCGAAGAGGCGACACGAAAGAGATGCCGCACTGCGTGATCGTCAACATGTTGATAAAGATGAGCGGAGAATGTGTTATCGGCAACACTGTGTGAGCGGGAAAGGAAGTTCCTGATTCGCTCGGTGCTGTGCTGGAGGTGGTCGTCGGCTGTTGCCGACAAGACCTCTACGCGGTTACAGGTCGAGACAATCAGCCCCTCACGGACAATTTCACCATCGACCAGCTCGTGCAGACCCGCGGCCACGCTTCCTTCAGAGAAGGCGAGCAGCTCGCGCACTTCAACCGGCGCGGTTTTGTGGTTCACTCCAATTAGCACTATCGACATTAGTTCAAGCAACTCTCCAGGAAGCGCTCTGTGCTTGTTTCCCGGAACTATCCATTTCCGAAACCAGTGTGCAAGCCAGGCCAAAGATCCAGGAACAAGGAACGAACGAGCGTCTTACCCAAACACGTGATAACTATCCATCAACCTCGGTCCCAGAAAGGTGCAAACCACCAGAAGAAAACCAATCACGCCCATCCAGGCGGCCCGGCGTCCACGCCAGCGCGCTGTGGAACGGTACACGAGCAGGGCGAGATATAAGAGCCAGGTCAGCACTGCAAACACTTCCTTCGGATCGTTGTGCCAGAGGCGTCCGTCCCGCGATGCCGACCACAACATCCCCGTCGCTATTCCGAGGGTCAAGAGAGTCAAACCCATCGCTGCCGCGGCGGTGGAGATGTCATTGACTGTGGTCAGGGAGGGCAGGCGATGAAAGAAGGTGGTAAAAGTTTTGAGCTTAAGCTCACGCTCCTGGAGCAGGTACATCAGACTCGAAACAAAGACGACAAAGAACGCAGCATAGGCAAAAGTGAGGAGTGTCGTGTGCATCGGAAAAAGCCACCTGGCGGAATTACCGCTGAGTTGCTCGACCGCGAGCGTTGGCCCAGTACGCAGAAAAATGGATACGAATGTAAGCAGCGAAACCAGCGGCAAGGCAATCACTCCGAGGGCGTAAGCCCCGTAGCGATAGAGCACCAAGCCGTAGGCCAAAACCACGGTCCAGGCGAGAAAGCTAAGTGTCTCGCGTAAGGACAGGAGAGGGTACCGTCCATCAATGACCCAGTCAGCAATCAGCGCTGTGGTGTGCAGGACAAAACCCGCGGTCAGCGAAAGGTCGCAAATACGCTGCAAGGCCCGGCGCTTGTTGACAAACGCCAGGATTGAATGGATTGCAGCAACGAAGTAGGCTGCGAGAACTGCGAGTAGAAGGACCTTCATTGGATGGTACTAAGAACGATTCATTCTAGTTTATACGCTCGGTGAGCAGCAAGGCGGAGGCAGACTTTCAGTCATCTTCCCTTTTGAAGGACCCTGCCAGAAAGGGAAACAATCGAATTGCCCTCGATTTAAGTCTGGGTGAAACGGGCCAAAAGGCTCAAATTTGCATTGTGAATCGCGGACGGAGTCCACTAATTGCCAGCTTGTTAAGCAAACGCTATTCTGGCCTGTGGCATCGAAGGCTCATCGTTCCCTGGTCGTGGTGAAACGAATTCTATTTCTCGTCCTTTAGTTTTCGAGTTGGTTCATGGTGAACCCGCGAATTATCTCTATTGGAATTGCCAGCCTGGTTCTACTGCTCCTTGGCGGATCCCTCGTTGCCCAGACCAATCGCAGGCCTCGCGATTTTCCGGCCGGGAGCAAAGCTCAGCCGGCGCCCACACCCCCGGAATATCCCGACGTCGACACACTCAGGATAGACACAAATCTGGTTACCGTTCCGGTGATCGCCAACGATGCGGGTGGACTCTACGTGGCTGATCTAAAGCAGGATGAGTTCACTGTTTACGAGAACGGGAACCAGCAGACAATCGCCTTCTTTGCCACTGTAAGCGCTCCCTTTCAGGTTATTCTGATGCTGGATACCAGTGCCAGCACGGGTGAAAAATTGAGACAGATGCAGCAAGCAGCCCTCGCGTTTGTGGCCCAGCTGCAACCTGCGGACCGCGTGAAGATCATCTCCTTCGATAATGAAGTCCGCGATCTCAATGAATTCACGAATGATCGAGAGCAGTTAAGATCGGCGATCCTCAGAACCAGATCCGGGGAAGGCACCAAACTCTACGATGCGTTCGAACTGGCATTGAACACGATTCGGGCCCTCAAGGGCAGGAAGGCGATCGTTCTCTTCACTGACGGCGTTGATTATCACAGCGACGGGGCTACTTTTGAGGGAACGCTGCGGG
Organism: Pyrinomonadaceae bacterium; assembly: GCA_036726305.1. Lineage (GTDB taxonomy): Bacteria > Acidobacteriota > Blastocatellia > Pyrinomonadales > Pyrinomonadaceae > JAOAPY01. Next base: position 26,757 of record DAIMCP010000013.1, on the reverse strand, counting down.
GCCTTGATGAAGAGGGTGTAATCGTTTACCCAATTCGCTACGACACGCGGGCCCAGACAGAACGCATCGCACGCGAACAGGCCGGTGACACGGGCCTGGCCTTGCCGACCATGGGAGTCATTAGAAGGCCGCCGCCTGGCACGACGGCGCCAACCTTCCCGAGCGACGACGATTCGTCGGTGCCCACTGGTGGCAGCCGCAGCCGGGGCATTCTCGGATTACCCTCACCCGCTGAAATCCTGCGTGGGCGGCGCGACCCCAACGATCCGCGCAACGGCGAACCTCGAACCCGTGATCCGAATCCGCCGATTGGCAGACCCGGCGACGACCCAGTGTTGCGGGACCCGCGCGGCCGCACCCCACCGGGACCCTTCCCGGATCCAAGGGACTCGCGCACCGGCGCGCCAGGTACAGTTAATCAGCCTCGCCGCAGTGACGATGCGATTGGCAACATGCTGGACGGTTTGTACTTAATGGCGGACTCCTATCTCGAGCAACTGGCCAGCAAGTCCGGCGGTCGGCTGCTGCGCGCAGACACGCTTAGTTCCTTGCCTGATGCTTTCGCTAAGATCGCTGCGGAACTGCGCACTCAGTATTCGCTTGGTTACTACCCCACGAACACAGCCCACGACGGCCAATACCGCCAGGTCAAGATCGTCGTCAGCCGTAAAACAGTAACTTTGCGAACTCGTCCCGGATACCGCGCTCCCGCCAACTGATGTTCGGCAGTCTGTTTTGAACACCTCTGCTTGTTACCGTGTATTCTCCCGTGTTAGTTTTTGCAAGTAGGCCAATCCGAAATCTTTGCGTGAATATGCCCGATCGAAACGAAGCCTGGGAACTACTCTGCGAGTACACAAAAGGTGACAGCTTGCGCAAGCATGCCCTCGCAGTCGAAACAGCGATGCGTGCCTGCGCGAAGCGCTATGGCGAGCCGGGCGCCGACCAAGACGAGTGGGGCATCGTAGGTCTCTTGCACGACTTTGACTATGAGATGTTTCCTGGTCCGGATCAGCATCCCTTTACTGGCGCCAACATTCTCTGCGGACGCGGCTACTCTGAGCGAGTCATCCGCGCCATCATGGGACACGCTACCTATACGGGTGTGCCCAGGGATACAGCGATGGCACGGGCCCTCTTCGCTACCGACGAACTCTGCGGCTTTTTGGTGGCGTGTGCGCTCGTGCGGCCGACCAGAAGCCTGGACGATCTCGAGGTCGCTTCCGTAATCAAGAAACTGAAAGACAAGGCATTTGCTCGCTCGGTCAACCGCGATGACATAAAACAGGGCGTCGAAGAATTGGGTGTGGACGCGCATGACCACATTCGTTTTGTGATCGATGCGCTGCGTCCGGTTCAGAAGCGAATCGGCCTGAACGACCTGAGTGCAGCCGGAGTCATTAGTGCTTAGCTGCCAGTTCGAGGCGCTGCAGATATTGGCGCCGGGCGTGCTGCTCGCGAGGTAAGCAATACGGCTGCGGTGAATGCGGCAATTGAAAGTATCACGCTAAGCAGGACAGTCAGCACAGCCTGAAGCTTTCGGCGTCGTGCTGTATGCCGGTAGACAAAAATGGTCGCCCAAACAATGGCGCCGACGGGCAGCAGGAAAGAAAAAAGCACCAGTAAGCCAGGGGCACTTAGGGGTTTCAATGAGGAGAAGGCACCGAAGACAATTGCTATTGAGGCTCCCGACCCAACGAGACTGGCCAGCAATGAAGCGATCAGGATCAGTTTAAGTCGCATTTGACGTTAAGGTCGGGCTCGAACGAACAAGTAACCACGACGGCGCGGCTGCCAAGGATACCATACGGCTCCGGCAGCCTTCGAGACCCGGGCTGCCGCGGCCAGGAGCACGGAGAACTTCGGGATCCGGTTGGCGGTTTCAGAATCAGTGAATCAGAAGGATTAAATGGTCATCAGAAGCGCGCTCCTATACCTTTCACAGCTGGAAGGGTTGAAAAACTTTGCCACCCGCTTTCCTCCATTCAAGAAACTAACTACTCGTTTTGTGGCTGGGGAGACCATTGATGAGGCCGTTGCGGCCATCCGCAGAATCAATGAAGCTGGGTGCAGTGCCTCATTTGATCACCTTAATGAATCAGTTACGAGTCCTGCCGAAACCACCGCCGAGGTTTCTGAGTATTTGCATATCCTCGAACAAATCGAATTAGCGAAGATTGATTCCAATGTTTCCATAAAGCTGTCGCAGTTCGGTTTGGAAATCGATCCGGAGCTAGCTTATAAGAATGCCAGAATCGTGGTGGCCGAGGCGGCTCGGCGCGGAAACTTTGTGCGCGTTGACATGGAAGGTTCACTGGTCACCCAGGTGACGCTCGACATCTTTAGGCGGTTGCGCGCCGAGTTTGACCTGAACAATGTCGGGATTGTGCTACAGTCATATCTTTACCGAACTTATGAGGACGCTCAGGCGCTGCTGCAGATTCCGGCCCGCATACGCATCTGCAAAGGGGCCTATAATGAGCCGCCCGAGGTCGCGTACCCTGAGAAAAAGGATGTCGATGAGAATTACCTGCGAGTAATGAAGTTGCTGCTGGCCAGCGGCACTTATCACGGGATCGCTACTCACGATCCAAGGATCATCGAGGCGACGGTACAGTTCGCCCGGCAGGAGGGAATTGGGAAAGAGGCGTTCGAGTTTCAGATGCTCTACGGTGTCCGGCGCGATCTGCAGTTAAGACTCGCGCGCGATGGTTACAAAGTACGCGTGTATGTACCCTACGGCAAACACTGGTATCCTTACTTCATGCGCCGGCTGGCGGAACGCCCGGCAAACATCTGGTTCGTGATAAAGAATATGCTCAAGGGCTGAGTTATCATCTTGACCCAACGAGCTCATCATTTGCTTTCGAAGAAAATATGAATTGGCTTTGGATTGCATGGATCATCCTGGGATTGATCCTCGTTGTTGCCGAAGTATTCACCAGCGGCTTTGTCCTGCTCTGGTTCGGCATCGGAGCTCTGGCTGCGGCTTTTGCCGCAATTGTCGGCATCGATAGCCTGGCTCTTCAGTTCCTGGTTTTCGCCGCGGTTTCTGTGGGGTTGACTGCCGCTTCGCGCACCATCTTTGTCAACTATTTTTCACGGGAGAAGACTGGCGATTCCCTGCGCACCGGAATGGACTCTCTGCCTGGAAAGATCGGCACGGTCGTATCTTCGAGCCGCGGTGCCTTGAATGAAGGCGCAGTAAAGGTCTTCGGCTCAACCTGGACCGCTTATCCGGCCGAAGGCGAGGAACCACTGGAGGCTGGTGAGCGAGTCTGCGTCGAGAAGATGGAAGGCGCGTCGCTCTACGTGCGTCGGGTCAAGCAGGAAGCTGATTGGCGAGCAAAGTCGCTGCCGGAGTAAGTTATTGTCCCGCCCGCCAGCTCATAGTTAAGCTACAGCGGATCTCCAGCCGATCAAAATCTGACCCTTAGTGCGTCTCGGTGTCAGCTTCAAAATTATCTTCCAGCGTTTTGTCTTCTTCCAGGGCAGGTAATTCGATGGTGATGCGATCGGTGGTGGGTTCCTGAAGGTCGTCACCCTCAAAGCGGGCCAGCACGACCGTGATGTTATCTTCGCCGCCGCGATTGTTAGCTTCAGCAATCAATTCGTCACAGGCAACTGCGAGGTTGTCCGCGTTACTCATCACGATGTTCTGAATATCTTCGGCGCGCAGCTTTCCTGACAAGCCATCGCTACAGAGGAGGATAATATCGCCGCGTTTCAAGTTGACGCGACCGGTGGCCGGGACTACATCGCTTTGGGCGCCGAGCGCCTGCAAAATTACATTCCGAAACATGTGCGTCTCAGCTTCGGCCTCGCTGATCTGTCCGACATCCACCAGTTGCTGGACCAGCGACTGGTCTTTGGTAGCGAGCCGGATTTGTGCCTTGCGAATGATGTAAGCGCGGCTGTCGCCAACCTGCACCAAATCCAGACCGCCGGCCCTGATGGCCGCTCCCGTAAATGTTGCTCCCATCCCGGCGCAGCGAGCGTCTTCCTGGCTGCGCATATGAATTGCCAAATTGGCATAGACGGTTGCGTTCTTGAGGCAATCGACAAGCGGCTCTTCGTCATTACAGCCGCCCTCCGCGTCGTTGCCGACCAGCATTTCGCGGACCGAATCGACTGCCATGCGACTGGCGACATCACCGGCCAGCGCTCCTCCCATGCCGTCGGAGACGACCAGTACCACGCCTTTCTTCCCAAGCTCAAAATGCGAAAATTCTTTGGGTGCTTCCACCCCGTCCGAACCGGTCCAGGTTTTCTGGCTCGAAAGATCCAGGACCAGAAAATTGTCCTCGTTACCGCGTCGGATGCGGCCGACGTCCGATTTTGCATGCAGCTCTACAATCATAAAGAAGAGTGATCCACGAAGCGTGCGTTTAGAAATTCAGAAAGATTTTAACCCGTCTGGTGTTTTCGTGTCATCCGCAGTCTCACCGCGCGTAAGGTTTGTCCGGCCAGTTCCATGCTAAATCTTCTTTAACGCCTGGTCGAGATCCGCAACGATATCATCGGTATCTTCGATGCCGACTGAAATTCTCACCAGCCCGTCCGTGATTCCCAGCCGTTGGCGCTTGTCCGGATCAACTGATGCGTGAGTCATGGTGGCCGGATGGCAGACCAGAGTCTCGACTCCTCCCAGGCTCTCGGCAAGGGTGCACAGCTTAACAGATTCCAGCACCGATCGGGCAGCCTCCAACGAACCTACCTCAAACGAGACCATGCCGCCAAAGCCTCTCTGCTGCTGTTTGGCCAGGGCGTGTTGGGGGTGGGAAGCGGATCCCGGGTAATAAATCTTTTGCACTTTCGGGTGTTCCTCGAGAAATGCGGCGACGATGCGGCCGGACTTGTCGTGCTGCTCCATGCGGAGGGCCAGCGTCTTGGTGCCCCGGATCACCAGCCAGGAGTCGAAGGGCGAGAGTATCGCGCCGGCGCTGTTTTGTACGAAGCCGATCCAGTTGGCATCTGTTTCGTCATTCAGGACCACCATGCCGCCAATTCCATCGGAATGGCCGTTCAAGTATTTGGTTGTTGAATGCACCACGATGTCCACGCCGAAATCAAGCGGGCGCTGGAGGTAAGGCGACATGAAGGTATTGTCGCAGACCACCCTGGCTCCCGTGCGGTGAGCGACTTCGGCTACGGCCTTCAAATCGGTCACGGTCATGATCGGATTTGTCGGTGTTTCAACAAATACCATCTTTGTATTTGGCTTAATGGCGGCCTCGACGTTTAAGACGTCCGAGGTGTCCACGAAGTCAAATTCAATGTTGTAATTTGCCAGTATCTTCGTAAACAAACGCGCCGTACCGCCGTAAGTGTTGTCAGAAACGATGACATGTTCGCCGGCTTTAATCAGGCGCATGGTCGCGTCTATGGCCGCCATGCCCGATGCGAAGGCGAAGCCAAAGCGCGCTCCCTCCAGCGCGGCGATGTTTTTCTCGACCGCGGTGCGCGTGGGATTTTGGGTGCGAGCGTATTCGAAGCCTTTGTGCCGGCCCAGTCCGTCCTGCGCGTAAGTTGAAGTTTGATAAATTGGCACAGTGACTGCACCCGTAGTCGGATCCGGTTCCTGCCCAGCATGAATTGCGATAGTTGCAAAGCCCATAGTTGTTGTGATCTCAATTAATAGATTTTGGTCTTAGGCCTTTGGTTTTTGGTCTTGGGTCTTTGGTCTTGGGTCTTTGGTTTTAGACCCGTGGTCTCTGATCTTGGGTTGTCATTACTTTAAAAACTCAAAAACTCAAAAACCCAAGACCAAAGACCAAAGACCCAAGACCCAAGACCCAAGACCCAAGACCAAAGACCCTCTTCAATCAAAAATTCCCTGGCTCAAATATCTTTCCGCGCCATCCGGAAAAAGCGTTACCACGCGTTTCCCCGCGCCCAATCGTTGTGCGATGCGAAACGCCCCGGCGGCGGCTGCACCGGACGACCATCCACCCAGTACGCCCTCAGTAGCGGCCAACTTGCGGACAGCCGCGCGGGTTTCCTCATTCCCCACCATCATAATTTCGTCTGCCAAACGGCCATCGTAAATCTTGGGAATGAATTGTGTTTGGCCGATCCCTTCGATCTTTTTCTGACCCGGAGCGCCACCGCCATAAATAGACCCCTCCGGTTCAATGAGCACACATAATGCTTTGGGGTTCATTCTTTTTACTGCTCGCGAGACGCCAACAAAAGTGCCCGATGTTCCGGCCCCCAGGACGACCGCGTCGATGCGCCCATCCATTTGCTCGATGATCTCACGGGCGGTCGTGGTCTCATGGCAGGAAGGATTGGCGGGGTTTTCAAATTGTTGAGGAATGAAACTGTTGGGAATCTGTCTCGCAAGTTCACGCGCTCTGTTTACTGCCGCGGTCATCCCTTGCTCTTTTGGTACGTACTCGATTTCACCACCCAGTGCCTCCATCAATCGCATCTTCTCCGCGGCAAATCCCTGCGGAACACAGAGGATAACACGATAACCGCGTGCCACGCCGATTAGGGCCAGGCCGATGCCTGTGTTACCTGCCGTTGGCTCGATGATCGTCGCCCCAGGCGACAACAGTCCTTTGCTTTCGGCGTCCAGAATCATGCCCAGCGCTGCGCGGTCCTTTACCGAGCCACCAGGGGCGAAGTATTCAAGCTTGGCATAGATGTCAGCCAGAGGTGGAGGCGCGAAACGCGAAAGATGGAGCAGGGGAGTATTGCCTACGAGATCGATAATGCTTTCAGCAGGACCCGAGTTCATCAAGAGAATAGTTGTCAGCAGAAGTTTGAAAACAGGTGCGCATGGTAGCCCTCAAGAAACACAGTGTCAATTTGGGGAGTTGCTGCCAATTGAGCCGGCGAAGCAGCTGACTGACGGAACTAATATCCAGCATACGGGTAGCTTTGCCGGAAAGTCCGCGTTCAGCGGACGGCTGAAAACAGCCCAGCGATCCATCGCTGGGGAACCAGTTCGATACGGAGAAGTCCGGGAAACGGACAGACCTTCGGTTCTGTATTGTTTGACAGCAGTCCGTTTCACGGACTGAGACTCAGGTTGAGCCTCCCACCCAGCAGTGTGAACTGCTGGGCTACTTTCAATTGTTAGCTAACGCGGACAAAAAGACAGCACTTTTTGGGCAAGGCTGCATACTGGTCAATACCAATTATAGGACTCGAATCTGGCTCACCATCCCCTTCTCATTCCTCACGTTGACTCTCAGCGGGGACAAAAGATATGGTGCTCAGCGTCGAACTATTGGAATCTGCACTTACGTTGTCACAAACCGCATCTCGAAGGCCGTCGCCTGGAAAGCAAGGAGCCCGTATGAAAAGGCGTTACCTGATGATTACAATGCTATACCTCACAGCAATCCCTTTGGCACTCTGCATGTGTGCCGCCGTTCAGGCGCAAACCGTAAATACCTTTCCCACCCTGCCACGCGTACCGAGTACTCCACAACTCGTTGACGATCCCGCCAGCACTCACTTCACTTTTGTCGCTGCTGGCGACAATCGCCCTGCAGGTCACCACGACCCACAGCCGCCGACCCTCACTCAACTGCTTACCGATTCCCAGCGCTTCCAACCGGCCTTCATGCTTTGGTCGGGCGACACCATCGCGGGATTCAGGATCTTCGGGAAAAAGATTGATCGTGCGACGCTGACGGCCCAGTATGAAGAATTTTTCAAGATTGTTTCGCAGGCCGGCGTGCCGATCTTCAATTCTCCGGGAAATCATGAGATGGACAGCCTGGAGAAGACGGACAATGGGACTGTGGAAACGCCGGATAAGGATATGCAGCAGCTCTACCTTGAGGTCATGAAATATCCGGCAAATGCACCGCCTTACGGAGCGTTCAACTACGGCAACTCGCGCTTCATCGCTGTTGACACCGAAGAAGTGCCGACGATGCTGACCTTGCGATCAGCGGGCAAGATGATCGGAAATAATGTGAAGCTCGATCCGGGTTACGTTACTCTCGATCAAATGAAGCTATTAGTGGGTGACCTCGAAGCCAATAAGGACAAGGCGCATATTTTTGTCTTCATGCATCACCCGATTAAACCGGCGCGTAAAGACTCGCAGCTCAATAAGCAGAATGCGGACGCTTTGGAAAAGCTCTTCGCAAGGTACCCGAACGTTTCGTTTGTGATCGCGGCGCACGAGCATCTCTACTACAACGCTGGCGGCAAGACTCTCAATCCGCCTCCCAGAACTAATCCCTCGCCCGGTGGTCCGGGCTATCTGGTGAGTGGTGGCGCCGGAGCGCCGCTCGATACGTGTCCCTCGGGTAAGAATTGCAGCGCTACACATCACTACCTGGTTTTCGAAGTGAACGGCAACACAGTCACAGTGAAGGTGGTGATGCTCCCACCAAAGGCCAGCAAGAAGACTAACTGACCATTGCACTCAGGCCGGGATGGCGGGTTAGGCGAACACAAGAGCCCGACTGAAGTCGTACTCTGAGGTCGCCTTGCAGGGGATCCCTAGCGCCGGCGCTGGCGCGGATCTAGGTATTCGCGCAGACCATCACCGATAAAATTGAAGGCGAGCACGGTCAGCACAATAGCGATGCCGGGAAAAATCAAGGCATGGGGAGCGGCCTGCAGAGTGGATAGGTCTCTGGCTTCTTCGATCATGACCCCCCAGGAGGGAGCGGGCGGCGGTACTCCCAGACCGAGGAACGACAGTGACGCTTCCGATAAGACTGCGCCCGCCATTCCCAGACTCGCCTGAACGATTAATGGCTGGATCGCATTCGGCAGAATATGCACAAGTAGTATACGCAGGTCACCCGCCCCCAGGGCCCGCGCGGCCTGAACAAAATCATACTCTCGTACTTTCAGTACCTGGCCACGAATTAGTCGCGCATAACCCACCCAGCCAATAATACACAGGGCCAGAATTAATTTATTCAGGCCGGCTCCGAGGAAAGCAACCATGGCGATGGCCAGAAGGAGGCCGGGAAAAGCAAGAAAGACGTTAAAGACATAACCGGACACGATTCGATCGATCCAGCCGCCATAATAACCCGCAAGGGCCCCAAGCATTGTCCCAATCACTGCCGAGACGCCGACCACAATTATTCCTACCTGTAGAGAAATACGCGCCCCAAACACGACACGGGAAAAAATGTCACGGCCAGTCGAATCCGTCCCGAACCAAAATTCTTTCGATGGCGGCAGATAACGCATCGCCAGATTAGTAGCGCCTACGTCGTGAGTCGCGATCCAGGGCGCAAAGATAGCCACAATCAACAAGATCGCAACAATAACCAGGCCGATGATGGTCAAACGATTCATAGTTAGAATCAGAGGTTTGTCCTCAGGGTCTTGCAGAACCAAGCCAATGTCCCAAGAGCAGGACCCCAGGACCTCAAGCTCAGGAAACCCGAATTCGCGGGTCGAGCCAGCGATAAACCATATCCGTCAGCGAATTCGCGAAGATGTAGGTGATGCTGATTATCAGGACGCAACCCTGGACTACTCGATAATCGCGTTTGGCTATTCCGTCTTCCACCAGCAGCAATCCCAGGCCTGGCCAGCCAAAAATCTTTTCCGTAATGATTGCGCCGGCAAGTAAGACACCGAGTTGCAGGCCGAGGATCGTGACGACCGGAATCAGCCCGTTTTTCAACACATGCTTATAAATCACTTTTCTTTCGCTTAAGCCCTTGGCGCGCGCCGTCCGCACATAATCCTCGCCCAGTTCTTCGATAACTGAGGACCGCACCATGCGCGTCAGGATAGCGGAAAGTGCTGCTCCCAGGGTGAAGGCCGGGAGAATGATATCGCTCCAGTCAAAACGGCCTGACGGCGCCAGCCAGCCGAGTTTGACCGCGAACAGGTAGACGAGCATCGGTCCAATCACAAAACTGGGCAGGCTGATTCCGAGTAGCGCGATTACCGAGGCCGCATTGTCCAGCAAGGTGCCGCGATGCGTGCCTGCGAATACTCCCAAAGGGATCGCAATCGCCACCGCGAAGAGCAGCGCGGCCAATGCCAGTTCAATGGTCGCCGGATATCGTTCCAGAACCAGCTCCACCACCGGGCGATCGGTACGAAAAGAGGATCCGAGATCGCCATGCAGCACTCCGATCCAATATTCCGTGTAGCGATTGTCCCTGCCATGCCACGCAAAATGTCTTTTGCCCTGGTCATCGCTGGGAAACGAAAAGAAGAAGGGCGGCCGATCAAGACCATGTTTGGCACGGAATTGAGCAAATTGCTCCGCGGTTGCCTGCTCTCCGAGCACGGCGACGGCAGGGTCGCCGGGCACTAGTTCGATCAAGATCGTCACCAGCGACACCACCGTCCAGACGACGAGAAGGAGGATGGCAAGACGTCTTAAGCCATTAAGTAGTTTATATTTTATGGTTGACCGCACCGGTCGCGAATGATAGCACGGCAGCTATCGCAAACTGTTAGTTTGGGTGGTGAGTGGTGGGAATGGCTAACTAAACGCCGGCTGAGAGGGTCGCTCGCGGTGCATTAAAAGAATGTAGCCCGCGGATATAGTCCTCCTCGACTTCGCACAGCCCCGACAACCGCACGCCGCCAACATGAAGACTAATCCGCGAGCTACATTTATTGGTTGCCCGCAGAAAACTGCTGCAACCAATCCTTTGCCGCTGACTCTGGCTTTTTGCCTGAGTGAATGGCGGCGATTCCCGCAGTCAAATTCAAATACTCTACGTCTGAAAAACCAACTTTGCGCATCAATCGCGCCAGCTCTTCCTGATCCGGAAATCTGTCCACCGAGTCGGGCAGATATTCGTACGCGCTCTTTGATCCGCTCAAGGCGCCACCCAACAGCGGCAACACTCGATGAAAATAGAATTGAAACAGCGTGCGAAAGCCCGGCACCCACGGTTTCGAAAACTCAAGCACGACCACAGTGCCACCCGGCCTTGCCACTCTCAGCAATTCTTTTAGTCCGCCGGCAAAACTTGCAAGGTTTCTCAGGCCGAAAGCAATGGTGACGCCGTCGAACGATTCGTCTGGAAAAGGCAACTGCAATGCGTCTCCCTCGACGAATGGGATTGCCAAATGGCCCGTGGCTGCTTTTGCCTGAGCTCTTTCCAGCATCGGCCGGCAGAAGTCAGCGCCAATGACCCTCGCGCCGGTGACTGCGAACAAAGTCAACGCCAGGTCGCCTGTGCCACACGCAACATCAAGAAAACGCGCGCTGCCCCCCCGACCACTGCCCAACATGCGGGCCACTTTGTATCGCCACCGACGGTCGGTGCCGAAGGACAGGAGATGATTTAAAAGATCATAACGTGCCGAAATGTTCGCAAACATTTCGCGAACGCGAGTCGCATGCTCCTCTTCGGCCGCGCTGCTCTTCGTATACACAGTTAAGCTGAGAACCCTTCGAATTTGGTTGCAGTGGGATTGCGAAACATTTGTAATTAGCCGGGCTTGGTTGTGGGCTTGTTGGATTTCATGAGCGGGTTAGTAGGCTTGAGCGGCTTAAAAGTCGGCACCGTTCGTTGTTTGGCAGGCTCCGCATCAGCTGGTTTGGTGGGTTGAGGCCCCAACGCCTTTGGGGCGGACTCTCCCTGCACCTCGATCTTCAACAGGGGTGCGAGCCGGCTCTTTAGATCTTCAGCGTTTCCCACTGCTGCTGAAGCCAGCGCAGCTTCCTTAAAGAGACGAGTGGCAACCCTTTGCAAATCGGAGGGCAGCAGCGAATTCCAGGCACGCGCTTGTTCACTTAAAGACGGGAGCGCATAGGCTTCGATGTCGAGCCAGGCATTTGCCAGAGATTCATTTGCTGAAATTGCGCTGGGGCCTGCGTTCTTGTTTCTGGCACTGGCTAATTCAGCCGGCGAAACAGGAACATTCACCAGCGACTCGAGAGTCTGGCGTGCGCTTCCGATCGCGTGTACCGCTGCCGCACTGTCTACCGTAGCTCCCATCACAAACATACCGGGGAGCAAATGGGCCTCTTGCCTGACGAATGCACTTCCTTTCAAGTCAGGCAGTTGTTTTTGCCAACGCTCAAGCGCAATCGCTGTCAAGAGTTCAGCGGCGAAAAAATCGCGGTCGCCTCTGGCTATACCGCGAGTCGCCAGCCTGACTTCGGTGGCCGGCGTCCCTCGAAAGTCCGCGATCAGAGTGCGCGGATCGGGTGGCGGCGGCTGGCGGAAAGTCGCGGGTACGAGTTGATCGCTCTTGCGCCAGCCGCCCAGTAGTTGGCGCAGGGCGCGCATCGCCCGGCGTTGATCGACTCCACCAATAATTACCAGGGTTGCATTATCCGGACTGAGAAACTTTTCTCGGGCCAGCATCAAATCGGACCGCTCGATTCGACCGACAGTCTCCAGCGTTCCTACGGTGGAATTAGCATAGGGAAAACTGTCGAATAAGCGCAGAGCAATTGCACGATGGGCGGCTTCTGACGCTGAAGACCTGGTTTCACCAAGCGCCTTAATCCTGGCCTCGCGCACCTTGTTGACATTTTCCTGGGTTATTAACGTCGTCACCAGCGCAGCCCTGAGGACGTCAACGATTCGATCATACTCGGCGGCACGGCCTTGTAACGTTATGTTGATGGCGTCGAAATCGGTCTCAACCTCCAAGCGGCCACCCATTTCCTCACTGAAATAGTCGCGCGTAACAGCATCCGGGAAAAGGATGTCACCTAAAAGGGCCATTGTTCCGGCTTTGCCCGCAGGGTCAAACGCCGCGCCGCTGTTGATCCGCAGCTTGAGCAACACATTTGCGTCGCCAGGACGGTTCAACAACAATATGCGTAGGCCATTTAACAGCTGTTCGCGTTGTGGCTCAGGTGTTTGGGAGAAAGAAGCCGGCGCCATCAGGCAAGCCACAAGACAGGTGACCGCAATCGCTGGAAGCATTCGCATGCGGCGTGATCGATAACATCTTTTCATCAAATAGTGTCCCAGTAAGAACCCTGTATGCTCAGTTTCTCGCGAGCCTGAGGTGAGCGCTCGTGGCAATCTGCGAACGAGTTTTCGCTGCTAAGTACGTGTTTGCAGCGTGTCTTCCCTCAAGATGGCGAAGCGAAAACATCTTAGATGGGGCTAATTACATCGTCAACCGTTTGGGTCAAAAGCGCATCAAAGCGTTCGATTCGCAGGTAATAAGGTCTGCGACGATCTGCCCGTCCATGTAGCAAATCGGTAGTATAATGCGGTGGCATGGCGGCATTGATAAAGCCTGCGGCGGCTGCGACTGCAAAAAAGGTGAGTGGAAGGCCGTATCTTTTAACTGTTTGGCGGTAATACGAGTAGGAGCGACTCCTACAGGATCGAGTGGGCGATTGCCAGATAGGAAAACAGACGAGCTTTTGCTCGAGAGAGCAGGGAGCGGTGACCAGGCGGCTTTTCTTGTCCTTTACGAGAGGTACCGAAACCCGATATTTGGTTTCGCTTATCGGCTGCTGGGGTCAATTGAGGCCGCTGAAGACGTGACGCACGATTGCTTTTTGAGTTTGATACGCAAGCCGGGTAACTATGACCCCCAGAGGGCCGGGTTGCGGACCTATCTTTACTCGGCGGCGCGCAACCTGGCCATGAAATATTTTCGCAGCCAGGGCAGAGAAGTGGCTCTCGACGATTTCTCTGAATATCCCGCAGCCCGGCGGGAAGGACCGTTGCGCAGGCTGCTGGATGAGGAATTAGTGAACAAAGTGAGGGAGGCCGTGGCGGATTTGCCTCCATTGCAGCGTGAGGCGCTGGTGTTGTTTGAGTATGAAGGACTGGCCCTGGTGGAGATTGCCGAAATAGTGGGAACCGATGTGGGTGCGGTAAAGAGCCGGCTGCACCGGGCCCGTGGTCGGCTACGCAACACATTGGCGCCTTATTTGAATACTAACTCGGAAATTGTTACTTTGGAGCAGGCTTGAAATGAGCACTATCGAGCCCGATGACCGGTTCGTATCGGAAGAGGAGCTGCAGGGACTGCTCAAGCTATGGCAGGCACCGCGGCCTTCGATGGCATTGGATGAGCGAATCACTTCCAGCTATCTCCGGGAGATTAGCGAGGCGAGCGTTTTGAATGAATCAATCCTTCCGAAAACGGATAATGAGGTAGTAAAGATGAAGTTCTGTTCTGTATGCAAGGAAGAGTTCGCGGACAAATTCAGTTTTTGTCCTGTGGATGCCACGCCTCTTACCGCAGTTACGTCGGTTGAAGAGCCTAGCGTAACGGCCCTGCCCGCTAATGGCGGCGCAGTGTTGCTGAACAGTGAACCGGAACCGGTTATCACGAATACGGCGGCATACGCCGGAGTTCCATCTGCGAGCTCCCTGGTGCAACGTGGCGAATATCACCTGACCATCATGAGCGATACCGGCCTGGCCAGCAGGCTGGGGGCTGAACTTAAGGATGTTGCCCATCAATATGAACTGACCTGGCCCGAATTCAAGCGCGACCCAATGGGTTTTATGAAGCGCTCCGCAGTTGGCTATGGACAGATCGTGAAACGCTTTTTGGCAAACCGCAACGTAGTTATCGCAATGGGTGTGGCGGTGTTTGCTCTCGTGGCCGTGGCAGTCATTGTGGGGCTCCTTGACAAGTCGCAATCAGCTAGAACGGGCCGGTTCGGCGTGCTGGCTTTCGCCGTGGTGGCTTTCTGTGTGCTCATCGCAATGTTTGCGACCTGGCTTGGCAAAGAAAGCGGCGCGGCGGTTATGGGAGCACAGCCGTCCGACTCGCGTACGGTTGCCTTTGGCATGGTCGCTGCTTTCCTTTTCATCTTCGCTGTCCTGGGCGCAATCATTTACCAGGGACGGCGACCGGCAACAATTGATGAGGAAATCGCTCAAAACCAGGATGAAGTCCAGCAGATCATCGATATTCCTCAGGATCAGCCTACGCCCGATCCGGGAACCGCGGGCTTCAACAAGGGCAGCGGCGGCGGCAGTAAACCAAAGCAGGAAAAACCGGGTGGTGGAGGTGGCGGTGGCCGTCAGGAAGCTACGCCGGCTTCGGCAGGCAAACTGCCACAGGCATCGCTAGATGTACCCCAGATTTTGCCACCGGATCCGAAGCCTCCAGTAATTAAGAACCCTTCTTTACCGGTGGCTGCGACCGTGAACGCTGATCCTTTGTTGGTCCCACCCGATGCCCGCGTGCTGCCCTATGGCGATCCAAAATCTCGCAGTACGACTCCATCTTCGGGACCCGGTACGGGCAATGGAATCGGGAGCGGGACTGGCACCGGTGTCGGGTCGGGTGAGGGAAATGGCATTGGCCCTGGACGTGGAGGCAACATTGGCGGTGGCGACTATAGTCGCGGCGGCGGTGGTGCCGGCGGCGGTGGCGGCGGCACTGACTACAACAAGATTTTCAGCGGCAAGGAAGTTACGTCAAAAGCACGTGTAACTTTTAAACCCGAACCGCAATACACTGAAGATGCACGCAAGAACCAGATTACCGGGACCGTCGTGCTACAGGCGGTGTTCACTTCCGGTGGACAGGTCACGTCGATTCGAGCTGTCAAGGAATTGCCGTTCGGATTGACGGAGAAGGCAATTGCCGCGGCTCGTCAAATAAGGTTCGAGCCGGCCATGAAAGACGGACGCCCCGTATCCATGTACATGCACCTGGAGTACAACTTCAACCTGTACTAAGCGAAAACACCTGACAAATAAAGAGCGGCGCTGGTTTATTAACCGGCGCCGCTCTTTCACTTGGGGTGCGGGTAGCTAACGCAAGCGCGCACCGTGGGTCCCGTGCACCGTTCTCGCCTCGATCGTAGCGGGATGCAGACTAAATGAGCCGCTCCACAAATCGTTTGATGCGCTTGAGGCCTTCTTCCAACTGGGACATCGACGTGGCATAAGAGATTCGCGCAAAGCCTTCGGCTCCAAAACCCGCGCCGTCCGTGATTACGGTTTGTTCTTCTTCCAACAACCTCTGTGTGAATTCGCCGGACGTCCTCATCTGGCCCTGCAAACAGCCGCGCAAATCTGGAAAAGCATAAAAGGCGCCTTCGGGCTCGTTACAGTGGATCCCAGGAATATCTCGCAACGCCTTCAGCAGCCAGGCGCGGCGCGCGGTGTATTCAGCCAGCATCGCGGCCACTGAAGCCTGCGGACCCCGCAGTGCTTCGGTAGCCGCCCATTGAGCTATCGAGGTGGGGTTGCTGGTGCTGTGGCTCTGCACCTTCAGCATCGCTTTAGTCCATTCGGGCGGCGCGAGCGCGTAGCCGAGACGCCACCCGGTCATGGCATACGTTTTTGAAAAGGAACCGGCGATGCATAACCGTTTGCGGAGACTGGCGGGCAGAGCGGCTGCGCTGAAAACTTCCGCAGGCGGGTAAACGAATCGCAGGTAACACTCGTCGGAGATTGAGTAGACCCCGTGGTCAGTTAACAGTTCCATGATGGAGTGGAATTCAGCCGGCGGTATTACGCGTCCGGACGGATTGCTGGGGGAATTCAGAATGACCGCCTTGGTTCGCGTTGTGATCGCTCCGGCTATCATTGCGGCGGTCAATACGAATCCATTCTCCTCGGTATCGATGAAAACAGGAGTACCTCCCGCGAAAATCACGATCTCTGGAAAGGTTACCCAGTATGGATTGGCGATGATCACTTCGTCACCCGGATTGATAAGAGTGACCAAAGCATTGAAGAGTGCCTGCTTACCGCCGGACGTAGCCATCACTTCCGATGGTTCGTAAGTGGTGCTGAACTGTTGTTGGTAGAAATCTATGATTGCCTGTTGCAGCTCGCGAATGCCGGCAGTAGCTGTGTACTTTGTCTTACCGGCCTGCATCGCAATCGCCGCAGCCTGCTTGATGTTGTCCGGCGTATCGAAATCCGGTTCGCCCGCGCCAAAGTCTACGACGTTGGCTCCGGTAGCCCGCAGCGTTTCCGCTGCCTGCATCGCCGCCAGCGTTGACGAAGGCTTCATGCGTGAAACATTTTCTGAAACGGGAAAGGCAGAACTTGCGGGTTGGGTCATCACAGACGGTCGGTCCTCAATTTTTGTGGGAGTATAGCATGCCTGAATCCGCGGCCCCTCAGACGCGGAATGGTTTTTTTGAGATCAGCTGTTCGATTGGGCGGCCACCTTTTCTTTCATGCGCCGCTCGACCAGTGTCGGCACCAGGCCATCCAAAGCTCCCCCCAGCAGAAACACTTCCTTGACCAGGCGAGAACTCACATACGAATAAGCTTCTGCCGGCATCATAAAGACGGTTTCAATTGACGGTTCAAGGCGGCGATTCATCAACGCCATCTGCAATTCGTATTCATAATCCGAAATGGCGCGGATGCCGCGTACAATCGCCTGGGCTTCCTGGGCCACGGCATATTGCACCAGTAAGCCTTCGAACGAATCAACACGCAGCCTGCAGTTTCCGCGGTCGAGCTGTTCCAGAACTTCGGTTAGCATGTCGCGCCGTTCTCCCACCCCAAAAAACGGTTGTTTTTCCGGATTGACGAGGATGGCGATGATGATTTCGTCAAACAGCTTGCAACCGCGAGTGATTATATCCAGATGACCATTCGTTACTGGATCAAATGAGCCGGGATAGATTGCACGTCGCATGGACGTGAATGGTAAAGGTTAAATGCCAATTGGTAAATAGAAATCCCCCCGGGAGGTACTGGCGCCAGAGGCTCTTGTTCAGATATATCTTATTCACACGGGTTTTGACCGCATCGACAGGGAAGTTGGCGCATCAGCCAGGTCTCAGTTTCAACGCTCACCTTCTTGACACTTCCTGGGAGCGATGGTTCAATAACTGGCGACAAACGTGGTGAGTTAAGGCGACTTGCGGCCACGTAAAACAATCCGCTAAACAGCACGGCGATTTTCTCGGGTGAGACTGATCGATTAGGCTTTCGGCAAAGGCCCCGCGTTGTTTAGACGCGGGGCCTTTGCGATAGCGGGCCAAGAGCAAAGGGCCAAGGGCAAAGGGCCAAGGGCAGAGAGCAAAGGGCAAAGAAGCGAGCAAAGAGCTCAAAGACCAAAGACCAAAGACCAAATCCCAGACTTGATCCCATGACTTCTTTCCTCGACACATTGCGCGACCGCATCATCGTCTTTGACGGGGCGATGGGCACAAATCTGCAGGTGCAAAATCTGACGCTCGATGACTTTGGCGGCTTGCGCTTCGAAGGGTGCAATGAGCATTTGTTGATCACGCGGCCCGACGCTGTCGAAAACGTCCATACAGCATTTCTGGATGTCGGCTGTGACGTAATTGAGACCAATTCCTTCAACGGCACGCCCGTCGATTTCGCGGAATATGAGATGGCGGATCAGGCCTACGACATGAATGTCAGGGCAGCCCGCCTGGCGAAGCGTATTGCCTCAGATTACTCAACGAAAGAAAAACCGCGTTGGGTGGCCGGATCAATGGGACCGGGTCGCAAACTGCCTACGCTGGGTCATATCAGCTTTTCTGATCTGCGGGAGGCCTACAGCGTGCAGGTGCGCGGCTTGCTCGATGGCGGCGCGGATCTGCTAATCGTGGAAACTTGCCAGGACTTGCTCCAGACCAAAGCGGCCCTCGCTGCGATCTTCGAGCACTTTCGTGAACAGCGCCGGCGTGTGCCGGTGATCGCCCAGGTTACGATCGAAGTTTTCGGCACCATGCTTAATGGGACTGAGATCGGAGCGGCGCTGACGGCCCTCGCGCCTTTTCCGATTGACGTTATCGGGATGAACTGCGGCACCGGGCCACGACATATGACTGAGAGCATTCGTTACCTCTGCGAAAATGCTCCACTTCCAGTTTCGGTGCTTCCCAATGCCGGCCTGCCTTCAGTTAAGGAAGGCAAGATGCATTATGACGAAACGCCCGAGAGTTTCACCGCGCAAGTGGTCCATTTTGCGAGTGACTTCGGGGTGAATGTAGTGGGCGGATGCTGTGGCACCACGCCCGCCCATTTAAAGCTTGTAGTTGAAGCCATGAAGGACATCTCGCCCAGAGAGCGCGCTGCCAAACTGGTTCCCTCGGCTTCCTCAATCTATTTCCAGCAACCATATGTGCAGGACACGTCGTTCCTGATTGTCGGCGAGCGCGTCAACGCGAGTGGTTCAAAGAAAATGCGCGACCTGCTCAACGCCGAAGACTGGGACGGGCTGGTAGCGCTGGCCAAAGATCAGGAACGCGAAGGCGCCCACATTCTTGATGTAAATGTCGACTTTGTTGGCCGCAACGGCGTAGCCGATATGCATGAGTTGGCGTCGCGGCTGGTGACGAACATCAAATTGCCGCTGATGTTCGATTCAACTGAATGGGAGAAAATGGAAGCCGGCCTGCAACACGCAGGGGGGAAATGCATTCTCAACTCGACCAATTACGAAGACGGTGTGCCGCGTTTTGCAAAAGTGATTGATCTGGCCCAGCGTTATGGCGCCAGTGTAGTTGTCGGCACCATCGATGAAGAGGGAATGGCCCGCACGGCTGAAGGTAAGTTCGCAATCGCCAGGCGCGCCTACGAACAGGCGACAGGTGAGCTCGGCCTGCCGCCGGGGGACATTTTCTTCGATCCGCTTGCGCTGCCAATTTCTACCGGCATCGAAGAAGACAGGCGCAACGCGCTCGAAACCTTGAAAGCGATTAAGCGCATCAAGACCGAGTTGCCCGGTTGTTTTACAATCCTGGGAGTCTCAAATATTTCGTTTGGTCTCAGCCCGGCATCGCGCGTTGTGCTTAATTCTGTCTTCCTTCACGACGCGGTCGAGGCAGGTCTGGATGCAGCGATAGTCAATGCCAGCAAAATCGAGCCGCTCAATCGCATCGGCGAACAGGAACTAAAAGTTGCTCGCGAACTCATCTATGACCAACGTCAGTTTGCCGGCGACGTCTGCACCTATGATCCGCTGACGCAGTTCACGACTCTGTTCGCGGGTGTAAAGGCGAAGAGTACTCAGAAGGCCAGCAAGGGCGAGACAGTTGAAGAGCGCCTGAGAAACCATATCATTGACGGCGAGAAGATTGGCCTCGAAGCCGAGCTGAATACTGCTTTGGAGAGTTACCCGGCCCTCGACATCATCAATAACATTTTGCTCGAAGGGATGAAGGTAGTGGGCGACCTGTTTGGCAGCGGACAAATGCAGTTGCCGTTTGTGCTGCAGTCAGCCGAAGCCATGAAGGCCGCCGTGCGTTTTCTCGAACCCTTTATGGAGAAGAAGGGTGGTTCAACGGCCAAAGGAACAATGGTACTGGCGACCGTCAAGGGCGACGTTCACGATATTGGCAAGAACCTGGTGGACATCATCCTGACCAACAACGGTTATAAGGTCGTAAACCTTGGTATCAAACAGACAATTGACAACATTCTGAAAGCGCAGGAGGAAAATGAGGCAGATGCCATCGGCATGAGCGGATTGCTGGTCAAATCTACGCTCATCATGAAAGAAAATCTGGAACTCATGAACGAGCGGGGGATCAAAGTGCCCGTTGTCCTCGGTGGTGCGGCCCTTACGCGAAAGTACGTCGATGAAGACCTAAAATCCCTGTACCTCGGCCAGCTCTTTTACGCAAAAGACGCTTTTGCCGGCCTGCACACGATGGATGCCCTGATGAGCGGAGTAGTGGCACCGGCCGCAATCGGTGAAACGCCCGCTCTCGCGACCGAAGATGACGTGGAGGATTTGGTAGGTGAGGAGGCGAAGCTCGGCATTCGTAAATCGACGAAACCGCGCGGCGCGGCAAGGGTTCCCGCGGACACAACCCACACGGCCCGCTCAAGCGTGCTATCTGACGTCGCCATCCCCAGGGCCCCGTTCTATGGCTCTCGGGTAGTGGAAGACATCGCGCTGGATGAAGTGTTCGCTTACGTCAATGAAACAGCGTTGTTCAAAGGGCAGTGGCAATTTAAACAGGGCCGGATGCCGCCGAACGAGTACCAGGCTCTGGTAAGTGAAAAGGTGCGCCCGATTTACGAGGAAATCAGGCAGCGATCCAAACGCGAGCAGGTATTGGTTCCGCGGGTGGTCTACGGCTATTTCCCCTGCCAATCAACCGACAACGACCTAATCATCTATCAAGATGACGAAAAGACCGAGCGCCTGCGCTTCACATTTCCGCGCCAGCCCGGCGGCAAGCATCTGTGTTTGGCAGACTTCTTCGCCGCCCGCAGCACTGGAAAGATGGATGTCGTCGCCTTTCACCTGGTGACGATGGGCCGTCGCGCCAGTGAGTACGCTCAGGAACTCTTCAAAGCGGACAACTACGCCGACTACCTATACTTTCACGGCCTGAGCGTTGAAAGCGCAGAGGCCCTGGCCGAGCTTTGGCACAAGCATATTCGGACAGAGCTCGGGATTGCGGTTCAGGATGCGCCCGAGGTTACTAAGCTGTTCCGCCAGTTCTATCAGGGCTCGCGTTTCAGTTTTGGCTATCCCGCGTGTCCCCGGCTTGAAGATCAGGCAAAACTATTTGAGCTTCTTGATCCCGCGCGCATCGAGGTCGAATTGTCAGAAGAGTTTCAACTGGAACCTGAGCAGTCAACCTCGGCGATCATTGTGCATCACCCCGAAGCTAAGTATTTCTCGATTGACTAGCCTGTGGAGTGCCGCTTTTCTGAAATCTGAAACCTGGCGACCTGGCCCGGCCTCGCCCACGGAACAGAGGGTCGCTGAATTTGGCTTTTCCCAAATCTAAGTTGACAATGGGTCCCTTGATGAACTCACCTGTTGTCAAAGATCAAAGAAGCCCCCCCGGGCAGGAAGCTGACAGCTCCAGGCAGGCCCTGCCACAGGATGGCCCGGCTGTCCAAATCGAATTCCCCTATCCTACCGTCACCGAATTGTCCGTCTTGTCGCCCTTTGAACGGTGGGCCTTTCACTGGGTCACGACTATGAACCGGGGCCGCTGGAAGCGCTTCTGGACCTGGTGCCAGAACGTTTTTGGTGCGGGTTGGATCCATCTCGCGACCTACAACATAATGAATGTCTATGGCCTGGAACACGTCGAGGCCGCGGCGCGCGATCGGCCGATGCTGCTGGTTGCGAATCATCGTTCGTTCTTTGATATGTACGTAGTGTCGACCACGCTATTTCGGCATACAAGCTGGCGCAAACAACTCTTTTTTCCGGTGCGAGGGCGCTTCTTCTATCAATCACCACTGGGCTTGTTGGTAAATCTGGTGATGGGGTGGTGGTCCATGTACCCGCCGTTCTTTGCCACGGCGGATAAACCGTTCCCCGAAAAAAGGGACTTCGATCAGTTTTCGATGAGGCTTCTCAGCGAGCTTTGCCGCAACGGAGCCGGGAATGTGATTGGTTTTCATCCCGAGGGTACGCGGAATAAGAGCGGCGATCCGTACTCATATCTGCCGGCGCAGCCGGGTGTGGGAAAGCTAATCAAGGATGCCGCGCCCCAGGTGATCCCGGTCTTTATTACTGGCCTGGGGAATAAGCTGGCCAGGCAGGTGCTGGGCAATTGGACCGGCGGCGAGCAGATTCGCATTCACTTTGGACCGCAACTGGACTTAACGGAACAACTGAGTAAGAGGGACCGCCTGAGAACTTATAAAGAGATCGCTGATTTCGTGATGAGCAAGATCGCGGAGTTGGGTGAAGCGGATCGTAAAATGTGGCAGGAGCGAGGGCTTGGGTCTTAGGTCTTTGGACTTTGGACTTTGGACTTAGGTCTTGGGGCTTTGGTCTTTGGTCTTTGGTCTTGGGCCACGGAACGCCACGCCAACGGGAGTTGGGTTTTCCAAACGCCTAGCCCTATGACCAAAGACCAAAGACCAAAGACCAAAGCACCAAGACCCAATCTCTTTGCTTGAGTCAAATGCCCCTTCCACTCATCATCGTCAATCCCGAAGCCGCCGGCGGCGCGACGCGCCAGGCCTGGCCACGCATCGCCAGCGACCTGCGCTCTCACTTTGGACCCTTTGCCCTTGCCTTCACTGAGCGACCGGGGCAGGGAGTTGAGATGGCCGCAGAAGCAGCGCGCAAGGGGACCACGTTGATCATCGCCTGCGGCGGCGATGGCACAATTTCTGAAGTTGCCAATGGGATTCTGCAATCGGGCGCCAGTGCCGAGCTGGGCATCGTTCCCAGCGGGACCGGCGGAGACTTTCGGCGCACTCTGGAAATTGCTACCCGCACTCGCGATGCAGCTGAAGTGTTGCGCACCGGACAAACTCGTTTGTTGGACGTGGGGCGCGTCACCTATATCAACTCCGCTGGAGTTGAAGACACGAGATATTTTCTCGGAGTCGCTTCATTTGGCATGAGCGCCGCCGTGATTGAGCGCGTCAAAGAGAGTGGCCCCCGGTGGCTGCCTGCCAACGGCCCAAAGTGGCTGACTGGTCGCCTCTCTTTTGGCGCTTCAATGCTCCAGACCGCTTTGCAGTCGCCCGCAACCAAAGTGATAGTGCAGCTCGATGACGAACATGAGCGTCACCTGACAGTCGCCAATTTTTGCGTCGCCAACGCCAGGTATTTTGGTGGCGGGATGAAGGTCGCTCCCGAAGCGAAACTGACCGATGGGCGCTTGGACGTCGTCTGCATCGGCGACCTCGGCGCCCGAAAAATTCTCACCAACGCGCCTCGCGTTTACCTTGGTGCACACCTGAGTATGGACCAGGTGCACCATGTCTTAGCGAGGAAAGTCGTGGCGCGTCCGGCTGACAAAGAGGCAGAGATTGGGCTGGAAATTGACGGCGAGTTACCAGGACGCCTGCCTGCAACCTTTCACGTCCTTCCCGCGGCTTTGCGCGTGCGCTGTCCAGCCTGAAAAAAAGCGCGCCGTGCTGGAGCGAAGCACTGAGGACAGAGGCTGATGGTCGGCATCGGGTGGATAATTTCCCTTAGTCCTGTTTACCTGCTGCAATCTGTGCGCAGTTAACTGGGAGGTGTCAAGTGTTTCAACGCGCAATCGTCCGCGCGCCGGGCGAGAATTTTGCTGCCGGAGTCACGACTGCCAATCTGGGGCCACCAGTTCTCACTCGAGCGCTTGAACAACATCAGGCTTATTGCGCTGCACTGGAACATTGCGGGCTGACGCTCAGCCGGCTCTTGCCTGATGCACAACATCCGGATGCACCGTTTGTGGAAGATATCGCCATCCTGACCGAACGATGCGCCATCCTTACTCGACCCGGAGCCGCCAGCCGCGCGGGAGAGGTGGATACCATCAGGCCAGCAGTTGACGACTTCTACCCGGACTCTTACTTGATCGCGGCGCCGGGCACACTTGATGGTGGTGATGTTTGCCAGGCAGGGCAACATTTCTTCATCGGACTCTCGGGTCGCACGAACAATGCCGGGGCCCGGCAATTGGCGCAAATTCTTGCTTCGTTTGATTACACCTCTTCCTTGGTAGACATTCGCAGAGTGGGAGGTCTACTCCATTTAAAGAGCGGGGTTAGCTGGCTCGGTGATGGGCAGTTGCTGGTGACCGCTTCACTCCGCCACGAGGTTGCTTTCGCCAGATACGATCTGATTACAGCGCCGGCCGGCGAGGAGTACGCTGCAAATTGCGTGCGCGTGAATACCAAAGTGTTGATTGCCGCAGGCTATCCGATCGTTGAGGCCCTGCTGCAGCAACAGAACTATCAAGTGATCCCACTTGAGATGTCCGAGTTTCAAAAAATGGATGGCGGTCTGAGTTGTTTGTCGCTGCGTTTTTGATACCGGCAAGCGAGCGTCAAGCGAATGATAAGCAAGAAAAGGCTTAGCTCTTATGCTCGCCCTTCTCGTCTGGCTTTGCCGGCTATATGTCAACCCAATCAGAAAGAAGAAGTGCTCTCACAAATCGGCAGTCTTTTCCCTTCCAGCGAGTGAGCGGTGTATATTGTTGAGGAACCCATTCTCAGAGTTTAAAGGGAGTCAAATACACGTGAAAAAGTTTTTCCTGTTCTCGACAGTTCTAATCATCGCAGGGCTTGCGGCCAGTGTCGTAGCGGCATTCGCTGAGGCTCCTGCAGTGGGCACCGACGCCCCGGAGTTTACCCTCACTACCAATGAAGGAAATCAGGCTAGTCTTGGAGACTTTCGCGGGCAGTGGGTGGTGTTGTACTTCTATCCCAAAGACTTCACCGGCGGTTGCACTCTGGAAGCGCACAATTTTCAAAAGGACCTGGACAAGTACAAGGCGATGAAGACGGTAATTCTCGGCGTCAGTGTCGACACTGCGGAATCGCACAAGAGTTTCTGCGCCAAAGAGGGTCTGACGTTCAAGCTTTTATCTGATCCGGACGGCAAGCTATCGGAGACTTACGGTTCTGCAATGGAGTACAACGGCGCAAAACTATCGGCCCGGAACACCTTTATCATCGATCCGCAGGGTAAGATTGCTCAGGTGTTCATGAGCGTCAAACCGGCGAACCACAGTAGCGAAGTGCTGGCGGCGCTGGAGACGCTGCAAAAGAAGGCAGCAGCGAACTAACGGCTTCGCGGAGGCAGTTCCAACATCGTAGGGAGTGTTTTGGCCCCTGCCGACGGGATTGCTGGTTCTGTGTCTGCAGCAAATTTAGGGCTTGAAAGTCAGTTGAAATAACAGGTACTCTCTATTCGTGCATGTGGTGTTTCGACCGATTTCACCTGGCCCGCCCCTGAGATTCCTACTCACAGTGACTGGAACTTATAGGACCATAATCTAATGGCCATCCAAGGCACTCTGACGACAATGAGTGTTCCCGACCTGCTCCAGTTCCTGGAGTCCGGCCGGAAGACAGGTAGCCTGAAGTTTGCTCGGGGCAAGATCACTAAACAGATTTACTTTGAAGAAGGCTTGATTGTCGGTTCCTACTCCAACGATCCCAAAGAATACCTCGGCCAGGTACTGATTCATTACGGCAAGTTAAACGAAGCGGGGCTCCAGCTCGCCATGGAAACCCAACGGCAATCGGGTGGCCGTCTGGGTGAAATCCTTGTCGCTAAAGGGCTGCTGACCGAAGCCGAGGTGGCCGATACGCTGCGCACCAGGACGCTGGAAATTATTTTCGACCTCTTCCTCTGGGAGGAAGCCCAATTCGAGTTCTTTGACACCGATCGGTTTCCAGATGACCTGATTCGGATCTGCGTTCAGCCAACGTCGGTGATTATGGATGGGGCCTATCGGATCGATGAGTGGGCTCGTTATCGCGGCTTGATACCCTCTGACCGGTGCATTCTGGGACTGAATCCCGGCTGGACGTCATCACTTAGCTTTGGCAAGGAGGTGCGCCAGATCCTCTACCTGGTGGACAAGGGAATGCCAGTCGCCGAAGTCTGCTACAACATGCATGCCTCGGCATTTCACGTTTACGGACATCTGTATGCGCTAGTGCGCGACGGCGTGGCCAAACTTGTCGGGGAAGCTCCGGAGGCACCGCCGCCTGTTGATGAGCAGGCAGGGCGCATGCAGACGGTTTCCGAACTCATTTGGGCGGCGCGGTCGGAACTCGACAACGGAAAACCCGAACTTGCCTTACCTCTAATTCAAAAGATCCTTGAACAGGAGCCAAAGAATGCCGAGGCGCAGGGCTTGCTGCTGCTCGCGGAGGGGGATTTTGTTCGCCAGGTTTATGAGTCCACCTTTCCACGCGCGGCGGTACCCAAATTATTGGTAGCTCCTGAAAATCTCACGTTGGACGGAATTGGTTCGCAGGAAGGCTTTGTTTTGTCTCGCATCAATGGCGAGTGGGACATCGAATCCATTCTTTCGATCTGTCCGTTTCGCGAGGCCGACAGCCTGCGCATGATCAAGACTTTGGTCGACAAAGGCATCGTCGGTTTTTGATCAAAAGTTTCCCTCAATGGCCTTCCACCGGACCATCCTTCAAATTTCAACCTGCATTGATTTGATCGCGCGATGGTTACGACACCGGGCTG
>DAIMCP010000012.1:0-89160 GCA_036726305.1 Pyrinomonadaceae bacterium | reverse complement strand
AATACAGCACCCGGGAAGGGAACGTGAAGGCGCTGAATTATCTGACGCCGCACGGAAAGTGGCACATCCACTCCACCTACTCCGATAACCATCGGATGATGACGTTATCGCGTGGGTGCGAACCACTATGGCTTAACGATGAAGATGCCATCGATCTCGGCATCAAGGACAACGACTGGGTTGAGACCTACAACGACAACGGCGTCGTCTGCACACGCGCCGTGGTCAGCCATCGCATTCCCAAAGGCGTGTGTATTCAGTATCACTCGCCAGAGCGCACCCTCTCAGTTCCGAAATCGCCGATGCGCGGGCACCGGCGCGCGGGTGGCCACAACAGCCTAACGCGCATTCGCCTGAAACCGTTGCTGATGATGGGCGGCTACGGCCAGTTTACTTACCACTTCAACTACTGGGGACCGACGGGCGTGAACCGCGACACGTTTGTACTGGTAAGGAAGATGGAGAAAGTAAGTTGGTAGCGAAAGGGGTCTTTGGTCTTTGGGCTTTGGTCTTGGGCCTTCGTTGGTCTTAGGTCTTGGGTCTTTGGCCTTAGATTTCTAGTTGGGAGTTGATGGGTGGGCCGTACCGAGAATCTCAAGGACCAAAAGCCAAAGACCAAAGACCAAAGACCAACTAACCACTGACAAAGGACAAATCAATGGACGTTCGCTTACAAGTCTCGATGGTCTTTCATCTCGACAAGTGCATTGGCTGTCATACCTGCTCAATCGCCTGCAAGAACATTTGGACCGACCGCAAAGGCGCGGAGTACATGTGGTGGAACAATGTCGAAACAAAGCCGGGCACCGGTTACCCCACCACCTGGGAAGACCAGAACAAATACAAAGGCGGCTGGGACAAGAACGGCGGCAAACCGGAGTTGAAGATGGGCAGTCGCGCCCTACGGGTATTGAACCTCTTTCACAATCCGAATATGCCGCGGATGGACGACTATTACGAACCCTGGACCTACAAGTACGAGGACCTCTTCAATGCTCCCGAGGGAGCGGACCAGCCAACCGCGCGCCCCATCTCGATGGTTACGAACAAGCCCATCGATATTAAGGCCGGGCCGAATTGGGACGACGATCTGAGCGGTTCGCCTGTCTACGCAGCCCACGATCCAAATCTGGAAGCATTGACCGCGGAACAAAGAGAAGAGCTTTTCGACATTGAGCGGCTGGTTTTCTTTTATCTGCCGCGCATCTGCAATCACTGTTTGAACGCCTGTTGCGTGGCCGCGTGTCCTTCGGGCGCGATCTACAAGCGCGGCGAAGACGGCATCGTGCTGATTAACCAGGAGCGTTGCCGCGGCTGGCGCATGTGCGTGACCGCCTGTCCTTATAAGAAGACATTTTACAACTGGTCCACCGGCAAGTCAGAGAAGTGCATTCTTTGCTTTCCGCGACTTGAGACCGGCCAGGCGCCCGCCTGTTTCCACTCCTGCGTGGGTCGGATTCGTTACCTTGGGGGCCTGCTCTACGACGCGGATCGTATCGTTGAGGCGATGAGTGTTCCCGATGACCAGTTGGTAGATGCGCAGCGCGAGCTGATTCTAAATCCCTTCGATCCCGAAGTGCGCGCCGCCGCCCTGCGCAACGGTATCGATGAGAACACACTCGAGGCCTGCGAACGCTCACCTGTCTATAAGTATGTCAAGGAGTGGAAGCTGGCGCTGCCGCTCCACGCCGAGTTTCGCACGCTGCCCATGCTGTTCTACGTGCCGCCCCTCCTGCCGGTGATGGCGAAGACTGATGATGGCGTGTACGACTCTTCGAATGAAGAGCTGTTCAGCCCGATCGAGAAGGCGCGCCTGCCGATGGAATACCTGGCCCGCTTGTTCTCCGCGGGAAATGTCGAGCCGGTGCGGCTGGCCCTGAAGAAGCAATATGCGATTCGACTGTTCAAGCGAATGGAGACCGTCGGCGATATGGACCCGGCGGTGGTCAAGCAGGCCCTGGCCGAGGTTGGTTGTTCGGAGCTGGAAGCGGAACAGATTTATCGACTGACCTCTTTGCCCACAGTAGACGACCGCTACGTCATTCCCCCAATGCATCGTGAAGAAGCGATGCAGATGCTGAACGACGACGTTTTGGCGGACAAAGGTGAGGCGGGTTTTGGTTTCCGCGAAGCGCCGGCGCGTGGCGCGTGAGGGCTAAGGGCCAGCAGCGAGGTGCAAAGGGTGAAGGAAGAAGCGAAGACCGAGCGCCGTTTCGCTCAGCCCCGGAGGGGACAGAACGATCAGATGACTGAAGCAATCAAAACACGAGCACTTAAACCAATCTGCGACAGTCTCGCTGACTTGCTCGACTATCCGGATGAGAATTGGACTGCGTTAGTCGAAGCGGCCGCGAATCACTTTGCCGACGAGGTAGGCGAGGGCCCTGACGCCTTTACCAGTTTTTGCGAAAATACCGGGCACCTTTCCCTGACGGATCTGCAGGAACTCTACACCCGAACTTTTGACCTCAGTCCCGTCTGCGCGCTCGATATCGGCTATCACCTGTTTGGCGAAAACTATAAACGCGGAGTTTTTCTCGCAAGTCTTCGCGAGACGGAAGCGCCGTTCGAGTTGGGTCAGGAGCATCAACTGCCGGATTACCTGCCGGTGCTGTTGCGCCTGCTGACGAAGCTGGACGACAAGGAACTGCGAGCGTCGCTGATAGCGGAGTGCCTGTTGCCCGCTCTGGCAAAAATGCAGAAGGCCCTTGCTGACGGTGAAAATCCCTACCGTCATCTAATCCAAACAGTGCGGAGTGTCTGGCACTCGGAAGCTCGTGAAGTATCCGGAAGATTCGTGGATCGGGTGCTGACTCCGCGGGCGAGCCTGCCGGTCTTAACCAACGATCCGGGAAGCTTTTTTGTGCGCGACTGAAATGTGAAGTCGCCTGCAGATTTAAGTGGAGAAAGTAGTGACACACCTGAGCGTTAGTGAGTCGAAACAAGCAGTGGCTGCCCCAGCGCCGGTCGCGCCTGTGCTGCACACTACTGTCGTACTCCTGACCCTCGGTGTGTTGGCAGCTGGAGCAGTCCTGCGCGGACAAGGTAGCTCACACGATCTAGTCGGCCCAGCGGGAAGGCTTCCACTCTATGCTTCGATACTGGCCATGCAATTTTTGCTGCTCTGGTTCGTGGGCAGGGGGCTGCGCCGGCGGGATTACTCAGTGCGAACTCTGATCGATTCCTCACCATGGACAGTGAAGCGCTGGGTTCGCTACCTCGTGATTGCCGTCGTGGGCTGGATACTCTGGATGATTGCGGGCGCTGGGCTGGGCGCTTTTCTTAGGCCAACAGCCGCCGAGCTGAACGCAGTATTGCAGTTCCTCCCGCACGGAGGGATCGAAAAGCTCTGTTGGGTAGGGTTCTCGGTCGGTACTAACTTTTGTGAGGAGGTTCTTTACCGGGGATATCTGATGAAGCAGTTTGCAGCCTTGACCGGTAGTCCGGCGATGGCGCTGCTGCTTCAGGCCGGTGTCTTCGCCCTGGGTCATGTCTCTTTGGGGCCGGCGTTCATGCTCTCCGTCACTTTGCTTGGGCTGTGGCTGGGAATATTGACGCTGTGGCAGCGGAGTTTGGTGCCCGCGATCATCATTCATATTGCTATTAGTGTTTTTGGCGGCCTCGCAGTTCCGCAGTGAGCCATGAAATCATTGATTTGAGTCTCCAATTTCTGAAGTGGCTGGGTGATCATCATGTTCGACAATCTCTTTTACATCATCTTTCCCTATGCGGCCATCACTCTTGCGCTCGTGGTGACAGTGCAGCGTTACCGCAAGCGTGGTTTTACGTACTCGAGTCTGTCTTCGCAGTTTCTGGAAAGCGATGAACTCTTTTACGGTTCTGTGCCCTGGCACATCGGCATCCTCGTAGTCCTCCTGGGCCACGTTATTGGTTTTGCCATTCCGCGCCAGGTGCTCTGGTTCAATGGCGTGCCGGCGCGTCTTTATGTGCTCGAAACAACCGCGCTGTTGTTTGGTCTCCTGGCCCTGGTCGGCATCGTGGGCCTGATCGTGCGCCGCTTCACTTCGGCGCGGATCCGCGCGGTCACCTCCTGGATGGACGTGTTTGTGCTGCTGGTGTTGTTGGTGCAGGTAGTTCTGGGAGTCTACATAGCGCTGTTCTATCGCTGGGGGTCGTCCTGGTACGCGACCTCGGCAGTGCCGTACTTGCGCTCGCTATTCACGCTGCAACCGGATTTGAAAATGATCGCGCCGCTGCCCCCGGCGGTGAAAGCGCACATTCTCAACGCCTTCATCTTCCTGGCGATTTTGCCGTTCTCGCGGCTGGTTCACATGCTGGTGGTTCCGATTCATTACCTCTGGCGACCTTACCAGATAGTCATCTGGAACGGTGACCGGCGCAAGCTGCGCGGACAAGCACCGCGACCGAAACCGAGGACTGTGGACACCAGAATTCCGGTAACGGCAGAGGGCGCGCCTGCTCCTCGCCCGGTGGTAACTGGATAGGAAAATGAGTCTGCGCACGGCAAAAATTATTTCCCTACTGGTTACGCTAATCGGCGTGGCCGTGGTCTGGCAAGGCTCGAATTTCCGCGGCCTGGGCAATCAACAGGGATATCAACCGGCACAGCCGATTAACTTCTCTCATAAGGTCCATGCGGGCGATAACCAGATTCAGTGTTTGTACTGTCATTCGGCAGCTGACAAGTCAGCCGTGGCCGGGATCCCGGCAGCGAGCACGTGTATGAATTGCCACACGAAGATCCTCAAGGACTCGCCCGAGATTCAAAAGATTGCGACGGCTTTGAGTCAGAATCAGCCAATCGAGTGGGTGAAGGTAAACGATCTGCCCGACCACGTAGCTTTCAACCACAGCCGGCATGTCACGGCCGGATTGAAATGCCAGCAGTGTCATGGGCCAGTCGAAACGATGGATCGGGTCGAGCAATTCGATGCTTTGTCCATGGGCATGTGTGTCGGCTGTCATCGCACGCATCGCGAAGTAACACTGGATGAGAACGGGCGACCGACCGTGACGAAAGAGACCACGCCAAAGAAGTTGATGGCGTCAACGGATTGCTCGGTGTGTCATCACTAGAAAGCAGAAGGCGGAAGGGAGCCGGAAAGCAGAAGGCAGGGGCGGAAGGCAGAAGGGGGCACAGCCCGAGCTGGAGATTATGCCTCTGAGTCCGATGAGTCTGAATCGAACTATGAGTGACAAGCTCTGGAAACAATTTCTTGATCAGGACGCCAATGGCAATGCGGTTGACCTGCGCGCAAAGAGCCACGTCGCGGGAGTATCGCGCCGCACCTTTCTCGAAGTGTTGGGTTATTCAACCGCCGCCCTGGCTCTCAGTAGCTGTCGCGCGCCGCAGCAGAAGATCATTCCTTATCTCAAGCAGCCGGTGGAATTCACCCCCGGCCTGGCAAGCTGGTTTGCCTCTGTCTGTGGCGGCTGCAGCGCCGCCTGCGGGACCCTGGTCAAGGTTCGTGATGGCCGCCCGATCAAGCTTGAAGGGAATCCCGATCATCCGCTTTCCCGCGGCGGTCTTTGTGCCGTAGCCCATGGCATGGTCTTCGGGCTTTATGATCCGGAACGCCTGCGCCAGCCGTTGATTGGTTCCCAGCCGGCCGGTTGGGAAGAAATTGATAAAGAGATTGCAGAGAAGTTCGGTGCCATCAAGGTAGAGGGCGGTAAGGTCCGCGTGTTGACCGGAGCCATCACGGGTCCAGCCTCGTTAGAGACGCTGCAGAAGTTCCTCTCACAGTTCCGCGATGCCAAACACATTGCCTACCAGCCAGTTTCCATTGATGCGATTAGGCAGGCGCACCTGCGTTCGCACGGCGTCAATGCGGTCCCGGCCTATCGTTTCGACAAAGCGCGACTGGTCGTCAGCTTTGGTGCAGACTTTTTAGGAACCTGGATCTCGCCTGTGCAGTTCACCCGCGGCTACGCCAAAGCGCGCAGCCTCCAGAATGGTGAGCACGAGATGTTGCGCCACGTGCAGTTTGAATCGCGCATGTCGCTTACCGGCAGCAACGCGGACACGCGCATCAAAGTTTCACCCGCGGAAGAGACACAGGCGCTGCTCTATCTGGCCCAGCTCATCGGCTTGGCCAACGGGGCAATTGGGGTCGATGGTGCAACCGCTTTGGCAAACCAACAGCTCGCCGGTTTTAACCCGGCACGCCTGAACGAAAAGGTGAGGGCTGCGGTTGAAGATGTGGCCAAAGAACTCTCCAGAGTGCCAGGCGGCGCGCTGATCATCAGCGGCTCAGACGATGCGAACGCACAGTACCTGGTGAACTTTATCAATCACGAGGCCGGCAGTTATGGAAACGTCATTGACCTGGCGGCCTCGTCGGCAGGTAACTTCAGCAGTGATCAAGAGGTGGTCGAACTCGTCCGTGAGATGAACGCGGGCGAAATCGCCGTTTTAATCGTCTCCGGCGTAAATCCGGCCCACGACTATTTTGACAAGCGCGCCTTTGCCGACGCCATGGCAAAGGTGCCGCTGAAAATCTCGCTCAATTCCAGTCTCGACGAGACATCGTCACTAGCCGATTTTGTTTGTCCGCAAAGCCACTTCCTCGAATCGTGGGGCGATGTCGAACCGGAACGCGGGACTTTCAGCGTCAACCAGCCAACCATCGCGCCACTTTTCCAGACCCGCGCCTTGCAGGACACTTTCCTGCGTTGGAGCGGTGACAGTCGTAGTTTCTATGAAGTGCTCCGACAGTGGTGGCGCGACAAGCTCTTCCCCCAACAGCAGCAGTACGCAGTCTTCGATGATTTCTGGGATCAGACACTACAGAAGGGCGTGTTCACCGTAGGGTCAGCACGCCCCGGCGCCGCTTCCTTCAAAGCGGACGGGTTGGGTGAAGCGATCAGAGGGCTAACTGCGTCAGTGGCCGCGACGGCCAACGGCCTGGACCTGGTGCTCTATCAAAAAGTTTCTCTCCGCGACGGCCAGTACGCCAACAACCCCTGGCTGCAGGAACTGCCTGATCCGGTCAGCAAGATCACCTGGGACAATTATGCAAACGTCTCGCAGCATTATGCCCGGACCGCTGGTTTGGAGGAAGGTCGCGTTGTACGTATCAACAGGGGCGCGACCACCATTGAACTGCCAATACACATTCAGCCGGGCCAGCACGACGGGGTGGTGGCGATTGCGCTCGGTTACGGACGCACTAAGGCCGGCAAAGCCGGCGATAACGTGGGCGCCAATGCCTACCCCTTCGTCGCGTTTAACGATGGTACGTTTCGCTACAACGCGTCGGGAATCAGGATCGAAGCGACTCCGCGGCAAATTGAGTTTGCCCAGAGTCAAAGCAAGGACTCAATGGAAGATCGTCCGCTGGTGCGCGAGCTTGCTCTCGCTGAATTCGCCAGGGGCAAAGGAGAAACTGAAGAGCAGTACGGAAGTTTGTGGTCACCTCACGACTATCCCGAGCACAAGTGGGGCATGGCCGTGGACCTCAGCGCCTGCGTCGGCTGTTCAGCCTGCGTCGTGAGTTGCCAGGCGGAGAACAACGTGCCGGTAGTTGGCAAGGATGAAGTGCGGAGGCGCCGCGAGATGCATTGGATCAGAATCGATCGCTACTTTGAAGGTGACCGCGAAGACCCGAAGGTTCTCTACCAGCCGGTGATGTGTCAGCAGTGTGATAACGCCTCGTGTGAGAGCGTGTGCCCGGTGCTGGCGACGGTGCACAGCAGCGAAGGTCTGAACATGCAGGTCTACAACCGCTGCGTCGGCACTCGCTACTGCGAGAACAACTGTGCCTACAAGGTAAGGCGATTCAACTGGTTTGAATACCCGCACGCCGACCCGATCGCCAACCTGGCATTGAATCCGGACGTCACGGTGCGCAGTCGCGGCGTGATGGAGAAGTGCACTTTCTGCGTGCAACGAATTGAAGAAGTGAAGATCAAGGCGCGCAACGAAGGGCGCTTGATCAAGGACAGCGAGATTCAGCCCGCCTGCCAGCAGAGCTGTCCGGCGAACGCCATCATCTTTGGCGATTTGACGGATCTGAAGAGCCGCGTGGCCCAATTGAAAAAGAGCGGCCGTAATTACACGTTGCTCGATGAACTGAACCTGCATCCGGCGCTCAGTTATCTGGCGAAAGTGAGAAATGAAGCCTGAAGACAAGGTTGAATTGAGACCATGGCTGCATCAATCGGAACAATCAACGTGGCGAAACGCCAGCCCACCGCTTTCGAAATTGCCCATCCGGTCTATTCGAAACTGCGCCGGCCGCTGATCCTGGGCCATAAATCGAACGCCGAGGTGACGCGGGATATTTGCCAACTACTCGATCCCAGGCCGGGCCGTGGCTGGTGGATCAGTCTCGCCGTTTCACTTGTGCTGCTCGCGG
The DNA here is from genome assembly GCA_036726305.1 of Pyrinomonadaceae bacterium. Lineage (GTDB taxonomy): Bacteria > Acidobacteriota > Blastocatellia > Pyrinomonadales > Pyrinomonadaceae > JAOAPY01. The sequence goes on along the minus strand of DAIMCP010000012.1, from coordinate 80,818 downwards.
TCGGCGTCGTGGCTACGGTTCACACCGTGAATACAGGTATCGGCACCTGGGGCCTGAACCGGACCGTCGGCTGGGCTTTCGATATCACGAACTTTGTTTTTTGGATCGGTATCGGTCATGCGGGCACGTTCATCTCGGCCATTCTGTTTCTCTTCAATCAAAAATGGCGCACGTCGGTTAACCGTTCGGCAGAAGCGATGACGCTGATCGCGGTGATGTGCGCGGGACTGTTTCCGATTATTCACATGGGCCGCCCGTGGTTGTTCTACTGGGTGCTGCCTTATCCCAACACGCGGGGCACTCTTTGGGTAAATTTCCGTTCGCCGCTCCTCTGGGACTTTTTTGCCATCTCGACTTACTTCATCATTTCCGCGGTCTTTTGGTATCTGGGCCTCGTGCCCGACCTGGCGACGGCTCGTGACCGTACGAAATCAAAGGTGCGCCAGGCCCTCTATCGCGTGATGAGCCTTGGCTGGAACGGCTCGAATCGTACCTGGTCGCGTTACGAGACTGTTTATGCGGTGCTGGCCGCACTCGCGACACCGCTCGTTATCTCCGTACACAGCATCGTTAGTTTTGACTTTGCCACTTCGCTCATACCCGGTTGGCACTCGACGATCTTCCCGCCCTACTTCGTTGCCGGCGCGGTTTTCTCCGGGTTCGCGATGGTGATGACCTTGATGATTCTGGTGCGCAGGTTGATGCACCTGGAAGACTACATCACACCGCAGCACCTCGAGAACATGTGCAAGGTGGCTTTGTTGACCGGCTCGATTGTCGGCCTGGCTTATGTCACAGAGATTTTTACCGGTCTCTACAGCGGCAATCCCAACGAGATCTTCGTGATCATTAATCGGGGTCTGGGGCCTTATGCCTGGGCCTACTGGATTATGTTTGGTTGTAACGCGCTGGTCTCGCAACTTTTCTGGTTCAGGAAACTGCGCACCTCGATACCGGCGATCTTTGTGATCTCGATCCTGATAAACGTGGGCATGTGGTTTGAACGATTCGTGATCATAGTAACGTCGCTGCATCGAGATTTCCTGCCTTCGAGTTGGGCGATGTATACCCCCTCAGTAACAGAAGTAGGGTTACTGGTGGGTAGTTTCGGGTTGTTCTTCACTTTGTTCCTGATCTTCCTGCGGCTCTTTCCGGTGATCTCGATTAATGAAGTGAAAGGGGTGCTCGGCTATGCCAAACATTGAGAGCGCCAAAAGATTCACGGCCGCCTTCTTCGAGAATGAAGAAGATCTAATTGCCAGCGCCGCGGAAGCGCGGCAGGCGGGCTTTGAAGTCTACGATGTCTATACGCCATTTCCGATTCATGGCATGGACCGCGCCGTTGCTTTGCCCCCCTCGCGTTTGACCTGGATCGCGTTTCTGGCCGGGGCGCTCGGTTTGGTATTCGGGTTGACGTTGCAGGTTTGGACGTCGGCCTACGACTGGCCGCTGAATGTCGGCGGCAAGCCCTTCAATTCATTTCCGCTGTTCATTCCCGTGACGTTCGAATTGACGGTCCTGTTTTCAGGCCTGATTGCAATTGGAGTGCTTTTTGCGCGCAACCGCATGTGGTTGTTCAGCAAGCGCAAAGTGTTTGAGCGAGTCACCGACGATCGCTTTGTGCTGGTGCTGAAACAATCAGATGCTTCATTCGATATTGACAAGGCACAGGGGTTGTTTTCGCGCCACCACGCGGTCAACGTCGTCGAAGGAGACCAGTTCGTATGAGCAGGACGATCACCTGGCTCGCGGTAATTTTGCTGCCGGTGGTGGCCATTGGTGGTTTGCGAATGATGCGCCGTGATGTCGCTCTGCGTAACGACGAATGGCCCACGCAGATGCAGTACTCACCAGCCTATTTATCCCAGACGGCGAATCCGATGTTGCCCAACCGGATGACTGAGCAACCTCCCGTACCCGGGAGCGTGCCGCGCGGCTTCCAGCCCTTTCACTACGGATCCGATCCGGCGGAGCTGGAACGCGCCGGGCGAGAGCTGAAAAATCCTTTTCCGCCCACTGCGGAGAATCTGGCGCGAGGCCAGTATATTTTTTCCAATTACTGCGTGGCTTGTCATGGCGCCACAGGTGCGGGCGACGGTCCAATTATTCCCAAGTATCCAAATCCTCCTTCCTACCAGACTGAAAAGTCGAGGAGCCTGCCGGACGGAGGAATGTTCCATGTGATCACGCTCGGCCGCAACAATATGCCTGCACACGCGGCTCAAGTGCCCGCAGATGATCGCTGGAAGGCGATTCTCTACATTCGCAAGCTGCAGGGGAGATAGGTTGAATTAGCCACAACGCGGAAAGGCCGCAACGAAACGCAGCCGCCTGAGGCCGGAAATTTGATTCTTTTATAGAGCGACTCCAGGAACAAACTCATGAAAGAAGAAGGAATTGTTACCGCTGGCGAACAGAAAGTCCTTTTTGCCATGCTTGGCATCGGCGTGATTGGATTGGTCGCTGGCCTTTACTCCGGCGAACCGAGATTGTGGCCCGCCTTCTTGCTGAATGCTTTTTATTTTCTCACGCTGGCGCTCTGCGCTGCCGTCTTCATGAGTATTAATCACGTAGCGAACGCCGGCTGGGCGACCGCGATTCGGCGCGTGCCGGAAGCAATGTTGAGCTACTTACCGCTGGGGTCGCTGGCCATGATCGTCCTTTTTTTCGGCCGCGACACGTTGTACGAAGGTCTGCGCACATTCTTTGGCTATGGTGGCAAGCCGATGGTGTTCAAGAACGCCTGGCTGAGCACGCCATTTTTCTTCGCGCGCATGACCTTGTTTCTTGGCTTGTGGCTGCTGTTCACGGGCTTAATCAGAAGGGAATCGCGGCGGCAGGATCTCGATGGAGACATTGCGCACACGGCTCGGGCCAAGAAGTACGCGGCCATTTTTCTCGCGGTCTTCGCGCTGACTTTCACCTTCGCCAGTTTCGACTGGTTGATGTCGATTGAGCCTCTCTTCTACAGCACCATCTATGCGTTCTACGTGATTTCCGGCCTATTACTCAGCGGCTTTGCGGCAATCTCGGTCCTTGTAATTCTATTACGACGACGCGGCTTGCTGCCCGAAGTCAATCAGAGTCACCTGCTCAATCTTGGTAAGCTCGTTTTTGGCTTTTCCACCTTCTGGGCCTACATCTGGCTGTGCCAATACATACTGGTCTATTACGCGAATCTTCCGGAAGAAACGATCTACTACCTGCGGCGCACGCAGACTCCGGGGTGGAAAGCCCTGTTCTTCGCGAACATCTTCTTGAATTGGTTGATTCCTTTCGTGCTATTGCTGTCGCGCCGCGCCAAGCAGAGTGAAGGCTGGCTGCTGGCCGCCTGCGGCGTGGTGCTAGTGGGCCACTGGGTCGATCTTTACCAGCTGATTTTCCCGGCGTTCGATCATCCCGCCATGATTGGCCTGGTTGAGGTGGCCATCGTGATCGGATTCGCCTCGCTATTTCTGCAGTCATTTGCCAGTGGATTGCGAAAAAGCGCGCTGATGCCTCGTAACGATCCTTACCTGGCCGAGAGTTTGTGGCAGGAACCTCGAGACGTGCCGGATCCGCTGGCCTGGACTGGGGATATGAAGCGAGCGTTGGCATTGTCCACCATTGGCTTTGCCATCACCTTCGCAGTCTGGGGAATGATCGCCGCGCTCGCGCCGAAGTTCGTAGAGCTATATCACCTCTCGTTCCTGCAGAAATCCGTCCTGATTGCTATTCCCGTCCTGCTGGGGTCAGTGGGACGCCTGCCGATGGGCATCCTGACTGACAAGTATGGGGGCCGCATGGTATTTGGCCTGCTGCTCTTGTTCTGCCTGGTTCCCGCCGTCGGAGCGAGTCTGACAAATTCTTATGCTTCGTTGATTGCCTGGGGGTTTGTGATTGGTTGTGCCGGCAGCAGTTTCTCAATTGGCGTGGCCTTCACCTCGAAATGGTTTCGCGCGGAGCAACAAGGCACGGCATTGGGAATCTATGGCATGGGGAATATCGGACAGTCGATTGCCGTCTTCGGCGCGCCGGCGCTGGTCATGGTCACTGGAGACTGGCGGCTGCCTTTCTGGGTGTTCGGGAGCTTAGCGGCAATATTCGGAGTGCTCTTTTTGCTGCTTGCTCGCAACGCGCCGGTAAAGGCTGAACCCAAGAGGTTTCGCGAATACTTTGGCGTCTTCAGGCGCGAGCCGCTGGCCTGGGTCCTGTCGCTCTTCTACTTCCTGACCTTCGGCGGTTTCGTGGCGCTGGGCATCTATCTTCCGACGCTCTTGAAAGACATCTTTGGTTTGACGCCTACGGATGCGGGGGCGCGGGTTGCTGGTTTTGTCATATTCGCAACGCTGATGAGGCCGGCCGGCGGCTGGTTGGCAGATCGTTACGGGGGCGCCTTCGTGCTGATGCTGGTGTTCGCGATGATCGCGGTTCTCTCGCTGGGGCTCACCTCAAGCGGAATATTGTTGTTCACCATTGGTGCGCTGGGCACCGCGGCCGCGCTCGGACTTGGCAATGGCGCTGTTTTCAAGCTCGTGCCTCAGTTCTTCCCGCGAGAGACGGGGACAGTTACAGGCCTGGTTGGTGCGGCCGGAGGTCTAGGTGGGTTTTTCCCCCCGCTCGTGCTGGGATTAATTCGCAGCCAGACAGGATCGTATGCTCTCGGTTTTGTGTTCCTGTCGGGCTTCGCTTTGCTCTGTTTGGCAACAAATTATTGGGTATTTCTCCGGGCCGGACGCGAAGGGGATAGCGCGTTTGCGAGCTAGGCACATTAGTTGCCGTGGTCTTCCCGGAAGCAGGAGGTCAGAGATGCCTGAAAAAATTCAAGCCATCGATTTTATGTACTACGTGGCCACGCGCGAGTTCATGGAACGGTGGGATCGCGCCAAGGAAGGCGAACTAGTCTGCCGCATGGAGAAGGCGATCGGTGGATTGCCGCGTTTCAATTCAATTGAAGAGATGTTGGCGCAGATGGACGAGGCAGGGGTCGAAAAGGTCTTCATCACCCAGTGCAAGATGTGGTCGTACTGGGGCAAATGGATGTACATGGATACGCAGTTGGAAGATGTCCTTCAGTACACAGAAAAGTATCCCGGTCGTTTTGTCGGTCTTGCCGGCTACAACCCCTTTCGCATTAGAGAAAGCCTGAAAGAGATCGAGCTCGCGGTTACCAAACACGGATTCAAAGGCGTGTATGTTCACATCTACGGCTTCGATATCCCGCTGAATGACGCGAAGATGTACCCCCTTTATGCAAAATGCGTCGAGTTGGATGTGCCCGTTTCCATGCAGGTGGGCCACGTGCTCGAAGCGAGCCCGAGCGACGGCGCCCGGCCGATGTTCCTGGATCGCATTGCCTGCGACTTTCCGGAGCTGAAGATGATCGGGGCCCATACTGGTTGGCCCTGGGTGGATGAGCTGCTGTCAGTCTGTTACAAATGGGAGAACATCTGGTTCGGCGTTGATGCCTGGGCTCCTAAATACCTTTCGCCGCAAATCATTCAATTCATAAACAGCCGGCTTGGTCGCGATCGTTGCATCTGGGGGACGAACGGTTTGCCCTGGAAGGAGAGTCTGCGCCAGCTTTGCGACCTCGGCTTGAAAACGGAGGTGCAAAAGAAGCTGCTGCGCGATAACGCCATTGAATTGTTCAAACTAGGGCCAGCACAAAGCCAGACTCGGGTTCCGGAGGTGTTAACTCAGATTCCGGCCAGCAATGCCAGTGCCGTGTTGCGATGAGTAAGTACATGACAGCCAACACACCTTTCGACGGAAAATCGGTAATCGTAACCGGAGGGGCGCGCGGGATCGGCTGCGCTGTGGTGCAGGCGTTTGCAGAGGCGGGCGCCGACGTCGTGATTGCCGACTTGCGCGGCGAAGATGCCGGCGAGGCTGCCATGATTATCAGCGAGTGCCATCATCGCCGCGTGGTCGCGGTAAAAACAGATGTAACCGTACGCGCCGACGTCGAAAATCTGCGTGATGAAACACTGCGGCTGTTTGACAAGATCGATGTGCTGGTCAACTGCGCCGGTTGGGACCGGCTATTACCTTTCGTCAAGACGACCCCGGAGCTGTGGCAGAAAGTGCTCTCCATTAACTTTTTTGGGGTCGCCAATATGTGTCATGTGATCCTCCCGCACATGGTTAGCCGGAAGCAGGGCGCCATCGTCAACATCAGCTCAGACACGGGGAGAGTCGGTTCGTTTGGAGAGGCGATTTACGCCAGCTCAAAGGCCGCCATAATGGCCTTTTCCAAAACGCTGGCTCGCGAGCATGCACGCGACAACATTCGCGTCAATGTGGTTTCGCCCGGCCTGTGCGACACGCCACTCATCGACGAGATGAAGCAGGATGAGTTAACGGGAAAGATTCTCAGTTCCATCGTGAACTTCATTCCCATGAAGCGTCTCGGCCGGCCAGAAGAAATTGCGCCGTTGGTGCTGTTTCTGGCTTCTGACGATGCGAGTTACATCACCGGCCAGGTTTTCAGCGTGAACGGCGGTTTGAATATGGTGGGGTAGGTGCCCAGGCGCTCCTGCACTTGCGCCTGGTCGAGCCTCGAGGTTCGCCCCTTACGGGAATCAATGGTGAACTCAATCAATTGCGAAGACATCATTTCTGATCTCAATTTTTCAACCGTTCGTGATTGGAAAGACCAACATCCCGGCCAGAAGGCCATCGCTTACTTTCCCGTTTACGCACCCGTCGAGCTGATTCATGCCGCCGGTATGCTGCCCGTTGGCCTGAATGGTGCAGGCGATCAGCTTGATATCCAATACGCCGACGCTCGTTTTGGTTCGTTCATCTGTTCAATCGTCAAGACTACGCTCGAAATGGGCTTGACGAACCATCTGGCCCCATTTGACGGGATCCTCTTTTCCTCTATTTGTGATTCAGCGCGGAACCTCTGCTTTGTGATGAAGCGGAACTTTCCGGATACATACATTGACTTTCTGCATCTGCCGCACAACCCGAATTCGAAATCGAGCACCGATTTTCTGGTAACTGAGTACCTGCGTTTACAGGAGCAGTTGCTGGCGTTGAACGGGCGTGAGGTGAGCCATGACGACCTTAATCAGGCCATCACTCTGTATAACGATAATCGCGCGCTTACCCGCCAGCTTTACGCGGAACGCGCGCGGCAGCCACAACTTATTCGCACCAGCGAGCTATATGCGCTGGTCCGTGTCGGCAACTTTCTCCCCGTTGCCCAGCATACCGAGTTACTGCAGCAGACAGTCTCTGATTTGCCTTCGCGCTCCGGGAAGCAGCGCGACTCCATTCGCATCATCGTGGAAGGATCGTTCTGTGAGCAGCCGCCGCTTGATTTGATCAAGATTCTGGAAGAAGCAGGCTGCTACATCGTCGATGACGATTTTGTTCTCGGACCGCGCTGGTTTCTTGAAGATGTGCCAGTCAATGGTGACCCAATGAGGGCCCTGGCCGAGAGTTACTCCGAGCGCGCAGTTTATTCATCGGTGCGCCACGACTTTCGTAAACCACGCCACAAGGAGCTGATTGCAAAAGTGCGCCGGCGCGAGGCGGATGCTGTGATCCTGCTAATAGCTAAATTTTGCGAGCCGGCTCTCTTTGATTACGTGCTCTTTAAGGAAGAACTGGAGAAAGAGGGCATTCCGCACCTGCTGATGGAATTTGAAGAGAAGATGTTTACTTTCGAACGACTGCGCACTGAAGTCGAGACTTTTGTCGAGTCGTTGCTGTTTGATTGAAGGGTTTGAAAACAATGCCAACCCAAACCGAATATCGCAGTGAACTCCACCATCGGCAGAAGGAATTGATGGTCGATTGGTACGAACGTCTGAATGTTGCCGCTGAGACCGGCTGCCCACCCACCGTCTCGATGATGGTTTCGGGCAATTGCGTCGAATTGCTCGAAGGGTTTGATGCCATTCCTCTTTATCCGGAAGTCAATGCGCTGCAACTGGCCATCCGCCATCAATCGCTCGACCCAATCCTTTTCGCGGAGGAAATGGGCTACGCGGCCGACAATTGTGCCTACGTCAAGGCTGATATCGGGGCCTACCTGAAAGGCATAACGCCGACCGGAAGCAAACTGCCGAAGCCGACGCTTGTGCTCTGCAACTTTGTTGGCTGCAATACCTACCTCAAGTGGTTTGAACACGTAGCCGAGTTCACCGGGGCGCCGCTGTACACGCTGGATGTGCCCTTCATGCGGGCTGACTATCCTTCGGTGGCAGATATCAACTACGTCGTCAGTCAGCTGAAAGAACTGATCAAGTTGCTGGAAGAATTGACCGGCCGCAAGTTTGACTACGACCGTTTCAAAGAAGGTGTGCGTTGCGCGGCGCGCGTGGAGGAACTGTGGTCTAACATCAAACACCTTGCGCGCACCGTACCCTCGCCCTTTGACGCTTACTTCGACGCCATCACTTTTATGGGTCCGCTTTACGTCTACCGCGCCAAGCCGGAGGGCGTAGAGTTCTTCGAACTTGCTTTGCGAGAGCTGGAAGAAAAAGTCGAGCGCGGGGAGGGCGTTAACGATCAGGAAAAGTTTCGCGTGGTAATTGAAGGGCCGCCGCCTTACCCGCATTTTCGCACTTTCCGCGACATGTTCGCGAAGTGGAAAGCCTGCGCGGTCGCTTCGACTTACTCGACGGTTGGGGGCTTGTGGGAGTTTGGCGCCAGGCATGATCCCGACGAGCCTTTCGAATCAGTCGCGCTTCACATGCTGGCGCATAATGTGACGAACAGAAATTACCTGCAACGTTACGATCAGATCCGGCGCTATGTCGAAGAGTGGGGCGCCGACGGCGTGATCATCCATTTCGTCAAAAGCTGCCGCCTCTTCTCAGCCGGTCAGGGAGACATGCGGGACTATTTCACGAAAGTGCTCGGAGTACCGACGCTCTACATCGAATCGGATCTGGAAGACCCACGCTACTTCTCAGAAGCGCAACTCAGGAATCGGATTGACGCGTATTTCGAGGCCCTGGAACACCAGAAGATGTTGGGTGCGGGAGCGATTTAGCGGAGAGGTCAATCATGTTCATGCTTTTGATGGCAGTTGTTTTTGTGATTGCCCTGGTCGCCAGCGCAACCATCGCCCGTCTTTTCGATAAATCAATCAAACAGCTATTGGCCCGCATTGTTGCGGAGGACATCAGTCATGCCTGGGCGCGCTATCTGAAATTCGCAATTTACGTGGTTGGAATCTCCGGCGGTGTACGCATTTGGGCCCTCGAGAGATACATCTCGAAACGCTCCCAGAACGACGAGATACTTGAGCTGACGCGAGATCGCTGGATTGTTGAAATTTACCAGACGGTGATTGGCACGCTGCAAAGCGTCGTCTGGATTTTGCTTGTCTTCTTTGTCTTCGCATTGATGGCTTACGTCATCGTGCGGGCGCTCGAGGCCAGGAGGCTGAAGGCAGAACCGTAGTTGCTTGCCATTAGGGAATCATACTGGAGAACCACCTTGAGATTTGCTGCTGGAGTTGATGTCGGCTCAACCCAAACCAAAGCCGTCGTAATGGAAGAAGGCGCAGGCATTGTGGCCCGCGCATTGGTGGACACTGGGGCAAACGTAGTCAAGGCAGCTGAGAATGCCTTTCACCTGGCCTGCCGTGAGGCGCAGATCGATGCGCGCGACGTGGGATTCGTTGTCGGCACCGGCTACGGCCGGTACAAAATCACTTTCGGAAACGCGCAGCTGACCGAGATCAGTTGCCATGCCCGCGGAGCAAGCTACATTTTCCCCTCGACGCGCACAGTGATCGACATGGGCGGCCAAGACGCCAAAGCGATTAGCATTGGGGCGGACGGCCAGGTACTCGACTTTGTGATGAATGACAAATGCGCCGCCGGCACGGGGCGCTTTCTCTCCAACGCCGCCGACGTAATGGGTGTCAGTCTGGATGAAGTTGGACCGCTCTCGCTTGAAGGAACCCGGCCCGTCAAGCTGACTACGGTCTGCACCGTGTTCGTTGAGTCTGACATCCTGTCGTACCTCTCGATGGGTAAGAAGCCTGCCGATATTCTGCGCGGGGTTCATTTGGCAATTGCCAAACGTACAATTTCACTCGCCAGGCGCGTCTCCATTGAGCCGGCTGTCACCATGACCGGGGGCGTGGCGCGCAATCTGGGGATGGTGCGAGCGTTGGAAGAAGTGCTTAATACGAGCTTGCAGGTCAGTCCGGATGCTCACTTCATTGGCGCGATTGGGGCGGCGCTGTTTGCACTGGAAAGAGAGGACGAAAGCTTCGAGTCGGTGGTTTGGAGGCAGGCGCTATGCGAAACGTAGCAGGTATCGACTGCGGTTCGGGATTCACGAAAGCCGTGATCATCGCTGAGCACGGAGCGGACGGCCAGCCGGAAGTGCTCGGCCGCGGAAAGACCAGGACCGGCGTGAACATGAGCGAAGCAGCCCAGCGCGCACTTGACGCGGCGCTGGCCGGACTGGGACTGGAACGTGATCAGGTCTCTTATGTGGCAACCACCGGGTTTGGCCGCTACGGAATCGACTTTCGCGATATCCAGATCACTGAGATTACAAGTGGCGCGCGGGGTGCGTACTACTTAATGCCGCAGACGAATCTGGTGCTGGACATCGGCAGCCAGTCCACCCGAGCGATGAGTCTCAAAGAGAACGGCAAGGTGCGGACCTTTAAGTCCAACGATAAATGCGCCGCGGGTTCGGGCAGCTTCATTCAGAGAGCAGCCAAGTATCTGGAGGTGGGGATTGAAGAGGTGGGGGAGTTGGCCATGCGGGCCACCAGCCCACAACCAATCAGCAGTGTCTGCGCGGTGCTGGCCGAGAGTGAAATCATCAATCTCGTAAGCACCGGTTTGAGTGTCGAAGACATCATGCGCGGCATCTACGATTCGCTGGCCGATCGCGCGGCGCTGTTGCTAAAGCGCGCCGGTAAAGGCGGCCCGCTGATGTTTATTGGTGGTGTGGCCTCGCAACGCGGCATGGTGAAGGCCCTCGAAGATCATTTGCAGATGCCGGTGATCGTGCCGCCTGATTGCGAATACGTCTGCGCACTCGGCGCCGCATTGCTCGGCTTGAAGCGGCTGCAGCTAAGCAGCCAAACAGGTTTCAGAGAGCAGCGTCCGGCTGCCCGTCCTGCATCGGAACCGATTCCGCTATAACAGCAAACGTCTTCAGTAGTCTTCCGCTCGCTTGAGTATTTACAGCGTGCACGGGCCTGAGATCCCCCTGACCTCAGGAAGCGTGACGGGCACCTGCGTAATCGGGCAACGGCACTCAGTTTTTTCGGCAAAGATCACGCCCCAACTGTCGTGGGGAATCGAGTTTTGCCGCTTTGACACGTCATAAGCAGCGAAACTGCAAATTACCTCAAACCGGAGCAGCATTCAGTTTCTGAATTCGGGTCCACCCAGGCCATAACAGTGCTCGGGGCACCGTCAATCAAAGGCAGGGAGTGCTCGCTTGGCCGCTGTCCCCGCGTTTTTACGGTAACGGATGATGCGACAATAAAATTTGCCCGGTGACTTTTGTGCGTCCAAAGTGGTCTAAGAGCGTGGTGGGATTTTCTTGACACTGCGAACGTGAATCTGGTGAGATAGGTCCGCAATCCTAATAATGATTATGGACCAACTCCCCCCGGCAGAACTCGCACGTTTATGTCAGCGAACCCTGCCCGACGACACTCGGGCTTTTGAAGCCCTGGTAGCGCGCTACAAGAAAAATGTGTTCGCGACTGCCTATCGGATCCTGGGAAATCGTCCGGACGCTGAGGACGTCGCACAGGAGTCCTTTCTGAAAATTTACAAAGGGATTAGGGACCTGGCTGAGCCTGCAACCCTGACCACCTGGATTTATCGCATTACCACCCGCACCTGCTTTGATTTTATTGAAAGTAAGAAACGCCGCTCGGGCACAGTGTCGCTGGAATCGGGTGGAGAGGGCGAGAGCGAGCCGGCAGCTTACACTGACAAGAGTACGCCGACCCCTGAAGACGCTGCGCTGCGGCACGAATTGAGAAAATGCCTGGAAAAGGCTTTGGCCAGTCTGGACGCCGATGGTCGCAGCGTAATCGTCCTGCGAGATCTGGAAGATCGATCTTACCAGGAGATCGCGGAGGTTCTGGCTGTAGGTCTGAGCGCCGTGAAGATGAGGATCCACCGCGCGCGGCTTGCTTTCCAGCGGCTTTTGGATCAGGTTTGCCCGGGCGTCGCGCGATCGAGCGTAAATTGAGCCGCAGGGGACTTTGACTCGTAAACGGAAAACTATATGGCCGATGAAGCGGAAGAGATTCAAGCTGCCGACCTGGTAGACGGCGGGCTGAGCAGCCCGGCAGCCGAGGTCTGGCTCTCAGCTCATCCGGAAGCAACGACCGAGGTCGAGATTGCGCGTCGCGTGCGCGCCTTAATGGCGGAATTGCGCACCCTGGAAATAGAGGTGCCGGCTGGCTTTGAAGCTCGCTTGATGGACCGTGTGCGTGGAGACGAGGCCATGATCAATTTGCTGGACCTGTGGCTCTCAGGATTTGGCCATGCCCTGCTCGAATTGTTGGATGCGATCTTTGCTTTATTGCCCCAACCCGAATTGGCGACGGCCTGAAACTTCCGCCCTCCAGCCACGAGGGAGAAATTCCTGATTTTCTTCGGAGCTTTCTTATGAACTTTCACATCGTAATTGAGTCGCTGCAGAAGATCGTGCTCGACATCGTCCATTTCATTCCCAATCTCGTCAACGGGCTAATTATTCTGTTCGTTGGTTACATAGTGGCCATGATCGTCCGCTGGATCGTCAAGCTGGTACTGCGTTACACCAGATTCGATCCTCTCATTGAAAGAACCGGGATTACCGGCGCAATGCGTGGGCTGGGCGTTAAGATGCCTCTTTCGATAATTCTGGCCCAAACGGTTTTCGCTTTATTATTGATTTCGTTTTTTATTACCGCCACTCGTCTGATGGGCCTGCTTGCTGTATCGCAACTACTCGAGCGCGTCCTGGCCTTCCTGCCAAGCCTAATTGCCGCATTAATTGTCTTCCTCCTCGGCGGGATGGTTTCGCAGTTTGCCGGGAATCTGGTGACTTCCGTGGCCATCGCGGCCGGCCTTTCGTATGCCAAGAGATTGGGCAACATCATTCAATACATGATCAGCCTCTTTGTGGTGATCCTCGCACTCGGTGTGCTGGGGATTGATACTGCTCTGCTGGTCACCGTTGTGACGATCGTTATCGCCTCCTTTGGACTGGCGTTCGGACTGGCCCTGGGCCTCGGTGCCCGTAGCGTGGTGCACCACATTCTCGCCGGCTACTACCTGCGGCAGCGATTTTCAGCAGGCCAGACCATCGAGCTAAATCAGGTCTCCGGCGCCCTGCGTGGGGTGGGCAGCGTCAATACCGTAGCTACAACCGCCGAAGGGACGGTGGTCTTTCCAAACGGCATCTTGCTGGAGTCGCTCGTGCGTTCACCGCGAGCTCTAGACACCGATCCAGCGACCTCCGAAACCAGCTAACGCGCTGGACCCAAGTCTTAGCTGGGTCCTGCTATTACGCGATTCTTATCCAGGCCAATTCACGCCACAGCCTGTCGCCCGGCGCCTCTCCGTGCTTCCAGACCGTCTAGAATTTTCTTCATCCCACACTCGTAAACTTTTTGTGACTTTTCCCGAAACCTTCCGTCTTGTGCCGTGAAAGTTCAAATTCAACTGACAGCTATGGAAGGACGATTAAGATGTTAAAAGAATTCAAAGCCTTTATCATGCGCGGTAACGTGCTTGATCTCGCTATCGCGCTGGTTATTGGCGCCGCCTTTGGCAAAATCATTACCTCATTTGTTGAGGACGTGTTGATGCCGCCGATCGGTCTGCTACTGGGACATGTGGATTTTGCCGGTCTTTTTATCAACCTCTCCGGTAAGCCTTTCGCGACGCTGGCCGAAGCTAAGGCGGCGGCCGCACCCACCATCAACTACGGGATGTTTCTCAATACGGTCGTGATGTTTCTGATCGTCTCCTTCGCGATCTTCATGATGATCAAGGCGATCAATAAGGCGCAAAAACCGAAGGAAGAAGGTCCGGCGACAGTACGAGATTGCCAGTACTGCCTAACCAGCATCCCTGTCGGCGCTACCCGTTGCGGGCACTGCACTTCTGAACTCTAAACAGGAACCAAAGGTGACTGATCTGACAGCACACGTGTGCGCCATCCTGGCCCTGCTGGTTGTTTCCCTGGGTGGTTTTTTGGTTGGGCGACAAAGGGCCTGGATTCTTCGGGCGTTTCGATTATTGAAGCGGCGGCGCTTAACCATGGATAGCTGTGCGGCCGACGCCGAGTCTGGAGACCAGGCGCGGCGCACAGTTGTCGTGTGTTCAAGATCGAAATAGGCACAATACTTTTCGACCAAAAGCAAGGAGAAGATTCGCAATGGCAAAATTGGAAACTATTGAAGGAATCGGTGAAGCATTCGCTAAAAAGCTGCTGCAAGCCGGAATCACCACGACCGAGTCACTGCTTGAAACGGGTGCCGGCACAAAAGGACGCAAGGAAATTGCGGCAAAGAGCAACATCGCCAGCTCTTTGATCCTGCGCTGGGTTAACCATGCTGACCTGTTTCGGGTGAAGGGCATTGGGGGTGAGTACGCCGAGCTCCTGGAAGCTGCAGGCGTTGATAGTGTACCGGAACTGGGCCAGCGCAACGCCGAAAGCCTCCAGCAGAAGTTGGCGGAAGCCAACGAACGCAAGCGACTTGTGCGCAAGGTTCCTTCGGTTTCGCAGGTAAAGTCCTGGATCGCCAGCGCCAAAGAATTGCCGAAAGTAGTTACCCATTAGATCGGTAGCGATGATCGATCATCGTTTCCGGACTAATCGGCGCCAGGAAGGTTTTCCTGGGATCCAAGACCTCAGGCGACCGGACGCAGGCTGTGCCTGCAAACACCACCCGGTACATGGCAGGATTTACCTGCAGGTCTGGTCGCCGCTCCTCCCGCTGAACAATAAAGTTCTGGGAAATCCTCATTCGCGCAATGTGACCAACATCCGCTAGCTTCAACCCGCTGCTTCCGCTTCTCACGGCCGGAATCTGCCGATCTCCTCTTCTCGCGCCCTAATATCTCATTATTTGCTCCTGGTTGAGTGGAAAACCTCCAGAGGCGCTCGTTGTCCGCCAAGCGTAAGACTTCGCAGAGATGTCCCCACAGTTGCGTATTTTCGCAACTGTTGGACTTTCCGTTACACAAAAAACCAGCAGAATTCGTTGGCTCCCAGCCGGAATGTGTCTTGCTTTGAGAGTTGCGGTAGAAAGGAGTGCTCATGAGTGTTGAACGATATTTGCGCCTGATCGCCGGGTGTTTCGTGCTGGTAACGCTGGTGCTTGGTTACTTTCACAGCCCCTACTGGTTCTTGTTTACCGGCTTTGTCGCCGTCAACCTGATTCAGTCTGCGTTTTCGAACTGGTGCCCGATGATGAGTTTCCTTCGACGTCTGGGAGTCGGAGACAGTTCCCAGCACCATCCGAAACTGCAAAATACCCCATGACCGTTGGAACGATGGCTTGAAATGGCGCGCCCTCCGCTGAAACAAACACTGGCAGTGGCTTTTTGTCTGCTCCTGCTGCCCCTTGAAGCAGTTCACTCGGCACTGGGTCAGTCACAGGTCCAGCATCCTCCGGCACATTCGGACAGCGCGCCGCGCGGCGAGTCTCTGACGCTCGCGCAAGCAGTGGAAATTGCCCTCGACAAGAACCCGTTGACGCGAGCCACCGCGGCGGGTCGCCAGCTGGCCGATGCGCAACTTGCGGCTGCCAGGGCAACCCGCTGGCCGTTACTGCAAGTATCTGAGGCGGTGACCACGAGCAACAATCCTGTCTTTGTGTTTGGCTCGCTGCTCGAACAGGCACGATTCGGCCCCAACAATTTCCTGTTAGGTTCGCTCAATAACCCCGACGCGCTTACCAATTTTCGCGCCGCTGTTTCTGTCCGCGTCCCGGTTTTTGATCAGCGCCAGAGCAAAGCCCGCATTGATCTCGCCAAACTTGGTCAAAAAGAAGCCGCCCAGCAGACCGAGCTGGTCGCGCAACAGATTCGGTTTGAAGTGCTTAAGTCTTATTTCGGCGTCTCCCTGGCCCAATCGAGAGTGGTGGTGGCTGAGGAGGCCATAGAGATAGCCACGGCTGATCTAAAGCGAGTCAGGGATCGCTTTGAAACCGGATTCGTTGTGCGATCTGATTTGCTGGCGTCCGAAGTACAGCTGGCGGAGTTTCGGCAGCAGAAGATTCAGGCTGCCAGTGATCTCATTATTGCTCAAGCGGCGTTGAATACCGCGCTTGGCCTGCCCCCAGACCTGCCCCATACGATCGTTGATCAACTCGGTCAACAGCCCTTCGCTATCGGGACTCCTGAAGAACTCAATCGCCTCGCGCTGGAGCGACGCCCTGAATATGCGCGCGCTGTGCTGGCAGTGCAGAGGAATACACGTCTGGTGCGAGGAGCCCGTGATGAAGTGCTGCCGCGCGTGGATGCGTTTGCCAGCGCCGGCGCAAGCGGGCGCACTCCGGTCACCGGCAGTTCCGACTACGCGCTGGGTGCGTCCGTGACACTCAATATTTTTGATCCCGGTCGCAGGGCCAAAATCACTCAGGCACGCGCTGCGGAAGCCATGGCGCAAGCGGAGCAGGACCTGCTGGCAAATACGATCAAGTTTGAAGTCGTGCGTGCGTATCAGCAGTTCATTTCAAGCCGGGAGCGGCTGCGCGTGGTCGCACAAACTACCGCCCAGGCCGATGAAGCACTGCGGATCGTGCAGGATCGTTATCGAGAAGGGCTCACAACCATTACTGAAGTGCTGCGAGCTGAGCTGGCCCAGGTGCGTGTTCGTACCGAAGTGCTGACGGCGCAACATGACTATTACGTGGCTTACGCAAGTGTGCTGCTCGCGACCGGTGGACTAAGAGATGTTCGGCCATTTAACTGACGCCTCCGGTTGAGCGCAACCGGGAAAACCCCTGAGGGGCATCTATGAAATACCTGCTTGCATTCATCTTGATTATTCCAGTAGCTGCAGCAATTTCCTGCAGTAAAAAATCGGAACAGCCAATCGCACCGGCCACGATCGTCCAGGGCATCAGGCTGGAGACTGTCGCGCCTCAGATCGTGGATGAGATCTACGAGGCGGTCGGCACAGTGCGTGCAAAAAACAGCAGCATCGTCTCAGCGCAGGTGATGGGAAGTATCGTGGCAATAAAAGTTCGCGAGGGCGATACCGTGCATGCAGGTCAGGTGCTGGTGGAGATCGATAGCCGGGAGGCCAGGATTCAAACGCAGAAGTCAGCCGCCGGCCTGGTTGAAACACAGGGCGCGCTGGATGAAGTGGATCGAAACATCAAAGTGGCTGAGTCCAGCCACGCCGCCGCTTTGGCGAATCGCCAACTCGCGAATACCACCTTCCTGCGATATCAGAAATTGCTCGAGAGACAGTCAGTAAGTCCACAGGAATTTGATGAAGTGCGAGCCAGGCGCGACGTCGCTGACGCTGAAGCTGAACGAGCGCAGCGAATGCTGCAATCGCTCGCGGCGAGACGGGAGCAGGTGTTGGCGCGAATCGCCCAGGCAAAGGCCGATTTGGCCGGCTCTCGGGTTTATTCCAGCCACACTCGCATTACCGCGCCAATCAGCGGAATTGTCGTTTCCAAACAAGCGGATGCCGGTAACATGGCTGTACCCGGCGCGCCTTTGCTGACGATTGAGAGTGGCGCAGACTACCGCCTCGAAGCCGCCGTAGAGGAGTCTCAAATCAACAAGATTCGTCTACGGGACCAGGTTCGGCTGCAGCTCGAGGCAATTGATACGCAGGAACTTGCCGGGTTGGTGGTAGAAATCGTCCCGGCGTCTGATCCGGCGAGCAGAACCTACCTTGTCAGGATCAGCATCCCGGTGCCGGCCGGCAATCAGCAAATCGTCCGCTCCGGCCTCTATGGCAAAGCCCGCTTTATTATCGGCCAGACACAAGCCATCACGATTCCCAAACAAGCGTTGGTCCTGAACGGTCAGCTCACCAGCGTTTTCGTCGTCGACTCGTCGGGTGTCGCCCATATGAGATTGGTTCGAACCGGCAAAACCTACGGCGAACGGTTGGAAGTGCTCTCAGGGCTGACAGAGGGTGAGCAGATCGTGGTTGATGCTCTACCGGCAATTAAGGACGGTACCAGGGTGCGGGAAGCTGCCCCCGGTTTGTCACCCCCTCCGTCAAAATAGAGGTAAAAGCACGATGAAAGCCGGACTTGGTCCCGCGGGAAAATTGGCGCAGGCCTTCATCAATTCCAAGCTCACGCCGCTCGTAATCATCGCCTCGGTGCTGCTTGGCGTCGGCGCCGTGCTGCTCTTGCCCCGCGAAGAAGAGCCGCAGATTGTCGTTCCCATGATCGATGTCTTCGTGCAGATGCCCGGAGCCACAGCCCGGGAAGTCGAAGAGCGGGTCACCAAGCCGATGGAGAAATTGCTATCGGAAGTGCCTGGCGTTGAATACATTTATTCGACTTCTGCGCCCGGTTATTCGATGGCAGTCGTACGCTTTTACGTCGGCCAGAATGAAGAGGCAAGCATTGTCCGGCTCAACCAGAAGATGTCCGCGAATTTTGATCTGATTCCGTTGGGAGCCAGTAAGCCGCTCATCAAACCTCGTTCTATCGATGATGTACCGGTTCTCGCCCTTACACTTACCAGCGAGCGCTACGATCACTTCACGCTCCGGCGAATTGCAGCGCAGGTGCACGATCAAATCAAGGAAGTCAGGGACGTAGCGGAAGTGAAAATCATCGGCGGGCAGCGCCGTCAGATTCGGGTGCTGCTCGATGACGCGCGGATGGCCGCTTACAACGTTGCGCCCGCAGGCATTGTCCCCGTACTTGAGCAGGAAAACAGCCAGGCCCAAGCGGGAAGCTTCTCATCGGCGAACCGGGAGTTTCTGGTAGAGACTGGCGGCTTTCTCCATACCGCGGCAGAGGTTGGTGAGGTGGTGGTCGGGGTCGCGAATGACCGTCCGATTTATCTCCGCGACGTAGCGCGCATCGAAGACGGTCCGGAAGAGCCGGCTGATTATGTTCTCTACGGCTCAGGTCCGGCAGAAGAGGGAAGCGTATCTGCGGGAGTCGCGCCTGCAACTTCAAAACAGAAGGAGCTACCGGCCGTCACCATATCTGTCGCTAAGCGCAAAGGCACCAATGCTATCGCGATTGCGGATCAGGTGCTGCAGAAGGTCAAGTTGCTTCAGGGTACGCTGATTCCGGGTGATGTGCATGTGGTAGTCACGCGAAACTATGGCGCGACAGCAAGTGAGAAGTCCAATGAGCTTTTGCTTCACATGATGATCGCCATTCTGTCGGTTTCACTGCTTATCTGGCTTGCTCTTGGCTGGCGTGAATCAGGTGTCGTCGCGATCGCCATCCCGGTGACGCTGGCACTCACGCTAACGGTCTTTTATTTCTATGGTTACACGCTTAACCGAATCACGCTTTTTGCCCTGATCTTTTCGATTGGCATTCTGGTGGATGATGCCATTGTGGTCGTCGAGAACATGACCCGTCACTATCGTCTGCCTGAGAATCGAGAGCGGCCGGCCCTGGAGGTTGCACTCGAGGCCGTGAACGAAGTAGGCAACCCTACAATACTTGCGACCTTCGCGGTGATTGCCGCGATCTTGCCGATGGCTTTCGTCAGCGGTTTGATGGGCCCCTACATGAGACCCATTCCCATCGGCGCATCAGCAGCAATGGTTTTCTCACTGCTGGTCGCATTTCTCGTGACGCCGTGGGCAAGCCTGCGTTTGCTCAAGCGCGAGGACGCCAGCGCCGCTGCGCATGATCGAGAAGGTTGGACGACCCGCGGTTATCGGCTGGTGATGGGCGCTCTGATTCAACAACGCCGCTGGCGCTACATATTTCTCGCCGGAGTGGCAGTGTTACTTATGGGCGCGCTCGCCCTCGTCGCGCTGAAGCTCGTACGCGTCAAGATGCTGCCGTTCGACAACAAGAGCGAGTTTCAGATCATCGTTGATATGCCGGAGGGCACGACACTTGAAGGCACCGCGGCCGTAACACGTGA
This sequence comes from Pyrinomonadaceae bacterium, assembly GCA_036726305.1. Lineage (GTDB taxonomy): Bacteria > Acidobacteriota > Blastocatellia > Pyrinomonadales > Pyrinomonadaceae > JAOAPY01. The sequence continues at coordinate 60,782 of DAIMCP010000012.1, read as the reverse complement.
AATCGGCGATTATGTCCGCACGGTGCCGGAAGTGACCGACTTTCAAATGTATATCGGCACGGCTTCGCCTTATAACTTCAACGGACTCGTGCGCCATTACTTCCTGCGCCGCGGGCCAAACGTGGCGGACATCCAGGTCAATCTCGTGCCCAAGGGCGAGCGATCCACGCAAAGCCACGACATCGCCAAAAGGGTACGTCCGGCAATTCAACTAATAGCCGCAAAATATCGAGCCCGCGTCAAAGTATCCGAGACGCCTCCCGGTCCCCCAGTACTGCAGACTCTGGTGGCAGAGGTTTACGGTCCCAGTTACCAGCGCCAAATCGAAGTCGCCCGGCAGATCGAAAATATCTTTGACCAGACAGAAGGGGTCGTCGACGTTGACTCATACATCGAGGACCCGCAGCCGACATTCCGTTTCGTGGTAGACAAAGAGAAAGCCGCATTGAACGGCGTGTCGGCCGAGCAAGTGGCCACAACCCTGCGACTTGCGCTTGCAGGAATGAATGTGGGTTTGACCCATGAGCCGCAGGAAAAAGAGGACGTGCCGATTGTCCTCCGTATGCCACGCGCCGAGCGTTCGAGTATCGATGACCTCAGGCAGATCAAGGTGATGGGACAAGGCGGAAATCTCGTGGCTTTAGGTGAATTGGTGCGCGTCGAAGAGCAGGTAGCGGACCAGAGCATCTATCACAAAAACATGATGCCGGTGGTTTATGTCACGGGCGATGTGGCGGGAAAAGTGGAAAGTCCGGTCTATGCCATCCTGCAACTCAATAAAGCGTTGGATAACTTGCAGCTGCCGGAAGGATATGGACTGGAACGTTTTGTTGCTGGCCAGCCATTCAGCAACAACAAGCTGTCCATGAAGTGGGATGGCGAGTGGCACATTACCTACGAAGTCTTCCGCGATCTCGGGTTGGCATTCGCAGCGGTACTCTTGCTGATCTACATCCTGGTTGTCGGCTGGTTTCAATCGTTCAAGACGCCCCTGACGATTATGGCCGCAATTCCATTCTCGCTGATCGGCATTTTGCCGGCGCACGCGTTGCTGGGTGCTTTCTTCACAGCGACTTCCATGATTGGTTTCATTGCGGGCGCCGGCATCGTGGTGCGCAATTCGATCATCCTGGTGGATTTTATCGAGCTGAGATTGAACCAGGGTATGGCGCTGGCAGACGCGGTGGTCGATGCCGGGGCGGTGCGTTTTCGCCCGATGATGCTGACGGCAGCTGCGGTGATTGTCGGTTCGGGAGTGATTCTGTTTGATCCCATCTTTCAGGGCCTGGCAATTTCGCTTATGGCCGGAGAAGTCGCCTCGCTCTTTTTGTCGCGCATGACTGTACCCGTCCTCTTCTATATGAGTGAACGGAAGAAGCATCGTCCACCACTGGTGGAAATGCCGACTCCTCCTGCCGAACAGGGAACTTCAGCTGGTTCTGTTGCCTCGCAGCCGCAGGACCATTCAGAGGCTGCGTCAGCCACTCACCTTTCATTCACTCCGGACGAAGTGCAGGAACTTACCAGACAGGGACATTTGATTATCGATATCCGCACGCCCGACGAATTCAGCGTTGCCCACATTCCCGGCGCCATTAGTCTTTGGGCAGGCAGCGAATTCAGCGCCTGCGTGCCTGTCCTGATGGCCATAGGCTCGCCGATTATTATCGCGGCGGACGATCTCAAGCAGATAAATGAGGCGACAGCAAAATTGAACGAGGCCGGGATAACGAACGTGGCAGGGTTTCTGGGCGGCGGTCTGAACGGTTGGGAGCGCGCCGGGCTGCGGGTTGAGGGGCTTCCACAGATGTCCGCCCCTGAGTTGCACTTGCTCTTGCAGCAAGGCGTGCCGATTCAGATCGTCGACCTACGTAGTCCCGTCCTGTATCAGCGCAGTCATCTGGCTGGCGCCGTAAATGTGCCGCTTGCAACCCTGGAAACGATTCCGCCAATTCTTAAACCGCACCTCCCGGTAATTACGCTTGGTTCCAGCAGTCATGAATCCATGTTCGCTGCCAGCATCCTGGCGCGCCACGGAAGCCAACAGGTTCATAGCGTAGCCGGAGGAGACACGGTGAACCTCCCAACTTGAGCGTAATGACACGCTCTAGTCATGCGCGCTCAGAGAAAAGCCCGTGCAGAACTGACTTTGGCGAGCTGGCTTGACCGACCTGAGGCGACGCTCGAGATTCGGCCAGGATCTGCTTTGGAAACCCACAGTCTCGACTGCCTTTCCTGTGGGTTTAGCCGCACTCGAGCGCGTAACTTTCCGCACAAATCCGCGCCTGAAGTTCAGCGCAGAACCAGTTGCTGGGCGATCGCAAGCGGCATGTTTGTTGCGATCAAATTAGTCAAAAACGGGCAGCGAGGGCGTGTGTTCAGCGAAACGTCAACTCGCAAAATAAGGGGAAAGTGCAGATAGACTAACCAGTGAATGGGCAGGAGGAGCCAGTATGAAAGTAAAAGAGGTAATGACGCCGGATGCCAGCGCGATTTGGATTACAGAGAGTCTGGCAGATGCGGCGAAGGAAATGTGGGAAAAAGACTGCGGTGTCTTGCCAATCATCAAGGACGGCCGAAAAGTCGTGGGGATAATCACCGACCGTGATATCTGCATGGCCACAGCGATGAGAGATAGGAACCCTTCGAGCATTTCTGTCGAAGAGGTGATGAATGCCACGGTCTACGCGGCTGCACCGGAAGAAGACATCGAGCAGGCGCTTCAAAAAATGCGCGAGCATAAAATTCGGCGCTTGCCGGTTCTCAATGCCGAGGGAGAACTGGAAGGAATTCTCTCGCTGAATGACATCGTGCTCAAGGCTAAAGAGCCTGGGGGTAAACAGCAAATCGATTACGCCAACGTTGTTCATACATACCAGGCAATCTGCCAGCATCCGCTGCCGATGAAAACCGCAGCGGTAACAGCGACGTAAAGATATCGGCCCGGTAGTTTCCTGGCACCAACGCGTTTGACGACAGATCGTGAAGGGCGAGGAACGCTTGAAGCATCTGGTTGGTTGAAAGGAGACTTTGCGAACAAATTGAGCGGGGCGCCGGGCGCGCAGCAGAACGTCTGCGCGTGGATGATGCTCATGATGGTGGAGTAAATCTCTGGCAAGCGAGTAGATTCCTGGCCGGAACGCGTGCCGTGATGGGCTCAAAAAGTCATGACCCTGGTGTTATTCAAGTGACGAATGATCTGCGAATTGAACCTTATTTTCTAATTACGAATCTCGCATTTATTTAGGGAGGTAGAGAGATGAAAAACCTTGAAAAGAAAGAGTCGGTAGAACTCGCGCGAACATTCCCGGAACTTAATCCTTTTGGAACGATGCGCCGCTTTGCCAAAGAAATGGACCGTTTGTTTGAAGACTATGAGGGACTTCGCTTCCCGAATCTCTTCAATAAAGAGTTTATGCCCTTCCGCCCGGAGTTCGAGAACCTGGCTTGGATGCCGCCAATCGAGCTGCGCCGGAACGATGGAGAACTCATGGTAAAGGCCGATCTGCCGGGCCTCACCAAAGACGACGTCAAAGTGGAATTGACAAATGAAATGCTGACGATCTCGGGCGAGCGAAAGGAAGAGAAAGAGGAGAAGCACGAGGGCTTCTATCGCAGTGAAAGAAGCTATGGGCATTTCTTCCGGCAGATTCCTTTACCCGAAGGTGTCAAAACTGATAAGGCCGTGGCGACATTCCGTAATGGTGTGCTGGAAATCAGTATTCCGGCACCGAAAATGGAGTCACACACGCGTAGACTGGAAATCAAGGAAGCAACCGAGAAATCCATGAAAGCGTCGGCTTAAGCGGCCGGCAGGTGGTGGGCTGTTTGGACAACCGGGAACCGCACGCGCCCAGCGAGCTGGTGCCTGGAGATGAGCAGGATTGCGCAGCCAAACAGCCCGCCCTGCTGTAAGTACGCGGCGTCTTAATCGTGGTGGACCGAGTGGAAACTCCTCAACCTTCCGGGCCGTAGCAATCAGAACTGAACTGATGGGAAATGTAATTTGATAACTAGTAAGGTCCGCTCTTGCGTCCGACCAGCAAGGGCATTATTGCGAACAGCCCAAGTGTAAGGTAATAGACAGTAGCGGCAACCGGATCGCGGGACTGAAAATACTCCGTCAACGTGAGCCCTCTTAGCCTCAAGACGAGGGCAAACTCAATCAACAGACCTGGGATCAGCGCCAGCAAGCCCACTGCCAGTCTGTAAACGGCCGCGTGCGGTAAATGAAACCTGCGCACCACCCAGCGCGCGGCGCTAATAACAACCACCAACATCAGCGGCGCTTCCAGCAGCTCGGCGGCGCGTTGGCCCACACGGGGCACAATGATGAGGATGCGAATTGGACCCAGGATAAAGCCTGCCCCAAAAACCAGAGCAAAGTAAACGAAACTTGCCTTCAGAATCTGTGCTGCCCGATGCCGGCCGGTTTGTGCTGCCAGGAAATTACCTAGTCTCATTTGACTTGCAAACATGGCAAGAAATGTGCCCTCGATATTCAGGAAATGATTTGCCCGATAAACACCGCGCGGGAACTTGAGCAAAGCTACGCAGGAAACTGTGCGAAAGCTCGCTCTGCGAGGCGACTCCTGACCAAAGTCCAACATTTCCGCGCGCTATCAAAGTATTTCGGTTGGCACATCGGTTGCGAGGTCAGGAAGTGAAATTTCCTGGGATTGTTCTTTGACAGTTTGCTGTCGTGTCTCTGGATCGAATTTCCCGCATTTAGTTAAGACCAGAGGGCGCGGCGAAAGGCCGCATGGCAAAACCGGTTGAAACCGGTCTTCGCTTGCGAAGAAGCGATGTCCTGACCCTGCTGAAGTCCGCTACATGAGCCGTTGCGGATGGGCATGAGATCAAGCTTGCAGGGGAAACGGGCGATGCTGGCAGGAGCGTTACACTTCTGGCCGAGCACGTCACGGAAGCCGATAAGGTCAGACCGTACTTGTCGAATTCGAGATCCTTTCCAAAGGCACACCTAAGGTAACTAAGTGGTGTGGAAGATGAGCGAGAAGCTGAGTCAACTCTGTTTTCTCGCACTGTGACTGGTTGTTCTGGTTGCGAGTTGCAGTGCCGCGAGGTCTTCGCAAATCTTGCGGATATTCTTAAGCTTGGTGCCCCCAAGTCATGGGATCGGAAGAAGATCTAAGTCGGTGGGTAAATTGCTGTGTGAGCTACGCCGGAACCGAGCCGCGACTTCCCGCGGAAACAAGGGATAGGTTGGCTGAGTGACTAGACGTGGCAAGGGGCAGAGGGGTTGTAGTAGTCGGTGGAGTAATGTCCATCCAGGGCGAACGGGAAAGCCGTTCACAAGGCGAAGGACCACAGTCACGGGTACTCCAGATAGGAAGCGCCTTCGAGTGATCGAAAGGTGCCCTTATCAGTCTGGAGAGAGCTCGCTCGTGATGGAGAGCCGGATGCGCTGAAAGGTGCTCGTCCGGTTCGGGAAAGGCTTCATTGAGACCGCTTGCTCGTAAGGGTAGGTATGGCGCGATGATTCTATTTCATAAGCGGGATTTAACCAGGGTTTAGGACAGTAGAACTTTTTAAGAGGCACGTTCCAGAGAGATCTGAGACGTGCCTCTATTTTTTAGAGGCGGTCCCGGAATGAGTCAGGAGCGGGCTGAGAAGAGACGCAAATTGACTCTTGTAATAAAATTGACTCGCGGTTCTGGCCGCCTGGCTCGCAGCCAGATACTAGAAACATTTTGTGTCGTTCCTGAGGAGGGGATTTATGCAAACCAAAGAGATTTTGAGAAGCGAATGGTCTTCTTTCTTCGATGACTTCAGTCGCAGGCACGAAAGTGCGCTCGTGTCGCTGGAAGTGTTTGGCCTCGAGATCGGCGACCAGGTGGAGGAGCGGGAATTGGCCCTCGAGGGTATCACCGCCGAGGTGTCGGATGCGGGTGACAAAATCGAATTGATGATGGGCTTGAAATCCGATGATCACATTACCCATACCGTTACGGCGCCCACCAGTGTCAGCGTCGAACAGACAGATGACGGTGCGGATGCCGCCCTCCTGATCAGATCCGCTGACGGCACCTCAGTCCTGCTGCAGATTCATCCGCCTAAGGCCGCACACAAAGTGGTGACTTAGCCTTGAAAGACTTAGCGATGAGCCCGCGGGTCATTCCTCGGTCAGCGAAACTGCCGTTATTTTGTATTCCGGGGTTTTTACATATGCATCGCGGTAAAAGCTGGTAACGCGATTGAGAAGGACTTCAGAGTCATGAAAGGTTGCGAACAGTTCGCCAGGTCTCACCGTAGAGCTGATCCTAAGGGGCAGGACTGCTTCACCATAACGGCTGCGGACGCGAACACGCTTGCCGCCCTCGAGCTGCAAGGCTGCGGCGTCCTCAGGTGATATGTCCAGACAGTCTTCTGGCTGCAGCTCCAGATTCGACGTGCGGCGAGTCATCGTGCCGGCATTGAATTGATAGAGAGTTCTGCCGGTGTTCAGCAGGAAAGGAAACTCCTGATCGGGTACCTCGAGTGTTGGCGTATATCGCACCCGACGAAGTGCGCTGGTCTTGCCGGAAACAAAAGAATCCTGGTGTAACACTTCAGTTCCAGGATCCTCTGCGTCAATACAAGGCCATTGAATGCCCTGACGGTCCAGCCGGTCATAGGTAATGCCTCGTCCTCCCGGCCATACTTCACGAATTTCATTCCAAATCTCTTCGGTTGACGAGTAACTGAAGGACGACCCTTTCCCCAGGGCGCTCGCTACCGCACAGATTATTTCCCAATCCGATTTTGACCCCGCCAGTGGCTCGATGACTTTTTGCACCCGTTGAATACGACGTTCGGCATTCATAAATGTGCCGTTTTTTTCAAAAGATGAGCAAGCCGGCAGAAACACTGAGGCAAGACGAGCTGTTTCGTTTAGAAACATGTCCTGGACAATCAGCAGATCGAGGGAGTGAAGGGCCTGCTCGGTGGAGGCTGTATTGGCATTCGTCAACAGGATGTCGTATCCGATGGCCCAGAGAGCTTTCAATTTTCCGTTTGCCGCCGCATCCATCATCTCGATCATGTTTAGTCCCGGGCGTACAGGGATTGGCGCCTGCCAAACGTGTGCAAATAAGTCCTTCACGGCGGCAAGCGGGGCACTGCCGGTTAGCAGGCCCGGTTCGCAGCCCATGTGCGCGGCGCCCTGCACATTGTTCTGGCCGCGCAGGGGATTAATGCCCGTTCCCGGCTTGCCAATGTTGCCGGTTAGCAGCGCGAGATTAACCAGGCACATCACACCTTCGGTACCTTGCGTGTGTTCAGTGACTCCGAGGCCGTGAAAACAGATTGCAGGAACATTCCTGGCATAGATGAGCGCAGCCTCGCGGATCTGTTCTGCGCGTATGCCACAAGTATCTGCAACCTTCTCCGGCGTAAAGTTCCTGATGAACTCCCGGAACTCAGCGAATTCAGCCACGCGCTGTGTTATGAATGACTGGTCGTGGAGATCCTGTTCGAGAATCGCGCAAGCCAGCGCGTTGAGTAACGGGATATTCGTGCCCGGCCGCGGACGCAAGTGGATCGCAGGGTAACGGCTGAGTTCAATCGCGCGGGGATCGATGACAACTAATTTGGCGCCTTTGAGGGCCGCCTGTTTGATGCGCGCGCCAATGATCGGGTGATTCTCAGTTGCGTTCGTTCCGCAAATGAGAATCGTGCGCGCTTTTTCAATATCGTCGTAGGAATTGGTTGCTGCACCCGCGCCCAGCATCAGTTTCATGGCCGCGGCCGTAGGCGCGTGGCAAACACGCGCACAACAGTCAACATTATTTGTTCCGATGACAAGGCGAGCGAACTTTTGCGCCAGATAATTCTCTTCATTTGTGCCGCGTGCCGAGCCCAGAATGCCGACGCTGTCAGGCCCGTGCTCCCTGACGATGTCTTGTAGTTGCTGCGCGACGAAACCTATTGCCTGGTCCCAGGAAACCCTTTGCCAGCCATCGCCCCGGCGCACCATTGGCCCGGTAATGCGATCGCCGGCGGAGACGAAATCGAAAGCATATCGTCCCTTGACGCAAAGGTGTCCACGGCTGACAGCGGTATTGCGCGCCGGCCTGATGGAAATCAGTTTGCCATGTTTTGTCCCCGCCTCCAGCTCGCATCCAGTGCCGCAATACGGGCAGGTTGTTCGCTTCCAGTTTGAAGGCACACCCCGCGCGAGAACTGAATTGTCCTCCAACGCCCCTGTCGGGCATGTGTCAACGCAGGCGCCGCAGCTCACACAGGAACTCTCTCGTAAATTTGTTTGTGAATCGGGCACGATCCGCGTTTCGTGGCCCCGAGCAAATACTTGCCAGACAAATTGTCCCTGCACTTCATCGCAGATGCGCACGCATCGATAGCAGAGAATGCATTGCGACATGTCGACATGAATGTATGGATGCGAATCGTCAAGCAGCTCGGAATGGTGTTGCCCGTCAAAGTCAGCTTCCCCCAGGCCGTAATTGCAGGCATGACGATAAAACTCCTTGTCAGGAAAGCGGCGAAACGTGTCGGGAGGATGATCCTGGGCCAGCATGCGCAGCAGCATCGCACGCTCCTTTTCCAGAGCGGGGGTGTGTGTCGAGATCACCATACCTTCCACAATACCGTTATTACAGGAGGTCAACGGATGCGGCTGGCCTGCGACCTCAACCAGACAGAGGCGACAACCGCCAATTGGTTTCAGCCTGGGATCGTGGCAGAGCGTGGGAATGTCGATGCCCGCGGATTTCGCCGCGTCCAGAATCGAGAGACCATCGGCAAATTCATGATTCTCAGTATTGATGGTTACGTGAATCACTTTGAGAAACCTGGAGAGACCATCAGATCAGACCGTCCCGGAGAAACGATCAATCGGGAATAGCTCTCGGCGAAGATCCAACTTAACATTACGGCTCCGGCCACCCAGAAAAGAGCGCTGGGTGCGGGCAATTCCAGCCCCAGCAGGAGCCGTAGCGCAGGCACAAACACAGTCAGGAGTTGCAGGCCTGTACCAAGAATCACTGATATATGCAGCGCGAAATTTCTTCGCGAGGCTCCCAGAGTGTGGCGGGCGGGATAGGCGAAAACGAGTTGCCCAATGGTCATGTAAAGGAACAGGAGACTGCGCGTGACTGTAAGACTGTAACCATAGTAGGGCAAACCAATGAGCAGAGCGCCGCCGATGCCAGCCTTAAAGCTGCCGGTGGTGATGATAAAGCTCAGCGAGGCTCTATCGAGCACAGGTGATCCAGGCGAGTGACGGGGCATGAGCAACATAGCACGATCCCGATCAAGGCCCAGGGCGAGCGCCGGAGGCCCATCCGTAATGACATTGACCCAGAGCAGTTGGGCAGCAGTCAAGGGTAATAGTAACCGGCCGGTCTCATCATGTAAGCCCAGGACGAACGATCCGATGACGCCGATGACTACAATCAGCGTCTCGGACAAGTTGGTTGAGAACAGGAAGCGAATAAATTTCTGGATGTTATTGTAGATGTTGCGGCCTTCCCTGATGGCGGCGACGATGGTGGCGAAATTGTCATCCAGCAGGACGAGATCGGCCACTTCGCGCGCTAAATCGCTGCCTCGCCGGCCCATGGCCACACCGACGTCTGACCGCTTGAGGGCCGCCGCGTCATTCACACCATCGCCGGTTACTGCCACAATCTCACCGCCTGCTTTGAGGGCTTCGACTAATCGTAGTTTGTCCCGGGGAGTGACGCGGGCGAAGACGTTCGCTTCCTTCAGCGCATGACTCAACTCCTCCGTGGATAGTGTCTCCAGATCAAGCCCGGTAAGCACGCGACCCGGCAAGATACCGACTTCATTTGCCACGGCGAGCGCAGTGGCTGGATGATCACCCGTGACCATCACGACGCGAATGCCGGCCGCTTGCGCCTCTTTGATCGCTTCCGGCACTTCGGCGCGTGGGGGATCCCAAAGTAGCGCCAGTCCCAGGAAAGCGAGTTCGTCATCAGCCTCTCCCTCGCGCCATGCGAAAGCCAGCACTCGAAACCCTTCAAACGCGTATCCTTCGGCCTTTTCTTCCCAACTTCGGCGCTGGTCCGCGGACATCCGGCTTCGCTTGAGCAGCACTTCGGGGGCACCCTTCAGGTAGCTGACCAGGTGGCCCTCCTCTTCGACCGTGACTCGCATGAATTTGTAAGAGCTGTCGAAAGGCAAAACACCGCGACGCTTATGCGTGCGCATCAGATCCGCGAGGTCCGGATCTTGCGCCAGCACATAGTCAAGCAATGCCAACTCCAGAGGATCACCTGCTCCGGTACCATATTCAGCCTCGTTCGCAAGTACCATCGCGCGCAGCGCACGCAGCGTATCGGGACTGTCGAGCGCTTTGACATGCATTTGATTCTCAGTGAGGGTGCCTGTCTTATCGGTCGCGATGACCGTCACCGAGCCCAGGGACTCCACGGCGCTGAGGCGGCGCACAACCGCCTTCCTTTTCGCCATGCGCTCAACTCCCAGGGCGAGTGTCAAGGTCAGAACGGCTGGTAAGCCTTCGGGCACGGCAGCCACTGCAAGTGCCACCGCAAAGAGCAGCACATGCCCAAGCCTTGAGAATCCTTCAACGAAAATTCCGCCGAGGGCGATTGCAGTTGCCAAAACCAAAATCCAGCGCGCCATCTGCGCGCCGAAGGCGGCCAGTCTCCGTTCCAGCGGTGTGGGCTCGGCTTCGATGGTGCCAATCATTACTGCCAGGCTCCCCGCGGCGCTCGCCGCCCCGGTACGGGTAACTTTCAGATAGCCTTTGCCGCGGGTCACCAGAGTTCCGCTGAAGACTCCCTCGTCGCTGGTCTTTTCTACGGGCAGGGATTCCCCCGTCAATATTGACTCATCAACCATGATCCCTTGAGCTTCCAGCAAAGTTCCGTCGGCGCTGATGCGGTCACCGGCTTCGACGCGCACCACGTCAGTGGGCACGAGGTCTGCCGACGGCAGACGCACCAGGCGTTCATCGCGCAGTACCCACGCTAATGGTTCGGCCAGCGCCTTTAAACGTGTCAGCGCGATTTGGGCTTTGCTCTCCTGGTAGACACCGAGTGCGGCGTTGAGCAGGAGAATCAGAGCTATCGCGAACGACTCGATCGGCAAACCTGGGCGACCCTCTATGAGCCAGATAGCCAGATCAACCGCCAGTGCGAAAAGCAGGATGTAAATCAAGGGGCTGCGAAACTGATTAGTGAATCGCCGCCACAAGGTGATTGGCGGAATTGCTGGCACAGCGTTTGGACCGTGCTCTTTCAGTAACTTCTGCGCGGCAGCGCTCGTGAGACCTGGCTCAGGTCTGAGCAGGTGCGTCGTTGCACTCGTCGCCTTTAGGTTAACGCAGGTCATCGGTACTCAACGGGCATGCACCGTGCCAACCCATCAGCTATGCACTTTGGTTCAGGCGGTCAGATCGCTCTTTGCATACGTGCGTACTTTTGTTTCGGGTTGCGGACTATTGCTCACTCGGGGCGAGGCTTTCCACATTTGCGGGCGTCAAAACCAGAGTCCCAGATGGTATAAGGCTTGCGACATCCAGAGCTAACCAGCAACCGAAGACTCGTTGTTTTGCCTGCGAGGTATGGGATTATGAAACTACTGATAGCTTACGATGGTTCTAAATGCGCCGAGTCGGCGCTCGGCGATCTGACTCATGCGGGTCTGCCGGACAGGGGCGAGGCATTGATCATGACCATAGCCGAGGTTTGGTTACCGCCGCCTCCACCTTCCGCGCTTGAAATTGTACAGATGGCAAGCGTCGCAAAGGGTCATTTGGGATTGGAGCGCAGCTACATGGCCGGGTCCAAAGCCGTTGTCGATGCAAATGCGATGGCCGAAAAGGCGGCCACGCGCTTTAGCCTGCTGTTTCCCAAATGGAAGATCAGGCACGAAGCGGTCTGGGGCTCGCCCACGTGGGAACTGTATTCGAGAGCTGAAGAGTGGAAAGCCGACTTGCTCATAGTTGGCTCACATGGCCGTTCGGCGCTGGGCCGACTTTTCCTGGGTAGTATTTCTCAGTGGCTGCTCAATGAAGCGCGTTGCTCTGTTCGCGTTGCGCGAGGCAAACTTGACGAACCCGACTTCCCAGTCAGGCTCCTGGTTGGTATCGATGGTTCACGGAATGCCGATGCCGCATTGGAACAAGTTGCCGCCCGCCATTGGCCGGCTAAGAGTGAAGCGCGTGTGGTGCTGGTCGAACAACGTTTGGAGTTGACCTACGTAGGAAGTTTGGCTGCTCCACTAAGGCGATCCGTTGCTGCTATAAACAACCAGGAGCATCAAGCGGCCCTGCGGCTTGTAAAGACTGCAGCAAAGAAACTCAGAGATGCCGGCCTGCGCAGCCGGGCCGACGTGATTGAAGGCGATCCGAAGCGCACGTTGGTCCAACTCGCGGAAGAGTGGCGAGCCGATTGTATTTTTCTTGGGGCGACGGGAATGAGCAACCGTTTGGAGCGTTTTCTGCTTGGCAGCACGGCCGGGGCCGTAGCTGCGCGGTCTCACTGTTCGGTAGAAATCGTGCGCGTTAGGAAACGAAAAAGAAAAACGAATGGTAATGGAAATTAAAGATTGGTTCGCCGTCGCGCGTGGCGACGAACCAACGTATTTGGTTGAGATCGAGACTTCCGAGAGACCCGAGTTGTGATTGCCGGCTGCTGGCGACCGGGACAGGATTAACCGACTCCGTGAGCTTCAGCGTACGTTTGCTGGAGCAATGCCCTGTTATCGTGCTCGAACGTTTCGCTCGAGCATCCACGAAGGGCGATGAGTCATGATCAATGCCGCTTTGCCAAACCCGGCAGGCAACGAAGCCGTCGCCAATACCCTGCTTGAACCGGCCACCGGCATTTCACCCCCTGGCCTAACATCTCGCGAAGCGCAGCTACGTCTCCGTGCATTTGGTCCCAATGAACCGGTGAGCATCAGGCGCACCGCCCCGCTTCTTCAACTGTTTTCACTCTTTACAAATCCGCTCGCCATTATCCTGCTCATAGCCAGCGCCGTATCCGCCGTCGTGGGTGAAGTTATTAGTGCGTCCATCATCATCGTGATGGTGTTGCTGAGCGTGGCGCTGAACTTCATCCAGACCTACCGTTCACAGCGTGCCGTTGATCGTATTCGCAAAGAAGTCGCGCCCACGGCGACGGTTAAGCGAGACGGCAGTTGGTGCGAACTTGCCAGACGAGAAATTGTTCCGGGCGATGTCGTAAGGCTCACGGCAGGTGACCTGGTTCCCGCTGATGCCGATTTACTTCAGGCTCGCGATTTACACGTACAACAAGCTGCGCTTACGGGAGAGTCGCTGCCCGTTGAAAAAACCGCGGCTGGTTCCGAATTACAGCAAGAGCCAAAGCGAGACGAGGATCACAAAGTATTTCTTGGCACCTCCGTGGTCAGCGGAAATGCAACCGCAGAAGTAACTTCCACCGGGGAAAATACAACCTTTGGCGATATCGCCATGCGTCTCGCTCTCAAACCACCCGAGACTGAGTTCGAAAGAGGCACGAAACAGTTTGGTTTCCTGATCATGAAGACAACCATTCTGCTGGTACTTTTTGTTTTGCTTGTCAGTGCGGTTTTACATCACCCGCTTATGGAGTCATTGCTGTTCGCCGTCGCCTTGGCGGTGGGCCTGACGCCGGAATTTCTGCCGATGATCACGACCGTCACTCTCAGTCAGGGTGCCGTGCACATGGCGAAAAAGAAAGTCATCGTCAAGCATCTTGAAGCGATGCAAAACTTCGGCAGCATCGATGTTCTGTGCAGCGATAAGACCGGCACCCTCACCAGCGGCGAGATGGCACTCGACCGGCACGTGGATCCGCTTGGCCAATCTTCGGAGCGAGTGTTTCTGCTGGCGTTCCTGAATAGCCTTCATGAAACCGGCGTCAGTAATCCCCTTGATGAAGCTATCAAAGGGCGCCGCCGCAGCGATCCGCTTGATAGCGCAGTTCTGCATCACGATCACCCGGACATTCAGGGTTATGAGAAGATCGATGAAGTGCCGTTCGACTTTGAGAGGCGTCGCGTATCTGTCGTCGTTGAGCACGAAGGCGAGAGAATGCTGATTACAAAGGGCGCTCCGGAGAGTGTCCTGGCAGTATGTGCTGGCTACGAACTGCACGGAGAAGTTCGTCCGTTCGACACGGAGTCCAGGGCACGTTGTGAAGCCATCTACCGCGACTTTTCCGCGCAGGGATTCCGCTCTCTGGCGGTCGCCTGCTCGAAGGTGCTTCTGAAGAGCGTTTATCAGGCGCATGATGAAAGGGAACTCGTACTCGCCGGATTCCTGGCATTCTCGGACCCTCCGCTCGAAAGTGCCAGACTTGCATTGCAGGCTCTGCGGCGAGACGGCGTCCAGGTCAAAATCCTGACCGGCGATAACGAATTGGTGACGCAACACATCTGCGCGCAGGTGGGGATTGATGTCGGACGCATCATTCTCGGTGCGGATCTGGAAAAGATGAGCGACCCGGCACTGGCGCATGTGGTCGAGCAAACTTCCATCTTTGCGCGCGTCTCACCGGCGCAGAAGAACAGAATAATTCTGGCGCTCAAGCACCGCAGTCACGTGGTCGGGTATTTGGGTGACGGCATCAACGACGCACCCTCTCTGCACGCCGCTGATGTCGGCATTTCGGTTTCAACCGCTGTTGATGTCGCCAAAGACGCCGCGGATTTTATCCTGTTGGAACGCAGCCTGATCGTTCTCCACGCCGGGATTATTGAAGGCCGCAAGGCGTTTGGCAACGTGATGAAATATCTGTTGATGGGGACGAGCTCCAACTTCGGCAACATGTTCAGCATGGCAGCTGCAGCGATGTTTCTGCCGTTTCTCCCGATGCTGCCAACCCAGATTCTGCTCAATAACTTTCTCTACGATCTGGCCCAGGTAACGATCCCCAGCGACCGGGTTGACCAGACCTTCATACAAAAACCACAGCGCTGGAACGTGAAGATGATCCGGGACTTCATGATTTACATCGGACCAATCAGTTCGATTTACGACTTTCTGACGTTTCTGGTGTTGCTGAAGATATTTCACGCTTCGGAACAACTGTTCCACAGCGGGTGGTTTGTCGAATCGCTGGCAACCCAGACCCTTGTGATTTTTGTGATTCGCACCGCTCGCAATCCTTTGCGCAGCAGGCCAAGCCTCGCCCTCACTGTGACCACCATTGCCGTGGTGCTGTGCGGCTTTCTTCTGCCCTTCACGAGGCTGGGGGCACTGATCGGATTCACCCCCGTACCGGCGGGATTTCTGCTCTTCATCGCAGC
The DNA here is from genome assembly GCA_036726305.1 of Pyrinomonadaceae bacterium. Classification (GTDB taxonomy): domain Bacteria; phylum Acidobacteriota; class Blastocatellia; order Pyrinomonadales; family Pyrinomonadaceae; genus JAOAPY01. The sequence continues at coordinate 45,518 of DAIMCP010000012.1, read as the reverse complement.
CGCGACCACTACCTACCTGATGCTGGTGGAGGTCGTAAAACGCCGGCTGATGCGCACTCTCCTCTTGTGAAACGGACTAACGCGCACCTGCGGGGCAAAATTTCGCAAATTCAGAGGCTTATGTGCCCTGAGGACAGATTAAGGCCGCTTTTTGGACTGGGCCTTGGGCACGGAGGTTGCACGATGGGAAACTCAAGTGATCTGAAAAAGCATTGAATGCGTGCGACTTAATTAAGGAGAACACCATGAAAATTCTGGTAGGCGTGGATGGTTCACCCTACAGTGACGCAGCCCTGGCCGAAGTAGCCCGGCGTCCCTGGCCCAAGGGCTCAGAGATACTGGTAGTACATGCCTTCGAATTGCCGCTGGCGATGACGCCTGAGGTCTGGTCACTACCGTCCGAGTACTATGATCAGCTTGACCGCGTCACCAGGGAACATGCGATGGCGGTTGTGGAAGTGGCAGTTGAGAAATTGAAGTCTGCACTCGGTGAGGCTGCGCAGGTGCAAGGCAAGTCTATTCCAGGTTCTCCGAAGCGTGTCATCCTGAGTGAGGCGGAGAACTGGAAGCCGGACCTGATTGTGGTTGGTTCGCATGGCTATCCCGTCTGGGAACGTTTATTACTGGGCTCCGTTTCTCACGCTGTAGTCTCACATGCAAAATGCTCAGTCGAAGTGGTTCGCGGCGCCGCAGCGTTGCAGCCGCAGCTCAAGGTCTAAGAGATGGCCAGAATACTCATACTTGGCGGCGGCTTTGGCGGCGTGGTAGCAGCCGAATCGCTGGTTAAACAATTGGGAGAAGAGCATCAGATTACGCTCGTCTCACGCAACAGTCGTTTTGTCTTCTATCCGGCGCTGGTTCGGCTGGCGTTTGGTAAGTGCCAACCCGAAGACGTTTCATTCGATCTCCGCCGCTCAATGATCAATCGCCGCGTTTCGTTCATTGAGGCCGAAGTTGCTTATGTTGAACCCAACGAGCGCCAGGTGATTCTCGCACACGGAGAAGTCGAAGGCCGCATTTACTATGACTATCTGATTATTGCGCTGGGCCGCCGGCTTGCTACTGAACACATACCAGGCTTCTTCGAGCACGCGCACCATCTATTGAACCTTGAAGGAGCCCTGAAGTTTGGAAAAGCGCTTCAGGGGTTTAACGCAGGGCATGCAGTGATTGGCCAATGTCCTGGTGCGCGACTTCCCGTGCCCGTGTATGAAACTGCCTTTGCTTTGTCGAAGTGGTTGGCCGATAACGGCGCTCGCCAGGCGGCCAGAATAACGATCGTCAGCCCCGAGACGAGTGCAGCGGAATTCAACGATGAAAAGATTGCCGCAACCCTTGCCGACGCAATGCAGAGAGAGGAGATTGAGTTCCTGCCCAATTTTAAAATTGCCGAGATCGGATCCAGTAGTATTTCCAGCGCTGCCGGCCAAGTGCTCAATTTTGATCTCCTCATGGCGCTGCCGCCGTTTCGAGGCTCCAGCGCAGTCTCAAGACTGGGAATTACGGACGAAGGTGGTTACCTGAACGTGGATTGGACGATGAGAGTGAGCGGCACGGATCGCATGTATGCAGTCGGCGATGGTGTGAACTTTGACGGTCCGAAGATGGGTCACATGGCAGTGACGCAAGCTGAGGTTGCCGCCGTCAATCTCGCGGCGGAAATCGAGGGACACGAGGCAGTGTCACATTACAATCACGAGCTGCTGGGGGTAATTGATGAAGCTGGAGGAGAGAGTATCTATTTCCACAAAGATATGTGGCTGGACACGCCAGCCAGCGTTCGCCACGGGCGTTTTTGGACCTGGGCCAAACGAATTCATGAAAAATATTGGGAGAGTACGCACGGCTAGATGTTAGCCGAACGTTCGGACGCGCTGTCTACATTCGCCTCTTTACTACTCAATTGCCAGCCAACAATATTTAAGAAGGGCCTCTGCCGGGTTCTCACGCGGCCGTTTCAGCCTGATCGCGTACCGGAGCCACTTTAGTTTGGCGCATTAACTCTTCGGTAGCCTCGGCCGTGATCGGATACGAGAACAGGAAACCCTGTCCGTAAGCACAGTCGAGATCTTTGAGGTGATCCAATTGCTCCTCAGTTTCGACCCCTTCAGCTACGACTTTCAAACCCATGTTACGCGCGAGAGTGATGATAGTGCTGACGATCTGGCTTTTTGAGTTTCCCCCCTGCTTGGAGATAAACGAGCGATCGATTTTTAATACGTCGATGGGAAAGTTATGCAGGTAGGAAAGTGATGAGTAGCCGGTGCCAAAATCATCCATGCTGAGTTGAATGCCCAAGTCGTGGAGTTGCATCAGTGTGTCAGTTACGATTTCGGTATTGTCAATCACTACACTCTCGGTGATCTCCAACTGCAGATTCTTCGGGTTAAAACCGGTGCTCTCCAGCACTTCACGGATTTGTTCGACCAGATTCGACTGCAGAAACTGTTTTCCGGAGAGGTTCACACTGAGGGTCAGGTCGCGATAGCGAGGGTATTGGTCCTGCCAACGTTTCATCTGCCGGCAGGCCTGTTCAAGCACCCACTTGCCCAGATAGATTATCTGGCCAGTGTCCTCGGCCACCGAAATGAAGTCCTGCGGCTTTACCAACCCGCGCTCCGGATGGTGCCAGCGAACGAGGGCTTCTAACCCGGTGATTCTGGTGTCATCTCTGAGAGAGACGATGGGCTGGTAATAAACTTCAAATTCATTGCGCTCCACAGCACGGCGCAGGTCAGTTTCCAATTGCAGCAGCGCCACCGCCCGTGCATGCATGAACTTGTCGAACACCTCATAGCAGGCGCGGCCACGCGCCTTTGCCCGGTACATAGCTGTATCGGCATCGCGCAGGATGTCTTCCGGATTGGTGTAGCCGGAGGTTGAGAGCGCGATCCCAATGCTGGTGGTCGAGAATATTTCGTGGCCGTCCACGTTGACGGCAGCTCGCAAGCTGTCCTGGATCCTTCGGGCAATGTGAATAGCGACATTTGCGTCCGCCATGCCATCGAGGAGAATGGCAAATTCATCGCCCCCGAGCCGTGCGACGATATCGATATTTTCTCTGATGGCTTGCTCCAGGCGCGTGCCAATACTGATGAGAAGCTCGTCACCGATTGTATGGCCAAGGCTGTCGTTGATGTTCTTAAAGCGGTCCAGATCACAAAACAGCACGGCAAAGAGATGGCCCTTTGACCGCTTCGAGCGGCTGATTGCGGTCTTTAGGTATTCAGTGAACAGCGCTCGATTGGGCAGGCCGGTTAGTGAATCGTGGCAAGCGTCATGCTCCAGTTTGTCCTCAGCCTCTTTCCGCCCGGTGATGTCCAGTGAATTAAGCACCAGACCTGCGATGGCAGGCTCGGACATCAGATTAGTGCAGGTATTTTCAACATAGCGCCAGGTGTTATCGGCATGAAGCAGGCGCCATTCGATCTTGACTGCCAGGCTCGGTTGTTTGAGCAGATCCGTAAAAAAGGCAATGGCCCGGGTTCGGTCTTCCGGGTGCGTCAGGTCGGTCAATACTCTACCGGCCAACTCCTCTGGCGTGTACCCGAAGACGTGACTTACCGAGGGGCTGCTGAATTGAATCGTCAAATCGCTGTTGAGAATAGTGATCACGTCTGATGAGCGTTGCACAAGCGACTTGAACCTGGTTTCCTTTTCCGTGATGGCCTTCTGGGCCCGCTCATTTGAGCGAACGGAGCTAAGCTGGCGGGCGATGACCATGCCGGTCAGCGCTACACTCCCCACAATCAAACCACCAAGCGGATTGACCCATTCTCGATACAGGGAAAAAACCAGGAGACCATAGACGAACACTATTGAGAGATACGGCAGGAGACGGAAATCAGGGGCATGGGAGTCTGTTTGGACAGTCTCACCTGGTCCGATTGACCCAGTCCAGAGCGTCTGCTGACAACTCAAGAATAACAAACAAGCGGAGGCGATTTTCAGCAGATCTACCGCGATGGCGCTTTGCGCTCCATAGAGGCTGATATATCCATGACTCAGGTCGGCCGCAAAAAACAGGATTAGACCCAGAACCATCAAACCGAATGGTCGTCGGTGCTTTTGTTTAGGAGTCGTCAACAGGACGGTGGCCGTGCCAAACAGGATAGCGAGGTCACCGGTGGGTTTGATCAGCGATGCAGTTGTCGTCAGTAAGCCATTGGCCAGTTCGATGGGCGCGGGACGGATCAAAAAGTACCAGATAGCAATGCACCCACTAATCATCACCATGCCAAGATCAAGCCAGAATCTCTCTCGTTCATCGCTGGAGCGCATTACTGCTGGAAAACTAAGGAGACCACAAAGCAGCGCCAGGTAGAAAGCGAGCGAAAGGCAACTAGACGCAAATGCGGTGAAGGATGTCTGAACTCCCATGAAGAGACGTAGGGAGTCGCTTAGCAAAAGCGCGAGAAATGCTAGCGCGAGTAGCTTCCAAGCCTGCCGCGACCTGCGGTCGTACGCCGGATGGTTTGCAACCCGCCATGCGAACCACACTGTGAGTGCGCGAATGGGAAGTAACGCAAACCCCACAATTAACTGCCTGCTGCTATCGCTCATATCGGCTGTTAATATCCAGCCCATCCAGGCGAGCAGGTAAACCGCAACCGGTAAAATGGGCCATGTCCAGCTTCGGCCTTCCGGCTTGTTGGAGTTAACAGAGGTAAGGGACATGGGAAAAAATCTCGGAGCCTGGACCTCTTGGGATGAACGGGAAAGCCTTTCGATTCGCGAGAATCACCGTCAACTGAGGGGATTGAAAACCTGGTGGTTTGTCCCAGGCAGCTGCTAAGAAGCGATTCTATTGAGCCTGGTGAAGGCTCGGCGGTAAAACCGGTTTAAATATACACGGTACTTGTTGATAAAGCAATAAATTGTTCAGTTTAGTCAAAAAGTTGGCGGCAAAGTGTCCCCGGAGGTTCTTCGCACTGACACTGAACGAGGGCTTGAGGCCCGATTTGAAGGGGTGAGCAGGTTCTTTTAGCCGCGGATTCGAAGCGTTGAGCGACCGCCGTCAACCCCAATTGTCTGGCCCGTGATCCAGTCTGCTGCTGGAGAAAGCAAAAAGGCCGCCAGCGACGCGATATCCTCGGGCGTGCCCAATCGTTCCAGGGGATGCCATACCGCGAGGGCAGCGGCCATCTTCTCCTTTGCGAGTATCTTGTCGACAAGTGGGGTCCGAGTCAGAGAGGGGGCAATGGCGTTGACGCGAATGCTCGGAGCAAGTTCGGCTGCCAGTGACATCATCAAGCCAGTTACAGCCCCTTTAGCCATGCCCATCGAGGCATGAAACGTAAAACCCTGTAGGGCGGCGACGCTGGAAAACAAAACCACCGAGGATCGAGCGGGGCTCCTTTTGAGCGCCGGTAGAGCAGCCTGAACGGCAAGTGCCGCACCCAGTGCATTCACGCGAAAGTCTTCCAGAAAATCGCTATCCGTAAGGCGGCCAAGACTACGAATGTTAATGGTACCGACTGCATATACCAGACCAGCCAATGAATCTCCGGATTCTTCCGCCGTGCGAGCAAAAAGGCCAGGGTCGCTGACATCGCCAATTGTATAGGTCGCCCCCAGCTCCTTCGCAATCGCGCTTAACCTCTCCTGGTTGCGTCCCACCAGGTGGAGCTCTTCACCCTGCGTACGAAGGAAGCGCGCCGTGGCCGAACCGATTCCACCAGACCCGCCATAGATCAGGATCTTGCGTGCCATGGAAGACCCCGTCCTGTTATCTCTCCTGAGTTTGTCGTTCGTTCAGAGCTTGACCTCTGGCGAAAGGCTCGCGGTTCGTGATTCTCGGGATGGTGGTCAATATCCCTAAACTCAAGGACGGTGAACAAAAGTCCCACCACCATCAACAAGCTGACAAACATACCGACTCCGAGTATGACCCAATTTGACATGTTAGCTGGCTCCCAACCGGGTTTTGAAGTACATGCCCGCCGCCAGTATTGAGGGAACCCATAGGCCGACAAAGAGCGCCGCGTCTCTGTTGGCGGGACCGAATACACCAAACCAAAGAGAGATCGAAAACAGAAAGGAGATAAACCCGGCGCCGAGAATAAGTACATCAGATTTTCTAAACATCTTACGCCTCACTTTTGCTGGTAACTGCTGTTAGAGTGAGGGCCGCGACACTCCTTGCCCAAGTCGTCGCGGCCCCCCTTCGCCCCCCACCCCCTTGATAACTTCTTGCCTATGCGGCTGCTGCCGTGGCGGGCAACAAAACGGAGTCGATGACGTGAATGACGCCGTTGCTCGCTTCGATATCAGTGACGATTACCGTCGCGTCGTTGATCTTCACACCGTCTTTCGCGTCAATTTTTAACCGTTGGCCCTGAATCGTGGTCGCCTCAGTCATGTTCACCACCTGATTTGCCATTACTTTGCCCGACACGACGTGAAAGGTGAGTACTGCCGTCAACTTGTCCTTGTTCTCTGGTTTGAGCAGATCGCCAATCAACTCCTGCGGCAGTTTCGCAAACGCTTCATCTGTCGGAGCAAAGACTGTGAAGGGGCCGTCCCCTTTTAATGTCTCCACAAGCCCGGCTGCTGTAAGTGCCTTTGCGAGCTCCGAAAAGTTTCCCGCCGAGATCGCCGTTTCAACAATGTCCATCTTCTTTTCCATGGTTCTCCTTTAGGGTACTTATCAATGCCGCCAACCAGTTGCCCGAGAGCAACTGGCTGGTCCAATTCCATTACATTTTGGGGATTAACACAGTATCGATGACGTGGATGATACCGTTCGAAGCGTAGATGTCGGCTTGGGTGACGCTGGCGTTGTCCACACGCACACCGTGCTTGGTGCCTATCTTGACCATCCCGCCCTGCAGGGTTTTGACTGACTGACCGTCGAGTTTCATTACGTCAGCGGCGGCGACCTTGCCGGATACTACGTGATAAAGCAGGATTGCCTTCAGCTTTTCCTTGTTCTCAGGCTTGAGTAAGGAAGCGACCGTACCGGCTGGAAGCTTGGCGAAAGCGGCATCAGTAGGAGCAAACACAGTGAAGGGGCCATCGCCCTTTAAGGCGTCGACAAGGCCGGCGGCTTCCAGGGCCGCTGCCAGCGTCGTAAAGCTTCCGGCGGCAACTGCCGTTTCGACAATATCAGCCTTATGCCCGGTTTCTGTCATAGGGACTGGCTTGCTGTTGGCCGAGACTGTGAATGGAGTGGTCGACACCGCCAAAAGCAGTGCCAGCGCCAGCGCTGAATTGACAATGCGGTTACGTGTTGAATGGTTTGATTTCATGTTATCTATTCCTCCGTGGGTTGTTGGCTCCTTTCAGAAGCCGGTTTATTGTTCCGCGTCAAAGACCGCTTGAATTAGGTGTCCGCAGCGCCTCTGCTGTTTATGAGCGGTTTGAGCGAATTCAAGATAATACATGTCCGGTAAACTGTCAAGAACAATCTGCAATTTATTTTTAATGACCGTAATAAGCGAATTTAAGGTAGAATTTGACGAGATTCCTTTGAGAAGAGTTTCTGGCAGAAGGGAACCCTCCGAGCGAGATTAAGGTTCAGCCGTTGACCTACGAAGAGCGTCTTTCGGCCATGAAGGACGCCGACGCCATTCAGGGCAGCGAAGGACCGTTCTTTGAGTTTCGCCTGCTCGATAACCGCATGGCCTATCTGCGCATGCCAACCTGGGCGTTCTACAATACGAAGTGGAACTGGAAGGCGTTTCTCACCGAGTCGTTCGCTACGCTGGTCAAGAGTGGCGCCACCGATCTCGTGCTCGACGTCCGGGGCAACGAGGGTGGCCTGGATGTTGGCGACGAGATTGTCAGCCATCTCATTACGCGAGAGGTGCCGCGCCAAGCCGTCACGCGCCGGGTGCGCTATCGCAAGGCACCCGCCGAGCTGAATCCCTATCTCGACACGTGGGATCAGTCTTTTAGGGACTGGGGTCCGGCTGCGATCGAATCGACCGGCGACTTCTACCGCCTGAAGCGCGATGCTGACGACGAACTCGGAAGCGTAATTAAACCGGCGCCACCCACGTTTACAGGCCGCACGTGGGTTCTAATCGGCGCCACGAATAACTCGGCCACGTTTGAGTTTGCGCAGACAGTTAGGCAAAACCGTCTGGGAACGCTGGTTGGCCAGCCGACGGGTGGCAATCAGCGGGGCATCAACGGCGGGGCGTTTTTCTTTTTGCGCCTTCCTCACTCGGGCGTTGAACTCGACTTGCCGCTGATCGGCCAATTCCCTGAAGGTGACCAGCCGGATGCCGGGTTGCAACCCGATATCCTCGTGACGCCTACGTTAACCGATATTGCCCGCGGCCGGGATCCCGAAATGAACGCAGTGCGAAATCAATTGCGCTTTGTTTTTGCGGACACTTCCAGAGTGAAACCGAGAGATTTGCTGCTTCTGATGGGCGCACAGTGGCAGGGAGTCTGAGTTACCTGGACTACCGCACAAGCAAGATGGTCACTATTCCCTCAAACCTGACTGTCACGCAGTTAGCCGGAGACAAGCTGACGTGGGTCTTCGAGTATCAATACCCGGACGAACCGAAGGCAAACAGCAGAGAAACGGTGACGATTAGCAAAGACGGAAGAACCATTAATGGTGAGACTGTGGTCGAAAAGGCAAAGCTTGCCGGAAACACGCTTAGAATTGTAACCGAGAAAAGCGGACCGGACGATAATAGGAGCGCTCTGTTTCACTTTACCTATTTACTCAACGCGAACAGTTTGTCGATTAAGAAAGAGGTCCGATACGAGGGCATGATGGAGTTTTTCGGGAGAAATCAATACAGTTGGAAAAGATAAGCTGAGTGTCCACCAGCGGGCCCGTCTTAATCTCCTCTCGCTGAACTTCTGGCAAGAAGAATTTGCAGAACGCACAGCACCAAGCCAATCAAGCCGACCACCCAGATTTGGTGGGCGAAGGCAATCAGGGTAAAGAACATCACGATACTAAAGCCGGTCCTGCGGCTCCAATCGTTTGGTTTCCACCTGACCGCAAGTAAGGCAAAGACCAGCAGGCTCGAAAGAAACCAGCCCACGAAGTTACTCACAGGTATCCCGTAGTAATTCCCCGCCATGCGCCAATGCCAATAGCCGAAAAGATTCGCCGCTAGAGGATCGATAACCAGATCGATGGCCGTCATCCAAAGCGCACCGAGTAACGTTTCGAGCCAGCGCGCCAGGCCGAATCCTTGTAGTGTCTGTTTGATGCCGGCGACTAAAACCATCCACGCAAAGGTCATCACGATGGGCACGCCAAAGAGTTGCGGCTGCAGTACGGTGGTGTAACTGTAGGCGCCAAATGGCAGACCGGTCCGGATCCCGATTACCTCGATAACAAATCCCAACGCCGCTACTGCGAGCAGAGTGACTTGCTCACGAGCCCGCCGGGCGCCCAACAACACAATGAGGCCGGCAAGCAAGAGAAACAAAGACGCAATCCAATCGTTCTCTTTTCTGGCGAGACCAGTGAACAGATGTTGGCCCACTCCGCCGAGCCAGAGGACTGAATAGACTGCCAGAGAAATTGCCAGCACTACCTGCCGTAGCCGCAGGACGGTGAAGTGTTTATAAACCATGCTGCCAGACAAAGAGTCCCCTGACTCCCAGGGAGCGAGTGTGCCCCAAATGAACGGACGTTGTGTTCCCCCGGAGCCTTTAAGTTCTATGTCATCCTGCTTTGAACAAATTAGGCCTCTCCGGGACTACAGTCGACCAGAATTCACAGTTCCACCAGTCCAAGATTCTGGAAACTAAGAATACTTCTCGATTAGTTCACAAGTGATCTTTGCGGAGATTAGCACCGTCGGAGTCCCACCTCCCGGGTGACTGCTGCCACCCACCTGATATAAGCCACCCAGGCGGCGGTCCTTGTTTGGCGGGCGCAGAAATGCATGACGCCAGCCGTGCGAGTTCAATCCATAGATCGCGCCACCGGGCATCAAATAGCGTTGTCCAATCCGGCGTGGCGTCCAGACATCCTGAACGACCGCTTCGCCGAGCTGAGGAAAGCCACCTTTGTGTAGCCGCGCAAAGACCCGTTCGCGAGCTCGTGCAATGTCCGCATCGGACCACAAGTCGCCATCGTTGGCAGGAGCATTCGCCATGATAAAGAGTGTTTCGCCGTCACCCGGCACCAGCGAACGATCGCTGCGACTCGGGGCGCTGACGTAGACCGTAGGGTCATCGGGAAAACTGCGATCGTCAAATAATTGGGAGAACTCTCTTTGGTAATCCGCGGTGAAAAAGACCGAGTGCTGCGCGATCTCAGGAAGATTGCGCTTCACGCCCACAAGAAACACCAGTCCTGAGAGGGAACGATCCAGCGCGTTCATTGGCCTGGGTTCTTGGTCCAGCATCGTCCGGGTCAAAGAGGCGTCGCCGTTCATCACCACAACATCCGCGTCGAGTTCCTGACCGTCAGCCAGCACTACGCCCTTGACGGTGTTTGCCTCGTGCCGGATGCGAGCGACCCGTGCCTCGGTGTGCAGCGTAATCTGCAACTGCTCCGCGAGCGTCGTCAGAGCCTCAACCATTCGGTAAAGACCGCCATTGATGTGCCAACCGCCAAACGCGTATTCAATGTAGGGAATGACCGCAAGTGTGGCGGGTGAACAATACGGCGAGGACCCAACGTAAGTGGGATAGCGATCGAATAACTGTCGCAGATGCGGGCTGCGAAAGTGGGCGGCGACCGTCTTGTGATAATTGCCCCAGCCGTAACGCAATGGCAGGTGGCGCAGCGCCATTATCGATCGCCAATCAGGTGGCGCCTGCGGCGCGCGGCGCAGAAACGTTTCCTGCGAGAGCTCGAACAGACGCGCTCCCAGCCGCATGAATCCCAGAAACCCGTCCACGTCGCGCCGCTCAAGTTGTTCAATCGTCTTCAGCCACTCAGGCAGAGATGAAGAATAGGTGAAGCGCGTCCCATCGTCATAAACATATGCGGCCAGCGGTTGCATCTGCACAAACTGCAGATGATCATCGATGCTGTTGCCGACGGCGCGGAAGAGATCTGCGAACACCCACTTCATGGTGATAAGCGAAGGGCCGGTATCAAAGCGAAATCCATCTTTCTCCCAGCGATTCATCTTGCCGCCGAGCGTAGCGCCCTGTTCACAGACAGTAACATCCCACTCTTTAGCGGCCAGGCGCAGAGCGGTTGCCAATCCACCCAAACCGCCGCCGATGATCACTGCTTTTCTTTTTTGCATTTTTGAGACGCCGCTATGCTTGCGCGCGGGGATGATAGCTGCGCCCTTTCCATTCCACACCCTTGCCGCCGCGGCAGCGCCACCATGAAGATAACGCCAACAAAATCAGAAAGGCCTCCGCGAGAGGGTGCAGCAGAATAGGCCAAAGCGGCTGCTTGAATCTTAAAGCCAGCAGCAGCCGCATCAGCAAAACGCAAAAAACGCCGGCCAGCAGTGTCCACGTCGCCAGGCTGCCGCGAAAAATAACAAGCGGAAGCAGGACAAATGGCAGCAGGAACAAGGCAAAGTGCATCGCCACAAAGGTCCAGAAAGTCACTGACGAACGAAATCCCGGGAAGAAATTCTTCTGAAAGCCGCTCCATATTTCCGAAAGCGAGCGATACATGCGCACGGTTACGGTGCCAGTGCCGTCCAGACACAGGCCTCGCTCGCCACACTCACGCCACAGTTGGGCCAGGCGAATGTCTTCCGTGATAGCGTCGCGCACCGCCGCATGGCCTCCGGACGTGAAATATTTATCACGGCGGACCAAAAGGCAGGCGCCATGCGCCAGGCCCAGAGAAGGATCGTTACGTCGTATCGAAAGGGGCGCGGGATAGAGTGTGAAGACCAGGAAGTTCAACATGGGCAGCAAAGTCTGCTCCCAGAAACTATTTAGCTCCAATCCGGGCCAGCAGGAAAGTAAGGTTAGCTCACGCCGGCAAGCTTCGTTCAGGATTTTGATCGCTGAGTGTTCCGAGAGACGCGCATCGGCATCGAGAAACAGGAGCCATTCACAACCTGCGGCATTGGCGAGTTGGGCGCAGGCAAAGTTTTTTCCACCCCAACCGGTGGGCAATGCAACTGGGGCAACAAGACGGATCCGCGGGTCGCGCTGACCGTGCTGCTCAATAATGTTCAACGTCAGATCGGTCGAGTGGTCATCGTAAATGAGAATTTCTTTGACGACCGCGCCCTGCGTGCTCAGGGAGGAGAGACAGTCGGCTAGATTCCGTTCTTCGTTGCGCGCCGGAATCAGAATGGAAATCTCTCCCTCTCGAGTGGCTGCAGCAGTGACCGTAGGCCAGGCAAGGACGTTCCACAGCACAACCCCCAGCAACAGCAACTCGAGCATCAAAAGCAGGAAAGCGAAGATCATAGAGTGGGCGCCTGCGGATCGCGGATCAAGCGCGCCCATTCCGGCGCATCAACTCGACCCCATAGACAATGCGACCGGCGATTCAGAAAATCGGCTCAGTCCCGGAACTTTACTGGTTATTAGATCTGCAATCTCGCAGAGCAGCCGGACCTCTGCAACGTTGCCAAAGCGAGTGGCCAGCAGAACTTTTCCTTTTTCAAGCTGGGCGAGCGCCAGGCCATACGCCGCATGATGGCCGAGCTCCATAATTGCTGAAGGACGCCAGTGACGCGAATCCTGTCCCGGAGTCTTTCCGGTCTGTGAACTCTCTGCCAACACGTCAAGCAAATCATCGCAAATCTGGTAGGCCTCTCCCATAAGTTCCCCAAATCCGGCGAGCGCTGCCAGATCGTCACCGCTGGCCCCCGCAGTCAGCGCGCTACAGGTCATCATCAGGCGCATCAGCGCGATTGTCTTGGCATCGCGATGGACCAGCAGTTCGCGATCCATCACGGTGGCGTTGGACTCCAAATCTATCACCTGCCCGCCTATCATTCCGTTGGCGCCAATGCAGTTGGCCACCTCTTCCAGCAGATCTGCCAAACGGCTTTCGCCATCCATCTCGCGCGCGCCTGACACCAGCAAGGCATACGATTGGTTGAGCAACGCGACCGCGGCTAGTACGGCCAGGCCTTCGCCAAAAACCAGGTGCAGCGCCCTTTTGTTGCGCCGCATGTCGGCGTCGTCCATTCCCGGCAGATCGTCGAGAATCAAGGAGCTTGAATGCAGAAACTCAATCGCACAGGCGCTGGGCATCGCCTTTTGGCCGACTCCTGCCAGGCGGGCGGCCAGCAGCGCGATGATTGGCCGCAGCCGCTTGCCACCGGGAAAGACGGCGTAATGTAAGGCCTGGTTAAAGCGTGCGGTGCCCGGCTTGCTGCTGATGGGCAGGTGCCTGCGCAAGGCAGTCTCTACCTCCTCCTGGTGATCGCAAATGAAGTTTGCCAGTTCCGGGGTCACAAGTTCTCCTTTTCTTCGAAGATGAGCCGGCACAGTTGCTCCGTAGCCTCCACGAAAGGCAAGTGGCCTGCGCCTTTCAACTCTACTGCGCGGGCCTGTGGCCATAGCCCCAGCCAATGAGCTACCGACCTTTTGACCGCGCCAAAGGTTCGCTCGCCGTAGGCAATATCAATTGGCATCTGCAGATCGCGAAACTGTTCGAGACCATCGATCTTAGCCAGCATCTGCAGGTAGCGATAAGTGGCCTTGTGATCGATTGCCACGAACGAGCTGGTCAGGTCTGTTTCAGTAGTGCGATGCCCGCGCAGCGACTGGTTCCCTAACCAGCGGCCGACTGGATTGGCGAAAGCCGAATAGTACGCATAGCGGCCATAGCTTTGGTTCGTAAAGAGTCGAAAGTAGCGCGGCATGAAAGCGAAAACGTCTACTAGTACTAGTCTCGCAATGCTTGAACCAAGTTTCGTTGCTGTCAGGAGCGCCAGATTAGCGCCGCTGCAATTGCCGATCAGAGTAAGGCGTTCAGCGCCAATTGTCTCAATGGCCGAGCTGATCTCGTCAACAATCGAGGAGGGTTCCCAATCTCTCGGTGCCGGCGATCCGCCACAACCGGGAAGATCAGCACTGTACAGCGAGGCAGACGAAGGGACTTGCGCGGCGATCGGGGCAAAGGTGCGATGGTCCCCGCCCCACCCGTGCAGGGCGAGGTAGACTTCCGCTCCCGCGCCATACCTCTCAACGTGCATGACTAAGGATCCTCTCCGCCGTTCGTTTGCCGCCCAAAACCACCATCGGCATTCCGGTTCCCGGTGTGGTGCTGGCGCCCACGTAATAGAGACCCCGCATCTCGCGAGAGTAGTTGCGAGTGCGAAATGGACCGATCTGAAACAGCGTGTGCGCCGCCCCAAAAGCCGATCCATCATAAAGTCCAAAACGGTCGCGCCAGTCGACCGGGGTCAGCACTTCTTCAACCACAATTTTCCGCGGGTCGATTTCGATACCGTGTCGCGACAGCCGGTTGAGTACTTTTTCTCGTACCTTGCGGGCCTCCAACTGCCAATCAGCCTCCGGCATTTCGCTCAACAGCGGCGTCGGCACCAACACAAAAACGACGCTATCTCCTGGGGGTGCCAGGGAGGTGTCGGTAGCCGATGGAACACTCACGTAAAAAGGCGGATCTACAGAGATTCGTTTGTTAGTGAACAGGTCCGTAAAGGCCGCGCGATAGTCGTCTGGTAAAAAAATCGTGTGATGCCCAAGGTTTTCTACCTCACCGCGAATGCCCCAGTAGAAAGTAATTACGCCTGGTGTCATACGCGGACTGCCCGCGCGACCATGCGCTTTTATCCCAGTCAGGAGACTGGCTTGAGTAGTGGGCAAGTCAACATTTGAAACGACCAGCGAAGCAGGATGAAAGCGTCCCTCGGCTAACTCCACTCCGGTGACCTGGCCATCTTTAGAGGCAATCCGTTTCACGCGTTGACCGGTTTGAATCTCCACGCCCAGTTCAAGGGCCAACTTTTCCATCCCCTCGACCAGACCGTAGACGCCGCCACGCGGCAGCCAAAGTCCGTAGGCCAGTTCGCCATAAGGCAAGATCGAAAACATGCCGGGCAAATTGAAGGGAGAGCCGCCCAAGTACATTGCGTAAGAGCCCAGCGCCTCGCGGATGTGATGGTTTTGGAAAAAGCGGCCGAGTTCACTGTCGAGCGAACGCCAGATCCCGGCGCGCAAAAGTTCCGCCGGTGATAGAGCCGCCAACCATTTCAGAGGGTTATCGACGTTGCTGCTGATCAGCCTGTCAAACGCGATGCGATATTTGGCCGACGCATCCTGCATAAAACTGAGCAGGGCGGGGCGGGAACCTGGTTCGAGCCTTTCACATTCTTCCAGCAGACGCGGCAACTGGCTGGAGAGCGTGAAGTGAGTGCCATTGGCCCACTGAAATTTGATGGCCGGATCAACTGCGAGGAGTTCCACATAGTCATAGAAGTCACGGCCGGCTGCGCGAAATAAGTCCTCAAAGACCCACGGATAGTTAAGCAGACTTGGACCGGTGTCGAAGCGAAACCCATCGCGCAAAATCAAATTTGCGCGGCCGCCAACTCGCTCGTTAGCTTCCAGGATGCGCACCTCGTACCCGGCCAGGCGCAGATAAATGGCTGCGCTCAATCCGCCCAGGCCGGCGCCGATGATCGTTACTTGTTTGTTGCTGGTTTTCATTTGCGGTCACTGCGCGCCATGGGCGCCCAGCTATTTCGTCAAGTAAGCAAGCGGAACGCGCCAGTACTTGCTGGCCGGCAAGGCCCTGAATTTTTCGCCAGCCGGCATGCTCTCACGGTGCGATGGGCGAAAAGGATTGACCGCTAAACGATCGTTTAAGCCGCGATAGACCTTGATGCAGGCATGGATTGCCACCCGACTATCTTCGTTAAAGGCATCGAGATCCGCCAGGGAATGTACATAATAGCGCTCGGCCACGGCCACCAGTTGCTCCACTACTGCCGAAACGGCAGCGTGCTGGTCGGGGTTTTCAAAGTCCGGTTTTTCGATACCCTTCGATCTCAGCAGGTCCTGCGGCAGGTAGATGCGCCCGCGCTTGAAGTCTTCGCCGACGTCGCGCAGAAAATTTGTCAGCTGCAGCGCGATGCCCAGATTCCGCGAACAATCTAAAGCGCGATTGAAATCAGACTCAGTAACCGAACCATAGACGTGAGTGAGAAAGTAGCCGACTACAACGGCGCTGCCGTAAATGTAGTTATCGATCAGATCCCGGAGGTTGGTGAAAAGGCGCGGCTGACTGTCCAGTCTCATGGCCTGCAGGAACGCGTGATAATGTTGCTTCGGAATGCCCGTCTCGCGCACTATTTTGGCAAATCCAACCAGGAAGCTTGATGAGCCCCGTCGCAGTGCCTCGTGAATTGAGTCGCACGCGAGTGCGGTTTCGTACTGATCCTTCCAATCATCGAGCCGGACCTGGCGTTCATTCGGATCGAGTGGGAAAGTATCGACCACTTCATCCGGATAGCGCACTGCGGCGTAAATGGCCTCAACCTTTTGCCGCTTTAGTGGTGGCAGAAATCGTGTGACGAGATAGAAACTTGAGCTGTATTGTCTAAGAACTGCGCGCGCCTGGCGGACAACAACGTTCCAGGCTTCCGCTTCAGACAGCGCTTTAAGAGCAAGCCCGGTGGTTTGCTGGTCTCGCAGAGACCATTCTGCTTCGGTCCACACGCTGCCCGCGCTGGTTGATCGATTTGCTGACCTCATGCGCCAGTTTCTCAGCCTTTACAAAGCAAACTCTTGCGCGACACGCAATCGTTCCTCGGTGGCGTTGCCTAAGCTACCTGCTGCCGCAACACCTCTCTTAAGAGACGACCGAGAATTCTATCGTGATCAAATTCCGGCTCTGCGTGCCTTTGCAGCAGGTCATCAATTTCGCGACGGTAGGCTCCGGAATTGGTTGCGCCCACTGGCTCTGTTCCCAAATCGAGGTGCGCTCGCATGAGCTGGAGAACTTGCCTGAGCAAAATACTCTCTTCACCTATCTGTGGTCTTTGCGCGTCCGGCAAATCCAGAGAGGAAAGGGAATCGGCCCACACCTGGCCGCACAGACGCTTGAAGTCGTGCTCGCTGATTGTCTTCGTTCCATTTCTTTGCCTCATGATTATTCCTCAGTGCTTTAGTGTAGCGCCGTGATTGGAATTGTTCGAATTTTTCCCCGCTCGCCAAGTGGATGCCGCCATTTGTCAACTATGGCCTGGGCTGCCAAACGCCCAGATCTCAGCGCCCCATTAATGGACGCGGTGTCAGTATGATCGCCGCAAACATAGAGCCCCCTAATCACCGTGGGCAAATCAAGCCCGGCGGTGGCCGGAAGCGAAAGTTGCTCGGGCAGGGCTCGATTGATCCAGTAGGTTCTCAGGTGTTCCCATTTGCTGACGGCTGGACCAAACCATTTCGACAGTTGTTCCCGTACGTCAGCCTCAAGCCGGGCGGGTGGGTATCGTTCGGGCCTTAGCACCGTGGCGGATACCAAATCTGCACCGGCCGGCGCATAGGATCTGGTGACCATGCTGGGGACACACAGGTTGTTCACCGGGCCGTCTCCATTTCCGTTCAGAACCAGCAACGGTTCGTTGACCGGGGGGCGCTCCACCGCAAAGTAAAAACAGGCTACTGAGTGCGAAGCAGGCACGGGCCGGTCGAGCAAAGGAGCCGCCGTATATCCGTCAGTGGCGACAACTACTGCATCCGCCGATATTTGTTCACCTGAAGCCAGACTGACGGTAGTTCTCGTAACCTTCTGCACCTGAGTGTTCAGCCTGACAGCAGCTTGCGGCAGGCTGGCATAGAGTTGTTCCGGTATGGCCTGCATGCCCTGGGCCGGCAGCGAGGTGTCGCCAAGCGAAAACATTCGGAACAAGAATTCAAACATTCTGCTGGAGGTATTTAAGTCCGGATCGAGAAAGACTCCGCCGAGAAAAGGTCTAAAAAAAGTCTCAATGAAGGAAGCTGAGAAACCCTCACCACGCAATGCTGCCAGCGTTGTGCGCTCCGCACGCTGGAAGAGTTCGTCAAGCTTCCCCGCCACAATGCGGCGTCTCAGCTTAGCAACGCGCAGCTTGTCGGTGAGAGTTCCAATCGGCGAAAAGATGTTTGCCAGGGCATCCATAGGTTCACGAAAAGGGTCAGCCAGTTGGTGAAAGTGCTCGCCCACACGAACAATTGCGCCGGGATAAAATTCATGGAGTTTGAGCGTCGAGTAGTTGAGCACGTTCTGTGCTTCGGGATAGGCGGTCAGCAGGACCTGGAATCCGCGATCCAGCAGAAAGCCGTCCACCACATCCGTCTTGACGCGGCCTCCGACAGAATTTGAAGCCTCGACTATTTGGAATGGGATTCCTTCCTGTTGAAGATACCGGGCGCAGGCCAGGCCTGCCAGTCCCGCTCCCACGATTAGTACCTCTGTGTCTTTCATCATGTTGTTGTTTTCTCTGCTGATCGTCAATCAACCCTCTCAAGCAGGTGGCCCATGCGGGTCTTCTTGGTCAGCAGGTAAAAGGCCGCTTCGCGGGGAACATCGATATCCAGCGAAACGCGTTCAACGATATTTAGTCCACCGGTTTTGATCGCCTCGAGTTTTAGGGGATTGTTCGACATCACGCGCACATTGCGCAAACCCAACTCTTTCAAAATCTCGACACACTGGCTGTATTCACGCGAATCAACTTCCAATCCGAGGCGGACATTAGCCTCTATGGTGTCGGCCCCCTCGTCCTGAAGGGCGTATGCTCGAATCTTGTTCACAATACCTATGCCTCGTCCTTCCTGGAGTTGGTAGACGATCGCCCCGCGACCCTCCGCGGCAATCAAGCTCATCGCTCGTTCGAGTTGGGATCCGCAGTCGCACTTCGCCGAACCAAACACGTCACCTGTCAGGCATTGAGAGTGAATGCGAACCAGGGCGGGGGTGTCTGCCCGCAAGTCGCCCTTGAAGACGGAGACAAATTCTTCAGAGCTGGAAAGTGATCGGTAGCCGGAAATGCTAAAGTCACCATACCGCGTCGGAAGTCGCGCAGTCGCGACGTGCTCCACGGTCGCAGTTCCCGCAGGAACGGGGAAGAAAAACTGCCGAACCATCTGATTCTCAGCCAACATTTCTGAACCTCCTGAGGTCTTCCCTTGATTTCAGATCGCTTGCTTGAGGGCTAAACCTCGATTTGCCGGGGCCGCCGCATCAACGCGCTGGTGGTCCCGACGAGCCGTTCCTGACCAAACCACTCCGGCCTTCTTTCTGCCTGGACCTGCTGAGCGATTTGAGCGGCTCATTGTACATTTGGTCTTGCGCAATAGTCAACGTTTTAAGATACTATTCCGAACAAGCGAACGTAATAAGCGATTTGATTCAAGAAAAAGGCGGGTTCTGAGGCTTACGAGTAATGGCCGAAGGTCGCATACGAGGCGAAGATGAGGCGGGGATGGTTGACTGTCCGGCGGCTGATGACATATTTCTGCCGCGCGAGATTATTAACGCATTTGTGGCATCCGGGGCGGCTTGGCGAGATGGTCCTGCCTGGCGCCTCTCGAAGGAGCGCCGTTTGTGGCCCGTCCCTGAGATTGGGAAGGGAACTGCTTGTGCCCTCTCCCTGGGAGCCCGGTTGAGTTTTGTGATACCAGCGTGGGCTGAAAAGCACGGCGCTACCGATCACACAACGACGAGTGACCGGCAGATTTTTGGCTGGCTGGCTGGCCAGGATTCCAATGGGATAATCGTGGTAGATGAAAATGGAGTCGTCTGGGCAGATCTGGGCCAGATCGAGACAACAATGATCGCACTTCCTGCCACGCCGCGGAACCTTTAAGCACCTTGAGGATGAGTAACCATGGCGAACGAATCGCGCCAGACGCCCCAGGTATTGCAAGCGCGGTAATTGAAGGTGTAGATTCGCCGTGATGACCTGAGATTGCGAGTCGGCTGCCAGGGTCTTGACTAACTGGGAGAAATAATTTGTACAAACTAATTTGCTGCGTCGCTGTTTTGGTTCTATTCGGTTGTCAGGCATCAGCACAGAATCAGCCGTACACTCCGGGGCGAGGCACGCCAGAGCGCCAGCTCATCACTGATGCTTTGCGTCAGCCCGTCGAGAAGCATTTGAAAACCAGGGTGATCTTCAAAATTGATCTTTTGAAGGTGCAGAATGGGTGGGCGTTCCTCAGAGCAACCCCACAACAGCCGAATGGAGACGCGATCGATTATCACGGAACGGTCTACCAAACAGCCATCGATGCAGGAGCTTTCGACAATAGCGTCGTCGCCCTGTTGCGAAAGCGCGGGCGCAAATGGCAGGTGGTGAGGTATGTGATTGGAGCGACCGATGTTCCTTACGTCGATTGGGATAAGAAATACCATGCCCCAACGGCCATCTTTGCGATGCAGTAAGTGCATTTGACTTCTATCTTCCGGTTCGTATAGAAGCAACCCGCCCAGAGAGTACCTGGCCTGGTTGTGATCCTGAGAGCGCGGCCGCGCCCGGCGACTCCTATCCATCGACCTAACAATTCGAACAAGGGGGAAGTAAAGCGAAACCATAAGTGCAGATAAATCAATGAACCAGCTCAAACCGCAGACCCCCGACTCCCGGACCCAAGACCGTGAACATGAAATCCGCTTGATACAGCGGCGGATGGATCGGAAAAATCGCTGGCAGTGGTGGAACGCTGTCGCCGTGATCATACTATTGTTGGTAACCATAATTGTTCTTTCTTTTCCGCAGCAAGATCATATTTCACCTCTCTGGTCGCAACTGCCGCTTTACGTCAGAGGTTTACTCGGGCTGTTGTTGCTTCTCAGTATCTATACCTTGTACCAGCAACATCTTCTGAAGCTGCTGCGCAATCAAATAAGACCGCGGATCGATAATTTATATGAGTTGGCGGTTCTCGACCCGCTCACCGGCCTCTACAATCGACGCTTCGTCGAGGATCGACTGCGAACAGAGATCGCACGGGCCGACAGATACGGCGAACCGCTCATGGTGCTCGTATCCGATCTCGATGATCTCAAGGGGATCAATGACCGGCTTGGTCACGCTGCCGGTGACCTGGTCTTGACGGAGATTGCGCATCGTATCCGCAAGGCGGTTCGCGCTTCCGACTTTGCGGTACGCATGGGTGGCGATGAATTTCTGGTGTTGCTCCCCGGATGTCCTCCCGAGAAGGTGAAGGTTGTGCTGGCGCGGCTGGCGCCCTTCGAGATGGATTTCGAGGGAGAGAAAATCAATGTGTCCGCCTCTTCTGGTTACACGCAGTACCAGACGGGTGAAAGCGTCGAACAACTGCTCGGCCGCGCTGATCAGTCTCTTTACGCAGCCAAAGCGGCCCGGCCTGCGCGTGCGCAGGGAGCCAAAAAAGTCTCGGCGAATGATGGCGCTCTTCTGCCGTCACCCTAGACCACGCTTAAAGAACCGGCGACCCTGTTGAACTCACGATTCGTGATTTCAATTTCTCCTTTTCTCCTGCAGGCCCGGCCAACTCCAGTCATGCGAATCCGCTTGATGCTTCTGCGAGGATTGCCTTTAGGCATCAGTATTTACGTTTCCGTGACCTCGAACGCACACCGCGGAGAACCTTCGCGGTCGCAACGTTCCTGTACCTTGGCTCCGATGACTTCGGACAGCAGGGACTCAGCAAGGCGGCAGACTTCCGGGTGCTCGACAACTGCGCTGGCCAGCGGGCAATTGGAGCTTTTGATGAGCAGATGGTCTCCCTGCTTCTCCAGCTGAGCGGACCCGCCGATTGCTTCCAGCGCTGTTATTCCCCTTTCCGCACGGGTCGCCAAGTCACCACGGATCCGGGGGGAAATCTGCTTTTCTGCTAAAGAACGACCGACCTCCTGCAGCACAGCTTTGAGCGCCTTGGTAGATAATCTGGTCTTGAGCACGGTGATCAGTTGATTTAAGAGAACGTCATAGGCTTTTGGGAAAAGACTTTCTGCTTCAGTTGTCAATGCGTAAGCGAAATGTGGTTTGCGTGTACCGCGTTGAATGCCGCCCTGCCTGATGAGCCCGTCGCGTTCCAGCGAAAGCAAGTGCGCCCGCACGGCGTTGTCGGTTAGTTCGAGCTCCGCCGCCAGGTCGTTAACCGTTTTCGTTGTTCCCCGCAGCAGCGCAACGATCCGTCCCCGCGTGCTGCCGAAAAACCGTTTGTCCAGCTTAGTCCTCGGCATCCTGAGTCGGATTATCGCACTTCCCGGGAATAAACACAATAAGTCAAGCTAATCCTTGACTTATTAAAATTAAGGAGTATGCTGAGACGAAAACGGAGCAGGGCTCTAAGGGGAAGAACTAAATTCAAATCAGGGAGAGGAAAAGAAAGATGGAACAAATATTCGACAACCGCACGTTCGCCTCCAGCAGAATGGCCGCGGAAACTTCTCGGCCGGGCTACCAGGCTTATCAAATTCTGCATCTGGCATTTACTGTCGCGCCGATAGTCGCGGGCTTGGATAAGTTTTTCAATCTGCTGGTCAACTGGGAGCTGTACCTGCCGCCCTTTATCAATCGACTTGTTGGCGGGCATGGGCACGAGTTAATGCTCGTGGTTGGCATAATTGAAATTGGGGCGGGACTCGGTGTTGCTTTAATGCCCAGGATCTTCGCTTATGTCGTTTCGGCGTGGCTCTTATTGATTATCGCCAACCTGTTAATGATCCCAGGCTACTACGATGTGGCGCTACGCGATTTCGGACTCGCGCTGGGCGCGCTCGCGCTGGGGCGTCTTAGTGGAGAGTTTAGCCCACCAGCTTCACCGGACTTAAAAAGACTGTGAACGCGCTGACCGGGAAGGAAAGAGTCGCAAGCTCAAGTAGCCGCCTCAGTTGGTGGTCGCCAGCAACCTGTGCGAGCCTGTCGAGTTTGCCAGGGGACATTGGACGAGTTTAGGCAGCGACGCGGCTTGCGCCTGCGCTTGGCGCGCCGCTGTCTTCACTTCTGCCAGGGAACTGGACCGCGATTAACACGCGAATGTCCCGCCGGTAACAAAAGGCCTGACTGGTGTTACCTCCCGGCTGTCAGATTCTGCTGGCCACCTCTATTCCGGCAGGCCCATCCGCCTTAGCAGGTCTTTGTAACGTGGGTCGCCGCGGAGGGATTCCGAGGCAAACTCGGATTTAATTACGGTCAAGTCTGAACTGCGTGCCTGAAAGTCCTTCTCCAGCCAGGCGAAGGCCTGATCATTGTCACCGAGCCCCGCATAAACATAAGCGAGATCGCGTCCGCCAGCCTGTCGCTTTGCGTATCTTGCTTCCAGCTCTTTAATAATGGCGGCCGCCTCCTGACGCTTACCGGAAAGACCGAGTCCATAGCCGTAGTAACAGAGGGTAAATGACGACCTTCTTGACAACTCAACAGCTTTTTGAAATTCCTTAAGCGCTTCCGGCTTGTTTCCCTGTTTGAGATAAACGAGGGCCATTCGGTGATGTGGTCCCCAATTGTTCGGGTCGAGTTCGATTAGCTTTTTCGCCTGCTCGAAGGCGGATTTCACGTCGCCCAGATTCAAATAACTTTCGACGAGATTTGCCGCAATTATCAGCGACAGCGGATCAAGCTCGTAAGCACGCTTTATCTCGGCCAGACCTTCTTCCGGGCGCCCGTGGCCGCGCAGATAGAGTGAGTACCAGTGATGTGTGGTCGGATAATTCGGATTTAATTCGATTGCCTTCTTAAATTCCGGTTCTGCGTCAACCCAATTCCACGACCCATCATTGATCAGGCCCAGTGAAGCGTGAGCTTCCGCCAGTGAATCGTCAATTTCCAGAGCACGTTTGGCGTAGGCCTTTGCCTGCGGCAAATTTTCGCTCGATGGAGTACCAAAATATTCCGTCGCCACCGCGTAGCAGTCGGCCAGGCCCACGTACGCTAGCGCGTAGTTAGGGTCTTTGTCAGCCGCCAGCTTGAATTGCTCGATGGCTTTGCGGAGGTTTTCATTGTCGCGTTTATTCCAATAGAATCGGCCCTTCAAATAGGCCTGGTACGCTTCATTATTATCGGTGTAGCGTCTGTTGCCGCTACTGGGCGACTCACCCGCTAGTTTCAGTTGCAGTTTTTCGGAAATGGTTGTGGCGATCTCGCGCTGGGTGGCCAGCAGGTCGGACATTTTGCGTTCGTATTGCTCACCCCAAATCGACTTCTTGTTTCTTACGTCAACAAGGTCGACGCTGATCTGCAAGCTATCGCCTCGCTGAACGATGCGCCCAGACATAACCGCGTCCACCCCCAGTTCGGCGCCCACTCTTTCGGCGTCCATCTCTTTGCCTTTATATCGAAACACAGAGCTCCTGGGACTAACCTTCAGACTCGGCAACTGCGAAAGCCGATAAATCAGGGATTCAGCCAGCCCGTCGGAAAGGTATTCCGAATCGGGATTCCCGCCTCTGTTTTCAAAGGGGAGAACAGCTATCGAATTGATCTGACCTGAGCTGTTGCCGCGGGGGGGGAAGGCAAAATAGCCCGCCGCTGAAATCACTCCGAGCAGCAAAAGACCAATCAATGCCGTTGCCAGCTTATGGCTCTTTGCCTGAGTAATGGCGTATTCAAGACTTGAAGACGAGGTCGTGGCATTTTGTGTTGTCGTGGCTTGACCACTCCGTGTGGCCCCAGCCGAGCGGCCTGCAGAGACTTGCGTTTGATTTTCTCCAGCCGATTCCGTCGTCGTGGTGCGGTTCGGACTAATCGAACGCTCAAGCTCGCCCTGTATGTCAAGATCGCGGCGCAGATTCTTGAGGTCTATGACCAGGTCGCGGGCCGACTGGTATCGCATCTCCACGTCTTTGCTTAGGGATTTGCGGACGATCCGCTGCAATTCTGCGGGCGCGTTTTCCAGGAGCGGGGGTTCTTTCTCGAGGATCGAGACGATGATGTGATTGACGGTTTCACCTGTGAAAGGAAGTTTGCCCGCCAACATCTCATACAAGACGACTCCTAAACTCCAGATGTCTGTCCGCGCATCGGTCGGCTTGCCTCGGGCTTGTTCGGGCGACATATAGGAAGCCGTCCCCATCACCATCCCGGGATTGGTTTTGACAAAGGCCCTGGTTGCATCTTCCAGCGAGATATCATCGCTCTGCTTCTTTTCCGTCAGCTTAGCAAGACCGAAATCCAGGACTTTGGTGTACCCATCTTTACGGATCATTATGTTGTCAGGCTTGATGTCCCGATGGATAATGCCAGCCTGATGCGCCGCCGCAAGGGCTTCTGCCGTCTGAATGCTAATGTCCAGTACGGCCTTTAGCCCTAACGATTCCTTTTGCGACAGCTGCTCACGCAAAGTCCTGCCTTCAATGAGCTCGGTGACGATGTAATTTGTGCCTTCGGTTTCTCCGATCTCATAAACGGTCAGAATGTTTGGATGATTAAGGGCGGATGCGGCTTTAGCTTCCTGAACAAAGCGCTTCAGTTTATTCGCGTCTGTGCTGCATTCTTCATTCAGAAATTTGACCGCCACTCTCCGGTCCAGTTTTGTGTCCTCGGCCAGATAGACTTCGCCCATCCCGCCGGCGCCGATCTTGCAGACGATGCGGTAGTGCGCCAGAACCCTGTTGGCTTCGAGTTCCTTAGTCATCACGTGGAAAGGGTCCAAACGGTTTCCCACAGGGTGCCTTCACGATCCAGTCAACCATTGCGCTCGAGTCACCTTAAGAGCATACACGGGTTTCCCATCCGTCTTAAGTGTGTTGTCAGCCACCTCACTTACATCAATCGCGCGCTTCGGTTCCGGGGCCAGATAAACTCCACCCCTTTCGCTCACACCAAGTTCCAAGCGAACCGCGTGCGGCCGAGTCTAATGACATGGGAAACCGTCTGCTTACTTGCCGCCTGACTGATGTTCTGGCTGCCTGCTGGGCAGAAAACCTGTGTTTTCGAGAGCCCCGGATAGACGGCGATTGTAGCGAAGTTGGAGGTGACCTGCCAGCGGCTGTTTGTCTTCCTTGCATTCCAAGATCATAAAACAGATGCTTACTATGAGTTGGACAACCTTTGCTCAGCTGGTTGTAAATGCCGACAGATCCACGTATAAGAGGTGCCGCTGTTTCTTTCAAGGCACCGTCGGTTAGAGGAACATAATGATCTCAAAACGCAATTTTCCTAAGGCTCGGCAGAACGAATTGGTGATCCGGGACCTTCCGGAAGAAACTCTTGTCTATGACTTCAGAGAAAACAGGGCCTACTGCTTGAATCAAACGGCCTCCTTGATCTGGAAGGAGTGTAATGGAAGAAATGAGCCGGCCGACATTGCCAGGTTACTGGAAAAACAATTTCAAACGCCGGTAGCTGAAGATCTTGTATGGCTGGCGATTAAGCAGTTAAATAAGGACAATTTGCTCGAGGTAGAACCTTCCTTAGCGATGCGGGCTGCTGGCGTGTCCCGGCGTGCGGTTATTCGTCGAATCGGATTAACCACAGCGATTGCTTTGCCTGTGGTCCTCTCCCTGGTTGCGCCGCCGGCCTCATCCGCAGCCAGTTGCGCGTGTTCAACTCCAGGCGACTGTATTTCTCAAACAAGTTGTCCTAACCCATTCAACTGCAACCCTTCTCACGTCTGCGCGCCGTAACAGAGGTCGACGGATGGCGGGAACACCGGCTGCGATTTTCCAGCGCGACGGGTATGTCGTACTACCCAGCTTGCTTATTGAGCCGGCGCTGTCTCAGATCTACGGCTACGCTTGCAAGAATGCGGACTCCGGTCTATTGCGCGCTGGGGACGAGCAAGTACCGGGAACGCCTTGCGCCTACAGCGACTTTATCATGGAGGGTCTGCTCACCAGTTTATTGCCTGAGATCGAACGTTGCTCAGGGCTGAAATTGTTCCCGACCTACTCTTACTTCCGCGTCTACAAGCACGGCGACACACTGGCGAGGCATACCGATCGTCCATCCTGCGAAATCAGCATCAGCCTGTGTCTGGGCTGGGAGAAAGGAGAGTCGTGGCCCTTCCTGATTGAAGCGCGTGGTGTAACAACTTCGATCAGTCTGCAGCCCGGCGATGCGCTTCTCTACCGCGGGAGGGAGCTGCCACACTGGCGGGAGAGATTTGAAGGTCAGCGCCAGGGCCAACTCTTCCTTCACTACGTGGATCAAAACGGGCCGTACGCCGAATGTAGATTTGATAAGAGGGAAGATACTGCTGAATTACGGAGACCAATTCAGCGTAGTACTTCTTAGTCCCCACCATAGCAGGTTGCGTCCTCGTAGAGCTCCTGCATTCATTTTTCTTAGCGGATAGCTATCGGGTTAACAATGGCTTGCACTCCGCCCGTGATCCGTGGCGGTCCAAGCGTAAACAGGCTCTCCCACGCCTGGTCCCGGACCATCTCCTCGAGATTCAGGTTCTCGATAATATAGACCCCGTTTTGCGCCAGTAGGATCTGGTGCACCTCAAACATGCCGGCGCCTTTCTCGAAGGGCACTACCTCGAGGTTCTCGTTGTCCGCGCCCACGATGGCAACACCCAGAGAAGCAAGGTACCTGGCGCCTTCAAGTCCCAACCCGGGGTTGCCCTTCTCGTATCTCCTGGGGTCCTTACCCATCAGTTTCAACCAACCAGTGTATAAGAGAACGACGTCGCCTTTTTCTATCTGCCGTATTCCTTGCCGCTTCATCGCACCTTCGATTTCGGCGCGGTTGAAAGCGGTGCCTTCCTTTACGATATCGCTCTTAAAATACCCGGCCATATCGAGCAGCACTCCGCGCGTCGCGATGGCCGGTATGTTTTCGACGCCCAGCCTTTTCAGGCCGTCCGGAGCCACAAAGTCAGCGGCCTTGTTACAGTTAAAGTAGATATTGTCGATGCCCACGTGCCCGAGCCCGTCGATACCCGTCCCGACTCCGACCCAGCCCATGATTATGTCATCATTGTATGTTGTGCGGGTCGGACCGAGGGTGGTGCCGGCGGCCTGATTTGGCTGCAGGACCGTTACGGAAAAAGTACGCGGCGGAAACGCGGGTATGTCCTTGTTGGTTTCGATACCGAGGCGGTATGCCTTTCCTTTGGTAACGAGCTTCGTTGCCGCGAGCGTCTTTTCAGGCGTGATGTAATTTACATTCCCTATCTGATCGGTAGGGCCAAATCTCGAAGAGGTGGCACACGGCTTTTGCTGCGAGTACGCAACTGTGATGAGCATGAATGCGATGGCGATGGTGGCGATGGACCGGAACGTAAACAAAATTGTCATGGACGTGTTCTCACTTCTTATCGTGGTTAGCCGAGCTTTCTGCCGGAAGGGATGGTTACACGGTGGCCCAGCGGAAGATGCCATTCAGACCCGAAGCTGCAACTGGATAGGGCGCCCCCTATTCTAGCCACATTGAGCTGAGTGCGCCAGATATGAACCAATACTCGACAAGAAAAAATGGGAATGGGAACTTCGCTCTCGTTCAATC
Organism: Pyrinomonadaceae bacterium; assembly: GCA_036726305.1. Classification (GTDB taxonomy): domain Bacteria; phylum Acidobacteriota; class Blastocatellia; order Pyrinomonadales; family Pyrinomonadaceae; genus JAOAPY01. The sequence continues at coordinate 17,256 of DAIMCP010000012.1, read as the reverse complement.
CTCGCGCAGCCAGAAAACCGTTGGTGGAGCCGCTCCAAACGGAGATGCGAATCCCCATCAGGTCGGGTCGGAGTTTACTATTGCGCTGATGCAGCTTTATTATCACATCATCACGGGTTGAAGCGCAGAGATCTGCTTCTGCTTAGTGCAGATGGCCTCGTTTATGAATTAATTCTATTAAGGAAAACCGGCCTTTTTCGGCGGATGCTAAAAGCCCGCGACCTAACGCGATGGGTTCATGCATAGATCCACTTCAGCCCTGCTGCATGTTGGTCCTTTGTTTCGAAAGCCTCATAATAACCCCTCAAGCAATCCAACCTAAGACAAGGTCCGTCTTGAGAACTGCAGGGTTCTTAAGAAGGGTCTCAACAGGCAACTCCACGATCCTGGCAACTCTCGTGTTGTGCAGATCTGGGAATCCTTCACCTCCTGATTCGTTTACAAATGGATTGACTCGTGTCCTCTACTGGAGACACCTCCCGACGCGAATCTAAGCGCGCTATTCCATAAGCTGAACGAAAGACCATAGTCCTCGTTCCGGTATAGATGTTGCTGCTCTCTCTTTCCGAGACCCCACATCTTTGGTGTCCTAATCCGTCCAGGGAGGAAGCCCAGTGAAAACTCATAACGCTCACGACACTTCAGCAGAGGTTGATCACGAACACAGTTTGCATGCTCATGATGAATCAACTCACAATGCCGACGAATACGAGAGTGGCCATCCTTGCAAAGAGAAAAGGCTGAATATTCGAAATATCTATCTAAAGATTGAAGAGGTTTTGGATTACAGCCCGGTCGAACCTGATCCCCATGCGGGAGTGTATCGACGAGATTGCATGCGCAATCCTGGCCATGAAGATGGCCACATACCACTGGCTGAAGTAAATGCGCGCAAACTTTCGGCGCTTATTTATCGTGAGTACCTGGACCCTGCTTATCTAATCCCCAAGCCCGACAAATTGGTACTGGCAGATATCAACGAACCGATATATAGCCATCGAGTACCCGGTACAGTCATCTATACAAAACCGGGAGAGCGTCTCCATATACATGTCTTAAATGCCGACTCGATGCCGCACAGTTTGCATGTTCACGGACTCAAATATGGGATCGACTCCGATGGCTCGTGGCCGTTCGGCACCCAGGCAATTGATGGACGGCGTTCGGATGAGATTTGCCCGGGCCAAAGCTGGACTTACAAGTTCGACGTAACGAAGGAAATGCTTGGGGCGTGGCCCTTTCACGATCACACTCGGATGATTGAAGAGAGTGTGAATCGTGGATTATTCGGTGGAATCGTGGTGCAGCCAAAGGAACACTGCGACTATCACTGCGGAATCAAGCTGCCACCTCTGATCGCAGATTTTTTGGAAGAACGCCTGAAGCATCTTGATCCGGATCATCCCCTCACCGCGTTGCCGCCAGACGCGCAGAGACATCAGCAGCCTCACGATGTTGTACCGGTCGCACATGGCCGAAAGATTCCGCTGATTGGAATTGCGCAAGAGCATCACGGTGGACATTCACCCGCAACAGCGGAAGATTACGAGGTTGACGCACGCCGGAAGTTCCTCGAAGAATTTGCCCAGCTTGATTATGCGCACCCCCGCCCAAAACCGACGGATGTCCTTCACGTTCCTTTGTTCACGCACTTCATGAGTCGTGGCCGCGGCGCCCCATCGTTTGATAGCGGGCAGTTTCCGCCGGGAGCGACGCCGTTTGCAGTCACGTTTGGCGGACCAAATACATTTGATTATCACTGCGAGATTCATCCGTCGATGCAAGGCAAAGTGACCGTGGCGGCGGGCGAAGCTGCTATCGCTGATGTTTTCATCATCGACAGCCCTGGCCCGATGGCTTTCAGCCCGGCAGAGATCAGGGTTGGACCAGGTGGTATCGTCAGATGGCACGCCGGAACAATCATTCATACGGTCACTGAAAATGGCGCAGGCCTGCCAACGTTTTGCCTGAATGGTCGTGCCTTCGTGGGGAATACCCCGACGATCCTTGCCACTGCCGGACAGAAGATTCGTTGGTACATATTTAATCTCGATCTGGGAATGATGTGGCACAACTTCCACCCCCATTCTCAACGTTGGCAATTTGCTAACGAGACAATCGATGTACGGAGTATCAGTCCGGCCGAATCCTTTATTGTCGAAACAATAGCGCCACCGGCTCTCCTCCTGCCGCCTGACATCGAAGCTACACAACATCCGGACTGCCGCCTAAAGGGGTCCAAGCCGTTCAAGATTCGCGGCGACTTCCTCTTCCATTGCCATGTCGAAATGCACATGATGCAGGGGTTGTCAGGAATAGTTCGTTCCCGCCAAACCATTTGGCTGACAAAAGAGCAGTACAAAAAACTCGCCGAGGATCGAGGGATACCACTCGACAATGGAACGAATGACTGTCCAGAGGTGGACCTGAATCATTGCGAGATGTCCAGTTGCGGTAAATGGGAAGAAGTTGCCGGAAGTCCTGAGGTTTGTCAGATGCACATGGCTCTTGTCCCAAACTCACTCAAGATTATGTTCTTCGGATATGGTGATACCCGCGACGACCTCAGTCGGATTTGGGATTATTCAACTGCTGCCGGAGCTTATGCACTTCCCGGCAACCAACCTTTCAACGTGACTTCGCCGCCCGCGCGCCGTGATCTCGCTAACCTCTGGTCGGCCGAACATGCTTATATCAATGACCCCGATGGGACCTTGTTAGTCCACGGTGGTTTCACGCCTCGAGAGTCGTATCTCTTCCATCCGACCGGGCTGAGTTGGTCACGGACTAACCCGACAGCCTTGGAACGCTTTTACTCAACCAGTCTCACTTTAGCTGACGGGAAGATACTTACACTGTTTGGTTCGGCCTCGCGGAGCATTGAAGTGTATGACCCAGCGGCGGGTACCTGGTCTGCTCCAAAACCGCTTCCTGCTGTTTTCAACTACGTCTTTTATCCGTGGACATATCTGCTTCCCGGTGGTGATTTGTTTATTGCGGGACCCACAGGCGAATCGAGGCGGTTCGATGCCACGCCGAACCCGGTGCCGGTCGGGGCGATGTATCCCACCATCGCCGGTAATCGCAGCACCGGTGGTGAAAAAGGAACGTCTGTTCTGTTGCCGCTGCGTCCGCCCGGCTACGAACCAAGAGTCTTAATCGCGGGGGGGAACACTCCAACCTCGCAACAAACGTCAGAGATGATCGATTTGTCGGCTAGTTCACCCGCTTGGACGGCACTTCCGAATCTGAATCAAGCGCGTCCGGAACAAGTGAATACTGTTCTGCTACCGGACGGTCGAGTGTTCCTTGCGGGGGGCATAGATGGGGCGAACGGCGGACCCACAGAGATCTTTGATCCGAAGGACCCTGCCGCAGGTTGGAGTATCTGCGCAACTATGAATTACACACGTGGATACCACTCCGCAGCGATCCTTCTCGTTGATGGCAGTGTGTTAATGGGGGGCGATCGCGTTGGACTCTGGAAGTCCGGTGAGACCACCGCGAGCGAGCGTTACTTTCCTTCGTACTATTTCATTAGTCGGCCGACCATCACTTCAGCTCCGTCGACAATTGCTTATGGCGCGAACTTTACTATTCAGACACCGTCACCGGCATCAATTTCAGAAGTAGTCTTGATTCGCCCAGGTGCTGTGACTCACGGCTTTAACCAATCGCAGCGCTTTATCGAATGCGCCATCGTCGGCGGAGGAGCCGCCTCTGTGGATGCACAAGTGCCCGCTGATAGAAACATTGCGCCTCCTGGTTATTACCTGCTGTTCATCGTCACTGGAACGCGAGTGCCATCCATAGCGGCCTGGGTTCGGCTGACTTGATGTCGCCATTACCTGATTGGGACAGCGAATTGAGATGCAAACCTCGGAACATTAGGAAAGGAACATCATGGGAATCCGTAAAAATATTCTTTATATGCCCTCGACCGAGCGTGATCTGTTTTTCGAAGCGCTGCTTAAGATGAAGGCCAACATCGTGAATCCGATGGCGCCTGCGGCGGATCAGTACAGTGTTTATGATCAATTCGCATCGCTTCATTGGGCGGTGTTTGACGTGTCGCTAAACCAGAATGGTCCCTTCCTAAATGCAGGGCACCAGGGACCCGCGTTCCTGTCATGGCACCGGGAATATTTGCGGCGTTTTGAGATTGCGCTTCAGAATGAAGTTGCAGGCGTGATGCTGCCGTACTGGGACTGGTCGCCCGCTGTCTTTACCGATACTTTGATGGGTCCCAACGGTGGTGTTAACGGCGTCGGTGGAGGTGTCGTACGAACGGGATGGTTCGCGTCTGATAAACCTGGTACGGGAGTTAATACTACCCCACTGCCCGGATGGTGGCCTCCGACGTTACCAGGGTGGCGCATCCGCCCTGATCTTGACGACAACAATCAAGGAACCTCGTTGCGCCGATTCTTAGGACAATCCTTCGGCGACACTCTTCCAACTCAAAGCGACGTCAGTAACCTGCTGGCCATTACGACAGCGAACCCAGCCAACGCTGCTCAACGACAAACGGCGGCCGCAAACTTCCGCACGGCCCTGGAGCAAGGGAGCGGCGGATTAGGAGTAACTTCTTCTCACAACGAGGTCCATCGTTATATCGGTGGACACATGGGAGCTGCCATGTCGTCGGATGATCCAATCTTTTGGCTGCATCATTGCAACATCGATCGAATGTGGGCGATGTGGCAGCTGGACGGTCATGCGGGAGCAAATTGGTTCCCCGTGTCTGCAGTGCAGGGCCATGCTCTGGCCCATTCGATGTGGCCCTGGGTGGGCAACGTCCAGTACTTCATCGGCAATCAAGTGCCTACGTTTTACTTTCCTAATTTTGGTAACGTAATCCGCACCAACGCAGATATGTTGGATCATCATGCACAAGGATATGCGTACGACACCGAACCGGTTTTCGGTATCGCCCTGGATCGTTCGGGCAGCATGGTTGGTGCCAGCACAGATCCCTTCAACATGAATGCGCCAACCACGAAGTGGGAACTGGCAAGACTGGGAATCCAAAACCTATTGGCCGATTGCGAAGCCGCCTATGCTGCGAGGGAGGCCTACGTGATCGGTGGGGTGCAGACCTTTACCACAAGCGGCGGAGGCAACGATGTGAGCGCCGCAGTACCCGGGAAGCCTTATGGGCTGATCCGTTCGGGAGCGAACTACCCGGAAGCGTATCCCGCTGCTGATGTCACTAACGCACTTAATGGGATGAGCCCTGGCAATGCAACGCCACTCGCGGCCGCCCTGAGCGAAACATACGCTGACGTGGTTCGCCCGGCCGCCAACGCTTTGCCTGCCGACGACATAAGGTATCTCGCGATTCTCACTGACGGAAAAGAAACAGCTCAACCCCTGCTGAACACCCTGGGACTGAACAGCTTTTCCGATACTTACATATTTGGGATGGGCTTTGGCAGCGGCACTGGATGGGACGGTGTCGACTACGCGACGATTAATACTATCGTGTCAAAAGGAAGAACACCGCCACCCGCTCTCGGGCTTACGCAAGTATTTCAGGGTGAAACGATGGGCGCCATCGACAAGTTCTACAGCAGTACTATCGCTCACGTCATCGGTTATACGCCGATAATGGATCCACGCTTCGAATTGTTTCCGGGTGAAGAAGTTCATGTTCCGTTTTGGGCCACGAGTGCTGACGACGGAATATTCATCACCGTCCTTCGAGGCAACGACGACCTCCAATGCTGGCATGTAGCTCTGATATCGCCTGCTGGTTGTCGATATCATCACTCGACCAACTCTCCATATTTCATCACCATACAGCGCAGTGGCAGGCGGGACACAATATTTCTGCGACGTAACCGCGCACCCGACACGTGCTGGATTGGCAGGTGGTTCTTACACCTGGCCTACTGTCCTCCCGGCCATGCTCACGACGAGGTTCATGAAGATGAACATCCGCATCAGCACGTGGACACCATTTTCGGTGGGATGATCATGCCGACCACGTGGGACCTGATTGTTCCGGCCAGTGCCCCACCGCTGGCGGGACCGGTGTTTTCTCAGTTCGATGTAGCTACAGCAAAGCGAGTTTCAACGCGGGTTCTGCCGAAGCGCACGTTACCGACTGTGGGTGGACCTGCGCTGGAAGAACCATTTCCACCAGCCATGCCAGTTGTAGTGAACCTTTACGCGAAGACAACCCTTCGGGTGAACCTGCGATTTGACGCTCGCGCCCGATTTGCCGGCGACGCGCTCGGCTTGGAGTTGCGTGTCGAAGATGACTTAGGAGGGAAGGTGGCCGATATGCGTGCCTATGGACGTGTGATTGGTCCAACCAGGGCAATAGCTAAAGCCTTTCTGGATCGCGAGACCATACCGTTCGATCAGCGCAAGAAATACCTTTTGCGCACAGAGGACGGTGAATTCTTCGATGAGCTGCGCTTCCTGGCCGACTACGAACACGCCAGACCTGGGGCGTTCGCCCCGCGAGACGAGAAGCTCTCGTTCCAACCTTACAAGGAGACAATTGCATTTAAGGCTGAGGTCGATCGGACTAAGGTAGCAGGAGTATATCGGGTTGGTGCGTATTTTGAAGGGTACCTAATTCGCGATTGCCGGCCGCCAGAGTACTTCGTGCGAACCGTCTCTGCGGAAACCGCCCTTGGTGTGCGTCTCGATCCTGCGCGTTCACTTAGTCAGATTCGCTGGCTCAGTGCGCGCCAATTGGAGGTCACATTTACTCCAATGGACCGGTTTGGCAATATTTTGTCTCCTTCGAGCATCGCTGCGCCAATCCTTCGTTTGCGCGGAAAAGAATTGCGCGGAACTCCGCAAAATCTCTTCGACGGAAGCTATCGACTCGTCGTCGACGTCGCTGAAGAGGACGCAATGCCCAAAGGAAAACACGCTAGGCCTGTCGCTAAAGCCCAGATCGAAGGACCCAAGGGACCTTCATACGTTGAGCGTGAACAATTGCTCCGGTTAACTCTCGAAATTGGCGGGCAGATCCTAAACGTCTCCGTTGCGGAGTCAGGACTCGAGAGGGACGAATACTGACGCCCAGCTCTGGCGTGAGCCCCCTGATGATCGGACGCCAAACTCCGGCCCCTCGGCCATTGTTGGCTTGAGGTTTACGGTCTGCGCCTTTGGGGATTAGCCTGAGCTACTCGTCTGATCGACGGCCGGCACACCGATGCGACGCAGGATATCCCGGAAACGCGGGTCCCGGCGAATGTCTTTTCCAAACATATCTCCGGTTCCAATCTTTGTTTCGAGATTGAGGAAGACTAATTCGCCGTTCCGTTCGTCAATAGCTTTTTCCAGCCACTCAAATGTCTTATCGTATTCGTCAAGTCCGCCATAAACACGCGCAATGTCGAATGCCGCGACGGGCTGGAGCTGCTTCATCCCCAGAAGTTGACTTAGCACGTCAACAGCTTCGTCTCGTTTTTCCAACCTCGCGCAGGCAACACCAAGGATCGACAGCGTAGTTGGGTAACCACCAAGAACTATGGCTTTCCGGAATTCTGTGCTGGCTTCTTCGTAGCTTCCCTTGAGCAGATGCACCATTCCCATCTGCCAGTAAGCGCCATTAAAGTTTGGCTCGATCTCAATCATGCGGCGGACCTGCGCCAGGGTATCATCCAGCCGGCCGGCAAACAGATATATCCAGCCGACGTTGAGATTCAGAAACAGTGAAAGCGGGTCAAGTTCAACCGTACGTCTTCCTTCGTAGATCGCCTCGACAAATCGCTCTCTGGAAGTCAGGAACAAGCCGAACCACATACCTGCATCAGCGCTATTGGGATTGATCTCAATAGCCCGCCTGTATGCGTCTTCTGCTTGCTGCCAATCCCAATCGTTATAAAAGTGAATATTTCCAAGGGCGATGTGCGCTTCGGCCAAATCGCTGTCAATTTCTTTAGCCCGGTTTGCCGCGGCTTTCGATTTCGGGATGGCCTCGTCCGCAGAGAGCACGCCGAAATACCAGGCATGAGTCAGACTAATTGATATCCAGGCGTAGGCAGGGGCATATTCAGGCTCGATCTCAATCGCTTGCTCGAAATACTCAAGCGCTTTGCGCCAACCTCCACCAGCGTGCTTGTTGAAGTAATAACGTCCTTTGAGAAATAACTCGTATGCTGCGGTATTGTCTGTGTAACGCTTCATCACCAGCGCTTTTTCTTTGGCGATCAGCTTCAGCCTCAGCGCATCAACAATCGCCTGGGCTATCTCGTCCTGCACGTCAAAGATGTCCCGCAGCTCACGGTCGTATCTTTCAGACCAGAGGTGATAACCGTCTGCGGCATTGATAAGCTGGGCCGTGATTCTTACGCGACTGCCGGATTTTCGCACGCTGCCTTCCAGAACCGTTTTGACATTCAAGGCGTGTCCGATTTCGCTGACATTCGTATGCTTGCCTTTGAACGAAAAGGCTGAGGTGCGCGCTGCAACCTTCAAATTTTCAATCTTTGCCAGCGCGTTTAGGAGTTCTTCCGCCAGGCCGTCGCAGAAGTATTCGTTTTCCGGCTCGTCGCTGATGTTGGCAAACGGCAACACGGCAATCGAGTTTCGCGGCTCAATTTTGGCTGTAGTTTCAGCTTTAATTATTTGCGTCTGCGCCTCCGAGTTTTTATGTGGCGGTGAAGTGCGGGCAAGTTCAGCTTCGAATTCCAGACGCTTCTGCAGTCCCTTTAAATCACGCAGTAAGTCGTTCGCCGTTTGATACCGCTCTTCGCGCTTCTTCCTGAGCGCCTGGTTGATTATTCGATCGAGCTCTCGCGGGAGGGCAGGAACGCGTTGGTCCAGCGGTTTCGGCTCATCCGCGATGATTGAGCCAAGCACATCCATCGGGTTCTCACCGGCAAACGGTCGTGTGCCTGCGAGCATTTCATACAAGAGCACGCCAAAGCTGAAAATATCCGAGCGCGCGTCGATTGCCTTCCCACGGGCTTGTTCGGGCGACATGTAGCTCGCCGTGCCAATGATCATGCCGGCGCTCGTCACGGATTTGACCGCCGTGGCGGCTTCCGAATCGGTCTCATTATTGAACGCGCCTCCGGAGACGGCCGGTGCGGAAAGCTTGGCGATGCCAAAATCCAGAATCTTTACAACACCATCCGGACGGATCATGACGTTTTCGGGTTTGATATCGCGATGAACCACGCCCACGGTGTGGGCGGCCTGTAACGCAGAAACTATCTGGACTGCGATTTCAAGAGCGGCCCCTGGCCGCAGAGGCCCGCGGCTGAGTTGTTGCCAGAGGGTCTTGCCTTCGATGTATTCGGTTGCAATGAAATGAGTGCCATCCGCCTCGCCGATTTCGTGAATCGTGATGATGTTTGGATGATTCAGCCCAGAGGCGGCTTTAGCTTCCTGGACGAATCTCCGCATCCGTTCTGCATCCTGAGCAAATTCCTGAGGCAGAATTTTGAGTGCCACCCTGCGATCCAACTTTGTGTCCTGCGCCAGATAAACCTCGCCCATCCCGCCCGCCCCAAGTGGCGAGCGGATTTCGTAGCGACCGAGTTTTGCGCCGGTGTTTAATGCCATCTCGCTAAAACCAAAGGAGGACAAAATATTGTTAGGGGTAACTCAACAGTGTGTACCTGAGCACTGACCGCTGGGTATCGACAGATGAGCCTGTCCAGAGCACACTGATTAGCAGCACGTTTCGAAAGGCGGTTTTCATACTGGGCGTATCGAGATTGTAACCGACGCGGCCAGCAAGGGCGAGCGTCATCGTAAGGCAGTTGTACCTAATGACCGAGTGTTATGCGGTAAGGGCTGGCCACATTCATAGCCCGCCGGAAGGCAGCGTTCAAACGGCGGACCTTACTGGGCCAATGCCACCCTCTTCATCGCCATCCCAAATTAGGTATGCGATTCACTGCCTCGCTTACTTTCCGTTGAATACATAGCCAGATCAGGGGGTCGTTGCTCTTTAAAGTAGATTCTGGCAAGATTGCCTTGATACACAGTTAAGCTCTTTTGAATACTCGATGCGTGCCTCGCGCTATGAGGCTTCCCGCTTTTTGGGTAAGGCGTGACCGCACAGTCCGCTGCTTAATTAGCGGGACTAGCGCGTGTCAAGCGAGGGCGGAAGTGTGTCTGGCAGAAAGTGCGCAAAGTTAATGGCCAAACAAAAACCTCTACTTGATCCTGGCCGAAACGATCTCAAAACGTCTTTTGATGGAAAGGTAAATTGATGGGCAATATTGCCGTGGTGGGGTGTGGTCATTGGGGCAGGAATTTGGTGCGCAACTTTCACAACCTTGGCGTGCTGACGCACGTTTCGGATGCCGATCCAAACAGACTTCAAGAGATGCACCAATTGTACCCTGGGGTCACCGTGTGCGCGGACTATCAGCAACTGTTGACGGTTGATGAAATTGATGCCGTAGTTTTGGCGACTCCAGCTGTACAGCATGCGTCGATGGCTGAGCAGGCACTGCTCGCGGGCAAAGATATTTTCGTCGAGAAACCATTAGCGCTTAGTTACCAGGATGGTGAGCGCATAGTTCAGCTCGCCGAGCGCCTGAATAAAATCCTTCTGGTCGGGCACCTGCTTGAATACCATCCGGCCATTCTGAAGCTTAGAGAACTGATTGATACCGGAGAACTGGGAGAGATTCAATACATTTATTCCAACCGTCTGAATCTCGGTCGCGTGCGTTCCGACGAGAATATTCTATGGAGCTTTGCTCCGCATGATATCGCGGTTATCCTGCGGCTCATTGGCCACTTACCACTCGAAGTTACAGCCACTGGCGGCGCTTACCTGCAACCGCAGGTTGCGGACGTCACGGTAACCAATCTGCACTTTGAGAACGGGGTGCGCGCGCACATTTTTGTCAGTTGGTTGCATCCTTATAAAGAGCACCGCCTGGTTGTGATCGGCTCAAAGAAGATGGCTTGTTTCAACGACGTCGCCGATCAAGACAAATTAATCATCTACGATCAGGGCATCGACTGGGTAAACGCTGAAATGGTGCCTCGCAAGGGTCTCGGGACGACGGTGGAGTTTTCAGCAGAGGAACCGCTGGGAGTCGAGTGTAGTCATTTCCTGGAGTGCCTCAAAGACCGCTCCCGCCCCAGAACAGACGGCGCCAGCGCCCTCAGCGTTCTCAAGGTTCTCGAGGCCAGTCACCTTTCGTTGCAGGGCAACGGGGCGTTAGTTCACTTGACAAAGCCGCAGCTGGCAGCAGCGACCATCGGGTGACAGGCGTATAGCCGCGAGGAATAGCGACCGGATCCCGACACTCCACCGGGAAAGGTGTGGCATCCACCGGCTGCCAATCTCGTTGCTCAAATCACAATCTGTGCAGTTTCGGACGAGGCCGAGTAGGGAACGCAGCACCATCTTCCATGGGCGATTCCGACAATAACAATACGGAAAGGGATTTCTTTGTTCACCCTTCATCATACGTCGATGACGGCTGCGTCATCGGTGCGGGAACGAAGATCTGGCATTTCTGCCATTTGATCAAAGGCGCGCGCATCGGCGAGCGATGCGTGTTGGGCCAAAATGTTTCAGTCGCTGACGGCGTCGTCATCGGCAACAACGTAAAAATCCAGAATAACGTCTCTCTCTACACCGGAGTGACTCTCGAAGACGACGTGTTCTGTGGCCCATCTTGCGTGTTTACAAATGTCTCCAACCCGCGCTCGCAAATTGTGCGGCATCACCTCTACGAGCCCACGCTGGTAAGGCGCGGCGCCACCATTGGGGCGAACGCGACAATTGTTTGCGGTGCAACCATCGGGCGCTATGCTTTTATCGGCGCCGGCGCAGTGGTGCGCGGCGATGTTCCCGATTATGCGTTGATGCTTGGTGTGCCTGCGGCGAGAAAGGGATGGATGAGCCGCCACGGTCATCAACTGAAAGAGTTCGACACGGACGGGGTCGCCCTCTGTCCGGAAAGCGGCTGGCGCTACAAGGAAATCAACCGGGGAGTGTTGCGCTGCCTGGACTGGCCGGAAGATAAGCCTTTGAACGCGTAGTGGTAATTGGCGACCAGCAAGTAACCGTCAGGCAAGCTATTAAGCTTAGAGAAAAGTGAGCTGGAGATAATGCCGTCCCTGTCTTCTGAAATCGAACGTGTGTCCGTACCTTTGTTAGACCTAAAGGCGCAATATATCGCCATTCGGGAAGAGGTGCGCGCGGCGATTGATCGTGTAGTCGAGTCACAGGGCTTCATTCTGGGCCCTGAAGTCGCAGCCTTCGAAAAGGAGATCGCCGACTATTCGCGATCTGCTTTTGCGGTTGGTGTTTCTTCCGGGACCGATGCGCTGCTGATCGCGTTGATGGCTATCGGTATCAAGCCCAATGACGAGGTGATCACTACTCCGTACAGTTTTTTCGCGACGGCGGGAAGTGTCGCTCGCCTGGGTGCGAAGCCGGTATTTGTCGATATCGATCCCGCTACCTGCAATCTCGATCCTTCGGGCATCGAAAAGGCCATTACCAGGCGAACGCGGGCTATCCTGCCGGTCCATCTCTATGGCCAAATGGCAGAGATGGAGCCGATTATGGAGATTGCAGCCCGTCACGATCTTTTCGTTGTCGAAGATGCTGCGCAAGCTATCGGGGCCGAATACCGCGGGCGTCGCGCCGGCTCGGTGGGTCAGGTTGGCTGCTTCAGCTTTTACCCTTCGAAGAATCTCGGCGGCTTCGGTGACGCGGGGATGGTGACCACCAGCAACGAGAAGTTGGCCGCCAGGTTGAGGTTGCTGCGCAGTCATGGGCATAGCCGGAAGTACTACAACGAGATTGTGGGTGGCAACTTCCGGATAGACGCGATTCAGGCTGCCGTGCTGCGGGTCAAACTGAAATACCTCGATCAATGGACGGAGCAGCGCCGGCGGAATGCCGCGACCTATTGCCGCCTGTTTGCGGAAGCGGGACTGACAGACTCAGACCACGTCACGCTCCCTCACGAAAGAGGGCCGGGGCGGCACATCTACAATCAGTTTGTGATACGCAGCAAGCGCCGCGACGATCTCATAGCCTTCTTGAAGAACCGCCGAATCGGCTGCGAGATTTATTATCCGGTGCCCCTCCACTTACAAGCTTGCTTTGCGGAGCTTGGGTATCAGGTGGGCGATCTGCCCGCCTCCGAAAGCGCTGCTCACGAGACCCTGGCGCTTCCGATTTATCCGGAACTGACCGAGGAAATGCTTGGGTCGGTGGTGGCCGCGATCGCGGAGTTTCATTCCGGCAATAGCCCCGCAGGTGAGGTTGGATGATGGCTGACGACGCAGCCCGTGTGCGGCCGGTGCATGTAATAGGACCGCGCGAGACTCTGGGAGTCTGGCTGAAAGATTTGTGGCTCTACCGTAACGCGCTCCTTTCACTGTCGGCTCGTGACCTGCGGGGAAAGTATAAGCAGGCCTCGCTCGGTTTTGCCTGGGCGCTGATCCAGCCGCTCGTCCAGGTAGCTTTGTTCACCCTGGTATTTCGCGGCGTGGCGCAAGTCCGGACTCCGGTGCCGTATGCAGTTTTTGCACTTGCGGCATTGGTACCCTTCAACCTGTTTCAACAGATCGTTACGGCAGGGACGCCTTCATTTGTCAGCGCGCAGGGCATTGTTACCAAAGTGTATTTCCCCAGGTTGTACACCGTGCTGGCCGCCGCTGCCGCGCCGCTTCTGTCCGGCGGCATTACCCTGGCCATCCTGGTCGTGACAATGGTCTGGTTCGGAATTGTTCCGTCGGCAATGGTCTTCGTTGCGATCCCAATGCTGCTGGGAACGTTTCTGCTGGCGGTTGGTGTCGCCTCGTTTCTCGCGGCCGTTAACGCCAGGTTTCGCGATATCCAGCATGCGCTGCCCCTAATTATGACGGTCTTCATGTATGTCTCACCGGTCCTTTACCCACTGGATATCATGCCGCCGCGACTTCGCCCGCTTGCCCTCCTCAATCCCATCTCGGGTCTCGTTGAAGGATTCCGCGCGGCCGTAATCGGAATACAGCCGTACTCATGGAACCTGTCCTGGGCCTCGCTCGCAGTTTCGGTTGTCATCTTCATCGTAGGGGTTTGCGTCTTCGAGCGTGCGCAGGCACGCCTGGTCGATGTGCTGTGAGGACGGCTATTCGAGCAGAAGACCTTTCAAAGGTCTATAAGATCAGGGTGCGCCAACCAGACGGTTCGACCACTCGTATTGAAAAGCACGCTCTCCGCGACGTGGCCTTCGAGGTAAGCGAAGGTGAAGTGTTTGGCATTATCGGCCGCAATGGCGCAGGCAAGAGTACGCTGCTCAAGATTCTGTCCCGCATCACGGTGCCGACTCGGGGACGCGTCACCGTTTACGGCCGAGTTGCCTCACTGCTTGAGGTCGGGACGGGCATGCATCCTGAAATGACCGGTCGCGAAAACATATTTCTGAATGGGGCTCTGCTGGGGATGGCTAAGAGAGACATCGCCAGGCAGTTCGCCCGGATCGTGGAGTTTGCGGGCGTGGCGGAATACATCGATACGCCCATTAAGCGATACTCCACTGGCATGAAGCTGCGCCTGGCTTTTGCCGTGGCTGCTCACCTATCTGCCGACGTCATGATAGTTGATGAAGTGTTAGCGGTAGGCGATGCCGAGTTTCAGGCAAAGTGCCTGACTGTGATGCGCGATGGTACCAAGGCTGGCAGGACAACTCTTTTTGTCAGTCACAACATGGCTGCGATCGAGAATCTTTGCTCGCGAGTGACATGGCTCGATCAAGGGGCCATAGTCCGAACCGGCAAGGCCGAAGCGGTGGTGCGCGAGTACCTTGGTGGAGCCATTTCCAGCACCGGGAGGATAAGAGAGTTCGCCCCTCCGTCGGGAGATGGGCCCGGTCCGGCCGTACACTTTTCACGCGCTGGGGTGACAGGCGCTGATGGCGGCGCGCCGGTGCAGGGAGACGACCTTTTGATAAGGCTCGAGTTAGAAGTTCGCAATCAGGTGCGAGGCCTGCAGATTCAACTCGCGCTCTCTACCCTGGAAGGGAACCCTGTTTGTTCGATTTGTAATGGCGACTACCGAGCAGAGTGGGACCTGCAGCCGGGACACTACAATTTAACCGTCCGGCTGAGTTCTGCCCGGTTGCTGCCGCGGACGCACAAACTTTCGCTGCGCTCCTTCGTTAACTGGGGCGCAGAGGTCTTTGAGGATTGGCCCGACGCACTCACGTTTCCGGTAATGGGCCGGGACGTGCTGGGCAGCGGCATCTCACTGCTTGCGGATCGGGGCGTGACCTGGATGCCAGCCCGTTTTGATCTTTCGCAAACAGCCGGGCAGTAACTTCTGGAGGGCGGAGAAGGGAACTGAATCGTGTGTGGCATTGCCGGTATTTATGACTGGACTGGACCGGCGTCGCATAGCGAGACTGTCGCTGCCATGACTGCGCGATTGGCGCGGCGAGGGCCGGATGGCGCCGGTTTGCATTCTGAGCCTGGTATTGCTCTCGGCCATCGGCGTCTTTCCATAATTGATCTCTCCGAGCGCGGACGGCAGCCCATGTCAAATGAGGATGGCACAGTCTGGCTCACCCTTAATGGCGAAATTTATAACTACCGGGAACTGCGGCAACAGCTTGAATCAGGCGGGCATTCTTTTAGTTCCGACTCTGATTCGGAAGTGCTGATCCACCTGTATGAAGACGCGGCTGATGATCCGGCTGACTTTCTCACTTCGGTTCGTGGCATGTTCGCCTTCGCCATCTGGGATCGCACACGCGCGCGGCTGTTGCTGGCGCGGGATCGGCTGGGCATTAAGCCGCTCGTCTATTATCTGGCGAATTCTTTTATTGCGTTTGCCTCGGACCTCGATGCCTTGATGGCCTGTTCGAGTGTTCCCCATGTACTCGATTGGACCTCGCTCTACGAATATCTGGCGCTACTGACAGTGCCGGGGCCGAACACCATCTATCGAGACATTCAATATTTGGCGCCCGGCTCT
The DNA here is from genome assembly GCA_036726305.1 of Pyrinomonadaceae bacterium. GTDB lineage: Bacteria > Acidobacteriota > Blastocatellia > Pyrinomonadales > Pyrinomonadaceae > JAOAPY01. Next base: position 1,337 of record DAIMCP010000012.1, on the reverse strand, counting down.
ATGCTCATTATTGAACGAGGCAGAGTCTGTAAGCGGCTCTATTGGGATCTCGCGGCAATATCTTCCAAGCCGATCGGCAACGCACGCGAGGTTGATGAAGCCCTGGAAGCAGTGATCGGGGAGGCTGTCGGGCTACATCTTGCGGCCGACGTTGAGGTCGGAGCGTTTTTGAGTGGCGGGGTCGATTCGGGGCTGGTCACGGCATTAGCCTCCGAGCGTAACGGCCCTGCGCTGAGGACTTTCGCGGCAACCTTTCCGGGAGAGCAGGTTGATGAGGGACCATGGGCACGCGAAGCCGCGAACCAGCTCGGTACGATCCACACAGAGTTCGCTTCATCCGGAGGTTTTTTCGGAGATATTGATTGCCTGGTCGAAAACATGGATCAACCGCTGGCGCTCACCAGCGCGGTTTCACTATTCCAACTGGCGCGGCAGGCGCGCCAGTCAGTTAAGGTCGTGCTCACCGGTGATGGCGGTGATGAACTCTTCGGTGGATATAGTCGCCACCGCCCATATCCCGCTCCATCGAAGGCGGCCGGTTGGATTCCACAAAGTGCGCGGCCCGGGTTCGGCGTCGTTGGCTGCGCGGTACTCCCCGGGTGGGCGAGAGATCGCTCGCCGGTGCTTGAAAAGCTACATACGCTTGCGAAATCAATGGCCCGCGATGAGGCCGAGCTTTACACACCACGCCTCTTTTACCTGCAACCAGCCGAAGCGCTGGCACTACTGCCGCAGGAAATAATCTCTGAGGTTGACACTGGGCGTTACCTTAATCGTGTGCGATCGCTCTTTGCCCGCTGCCCCATGACCGATCCGCTCACGCGCATGCTCTTCGTCGATCTGCACACGTCGCTGGTTGATGAGATGCTGGCAAAAGTGGATCGCATGACGATGGCCTGGGGGTTGGAGGCACGAGTGCCCCTGCTCGACCACCGCGTAGTGGAACTCAGTATGAACATCGCCGGCTCGCAGAAACGCGACGATGCCCAGGGCAAGCTGCCGCTGCGAAGACTTGTCGCGCGCCGCCTGGGGCGGGAGACCGGAGCGCGGGCCAAGTTTGGCTTCAACTCGCCTTTAGAAGCTTGGCTGCGTAACGATGAGCCGACCCGGGCGGCGTTCGACTGCCGCTGGCAGTCCGTTGAAGATTCAGGGGCTTTCGATCTCCCAACGCTGCTGGCTTTCAAGAACCGCTTTGGTTCAGATGGTGGCCCAACCGCGATGAATATGTTCACGCTACTCACCTTCGGGCTTTGGGCGAAACAGCGAGGATTGCGGGCCCAATGAAGATACTTTTTATGAGTAGCTGTTATCCCAGACGCATGCGACTCCATAACGGC
>DAIMCP010000011.1:0-95051 GCA_036726305.1 Pyrinomonadaceae bacterium | reverse complement strand
TGAAAACAAAATAATTCTGATTCCGATCCGTGGGCGCTGCCCACGGCTATTGAAGTTCACGCTTTCAGCGTGAAAACAAATATTTCTGATTCCGGTCCGTGGGCGCTGCCCTCGGTTATTAGATCTCACGCTTTCAGCGTGAAGACACGACAATCTCTGGGGCGTTCAAGACGGGGTTCAGGTAGGAATCCGCGACTTCCCCGGGTTTTTTGTTGTCCAGCCAGACGGCGAGGTCATCTTCCTGGTTCTTATTGGCCGGCGCTGTAACACGCGCGCCGTCAGCGAAGTAAATGACGGTCATCACTTCGCGAGTCAGAGTGGCCGAGCGGTTTGCCCCCGCACAATGCATGGTCCAACCCAGATGAAACGTTGCGTCGCCTGCTCTCATGGTGTCGGCTTTGACAATTGGAAAACCATGAGCGGCTATGTAACGCTTGTATGTCGCTTCGCTCTCATCGGAAATCTCAACACTGCCAATTGGCCCATGCTGGTGCGAACCCGATGCAAAAGTCAGCATTCCCATTTCTTCGTTGATGTCCATTAAAGGCATCCACATCGTAATAGTCTTGGCGGTGTCCAGGGGCCAATAATATTGGTCCTGATGCCAGGGCGTATAACCGCCCTGCGGCTCTTTGAACAACGCCTGGTCGTGATACAAACGAACCCGCTCCACCCCCAACAAATCGGCAGCCAGCTGGGCAAATTTGCGAGTGAAAACGAATTCCCTGACTTGCGGGTCGTGACGCCAGAGGTTCATTACCTGGAGAAATGCCTTGCCGTAGGTATCGCGATCTGACAGATTGCGTGTCTCGGTATTGTACTTAAGACTCGCGTCTCGAATTGCCGGACGAAAGCCTGACAGTTCGTCTGTAGCGGCAACACTAGACAACAATATATGGCCGTCGCGCCAGAATGATTGCCGCTCAGTTTCGGTTAGAACACTCATCGCGTTCCGGTCTGCACTCAAGCCCAAATCAATTTCGACCTGAAGGCAGGAAGGCGAGCCAGTCTGCTCGCCTTCACTTGCCTGCATCCAGGTTCAGAGTCTATTTGAGGATGATTTCGCGCATGAACTTCGAGCCCACGATATCACGAATTTTCGACCGGTCCATATATCCTTGCATACCCTTTTGGTCGTCTATTCCCGTACTCTGGCGCAGCACTTCATCCGCCTTGGCTTCGTTTTTCTCAAGCGCCGCAAAACTCTCGTATTCACGAAGGATCAGCATGTTCCATTGGCCATCGTCACCCTGGGAGCGCAGAATCTTGTAGGATTTCATGAAACCATTCTTGATCGAAATCTCAGATTCTTTCTTCAGCTCAGTATCCAGATATTGAAGATATGCCTGATCCATCCCCGAGTGGATATTGATCATGGTTACCTCCCAAACCGAACCAGGCGTGAAATACTTGTGGACCTGGCCAAAGGCCGAGACAGCCAGCAGAAGCAGAACTGAGACTACAGTTAAAATCAGGAGTTTGTGTTTTTTTTGCATGGATAGTTTTCCTTTCCACGGGGAAATTGAAGGCTTCAGCGTCAAGCAGAGCTTGTGCAATTAGAGCCGGTTTGATGTGCGTAGATGGCTATCAAGCTAGTTAGCCAAACCTGGGACTGTGGCGGCAGAGATTACCTGAATCAAGTGCTCGCGTCAATTCTCTGATTTTCTTTGTAAACTGGAACTTGAAAGGTTACTAATCCGAGTAGCGTAGATGGTTGTTGCAATGCACTCGGTGAAGCCACATAATTTCGCTGAAAGAGCGGAGTTGAGTTTGGATCAGTGACTGCGTGAATCCGCTACCGCCGGCAAGAAAGCTCTATCCAGAGTGACCATGGCCATAACCTCAAATCAACCTGAAACCGCAGTCGGCAATTACTTCGTTACAAATTATCCGCCATACTCGCAATGGAAGCCGGAACAGGTGCACCAGGCGCTTGACGTCCTTAACGCAAATCCGCGCACTGAAGACCTGCTCGGCCTCTACATTCATATCCCTTTTTGTCGCAAGCGCTGCAAGTTCTGTTATTACAAAGTCTATGCTGACAAGAATGCTTCCGAGATCGAGATCTACCTTGATGCACTCATTAGGGAGAACCAGCTATACAGCCAGACCCGTGCGCTCCAGGGCAGGCAGTTGCGTTTTGTTTATTTTGGCGGAGGAACACCTTCCTTCCTCAGCGATAAGCAACTCCATTACCTGGTTGCCGGCCTCAGTCACCATGTTAGTTGGGCCAACGCTGATGAGGTCACCTTCGAGTGCGAGCCAGGTACCCTCAGCAAAGCGAAGCTGGAAGTTCTCAAGGAAGTGGGCGTTACCCGGCTAAGCCTCGGAGTCGAACACTTCGACGACGCCATTCTGGAAGCAAACGGCCGGGCCCATCTTTCCCCGGAGATTTACCACGCTTATGACTGGGCTCGCGAGGTCGGTTTCGCCCAGATAAATGTGGATCTGATCGCCGGCATGATGGGGGAATCCAAAGAAACATGGCGCGAGACAGTGCGGCGGGCAATCGCCCTGGAAGCCGATTCGGTGACCATCTACCAGATGGAACTACCCTACAACACGATCATTGCGCAGGAGCTGCTCAACAACGGCAGCGCCTCGCCCATCGCTGACTGGCCCACAAAGCGACGCTGGCTCGATTACGCCTTTAACCAATTTCAGGAACACGGCTACCGGGTCGTCAGCGCTACGACCGTGGCCAACACGAAGAAGCCTGGCCGGTTCGTCTACACAAGTGCCCTCTGGCACGGCGGAGACATGATTGGAATTGGAGTCTCGTCTTTCTCCCATTTTGCGGGCGTGAATTTTCAGAACGTGCACACGTTCGAAGAATACGTCCGCGTCCTCGAGACCGGGAAGTTACCGCTCCTGCGCGCCGTTTCGTTGACGCCTGACCAGCGACTGATTCGCGAGATGGTCCTGCAACTGAAGACTGGCAGGCTGGACACGAACTATTTCCAGCGTAAGTTCGGCGTCGATATCTGGGAACAGTTTCGGCTGGTTTACGAGCGACTAGCTCAGGAGGAGCTGCTTGAGCGGGATGGCGAGAGCATCAGGTTGACGCGGCGTGGCCTCTTGGAAGTGGACCAGTTTCTGCCGGAATTTTTCGAACCAGAATTGAGAACCGTTCGCTACGCCTGACCAGTCGCGGCTGGAACGCACTCGTGTCTCTCGGTTCGCAAACGTACCATTTCTCCTACCTCGTTCTCCTCGCCTGCTGACCGCCCCCCTAACGTGCCCCAAATTATTGACTTATTCCGAGGGATGGTTTAGAAAACCATGTCCCCCAATCACGCAGATCATCGCATCATTCACCCTCTGAGGCTTTGCCAAATGAAACACATAAATACTGCGCGTCGGGCTGTCGCTTCCGTTTTCTTTTCCTCGCTCCTGCTGCTCGGCAACAGTTCCGGGCGCACCGCTTACCAAGCCCACTTCTTTTGCGATCGCGTGGCGAATTCGGCGCCTGCCGCTGCGTCGTTGGAGTCTCATAGGGTTCACCTCGCTGATGAATATCATGGTAGGGCCAACAACTCAGATAATCGCACAGGGCATCCGCGCACCAACGACCAGGGTGGCATTCGTGAAAGTATTCCTGAGAAATACCAGTCGCGTTATCAGGAATGGAAGAAAGAATTCCTGGCCACCGAAACCGGTCGTGAGCAGTGGGCCGCCTACCAAAGTAATCCCAACTTTGCTCTGACTGTGGTCGTATCGCGCGACAATGCGGAAGGTGGTTCCACCAGTAATTACAAATGGAACGACGACGGCAATTTAATTGCCGCCACCATCACGCTGGGATGCCATCTTGATGCCGGCATTCCCAATCCTGTGTATTACCCCGTCATGAATTCTCTGCTCCCCACCGGGAACAACTCCAGGATCGAGGGTGAGACGCTGGCCGCAACCAAGATGGCCCACGAATTCGGACACGTAAACCGCACGGCGAAGGGTGATGCGAGGCTTTACCAGCTTCAGGTCCAACTGGTGCCCCAATACAACCAAATATTTTTGAGCAACGGGCGTAATACCCGCGATCCACGACTGGTCGAGCTGGCGAGCAGGATGGGTGGCAACCCGGTTGAGATTTGGCAGGATCGAGAGTACTGGGGTGAGGCCAATGCGATGTTATTTCTGAGGGACCGTTTTGCTGAGGACGGATTGCGTTGTCTGCTCTTCAGCAGAATCAAACGCAGCCTCGGTCTCTACGCCCCCAATTATGAAGAGCGTTTCGAGAGCATCGCACATTCAGACCCAGCCAGCCGGCAGTGTGGCTGGTAACCCCCTGGCGGTAGTCAGGGCGGCAAACTTTTCTATTTTCTCTTCAGTGCTTTTGCGATGGCGCGCTCGGCCAGCGGCGCCATTACTTCATAGCCCTTCTGATTTGGGTGCAGGCCATCATCGCTCAACTCTTCCTTAAGAAACCCTTTATCGTCGGCCATGGCTGAGAAGTAATCCAGATAGGTGACACCGCTGGCCGCTGCATACTGTTTCATCCATTCGTTTAGCGCGGCAATCAGTTGTGGAGGACGTTGCCGGCTGCGAATAATCGGCTCGCCTTCCCTGGTTTTCTCGTAATCGCTAATCGGAAGCAGCGCTGAAAGAACCACGCGCATCTTGTGGGCTCGCCCAAGTTCGACCATGGACATCAGATTGTCCTCAATCGCCTGCAAGGTGGTCGGGCCGGTATTGCCGGCGATGTCGTTGGTACCGGCGAGGATCACGATCACCTTCGGATCCAGGGCGATCGCGTCGGCGCGAAAGCGAAGTACCATCTGGGCCGTGGTCTGTCCGCTGATGCCGCGGTCGACGTATGGCTTGCCGGGGAAAAAGCCGCCGTATCGTGGGTCGTCCCAGGAGTCAGTAATCGAATCTCCCATGAACACTACGCGTTGCTCGTCCCTGCCGCGCGTGGGCACCGTTGTGTTGGCATCGCGATAACGTCCGAGGACGGGCCAGTCCTGCAGTCGCGCTTCGAGACGACCAACCTGAGATTTCAATTCCGCACAAGCATCCACGCCGGGAGATGGCGCTGGGGATTGAGCTGAAGCGACAGCCACACTCGTCAGCAGCACTGCCGTCAGCAAATGGATTCTATTCATCGCTTTACCTCAACATAGCAATCTCAGAGATTAATTCGCGGATCCTGAAAACCCGGACTGCGCAAACTATCTGCCGCTCTGCATCCGACCTGAGTTTTCTAAATGTGGTAGAGAAAACCAGCCAATCAGATCAGGCGACTACGGGATTCCGTAACGTCCCCAATCCCTCGATGGTCACTTCAAAGACATCACCTGCCTGCAACAGCACTGGGGGGTCGCGGAAATAACCCACGCCTTCAGGTGTGCCGGTGGCAATTACATCACCGGGCTCGAGGGTGATTCCCTGCGACAGATACGAAATCAAATACGTCACAGGAAAAATCATCTTGCCAGTGTTCGATGACTGCACCACCTGGCCATTCAAACGTCCTTCTATGTTAAGAGCCTGCACGTCGGCCACTTCATCGCGGGTGGTGATAAACGGGCCCAGCGGCGCAAAGGTATCCAGCCCCTTGCCGCGCACCCACTGGCCATCGCCATACTGCAAATCGCGCGCAGTGACGTCATTGATAAGTGTGTAGCCAAAGACATGCTCCAGGGCCTCGGCTTCGCTGACTTGCTTCGCGCGGCGGCCAATAATCACGGCCAGCTCGGCTTCATAGTCGACCTTCGTGCTGATCCCAGGCAGGACAATCGGCGCCTCGTGCGCATTAAGGGCATTGGTCAGCTTGTTAAAAAGCAGTGGCGCCTTTGGTGGTTCCGCCCCGCCCTCAATGGCATGATCGACGTAGTTCCGACCGATGGCCAGGATCTTGCCGTTAGCGACGGCCGGCAGAAATTCAACTCTGTCGCTGGCAAACACAGAGCGATCGTCGGTCAGAAAAGTGCGGCCGGCGATTAGATCGCAGATAGCCTCAAGTCCCTCGGCACCTCGAGCAATGACATCAACCGTAGAATCAGCGCCGAGCAGCCAGCCGGGCACGTCACTACCGGATCCCGCCGCCAGTTGAGCCAGCGCCGAGATGTCGATGAGGTTCCCCTGCAGGGCTAGTCCCAGGCGCCGCAGGTCCGAGTCCACCGTCCTGAACTGTGCGAGCTTCATTGGTTCCTCCAAGGTACGAGCGTCTTAGAAGGGGTGCGGCAATTTGCAAACCCGGTTCGACCTTCAACATCAAACCTGCACTTCTGCGAGACCACTAATCTCTGCCTACTCCGAGGGCATCGGCAACACGATTGATGTAATTAAACCACGACGCTATCAATGTCACCTGAAGGATGCCCCGATCATCAAAGCCCACGGCGCGCATCTTTTCATGATCCTGCTGCGAGATGCGCGTGGCATCGCGTGTTAACTGCGCGACGTAATCAAGCATCACGCGATCCTGCTCAGAAATAGGTGCAGTCTTATAGTCGTCCTGTAAGGCCCTTACCAACTCTTCATCCAAAGTGACGCGACGCAGAAACTCTGCGTGAGATTCGATTCAATAGTGACAGCGGTTCGTGACCGACACTACGGTCGTAATCATTTCGTGCTGGCGCCTGCTCAAAGGCAGGTCCTCTGACATCAACGCGCCAAAGGTTGCGAAGGCGTGGTAGAGCGCGTCCGGGATGAGACTATGCGACGCGACAATCCCGGACGTTTGCCCATCGGACGTCGGGTGAACCGGCTCAGCGTACTCCAGCGGGTATAGATCGCGCTGCGCTTCGATTGCCTGACGCAGCCTGGCATCGGCTTCAGCGAGGGGAATGGTTTTTATCCAGGTCATGGCAAAAGTGTTCCTAGTCTCTTCCGACAGGTTGGTTACGAAACAGAAGGTAGTATACCGGAAGGCCAAGCAGCACCACAGCCACTCCCAGAAATGATTTCCACGGACTGCCACCTGCAAGCAGACACAACAGCAGCGTGGTCAGCAGCAGAAATATAATAGGCGTGAAGGGATAACCCGGAGTGCGGTAAGGAACCTCGCCTGCTGATTGGTGGCGGAGGATAAACAACGCCGCGACCGTCAGACCAATGAAAATCACGACGACGAAAATGAAGTAGGAAATGATCTCGTTGAAAGCGCCGATGACTACCAACAAAGAAGCGAGCACTGCTTGTAATCCGATGGCCCGCGCGGGAGTGCCAAAGCGCGGGTGAACCGCAGCCATGGCGGGAATAAACAATTCGTCCCGCGCCATGGCGAAATACACACGCGGGGCCGACATGATGATCGCCGCCAGGCTGCCAAAGACAATGACAGTTACTATCAGCGAAAACACTCGTCCACCAGCCGCCCCGAAAAGAACTGTCCCAGCCTGCGCAGCAAAGGTTTCGCCTCCGCTGATGGCCTCGAGAGGCACCAGATAGAGGAAAACAGCGCTGGTCAGGATGTAGACAAGAGTGACAATCAGGACGCCATAGATCAAAGCTCGTGGCAGGGTATGCGCCGGATTACGCACTTCGCCGGCGAGTTTAGTTACATCCCACCAGCCCCCAAAAGAAAAGAACGCTGCGACCAGAGCGCCGGCAAGGCCTCCGAGTAACGGCGCCGAGTTGGGTCGCTGCGCGATGAAAGGTGTGAAGTTGGACCAGTGACCGAGTTGAAATCCAAAGCCCCACAGCAAAAGACAAAGAAGCAGTCCGAGCTTTAAGACAGTGACCCAGCGCATCAGTGCCGCGCTGAGTCTTAGGCCGCGAATATTTATGGCCGCCAAAAGCGCAATTACGATGATTGCCAGCGTCTTAACCGCAACCGCCGAGAACCCGAAGATAAATCCGGCGTAACCGGCCAGCCCGAGGGCGAGGGCCGCAGTCAGCCCTGGATCCATCACCAGCAAAGCCATCCAACCATATAAGAAGGCAATCGGTCGTCCGTAAGCTTCACGCAGATAAACGTAACCTCCCCCGGCCTCGGGATAGCGCGCGGCCAGTTCGCCGTAACAAAGAGCGCCGCATGCGGCCATCGACCCCATGGCGATCCAAATCAGCAACAGCCAGAAAGGCGAGCCCAGCGATTTTGCCATGCCGGCGGGAGTCAGGAAGATGCCAACCGCGATGACTTCGCCAACCACCAGGGCCGTAGCGGTACGTATTCCGATTTGTCGGGAAAGTTTGGCGGGGCTCGACAATGGGTTGAATAATCCAGGGCGCGTCGGCGAGGCAGCACGCGGAAGGCTAACTTCGACGCTCATCGCCAACTACCAGTTTCCTAATGAAAACGTTAAAACGTGATCCGGGCGGCGAATTGAAACGCTCTCGGCCCACCGGACCCGAACACGCCGCCAGCGGTTGTGACCGGACGCCCGAAGGAAGAAGAACGAAGAAACCCGGCTTGCGCCGGATCATTGTTATCGCGCACCAGCACATTTGAAAAGCCTGAGTAGTTTACGTTCGAGACACCCAGCACATTCGTTATATTAAAGAGGTTGAAGACCTCGGCAATCGGTTCGATCTCTATGTTCTGGCCAAGCTTGAAAGCTTTTGAGACCCGCAAATCAAAGGAAGCAAAGCCGTCATTGAACCGAGCATCGGAACTGACGAGTGGCAGTGGCTGCCCGCCCACGCCGCCCGCAGCATTCACCGTCTGAATGAATCCATTTAACTCCGCGCCCGTGTGGAACCTTCGCCCGCCCGCGTTGCGTTCCAGCGCCGGAATGCGCGAACTGCCGTCCGGCAACAGAATGTCCATCGGCACGCCGGAGGCCAACGTCGCGATGGGCGCGAGCTTGATTCCGCAAAATATGGCAAACACCCCGGAAAAGACAAAGCGATGACGCTGATCATTGGGTGTTGGTCCATACTCCCGCTGCAGATTGTTGGAATCAATCGGACCATTTGAAAATGGAATCTGATCGTCGTTCGCGTAATTAAAAGTCTGCGAGAGGGTGTACGAGGCACGGAACTGGTAACGACCCGAGAGGCGTCTCTCAAAACTAAGCAGCAGGCCGTCGTATTTTGTCTTGATACTGGACTCAATATTCTTCACCAGGTCAGGACCACCTACAACAGGGTTGAAAACGCTGCCAATCGTGCGGCCGATAATAAAATGCGTGCCGAAGTTGTGCAGGTAATCGGCGCGCAGCACATAGTTGCGTCCAAACTGGCGTTGCACACCAATGTTCATCTGTTGAATCATCGGGTTCTGCAGGCCGTTATCGATAATGTTGATACCGCCGGCGCCCGCGCCGGGCAATACGAATCCAGTGAAAGGGCTGGCCAGCGTCGGCGCGCCGGGCGGAAACCTGCCCAGCACCGGATCAAACAGGAACTGGGGCGGAATGAAAAACAGGTTGCCGGCGCGGACCTCGATTGGCAGGGCGCGTCCATCAAGCCCGCGTTCCAGGGATTGAATCTCCAGGGTCACGCGATCGTAGTAGATGCCATAACCGCCGTGAAGGCTCGTACGTCCATCAGTGGTAGCGTAGTTGAATCCGACTCGAGGCCCGAAATTATTTCTATCGGCATGCCGTTGTCCGTGCAGGAAAGGCAGAATCAATGGATTCAGCTGAGCGACACGGCTGACATTCTTGACGTCCGCATCAACCTCATATCGCAAGCCAAGATTCAGAGTAAGCCTGGGACTGAGGCGCCAATCGTCCTGAAAAAATACCGACGCGTAGGTATTATTTGCTGCGGGAATAAGCAGCGGCTGCGTTGGTTTTCCGCTTCGCAGGGTGACCGCAAACAACAAATCGTTATCGTCCACCCGGCCGTCACCATTGCGATCAAAGTCCGGAAAGTCTTCTATCAGTTCAACTCTTCCCTGCTGAAAGACGCCGAGATTAAAATCGGACAACACACGCTGCAGCTCCGCGCCGAAGTTCATCGAGTGATTGCCTCGCACCATCGTCAGCGTATCGCTGAACTGGTAGCGTCGCTGTTTTGTCTGCTGGGGCACGCGAAACGAAGCGCCGTCCTGAATCCTGGGAAACGTCAGTTGCGGAGCGAGCGTAACCGGCGTAGTCCGATTGATGAAATCGCTGACGCTGAAATTGAAGCTATTGATCTCGCGGGGCGAAAGGAGGCGCGTGTAGTTCAGCAGCAACGAGTGAGTCCGATTGCGGCTGGCTTGCCGCTGCGAAGCCGAGCCGATAGCACGAATTAGCGTGCTGGCCGCCACATCATCCTCGCGCTCCAACGAATAGCGAGCGGTCAGCCGATCGGTATTACTTGCCTGCCAATCAAGTCTTTCGGTGCTCAGGGTATCGTGCAGTGGGGCGGGCGCAAAACTTCTCCCGATCGAGCGCGTCGCCAGGTTTCGCGTGCCCACCAGCACCGCGCCCTTCTGTCTCCGGTATTCAACCGAGCCAAAGAACCAGGCCTCGTTGCGCTTGATGGGACCACCGATGGCAAAAGCATATTGCTGTCGATGAAATGGGGGTGTCTGGCCCAACGTGCGATCGAAAGTCGCAGGCAATCCCTGAAGCGCCTGGTCACGAAAATATAAAGAACCGGAACCATGAAAATTATTCGTGCCCCCTTTGGTAACGATATTGATCACCGACGAACCTGAACGACCCAACTGGGCCGAAAATCGATTTGTAGCAACCTGAAACTCCTGCACTGCTTCCTGCGAGATGTTCTGCACCGCGCCGCCAACCACATCGTCGTTGTCGTCGGCCCCGTCCACCGTCACGTTGCCGCCGCGTCCAAGTTGGCCCGCCGATGAGATCACAACCGTGTTGGTTTTAGTCGGATCGAAATTAGGGGCTAAGGAATTACCCGGAATCAGCAGGGCCAGTTGGAGAAAGTTGCGGCCATTCAGTGGCAGGCCGGCGATTTCTCGGGAATCAATGACGCCGTCAACCACAGAAGTCGTGGGATCAATGGGTTCCCTGCCGAGATTTTCATCCAGAGTGATAGTCTGCGTTCCAATCTCAAGCGACAAATGCAAAGCAGAAGTTTTTCCCACCTGCAGGGTAACACCCGCAATCACCCTGGTGGTGAAGCCTGGCGCTTTAACACGAACTTCATATTCACCAGCAGTCAGGTTTGGGATAACGAAGAACCCTTCGTTACTTGTCACCGCTTCGCGTTTGATCCCGGTCGCCTTCTGCGCCGCGGTCACGGTAGCGCCAGGGATCACCGCACCATTGGGATCAAGGACCGTTCCCTTCAACGTCGCAGTTCCGGCCTGTTGCCCGTTGAGCAGTGTAGAGCAGCTAAGCAGCACCAGCACGAGGGAAATGAATGAATAGGCTTTCAATTACGTTCTTCTCCTTTGCGGATAAGCCAATCCGGATTTCGGTTTCTGGCGCTGGTACGATCAACGTCGTATCGCGGCGCATCGCCCCATGTGAACGAAGGGTGAAATCCGGGAGGCGCTGAAGGCGAGTAAAAGTACAGCGGCGCACCCTAACAGGAGCGTCTGCCTGAGTCATGACCCGAAAGTTGGGTTCTTATCTCAAACTTTAGGTGGAGAGACTTTCGCGGCTTATTAAAAATCCAGGTTGCTAACAATCGGCAACCTTAGATCGACCTGCGGCGTTCAAGAGGAGCGCTTTACTTGACGTCAACTGTCCGAGCGCTTCCGTTATCTGTGATTGTTTTCGTCTGTAGCGAAGCGCGCTCAGACTGGACCGCAAGAATGAAAGTGCGAGCGCCAGGTCTGTGACTGCCCTCAGGCGTGCTAAATGACGCGGTGTACCCGGCCCCATTTTGTCTGACGCTGATCGCAGTGCGACGAAAAGCTCCCTGTTTGTAATCTGGCGTCAAGCCATCGTCTTCATAGATGGTCGCCGCCGCCGAGCCTTTTTCATCAGGATAGATCGCGAAGGTAATCGGATCGAGGGGTTTCTCCTGCACATAATTCATCTCCGGACCGAGCAGAATGACTGCTCCCCCGCGCACAAACATGGGCACCGTTTCGAGAGGAGCGTCCGCGCGTATCAGGCGACCGCCTTCATACTTCCGGTTCGTCCAATAGTCATACCAGACGCCTTTTGGCAGATAGACCAGGCGCTGCGTTACGTCCGGCTTGACGACGGGCGCTACGAGGAGGTCGTTGCCAATCATGAACTCATCATCGAGATTGTAAGTAGCTGGATCGTCCTGATAATTGAGCATTAGGGGCCTGAACAAAGGCACCCCGGTGCGGTGCGCCTCTTCCAGGGTCGTGTAAAGAAATGGCAGCAGGCGGTAGCGCAGCTTTAGATATCTGCGAATAATATCTTCATAGGGCTTGCCGAAACGCCACGGCTCCTGATCGTAGCCGTCAATCACTTTGTGATTGCGACAGAACGGGGCCAGGAAGCTGATTTGGTATGAGCGCACCAGTAGTTCCGGATTTCCTCGGCCGATAAATCCACCAACATCGCTCCCCACGAATGGCTCGCCGGAAAGGCCGAGGGTCGTGAACATGGGAATGTTCAGCGCCAGGGCTTCCCAGGTGCTGTTTGTGTCCCCAGTCCACATAGTTGAGTAGCGCTGGATGCCGGCATAGGCCGCGCGTGTGATCACATACGGGCGCCGATCGGGTCGCAGGCGTTGCAGGCCTTCGTAAGTCGCGCGCGCCATCAAGAGCGCAAACACATTCCGGTTTTTGGCATGCGTAGAGTTTTCACCCTCATCAAAACTGACGACATCCAACTGGTTCTTGCCGGTCTGGTCTACAAAATCGGACGGCTCATTCATGTCATTCCAAATTCCGGCGATGCCGTTATCGGTGTAAGCGCGATGCAGATCTCCCCACCAGCGACTTGCTGCTGGTTTGGTGAAGTCAACAAATACGCTCTCCCCTGGCCATACTCTGGGAATAAACAGTGCGCCGTTTTGTCGGTGCTGGAAATAATTCTCCTCTATTCCCTGATCATAGACGTAATAGCGCTGGTCGTGTGGTCCCAATTCCGGTCTGCTGGGCGATGGCGGCGGCGCGCCGGCGGCGGCGGGCTGGTGCTTGACGCCCGGATCGACAATCGTGACTAGTTTGACTCCCTGTCTGCCGAGTCTTTCCGTCAGAGCTCTGGGGTCTGGAAATCGTTTAGCATCGAAAGTGAAGACGCGATAGCCGCTCATGTAATCAATATCCAAATGAACTACATCGAGGGGCAAATCGCGCTCCCGATACTCGCGCACAACTCTCTCAACCATCGTGTCCGGATAGTAACTCCAGCGGCTCTGCTGATTGCCAAGTGCCCAGAGCGGCGGCAGAGGCATATGTCCAGTCAAATCGGCGTAGCGACTGACGACTTTTTTCAGCGCAGGTCCATAGAAGAAATAGTAATTGAGCTCGCCACCCTCAGCGCCAAACCAGGCGCGCTGCTGTGATGAATGGCCAAAGTCAAAGTAACTGCGATAGCTGTTGTCGAAAAAAATCCCGTACGCTACTCCCCTGTTCAGCCCCAGGTAGAACGGAATAGTTTGATAGATCGGGTCTTTGCCTTCGGTGTAACCGGGCGTATCAGAATTCCAATTCACAAAAGAGTCGCGCCGCTTGTCCAGGCGCGAGGCTTTCTCGCCCAGGCCATAGAAGTGTTCATCAAAACCAAGCTTCTTGCTGGCCACCACCATCCTGCCTGCTTTCGGATCGAACAGCCTCTCAGTCATGACGCCCCTTGCGTCATAGGCCATTGGTTGCTCGTCCACGTTGATGGTTTCGTGTGTGCGCGCGTCTCGAAATTCCAGCAGGAGTGGCGAGCGGTGGATGACGACCTCGATTTCATCGGTCACTATCGTGATGGCGGCTGCGTCCTCTCTGACACTCCAGCGCACCGCCGGCCAGTCGGTCTTAGCAATGGCCCAGGAGTGATCTTTGTCGGGCAGCGATTTGGTAAAGGAGGCGCGAACGCGAATAAGGTCGGGCGCCAGGATCGTTAATCGCACTTGCGAATTATCCTGACAGGTCAAGGTCAACCCACTTTCATTGCGGACAAAACCGGTCACCGGGCCAATTTTTTCGAGGGCCGTCACATCCTGACCTGACAGAGAGGCAGTCAGGCTGAGCAAGCAAAAAATCGCAGACAAAAACTTTCTTATGTGCATGAGATAGTTCCTCATTTACAAAACTCGTTTGTATGTTGCTTTATAAGAATTCAGATAGGTACCAATTGACGCCCCGGCAGCCCAGCTCAACTTGCTGGACGCAGAAATGCCGGTTCCTCCTAAAGCGAGCGACCTTGCAGGGCAAATCCCAGCCAGGCGGCACCCAACAAGCCCGCGTCGTCACCGCATTCCGCTTTGAGAATCTTCACGCTTCGTGCCGGAAGTGGAAAAGCGCGTTCCGCCACCTGCTGCAGCATATGCTTCTCGAACAGGGACCAACCGTTAACGACTCCGCCGCCAATGACAATCATGCGGGGGTTAATAATGTTAATCAGGTTCGCCAGGCCGATTCCGAGGTAAACGCCCATGCGGCGAAAGACCTCAAGGGCTAATTCATCACCTTCCAGGCCGGCATTATAGATCTGTTCTGAGGTCAGTTGTTCGCTGGTATGGAGCGCTGAATCGGGGTAGCGAGGTCTCGCCTCGCGAGTCATGCGCACGATGGCCGTGGCCGACGCATAAACTTCGAGACAGCCACGACTGCCGCAGGTACAGGCAACACCACCGAAGGGATCGACTCCCATATGGCCAATCTCCCCGGCCGAGCCGTCTACTCCGCGCCATAGCTTGCCGTCGAGTATAATTCCTCCGCCAACTCCAGTTCCCAGCGTCACACAGACGATAGAACTCAGTCCCCTGCCCGCTCCCTGCCACATCTCGCCGACGGCTGCGGCATTGGCATCATTCTCGAGAATCGCAGGTCGCCTGAGTTCGCCTTCCAACGCGGCGGCCAGGCGAAAGCCGTCCAGGCATGGCACATTGGGCGCTTTCACAATCACGCCCTCTTCCACGTTTACCGTACCGGGGACCACCACCGAGAGCGCGCTGATGCTTCCAGTGCCACCGGCGGCCTGTTCCTCGGAGGCGCGCAGTGCCTGGATCAACGCTCGCACAATCTCATCGGCTTTTTCAGCCTGTGGCGTGTTTTGCTTCAGGCGAAAGTGTATCTTCCCGTTCGCATCGACAGTTGCGGCCCGCAAATGCGTGCCGCCAAGATCCGCTGCAAACACCAGCCCCGGGTTTGACTGGCCGGCAACCAGGCTACTTTTTGATTCGATCATTTTCCCATCCCCGAAGCATTGAGATAACGTGCTGCAACCAACTCCGGCGTTGCCGGGTTGCGCCCGTTTTTAATAGCGACTACCAGGCGAATAAATTGTGCCATGGACCACGCGAGCGGGGTCGCCGAACCAGTTCCGGAACCGAATTTCAGGGACGGTCGAGGCTGTAGACTCCGGTCCCACACTTGTTCCGGAAGCATCAAACCTTCGTTGGCAAAGCGCATCATCGTATCAAGATGGCTGCGCGCTTCATCCTTTTTGTTCAGGGCCAACTCATACTCGCCCCGTTCGCCGGTGAGCAGGACCCATAAGCGACCGATTCCATTTTGCCCATCGTACGGACCACCGTCGGCGCGTTCCCCGTAAGCATCGTGATTGTAGCGATACCAGGCGGGGCCAAACGGCGTTTCTACTTTCAGCAACCGGTCGGTGACGGCCAGAGATCTGCGTACCAACGGGTCACTGGCCTGCTTGATTCCCAGGCGGACCAGTTCCAGAAACCCCGCGTCCACAATTTCTCGCTCGTCATAAGTACCGCCGCCACTGTTGATCTCGATCTTCGCTCCATCATTGGGATTGTTGTTTTCTGTAATCCGCAGGTAATACTGACCCGCTCCCTGGGGACCGTTGGTTGTGGCCGTCCAATGCTCGACTTGGCGGGCCCACTCATCAGCGTGGTCGAGATAAACACGTTCGGCTTGCAGATCATTGTTCATTTCGGCAATACGCGCTGCGCAGACCAGGCCAGCTATCTCAGCCGCAATGGTGGAAGGTGAATAGCCGGATTTTTCTTCCCAGCGCTCCTGCTCGGTGGCTGGACCTTTCCGGACAATGAAGTCGGCGGCAGGTTTAATGTGCTTGCGCCATGTGATTCGGTCTGTGCGCCCGAGTTGCTGGGCCAGGATAAGAGGAAAGGCAACCTCATCCATCTGCACGGCATTACCTATCGGCCTGCCGTCAACCCAGGAGTTTTGCGGGAAGCTGCCATCGGGTTTTTGCTGGACTCGGAAAAGATAATCAAGGGCCCGCAGTGCCGTCGCGCGGTCCCCAATGGCTTCGAATGCGGTAGCAACTTCATAGAGATCGCGAGACCAAACCGCGTGATAGCCGCTGGTGGTCGCCTCATTCGCGTTAGCTCCACCGCCCCAGGGAATTGATGGCGAAGCGATCATCGCACCCCTGTAAGTCTTGTCTTCGAGCCCTTTCAGGACCATTACCGCCATCCTGAGTTGACGTTGGTACCTGGCTTCGACAGTTGGTATTCTTCGCAAGTAGGCATGCCAGCCCGCCTCGTAATCTGACCTCACAGTGGCAAGTTTTCGACCCAGAGAAGCCCGTGCGCTTGCCAGTGCCAGCTCCGTGTTTTTTCCAAAGCCCAGTGCGATAGTAAACGTAATCTCTCGTGAACTGTTTTTGCTCGGGGCCCAGGGCCGTCCCAACTGCACAACATTACCGGAAATGCTCGCTGCGGTTGGACGCAGCGATTCCCCCGCTTGCAGTTGCGCCAGACCATTGCTGCGACCCAGCGCGCTACTGTTGGTTTCAATGAATGCCGGCTCGGAGATCAAAGCGCTGGCTTTGTCACCCTCGGCCGCCAACAGCGCGTCATCTTTCGTCCAGGCAGAATCGTGCAGCCCGCTGTTATTAAGCGATGGATCGAAGTAAACGTAGATCCTGAAGGCGGACGACGGTTGCCGCAACGACTTGAAGGAAACTGCCACCAGCAGTACATCGCGCCGGGGATCGGTTACATAGTGCTTATGGATCAAATACTCGCCGCTACGAGCTCGGTTCTCCTGTTGAAAGCTGAGCGAACGAACCTCGTCAGCCACGGTCAGGGAATGAACTGTGTCCTCCCTCTCAGTCTCAATTTTGCCTTCTGGTGTAACGACGACGAGCTGCAGGCTTTCTACATTGGGCACATCGAGAGTTGGATAGAAGACCTCAGAGAGGACGCCCTCGGTCAGTGTAAACCACACCTTTGAATTGAGGGTGTTACTGGTACCAAAACCGTTTTTGGCCGCTCCCAGCCAGTGCGCCTCCGCACCTCGCAAACCCGTGGCTGAATTGTTCGTTGCCTGTGCCAACAAAGTCGAACTGTCAGTTCCCAACAGCATGATAATGAGAAGTAAATACCGCATCTATCTGTCTGTATGTGCTCTGAGAGAATCCCCAGGCTAAACCGGAATAATCGCAGTTAATGATCGACTGCTGCTCCTGCTCAATGGCTGGAGCGATCGCGACAAGCCGGCAGTCTTTGGGGTTAGACTTCTGGCTGGGTCGCGTGACCCCACATTTTTTCGAAAGGACCGGCGCTGGTGCGAAACTACCCGGCCGGCGAAGACGTTGCCAAATCGAGGACATAAGCTTACCAGACTCCGCGTAGAAATACATATCAAGTTTTGCACTTTAGTAGTATCATGGCGGCGTCAGCTTATCCCCCCGAGTTTTAGTGTGTGCGCCACCGTACATAAGGCGCTCGTTCGAGTCTATTCAAGATTCGTCAGCAGTCGCCCGGTGTAACCCCTGTTTAAGAAAGAACTCTGACTCAGCCTTTGGCTGAAGTCGGATCAAGTCCCAGTCGGCCTTCAACTGTGCCTGAATAGGCACCGATAAGAGGTCGTTCGAGAGTACCGCAGGTGAGAAAAGCCCTGCGGATCGATGTGTCGAGGCAAATTCAAGGAGTCCTGTAATGAATCGATCCAAGTCTGTTTTCAGCCGCGCCTTACTGGGCGGTGTCTTCCTATTGCTTACCGTCGTAACGATCAATGCGCAATTCAAAGCGGGCATACAGGGTACCGTGAGGGACGCTAATGGCGGTCTTGTGCCGCAAGCGAAGATCACACTCACTAACACAGAGACCGCAAAGAGTCAGGAAGTCACCACCAGTGATGAAGGGTTTTACCGCATTTCTGGTCTGGCGCCGGGTAAGTACATTCTGACAACGGAAAAAGCCGGCTACAAGAAACAGGTATTGGAAAATGTCGTTATCGGTGCAGAAAACGTACAGGGCCTGGATCTGACACTCGAAATTGGCGAGGTCTCGGCAACTGTGACCGTAACCCAGGAAACATCCGCAGTCCTCGAAACTGAGAACGGCAATGTCGCAAAGGGCATCACGGCAGCCGAGATCAAGCGCCTGCCCCAGGTTGGGCGTGACCCTTATGAATTGGCGCGATTGACGCCAGGCATCTTTGGTGATGCTTCACGGACCGGCAGTGGGGGAGCTTCGGGCCTGCCAAACTCTCCGGGTCCGGGCGGCTCCGGTAATTCAATCTTTCAAACTGAAAATCAGGTCCAAATCACGGCCAACGGCCAGCGACTTTCGGCCAATAACTTTCAGATTGACGGCGTCAGTGTCAACAGTCTTTCGCACGGTGGCGCTGCCGTAGTAACACCCAATCAGGAATCCGTGAAAGAGATTCAGATCTCATCGAGCAGCTATTCGGCTGAGGACGGCAGAAATTCCGGGGCCCAGGTAAAGGTCGTTTCGCAAAACGGCACAAATGAATTTCACGGCAGCGCCTTTCTCAAGTACGACAGTCCCAAACTCAATTCGTTCAACAAGTATGCGAACGATTTTGGACGAGGAGCGAAAGAGAGGGTTGAACGATTTTTCCGGCAGTTCGGCGGCAGTGTCGGCGGGCCACTTTATCTCCCGCGTTTTGGCGAAGGCGGCCGATCGATCTACAACGGCAAGAACAAAGCGTTCTTCTTTTTTTCTTACGAGGGTCTGCGTGAGAACTCGACCAACTCTTCAGTGCAGTATGTCGAGACTGCTCAGTACCGCCAGAGCGTGATCAGCTTGCGACCGGGTGGCAAGACCGCTCGCATCCTGGCTGATACAGGCGTGCAACCGCGAATTGCCGGTGTGCTGACACCGCGCTGCGGTGACATATCCGGAAGTTATCCCTGTCAGGTAGTAGGTGGAGGATTGGATGTCGGTTCTCCCTCAGGCGCTCTGGGCCAGTACATCAGTTTCGGCAATCTGGGAGGTGGTGGACTTGACGGTATCCCTGATGTCCAGAAAGTCATAATTGCGGTGCCGACCATCAACAAACCGAATCAATATAATGTACGTTTTGATTTCTATCCGACCAGCAAAGACCAGATCGCGGTGAGCACCTACCTGACGCGTAATTTCTTCGTCGGCAGCGACGCGGGCGCCGCGTCTCGGCCGCAGGCGGACATCACGAGCACGCCAAAGAATTCCGCCTTCACCATACTTTACAACCGCACCCTTTCTTCGTCGCTGCTCAATGAAGCGCGCTTTAACCTGACCAAGTTTGCTTACGACGAAACGCAGTCCTCGAGTCAGACAAACTTCGGCATTCCACGTGTTGAAATCGAGACCCTGCTCTCCAATGGCAGCCGCATTCGTTTTGGTGCCAATCAGTCAGAAACGACTCCTGGCATTTTCTCCGAGAAGACGATGGAGTTTCGCGATGTTCTCAGCAAGGTTGCAGGCAATCACGGATTCAAGTTTGGGGGCGAGTTCCGCAAGGAGTTCAACGACGACAACCTGAACGGAGCATCCCGTCCGCTGTTCACGTTCGCGGGACTCTTTAATTACGCGAACGACACGCCGCTCTTCTATCAAATCAACGCCGATCCACGCACGGGCGGCCCCGCTGATGCACAACGTCATTTTCGTTCCGGCGGTTACGGCCTGTTCTTTCAGGATGATTGGAAAGTTCGTCCCAACTTCACCCTGAACCTGGGCCTGCGTTATGAGTTTTTCGATGTGCTGAAGGAGAAGGACAACAAGGTCTCTAACTTTGTCTTTGGTCCCGGCGGTGGACTGGTTGGCTCGAAAGTTCAGCCTACCGGCTCACTTTATAATCCCGACCGCAACAACTTCGCGCCGCGTTTGGGTTTTGCTTACAGCCCAAAGAAGTTTGGCCTGGAAGATAAACTTGTGTTGCGCGGTGGTTTCGGTGTCAGTTACAACCGTATTCCCGAGGTAGTCTTCTCGAACACGCGTGGTAACCCGCCGTTCTTCGCCCGCTACTCGATTTGCTGCGGTACTTCAGCATCGGACTTTAGTACTCCGTTCAATGGTGGCCAGATTCTTTACGCCCTGGGCGCCACCAATTCTCCTTTTAGTTACCCGTCCAATCCCGCCCTGGCAACGGGCATCGATCCGGCCACTGGCGCCCCCCGGAATACCAGCGTGGAGATTTATGGCGCTCTCGCTGATACACCGACCGCTTATGTCTATACATATTCATTCGAAGGGCAGTACGCGCTGCCGCAGAAGCTGACAGCGACTGTCGGCTATCAGGGAAGTTCCAGTCACAAGCTGATTCGCCTTGTGAATCAACGGCTGGTCCAACCGGTCATTCCCGCCAACTATTTCGCTTTCGCCGTGTACATCCCGACGCCCGATGTAGACGCGAACTACAACGCCTTGAATGCGCGCCTGACGCGCCGATTCTCGAAGGGCTATCAATTCGATTTTCTTTATCGCTGGTCCAAAAGCATCGATACGCTGTCCAATGAGGGTCCCGGAGCTGTCACTAACCAGACCTTTCCCCAGGACTTGAAACAGGAGCGAGGGCCTTCAGATTTTGACGTAAGGCACAACTTTACCCTCTCCGGATTGTGGGACCTTCCTATTCTGAGAAACAGGAAAGATACTCTGGGTAAAGCGCTCGGAGGTTGGCAGATTAATGGAATTCTGACCAAGCATACAGGGTTCCCGTGGACGCCGCATACAGGCCAATGTGTGCGCGCCCCGGGTTCGCAGGACTTTATCTGCCCATCGCGTCCGACCCGTTACTTTGGCGGGGCGCTCAACGATAGCAGTAATGATGCGTTCACCCGGCTGGGCGGCAATTTTCCCGGCGGTGGTCTGAAGTATTTTGATCCCAATAATCCCAACGGGACGCTGCTTCCCGGTATTGGGCGCAACAGTTTTCGCGGGCCGAAATATTTCGCCGTCGATCTGAGCGTGGCAAAGCGAACTGGTTTGCCAAAGTTCCTGGGAGAAGCTGCCTTCCTCGAGGTTAAGGCAAACTTCTTCAATGCTTTCAACAATCTGAACCTGGTGCCTTTTGGTTTCTTTACGCCAACTGTTGATAACCCGGATTTCGGTAGAGCATCGGGAGCCTTGGCCGGACGGGTGATCGAGTTCCAGGCGCGGTTTAATTTCTAAGTGCCCTGGGAGCGCAGGCATCCTGCCTGCTGTAGCGTTGGCGATACTTCAACCCGGGGCGCGGGCGATAATTCCGCGCTCCGATTGAGGCAAGCTACCGTTCAAGAACTTATGAGCGAGGCAGCACGCAGGATGCGTGCGGTCCCAGGCGGGGCTGAGTTTTCTAGTTCATCTTCGTCCTGGGCAGGATGTGCTTTGCGTTCTTCCTCGAGTCGCTTGAAAGTGGACAGCTCTGACTCAGCCTCCGTCCGGCGCTGCAACCGCGTCAGCGCCAGGAAAAGTTGATAATGGGCTCCGGGGTTCCGTGGCTTCAGCCCCACCGCGCGCTGCAGGATGGGCAGCGCTTCCGCGTAGCGACGTGACTTAACCAATAGCCTTCCCAGATCGTAGTTCGCGTAAAAGTGCTTGTTGTTAATAGCCAAGGCCCGACGTAGCGTCCGCTCTGCTTCGCTGGCCCGGTCACGTTCAATCAGCACGAAACCAAGTTGAGCCAGTGTGTTGACATTCCCAGGTTCCAGCTCGAGCGATTTTCGTAATTCGCCCTCTGCCAGCTCATAGCTTCCCTGGGCGCGTGCAGCCAACCCCATGAAATAATGGGCCTGGGGCGAGTTGGGAAAACGCTGCTCGGCACGTCGAAAAATCTCCAGGGCCTGATCAAGTTGGCCCAGGACAATGTAGGACCCGCCTAATCTTGCATAGTGGGCGAATTTCGTCTCGTCCTGCTCCAGTGCGCGTTTGTAAAACTCGATGGCCGCCTGTGTTCTCTGGTTCTTTCTCAGAGCTTCGCCAAGCATGAAATACGCGTCGGGAAAAACCGGACGCAGACTAACTGCCCGGTCCCAGTGATCCGCCGCCTGCTCGTCATGGCCCTCGGTCCAGGCAATTAATCCCAAAAAGTAATAAGCATCGGCAGGCTTGGCTGAACGTAACAGGGCCTGCTCCAGTTCCCGCGTCGCTTCGGCAGGTCGCTTAAGATTAAGCAGGCTAATGCCTGACCGAAGCCTCGCGTCATAAGTATCGAGTCCCAGGGCGATGGCCTGCTTCAGAAGCGGCAGCGCCCGGGCATCGTCGCCGCGAATGGAATATTGCAGGCCAAGGTTCAGCGTCGCTTCTGGATGGGCGGGCACCAGCCGCAGCACCGCTGTCAAAATCTTGATCGATTCGTCACTGCGGTTAGTGCGCGCCAACAAAACACCGAGATTGGCCATTGCGGAAACACCGCGCGGGTTAAGCCGCATAGCGGTGCGATACTCGCCTTCGGCCCCGGTGTTGTCTCCGCGACCCTCCAGGGCAATGCCCAGCATATTGTGAACATCGGCATTATTGACATTAGCAGGCAGTAGCCGGCGCAGCCACGTTTCAGCTTGTTCAAAGTGGCCGGCCCTGAGGAGTTCGACAATCTGACGCAAATCCGCCGCGAGATCGGCACTTGATTGCGGAACCCGGATCGTCTGTTGCAGAAGCGCCGCAGCGCTCGGGTTCAAGGACCCGGCGCTGAGCACAGTCAAACAAAAGAGCGGGGCGAGCGAATATCGTAGGATCGAAGCAAAAGGCATTATTAAGTTTTTAAGAGAATGCACGGGGCCGGAAAAAGTATATTATAGTCAGCGCAACTCAAGCACAGACACAACTCTATTATGAGCAAGTGGTTTTCTCGAATGACGCGCCAACACTGAGCGCCTTTGAACATAGGATAAAAGATGAACCCAGGCAAACTGACTCGACTACTCTTAATTCTCAGCGTCGCTTCCCTTCTTATCTTCGGCGCCCTCTCTCATTCGCGAGCGCAGCGACCAAAAGATGTCGAACAACGCGTCGAGAACCTGCTGCGCAGAATGACACTCGCAGAGAAGCTTGGTCAACTGCAACAACTGGACGGGGAAAGTAATGGAAATTTTCGCCCCGAACACCTGGAACTGATTCGCCAGGGGCTGCTGGGCTCGACCCTGAATGTCCGGGGCGCTCAGCGCGTGAACCAACTACAGCACGTGGCGGTCGAAGGGTCTCGTTTGAAAATTCCGAACCTCTTCGGTTTCGATGTGATTCACGGCTATCGCACAATCTTTCCCATTCCTCTCGGCGAAGCCAGCAGTTGGGATCCAGTCAGCGCGGAACTTTCGACCAGCATTGCCGCACGGGAGGCCTACGCCGTGGGTTTACGCTGGACGTTTGCGCCCATGGTCGATATTGCACGCGATCCGCGCTGGGGGCGCATCACTGAGGGAGCCGGTGAGGATCCATTCCTGGGTGCGGCCTTTGCTCGCGCGCGCGTGCGGGGCTTTCAGGGATCGGATTATGGAGCGCCAGGGAACATTCTGGCTTGCGCGAAACACTGGGTAGCCTACGGAGCAGCTGAAGGAGGGCGCGATTACAACACCACGGAAGTCTCTGAATACACTTTGCGCAACGTCTATTTTCCTCCGTTTAAGGCAACCGTCGATGCCGGCGTTGGTACGTTCATGAGTGCTTTTAACGATCTCAATGGCGTGCCGACATCGGCCAATCATTTTATCCTAACCAGTGTTTTGCGCGGTGAATGGAAATTTGACGGTTTTGTGGTCAGTGATTACACCGCGGTCAAGGAGTTGATCAACCATGGCCTGGCCACGAATGACAAAGAGGCGGCACAGGCAGCTATTAATGCCGGTGTGGATATGGAGATGGTCAGCCGGCTCTTCAACCAGCACAGCCCGGCATTGCTCAAAGAAGGAAAAGTCACCCAGGCCACCATCGACGAAGCAGTCAGACGAATTTTGCGGATAAAATTTCGCCTGGGATTGTTCGAACATCCATACGTCGATGAAGCAGCTGAGAGCGGCGCCTTGTTAACTGCCGCTAATCGCGCCGCCGCCCGAGAAATTGCCGGACGATCGATGGTGCTCCTGAAAAATAGCAACGAAACTCTGCCTTTAAAAAAGAACCTGGGAGCAATCGCCGTCATCGGACCACTTGCCGATGATCGACGAGCCCCGCTGGGCTGGTGGGCTGGCGATGGCAAACCGGAGGACACAATCACTCCCCTCGCAGGCATTCGAGCAAAGGTCTCGGCCCAAACCAAAGTAGGCTATGCAAAGGGTTGCGACACCCTCGGAGATTCGACCGCAGGCTTTGCCGAGGCCGTGGCCCTTGCGGAGGCCAGCGAGGTAGCTGTTGTGTTCGTGGGTGAAGAAGCCGAGGTTGTGGGTGAAGCCGCATCCAAGAGTTCACTTGATTTGACCGGACGGCAATTGGATCTGGTAAAGGCCATTCAGGCAACCGGCAAACCTACTGTCGTGGTATTGATCAATGGACGCCCGTTGACGGTTCCCTGGATTGTCGACACAGTCCCCTCGATCCTGGAAGCCTGGATGGCTGGAACCGAATCTGGAAACGCGATCGCTGACGTCTTATTCGGCGACGTAAATCCCGGCGGGAAGTTGCCAGTCACCTTTCCACGCTCGGTAGGCCAGGTGCCAATCTACTACAACCACCTGAACACGGGACGCCCTCCAGAAGCCAAGAATCGCTACAGTTCCAAATATCTTGACACTCCCTGGACACCGCTTTTTCCTTTCGGATACGGACTAAGCTACACCCAATTTAAGTTTTCCAACCTGCAGTTGAGCGCGCGCAGCATTCGAAACAACGGGGGCTTAACCGCCAGTGTTGAGGTTGAAAATACTGGCCGCCGCACCGGAGATGAGGTGGCCCAACTTTATATCCGTGACCTGGCTGCGAGCATGAGCCGGCCGGTAAAAGAGTTAAAAGGATTTCAGCGCATCACTCTCAAGCCCGGTGAGAAGCGGCGAATTGTGTTTACGCTCAACAGCGAGCATTTGGGATTTTGGAATGGTCAGGGCCGTTTTGTGGTAGAGCCGGGTGAGTTCAGCGTGATGGTGGGACCTAATTCGGAAGACGTCATTGAGCAAAAGTTTGCAGTAACAGGGCACTGACGGCAATCCTTCTGAAAAAGGAGCAGTCCGCTCGTTCCAAACGGGCAGCTCCGCACTCTACTGCGGCATCAGGTCTGACGAAATGAAATCACTAGAGGACAGGAAGTCCTGCAGCCGAGAGATTCTCCTCGCATTCTGGCTACTGGTATTTGCCTGCTGCCCCCTTTTTGGTTCATCACTGCGGACGTCAGCCGCAGGCAATCCTACTCCCGTAGCCTTCAATTCCGATCGATTAAGTACCTCAGACGAACAATTTCTTGAGGACCTGGAACACCGTTCCTTTGCATATTTTTGGGAGCAGGCCGATCCAGGCACCGGCCTCGTCGCGGATCGCGCCCGCGTGGATGGTAAACCGCTCGATGAAAACCATCGCAATGTGGGTAGCATTGCGGCAACGGGCTTTGGCCTGACGGCGCTGTGCCTGGCCGCGGAACGTAAATGGATCACAGAGCCGGCGGCCCGCGAGCGCACTCGCAGCACGCTGCGCTTCTTTGCCGACAGCGCGTTCGCAAAGCACGGCTGGTTCTATCATTGGCTGGACACGAAAACAGGTCAACGCAGGTGGCAAAGCGAGGTCTCTTCCATCGATACGGCGCTCCTGCTCGGAGGGGTGCTCGCCTCCCGCCAGTGTTTTCATCGAGACCGTGAAATTGTCCAGTTGGCAACAAAGATTTACACGCGCGTGGATTTTCGCTGGATGCTCAACGGCGATCCGTTGCTGCTCGCCCACGGATGGAAACCGGAAACGGGCTTCTTGAAACCACGCTGGGACACCTACAGTGAAGACACGATTCTCTACCTCCTGGCGATTGGTTCGCCTGCGCACTCCATTCCCCCACGCTCCTGGTACGCCCTCTGGCGCGATCGCTATCGCTACGAAGGTTATTCGTACTTCACGACTATTGGGGTGCCGCTGTTCATGCACCAGTACGCTCATGCCTGGATTGATTTTCGCGGGCGGCGCGAGACGGGCGGCGACCGCATTGATTACTTTCAGAACTCGATTAATGCGACTCTCGCGCACCGGGCTTTTTGCCTTGACCTGGCGCATGAATTTCCCGGCTATGGACCTAACATCTGGGGCATCACCGCTTCAGACAGTGCAAAGGGATACCTTGCCTGGGGAGGGCCGCCACGCGATCCGGCCATCGACGGAACCGTCGTGCCCTCAGCTGCGGGTGGTTCGTTGATGTTTACACCGGAGGTGTCAGTCTCGGCGCTGCGCGCGATGCACGAAAAATTCGGTGAGCAAGTCTACGGTAGATACGGCTTTGTGGATGCCTTCAATCCCAATACCGGCTGGGTCGACAGCGATGTGATTGGCATCAACGTGGGAATCATACTTCTCAGCGCCGAGAACTCGCGCAGCGGAAATGTCTGGCGCTGGTTTATGAGAAATGCAGAGATCTCCCAAGCCATGAAACAGGTGGGACTGGTTCGGAACAGGGGCCGAGATCCGGTGATGCGCCGCGAACTTTCGCATGAACAACCAGCTTCACCCTAGACTCGGATGTGCGGATACAGGTCCCCGTGACGTTCGTATCCCTTTCAGCGGGTCAATTCATTCCGTCTAAAGATCCGGTAGCCCCAGGAATCGAGTGTGATCGCCGGCAAGCCAACTGCCGGCCTTGGTCGCATCGCCTGGCCCTGAAATCCCGGGTCGTCGGGCGGTTGGGGTGGACCAACGTCCGGAGTAACTTCAACAAAAGAATTGCCGGCGCCCACCTCAATGGTTCCTCTGAACGGGCGATTCGAGAAGTTGATCGCTACCAGAACTTCTTGGTCTTTTGCCCGGCGCAGGAAACTCACCACCCGCGCATCGTCCGAGGAATGAAGCCATTCCAGGGAACCCCTGCGCAAAGCCGCGCTTGCCTGGCGTAAGGCGATCATTTGCCTATAGAAGCGGGAAAATTCCGGTCGACGCTCGGCGATAGGCCAGAATACCGGCAGCTTTTCAAACAGCGCGGGCGCTCCTGACTCGGTCGTGTCTCCGACTTCCATGCCGTTATAGAGCATCGGCACGCCATCGAGCGTCAGGACCAGGGCAGAGGCAGCAAGAGCGGCTGGTTCACCGAAGCGCGCGATGGCGCGCCGTTCGTCGTGGTTGTCAGAGAAGCGCATGTGCAAGGCGCCGCGCGGACCATCTTTTACTTCAGCCTCCCAGGCGAGACGCAAGTCTGTGGCGCCGGCACGCCCCTGCAGGACGTCGGTTAATGCGCTGTGGAAAGGCCACGAGTAATCAAGATCGAAAGCCCTGACCAGCAAATCAGCTTTGTGAGCCTCTGCGAGCATGAACATATCCGGCTTGATCTTTTCCAGCTCCGTGCGCGCGTTCTCCCAAAAATCGGTCGGCACTTCGCCCGCGACATCGCAGCGAAAGCCATCGAGATCAAACTCGCGCAGCCAATGCACCAGCATGTCGGTCATGTATTTGCGGAGGTCCTGATTCTGATAATCAAGGGCCGCGATATCGAACCAATCGTAGGGGTAGGTGATATTGCCCTTTGCGTCCTTCTTGTAATATTCCGGATGCTTCATCAGCACGCTGTCCCAGGAGGTATGATTGGCGACGATGTCGATCACTACCTTCACACCGCGGCGATGCGCTTCGGCAATCAGCCGCCTGAGATCGGCTGGGGTTCCGTAGTCTGGATTGACGCCATAGTAATCGCGCACCGCATAGGGACTACCAATACTTCCCTTCTTCTTCTCCTGGCCGATTGGATGAATCGGCATCAGCCAGATAATTGACACTCCGAGGTCCCGCAACCGATCGAGTTGCGCCGTAACACCGTTAAAGTTTCCCTGAGCCGAAAACGCGCGCGGGTAGATTTCATAAATAATCCCATCGCGCACCCAGTCGCGGGTCGCGCGCGCGGGCAGCCTGGAAACGTCACGCTGCTGCGCCGCGATAGTGTCAACGAAAGAAATCGTGAACGAAATGAGAACTAACAACGCAAGCCCGACGCATATTTTGCGTTTCTTTTCCGAGTTGAACATTGCTTTAGTCCACCTGTATCGTTTTGTTTCTAGTTTAGCGCCTGTGCGCAAAACCAACTGCCGCGAAGAATCAAAGCCTGAAAGGAACGCTAATCCGCGTCCATCATTCCCGTGCTGGGAACAGGCTGGCCCGCGACGGTGAGCGGTTCATGTTCATCGGCTTCCAGTACCGCTCCGACCGGGACTCGTTGCGCGACATCGTCCACTCGTGCTACCAGCAACGCGGCAAGCAACATGAATACGCCACCTGCCATCACCATGTAGAGCGGGGCGATCGTGCTATTTTCGCCGAATATGGCCCGGATAATGCGGCCAAAGAACAGGGATGCGATGATCTCAGGAATCACAATGAAAAAATTGAAGATACCCATATAAACGCCCATGCGCGCGGGAGGCAAAGCTCCAGACAGAATCGCGTAAGGCATTGAAAGAATCGATGCCCAGGCTATGCCAACGCCGACCATGGTGAACAAGAGCATCCACTTGTCCTGAATAAAATACACAGAGACGAGGCCCAGGCCTCCACACACCAGCGAGATCGCATGAACCGCCTTGCGGCTGGTCGCCGATGCTAACCTGGGAAGAAGAAAAGCCACCGCGAAGCAAACAACGGAATAAACCGCAAACGCATTGCCGCCCCATTCCTGTCCCAGGGCAAAACGCGGATCGGCGCTATTGTCAGCGCCGAAGACACGGTAAGAAGTCGTCAGACCGAAGAACATCCACATGCAGAACAGTCCCAGCCACGTGAACATCTGGACGACTGCCAGCTGTTTCATGGTGCGCGGCATTTCACGTACGGCGGCGGAAATCTCGCGCAGCAATTCGGCAACAATGCGGGCAATTTTCGCTAAGCCAGTAGCGTCGCCATAAGTATCGCGTCGTTTACGTTGAAACTCTTCAATGTCATCCGGCGGATACTCTTTGGTTGTAATTACGGTCCACAGCACGGCGAGTAAGAATGCCACAGCTCCAATCTTGAATGAGTATTGCACCGTTAGGGGAATACCGCTCGAGGTGGTTCCGCTCACGCCCGCCTGGCGAAACAGCCATGGCAGGGTGTTCGCCAGGGTCGCCCCAATGCCAATAAAGAAACTCTGCATTACGAAGCCGGCGGTGCGCTGTTCGACGTTCAATTTGTCAGCGACAAAGGCGCGAAAAGGTTCCATGCTGACATTGATGCTGGCGTCCAGGATCCAAAGCAGGCCAGCTGCCATCCACAAGGCGGAAGAATCCGGCATGAAAAACAGGGCAATGCTGGCAAGGATGGCACCCACCAGGAAGTACGGCCGCCGGCGCCCCAGCTTGTTCCAGGTGCGGTCGCTCATCGCGCCGACAATTGGTTGCACCAGCAGGCCAGTCATTGGTCCAGCCAACCAGAGGAGTGGTACAGCATCCGGGCTCGCCCCCAAATAAGTGTAGATTCCGCTCATGTTGGCGAGTTGCAGACCCCAACCAAACTGAATTCCCAGAAAACCAAAACTCATATTCCATATCTGCCCGAAACTCAGTCGTGGCTTATTCATTGTCGTCACCTTCTCCTATTCCGGTCTTTGAGCTCTTGCACTTTGACCTTTGCACCTTGTAACTCTACGAGCGATCCATCTCCCTCGCCCAAGGGGTAAAAACCGGGTACAAATTGTTAAGTACTTCCTCACGATGCATACAAACTGATATCTTCCAGCACCACGTTGCGGTCAAGCGACAAGGCGTACATCAACGTCCGCGCGAGGTTTCCGACGTGGATGAAACCCGTTCGCGGCGCCGCATCGGTTCTTTCTACGTCCACCAGCCCCGGACAAAAGTTGAACACGCGAATATTGGCGCCGGCTTTTCGCACATGATCGCGCAACGCCTCCGCATAGCCAAGCAATCCGAACTTTGAAGCGCAGTATGAGGGAACATCAGCATAGCCGTGCTTGCCCGCCTGCGACGAAATATTCACGACGTCCCCGAATTCGTTGGCTAGCATGTGCGGCAAGGCTGCGCGGACCAGTTGCATCACCCCGCGCAGATTGGTATCCATCACTCTCTCCCATCCG
This sequence comes from Pyrinomonadaceae bacterium, assembly GCA_036726305.1. Taxonomy (GTDB): domain Bacteria; phylum Acidobacteriota; class Blastocatellia; order Pyrinomonadales; family Pyrinomonadaceae; genus JAOAPY01. The sequence continues at coordinate 64,792 of DAIMCP010000011.1, read as the reverse complement.
GCTTCCGTAATCTGGTCCACCGTCTCCGGGACAGCCAGGCCGGAATTGTTGACCAGGATATCCAGCGCTCCATGTCTCTCGATCACGTGGCTGACCAGGCTTTCGATCTCACGACGCTCACGAATGTCGAACGCATAGGGAAAGACCCGCTCGGCCCCAAGCTTAAGGTTTAGTTCAAGAGCGCTGTGACTAAGAACTTCCTCGCGTCGCGAGGCGATGACCACGGCCACGCCCGCTGAAGCGAGTGCCTCCGCAAGGGCGCGGCCAATCCCGGTTCCGCCGCCAGTGACCAGCGCGACTTGATTGTTGAAGGGTTTTTGATTCATCGGCCTTACTCTCTAATCTCACACCCATGCGACTCTAACCGGGTGATCGGGAGCAACAAAGGACTGCCAGGCCGTTGCCTGGAAGGCGGACTGCTTATATTCCGGCAGGCCGGCACGACTCTTAACGTGGCACAAAGACCGAAGCCGAACGCGCCGGCAGGGTCACCTTCACGCTCCCACCGCTAACGCTTGTTGAGGCTGCGGCACCTAAGCGATCAACCAGACTCTTCCCCTCGCTGAGCCCAATCGGGTTGGCGGCAAACTCGATCGTAGCCAGTCTGGGATCGTTGTTGATTGCTATCAACACTACCCCGGTCTGATTTCTCCGCGCATAAGCATACTGCTGCTCCGAGACGTAAAGGTTGACGAGGTCGCCGCTTTTGAGTGGTTCCAGCTCAGTATGCAGCCGCGTCAGCCTGCGAATGTAAGCGAACAAATCCTCCTCTTCGCGGGTGCGCCCTTCCTTTCCGAACGCATTTTTCCTGTCTCCGGGAAATCCGCCCGGAAAATCCGCACGCGTGGTTGGCTCATCATTTCCGGTCATGGCGATCTCGTCGCCATAGTAAAGTTGCGGTACGCCGCGGGTGGTCAGGATAAACGCATTTGCCAGTTTGAGGCCGGCGATGGTTGCGCCTCTCTCGCTCATGAAGCGGCCGTCATCATGGCCTCCCAGCAAAGTCACCAGAATATTGGGATTGGTGTAGAGGTAATCCCTGGCGAGCGTCTTTGGCACTTCATCAAGATGTTTGCCTTCAGCGAAAGCATTACGGAGGGAATAAAAGAGGGGAAAATCAAGCAGAGAGTCCAGGCGCGAATCGATTCCCTGCCGAGCCACGCCACCCTGGAAGAACGAGGTGTGGACCACATCGCCGTCTTTCACTTCACCAACAACGGTGAACTTTGGATACTCGCGCTTGATGGCTGTGTTCCATTTGTTCCAAAAACTGTTGGGGACGTATTGCCAGGTGTCCATGCGGATCCCGTCCAGACCGGTGATACCGATCCACCAGAGCGTGTTTTGAATGAGATAACTTGCCGTTTCCGGATCGTCCTGATTCAGATCGGGCAGGAAATCCAGAAACCACCCATCCATCGTTTCTTTCCTGAGATTTGCCACTGGTCGAGGGTCGTGAAGCTCCCACGTTTGAAACACGTTCTTGAGATGCTTTTGCCGCGTGCCATTAAACCAGGTGGGCGTCGGCAGATCATCTACCCACGGATGGTAGGGGCCGGTATGGTTCATTACTTCGTCCTGAACAATCTTGAAACCCATTTTGTGCGCGCTCTCAACCAGCTCGCGGAGCTTGGCGAGCGTGCCAAAGTGTTCCTCGACGTCGTAGAAGTCCTGCGGATTGTACCCGTGAAAACCTGTGCAGGGCTTGCCCTCCTTGAGTTCAATTTCGTTTAACCGATCGTAGTTGTCATACCAGGGAGTGAGCCAGAGTGTCGTGACTCCCAATTCTTTCAGGTAGGGCAACCGATCGATTACGCCCTGCAAGTCGCCCCCGTGGTAGTAGAACTTATTATCGCGGTCGTAGAGGCCGCGCGACTGCACCGGTTCGTTGTTCGAGCGATCGCCATCACTGAAGCGGTCGATCATGATCAGGTACATCACGTCAGCGGGTGAAAATCCCTGGAACCGTCCCGCGCGCGACAAAGGAGTCAATACCTCGAACGGTGCCGCCGCGGTGCCTCCGGCAGTGGTGATTTTCAGCTCGCGTCGTCCCGGCTTTGCCTGCGGGGTGATCTGGACGTCCACGAAGATATAGGTGCCGGTCTCATTGATTCTGGGAACCCCCAAACGCAAACCGGCTGGGGCCGTCAGGCGCGCGCCCGCAAAATTTCTCCCCTTAATCATCACGCGCACAGGATTATGTGAATGGGCCACCCACCAACTGGGTGGGTCCACTTTAATCACTTGTGGGGCCGCCACCTGCGCACGACCCGAAAGGGCGGCAGCAATAACAAACGCCAGCAGCGTGATAACTCGCATTATGTTTCCGGGTTGCATTGATGATTCCACTAGTTTTGTATTGAGACTGGTACACCAAACGCCGGCCGACAACCTACTTCTTTAGAGACCGGGTAACTCGTGCTAACGGGCAAATAGCTCGCTCAAGTCTCGCAAACGATCCTGGATCTCGCCAGTGAGAGCTGCAGCGTCGAATCTCCAGGACCAGTTACCCGAGGTGCTGTTCGGCAGATTCATGCGGGCTTCCGTACCCAACCCCAGCAGATCCTGCAACGGAACCACGGCCATGTCTGCGCACGAAGCAAGCACCGCTCTGATAAAGTCCCAGTGAATCTCCTCTCCTTTTGTATTCAAGTATTTGAGGCCGAACGTTCGCTCACGCTCGATCTGAGCAGCATCGCGCGTCGAGCCTTCGCCGGCCACACTTTGAAACCAGCCCACGGTGGTGTCGTTATCGTGCGTGCCGGTGTAAACCACTACGTTGGGATGGTAATTGTGCGGCAGGTCCTGATTGGTTGAATCACTACTGAAGGCAAATTGCAGAATGCGCATACCCGGAAAGCCGAAGTCGTCCCTGAGCTTTTCAACTTCGGGCGTAATCACCCCAAGATCTTCAGCGATGATAGGAAGTTGGCCCAGGGCGTTGTGAATCGCAATGAACAACTCTCGGCCTGGGGCATCCACCCATTGACCTCGCTCGGCTGTCTGGTCCCCACCGGGAATTTCCCAACAGGCAATAAAGCCGCGAAAGTGATCAATGCGCATGATATCTACAGTCTGCAGAGTTGCATGGACGCGCTCAATCCACCATTTGAACCCATCCCCGATCATCCGCTCCCAGTTGTAGAGAGGATTCCCCCAGAACTGGCCTGTCTTGCTGAAGTAGTCCGGCGGCACACCGGCGACCACGACCGGCCGGCCATTCTGGTCAAGCTTGAACTGATCCGGATTCGTCCAAACATCCGAAGAGTCATGCGCTACGAAGATCGGAATGTCGCCAATCAGCTTGATGCCTCGCTCATTGCAATAGGACTTGAGCGCGGACCATTGCTGGAAAAATAGAAATTGATAGAACTGCTGGGCTTCAATTTCGCCGCGCAATGCTTCCCGCGCTCTGGCCATCACCCGCTCATCTCTGCGTACGAAAGACGCGTCCCACTCAGGCCATGCCTTGCCGCTATGGACATCCTTCAGAGCGCGAAAAAGCGCGTAGTCCTCGAGCCAGGACGCCTGATGGACACGGAACTTATTGAACTCTTGACGCAGCGCCGGATCTTTCCCGGCAACAAAACGCTGGTAGGCTTTCAGCAGCACCTGATCTTTAAACTTATGCACACGGTCGAACTCAACCTTTGCCGCAGCGAAAGACGGAGTCTCGCTGAGATCAGCACTGGTGAGTAACCCCATGCTGACGAGCTGCTCCGGACTGATAAGCAGAGTGTTTCCAGCAAAGGCTGAATAGCAGGCGTAGGGAGAATCTCCATAACCTGTCGGCCCAAGCGGCAGAACCTGCCAAAGACTCTGGCCGCTGGCCGCCAGAAAGTCGGCGAAGCGATAGGCCTCGGCGCCGAGATCGCCGATGCCGTAAGGTCCCGGCAGCGAAGTCGGATGAAGCAGAATGCCGCTGGCTCGTGGAAAGCGCATGATTGAATCCTGTTTATTCGCCCCTTAGAGGCGCCGAGAGTACCGCCTTCAAACGGCTTTTTCTGCTTAGCTAGCAAGAAACGGACGTGCCTACTTCATTCCACGCCATACGCTACGACCGTTTTTGGTGGCGCCGTCAACACCACATCAACTTTGCCGACCAGCGTCTTGTTCTTCGCCCCGTATATCGGTACCAGGTACGCCCCCTCGTGCGAGCCGAAAGCGACGGCGGGTATCGTGATCTTCTTGCCCGTCGCTCCACCATTGATAACAAAGATTAGAGTTTCCTTTTCATTCTGGCGCGCGAAGGCATAAGCTTCGTCATCATAGAACAGATCGATCAAGCGGCCCCGGCGGATAGCGGAATGTTCGTGCCGCAACCTAATCCAATCCCGGGTCCACTCCCACATTTTCTGCTCCTCGCTGGAGCGACCGCGGGCTTGAAAGGCATTGCGCGGATCCTGAGGAAAGCCGCCGGGAAAATCGCGCCGGTTGTCGGGATCTTCGCCCCCTTTCATCGCAATTTCTTCGCCATAGTAAAGCTGGGGGATGCCGCGCACCGACAGCAGGAAAGCCGTATGCAGCATTGCCCCGGAAAGCGTAGCCCCAGGCAAAGACATAAACCGCCGCGTGTCATGGTTGTTGGTCAGGTTAGTTATTTTCAAGGGATCGGGATAGAGCGCATCGTATTTCAGGACGTCGCGTAAGGCCCGCACCGGTTTCGCTCCGGTAAAAACGGCCAGTGAAGTGTCCCAGAGAGCAAAATCGAAATCGGAATCAAGCTCTGTATCAATGCCGTCCCAGCCCTGATGCCCGCCAATGAAGAACGCGGTGTGGGCGGGATCGCGCTCGAACACTTCTCCCACCATCCACATCCGTGGGTACTGCCGGTGCTGCGCATTCGAAAGATCGCGAATAAAACTTCGAGGCATGTACTGGATTGTGTCCTGGCGCACGCCATCGATGCCGGTGGCTCCAATCCACCACAACGAATTTTGAATTTCGTAGCGCGCCACCTCGGGTTCATCCTGATTCATATCGGGCAGGTCCTCACTGAACCACCCATCCAGAGTGTTACGCACTTCGCTCACGTTGCCATGCGGTGACAGCAAGACGCTGTTTTGAAATTTTTCAATCAGGTGATTTTCCGGAGTGCCATGGAACCAATTTGCGAGAGGCGGATCAGTCACCCAGGGGTGATGAGAGCCGACATGATTAGCAACCTGGTCCTGTATCACTTTCAGCCCCAGCGCGTGCGCTTTCTGAACCAATTCGCGCAGGGTAGCGAGATCGCCGAAGTGATCCTCAACTGCGTAGTAGTCGATGGCGTGATAACCATGATAGTAGGTGTTCGGACACCACGGCTTGTCACAGGTATTGATGCCATTCCAATTATCAGTCCAGGGTGTCAGCCAGATGGCGGTCACGCCGAGCTCTTTGAAATAAGCCAGGTGATCGATAATGCCCCGCAGGTCTCCGCCGTGATAGGCGCGGGCATTCCGTCGATCGTTAGCGGCGGCCGGAGAACCCGCAGGAGAATTGTTTCCGGGATCGCCATCGGCAAACCGGTCCGGCATGATCAGGTAAATCACATCATCAGAGTTTATCCCCTGGAAGTTTGCGGCCGAATCCAGCGGCACTTCAATTTGGAATGGAATAGCCGCAGTGCCCTGTGGTGTCTCTACCCGGAGCTGATAGTTTCCCGTTTTAGTTGTCGGTCCAATCCGGACGTCAACAAACAGATAAGTTCCGCGATCGTTAATGCGCAGGTTGGAAACTGACAACTGCGGACTCAGTGATTTGACGCGAGCGCCTTTCAGATTGCTGCCGCGCACCAGCAGGCGCACCGGATTTATCAGCTGGTGTGCCCACCATGAAGGCGGCTCAACTTTAGTAATGACCGGACCCGATTGAGAATGCGCCGGCACCAGACAGATGCCGATCAACAGAGAAGTAAGCAAGAGCAATCGCCGGGACGGACCTGAGTGTCCGGTCTGTAGCCTTTGAGCCTCCGGATTCCACGCGACGTGTGGGCTAATTCCTGAGGCTGCTGCTATCCCTCGATCACATGGATGAATTTTCACGGGGAGCCTTTTTTTCCTGCCGGCTTTCTGAACCGCCGCATATGATTGACGAGCAAAGCGATTTCCGTACGTCTCAGTTTCTTACCAAAGGCCGGCATGCCGCCTTTGCCCTTAGTCACGATCGCAATTAGATTTCGCGTCCGCGTAAGGTCGGGATTCTGTTGCCACCATTCTCCGTCCGTAAGGTCCGGCGCTTTATACGTTTTCCCCAAAGGCGTATCGCCGCGTCCTTCAGCGCCATGGCAACGGGCACAATTAGCCCGGTACAGATCCTCGCTCCTGGGTCGTGCAGTCACTACCCGAGAGTGGTCTTTCTGAAAAGCCGGCGCTTCCGACGCAAGAAACAACAGGGCGCACCCGCAAACAGTTGCGCCGATGAAAGAGACCCGCTTTGAGTTCATGCCCTGCCCGTCACCATCCTGTTTTACTCGCCCGGGCTCAGATCATGAACATGCCAGAAAACACTTTCGTTGCTCATTTCAGGATGTTTGCGCAGGAACTGGTTGGCCAGGGAAAGCGCGCCTGGATCGTCCTTGAGATCGGCGAAGATTTTAGCCTCGCGCTTCGCCTCGTCGTTACGGCCCAGCTTGCGATAGATCAACATCAGATTGTAATGCGCCCCCAGGTCTTCCGGATCTATGGCCAAAATCTTTTCAAAACACTCCAAGGCGCCCTGGTAGTCACGTTTGATCTTGCACAATTCGCCCAGTTGCTGCAGCGAAAGCCGGTCACGCGGGTAAGCCACCAGGACCTTGCGAATATTCGCTTCAGCCTGTTCCAACTGGCCCCGCTTTGTCAGGATTCGTGCCTGCTGAAACAGGGCCCGCATATTATCGGGATTGTTTTTTACGACGTCGGCCAAAATATTGGCTGCCTGATCGTACTGTTCCAGCTCAAGGTAACCCAGCGCGCGATTCGTGTTTGCGAAGGGCCGATATTTTTCATCCAACTGAGCGGCGTGCGTAAAGGCATCAATGGCAAGTGGGTATTGCCGCTGGTCAAACAGGGCGATGCCGTAATTGTTCCAACGGCGCCAGTCAGGCATGACATTTTTGGCCGCTGCTGCGGCCGGCGCCGGATCGTTGCGGCCAACGCGCATCACATATTCGGTCGCCGCCATCGTCACAATCGGATAATCGACGGATTTTCCCAACGAGTAGTCGCTGAACACACGCGTAAAGCGGCGATAGCGGACGCGCGCCACCAGATGCAATGCACCGCTGGCGTTTGCGGGAACGCGAAACTGATAACGCGCCAGATCCGATCGGCCTGATTGAATTTGATTGTTCTGGGCAAAAACCCTGGTGCGCCAGATATGATGTTTGTCGTTATAGCTGCCGTCGGCTTTAACCAAATATGTTTTGTAGTTGTGCGCTGATTCGTCCAGGTAGCCGTTAGGCTGCAGAAAGCCTGAGTGATACAGCTCTTTGCCCTGCTCGTCGCTGACTATGAATTCAACATACGCCTCGTAGAAATCACGCAACTCAGGCGGGAACGAATGGCCGATGTTCTTGTTGGTTATGACAATCTCAGCATTGATGCGATCCCCGGGCGAGACGGTGAAGTTACTGCGGTTTAGGGGCGCAATAAACTCTTCCACACTCACGCCCGGCGACTTGCGCCGCAGAGCAAAAATGTCGACGCCCAGTTTGTCGTCCTCGAGGAACTTTGTTACCGCATCGATCTGTTCAGGCCATTTGTAAAAATATGGTATGGCCGTATTGGCCGCGGCCCAGCGATGTGAGGCGAGCTTCCCGTCTTTGGCAGAAACGTCAAAGAGGGGCGCCGCCTCTTTTTTCATGTGACAGCTGTTGCAGGTTTCGCGGTCACGCACATAAAAGGGATGCGGCGACTCTTTCGAGAAAGACGACATCTGCAACTCGTCGGCCACCATGAAAGCCCGCAGGAACTTGTAATCATTCAGTTCCTTGGGGACCTGTGACTTGTGACAAGCGCCGCAGAACTCCGGCGTCTTGAGCACCGGCCGCATCATCGCCCGCCGGTGTGAAGGAATATCGTCGAGAATCTGCTGGTCTGTCACCCCTGCAAGTAAGCGTGCGCCGTCTTCCTTAAGCAGCAGGGCCGGTTCGTTCATCACATATCCGCCAATGCCACGGCCGTTGACGGACTGGATAGAATGGCAGGCAATACAGGAAACGCCATCCTCGTCGAATGGTCGTTTAACTTTAGAGTTCTTTGTCAGTGCGCCGGAAAACAGTGCTGCCGGGTTGTGGCAGGATTCGCAGTGCCGAGTGTATTCGATGCCCCGCTGGTTCTGCAGATCCTTGACGTTCTTCTGGTAGAAGGGCTCCTTGAACGCGTTGCCGTGAGCTGATTGCCGCCACTGCGCGTGCGCATCCGTGTGACAGGTGCCGCAGCGCTTGGAATTCACAAACATTTCACCAGGAATAAAAGTCCCGGTCGCAGAGGTTGCGTTTCCGGGCGCGAAGGGGTTGGGCCCAAATTTGAAATCGTAGCTTTTCGCGGTGTCGCTTGCATACGAACTGTCAGTCTGGTCGCCCTCCGGCCTGGGCGATGCGTTGACTCTAAGCAAAAGGACGACTGCTGGAGCCGCGAGAAACAGCACTGACAGCAACAGAGGCAAGCTTCTTATAGCTGCGACCTGGCGCGAGGTCGAAGATTCAGGGGAAAACAATTTTGACATCCTTTCCAATCGCCCGCAGACGTTATCGCCTGACCGGGCGTCGCCTAGAATTCCACTTTTCCATTGCTAACCAGTCTGGAAACGTCGAACTTGAAGTTGGTAACGGAGTTGACCTGTTTATCGCTCAGATTAATTAACAGCTCTTTGCTCTCCGGAGTCAACAGGGGCGCACCCTTATCGTTTAATCTCGGAAAAAAGAAAATTGCTTCCTCACCGGGAGCTTTAGGGGCCACAAAATGGACCAGCGGGCGCTGCTCGCCGCGTTCGTTAGCGAGGTAGATAAAACGCTGCAGGTCCGCCAGCCGGCCCCCTTTGAAGGTGCTGTAAACCGCATCGGCTCCGGGACTGTTCGATGATTTCGAACTCAGTGTAACTACGTAGTTCCCTTCACAGGCAGGGCATTCCAGCAGACCCTTCACCTGAGCATCAAAGGCTGAGAGCTCTTTTTGGCTTAATTTCTCCAGATCAGTATCCAACTGCTTCATGCGCACGAGTGCCTGTCGGACGGGCAAGGCTGAACGCAGCCGCAAAGTAAATTGAAAGTCCACCGGGATGTCTGTAGTCACTTCAGTTTGAGCCTGATTAGCTGCGGCGCTTGAAATCCCCGAGTACGAGCCGGCAGCTTTTTGCGAATGCTTGTCGAATTGTAGTCGCAGCTCCTGCTTGCTGGCCCAGGGCGAATTGTTGAGGACAGACTCTGCCTCCTTTTTCGACCATTGCGAGTACGGCTTGGCGGTCCACACTTCCTGCGCGCACACCGCCATCGCACAAACCGCGATAATTGGAGCCGTAGACCTCAGCAAGTAATGCTTCATCATGGTAACCCTCTCTCCAGTGCGCCACCCACTAAGACCACCGCTCAATCAGAACTCAACTTTGTCATTGAAAATTAGCCGCTGCACGTCAAACTCAAAGCGTTCCGGAATCGTATCCAACCCGAAAGCAGTGCGAATGTTCCTGGCCTCAAAAATGAAGATCAACTTCCTGTTCTTATTTGTCAGCAGCGGATTCCCTTTGTCGTCCAGCCGTGCAAAGAAAAACGTTGCTTCATCCTCGTCAGTTTTGGGAGCGACAAAATGAATCAGTTCCCGTCGCTGTCCAAGCTCGTTCAACAGGTAGACTCTTTTCTCCAGCAACGAAAATGCAGCATTCCTGAGGCTGTTTAAGCCGTTTTTCATCGCCCGGGTCGAGACGGGGGGACCAAGAGTGACGATATAGTTTTCGGCACAAGCCGGGCAAGCGAGTAGCCCTTTCATTCGCAAATCAAAGTCGGAGCGCCCCACCGCGTCCAGCTTGTCATACTTCCCTTCGATCTGCTTGAGGCGCACCAGGGCCTCTCGGATGGGCAGTGCCGAACGCAGGCGAATCGTGACTCCGGGCACATACTGGAGTGGAATGCGCTCGCCGGTGGTCGACGATGCTTGCTGTACCTGCGCCCAGGGAGAGTCGCTGGCGATCTTGATAATTTCTTCCCTGGTCCACTGTTGGTATGGCTTGGCCCAAACATTCTGCGCTCGCGCTGGGTCCACCGCCAATGTAACCAAAATTCCAGCCACAATCAGTGAGATTCCCAGTGTGGCCCCGTTCCTGTTTTTCCCCCCGCGTACTTTTCTCATTGAATCAGCTCGTGACTTCATTTTCTATGTCGTCCCCAAAACCGCTAAGGAATCAAGGCCCACAAGTCATGGCGGTGATTGCCCAAGCAGTTGCTGTGTGCGGAGCTTTTCGTCAATGATACGTTCACGCTCGACCTGCTTTCCCAAAGCTTCCAGGCGTTTGAACTCGGCCAGTTCCGCCTGCGCCTTGTCCGTCTCTTTCAACCGCGAATAGGCAAGAAACAATTGATAATGCGCCTGGGTCAACGTTGGGAGTTTACTGATTACCTTTTCCAGACGCGTTACAGCAACGGGATAGTCGCGACGCTTTAATGCCAAACGCGCGTAATCGTAAAGGACCGGCACTTCATCGGGAGCGATTTCCAGCGCATGTTTGAGAGGCGCCTCAGCCTCATCCAACCGGCCCTGTTCAATCGCCACGTAACCGAGGCTCGATAGTGCGTCTACATGATCGGGATGGGTGGCGACAAATTTTTCCAGAATCTCACGCGCCTTTTCAAAATTGCCACCGGCCCGGTGCGCATAACCTCGCAGATAATCGATGTTCTCAATCTTTGGATCAAGTTCAGCGGCGCGATCAAAATCGGCTGCGGCCGCGACCCATTCGCCTTTGCGATAGTTGGCATTGGCGCGCGCATAAACATAGGCCGCTTCTTTCGGGTTCAACTCGATCGACCTGGTATTTTCCTGGATGGCGCCATCCCAGTAGCCAACCCGCGCATACTCACGCGCCAGCAAGAAATGGAAGCTGGCATTCTTTGGATCGCGTTCGATCGCATGTTTGAATTCCAGTACCGAATTGGCGTGGTCGTTCTGGGCACTGGCGATCAGGGCCAGTCGAAAGTGGGTTTCCGGTGGTCCCGGATTCTGATCTGCCGCCGCCGCCAGGTAACGCCCCGCTTCCGCATTGCGGTCCAGGTTATAGAGGGCCACGCCAAGATTATAAAGCACCTCAAAGGCATGGGGAGTGAGTTCGTTTACGCGACCAAAGAGACGTGCAGCCCGTTCGTATTGTTTGCTTTCAGCCAGCACTGTGGCCAGAGTGAAAATCGACTTCGCGTCATTGCCCGCTGCATTCTCGACGATCTCGGCTGCATTATCTGCTTCTCGGGTAAGGTTCGCGCGATAGGCGACGTTTAGAAAAGCCAGCGCTAACTGCGGATCCCTCGGATCTGCCTCTCGCGCCCGAGCAAAGTGTTCCGCCGCCTTCGAGTAGTTTCCGGCCTCGCCGTAGAGCGCTCCGAGATTGTAATGGGCCTGAACATGCGCGGGATCGCTTTTCAACACGCGTTCGAATTCGGCGATCGCCTCGTTCGTCTTTCCGTGCTCGGCCAGCATGCGGCCGAGATTATTTCTGGCGCTGACGAAGTTTGGATCAAACTTGATGGCCGCATTAAATTCCCTGAGTGCCTCTTCATTGCGCCCGGCTCGGTCGAGCACGACGCCAAGAACGTTATGCGTTACGGCCGACCTGGGCGAGGCCGCCACCGCCGCCCGCGCTTCCTTTTCCGCGGGGCCCAGGGCATTTGCCTGCAAGGCCGCGATGGCCGCATCCAGAGAACTCCGCGCGCTCGCACTCAACCCGCCGCCGTCTGAACCTGCCACTACCTGAGCTTGACGCCGAGCGTTGGCACGTTGGGCCGGCACCGTCGATGCGCCAAGGGCCAACAACGCGATCGTTAAGAGCGCAACCTGGGCCATTCGCCCCGCACCTTGCACTGCTGATTTCATAATCCTCGACTGCCCTTACTATTTTGGGCTGCTACGCGTGCGAAAGTCCGTGTTCAGTCGCTCGACGAGCGCGAATTCTCTGTTCGCCTCGGCGGTGCGGCCTAATCGCCTCAGTGCCAGGCCGAATTGGTAGTGAGCATCGGAACGGTTGGGCGCCAGGGCGACGGCCTTTTCGAAAGAGGCTACCGCGCCTGCATAGTTTTCCTGCAAGGCCAGGGCACGCCCCAGGGCCCAGTGCGCCTCAAATTCGGATGGATCCAGATTGACAGCACGCTGCAATACAACGACCGCCTCGGCAGTCTTGCCTTGCTTTACCAGCAGCGCGCCCAGACCAAGTTGCCCAATGGCCGAGTTCGGCTCACTCTGGGCCAGGCTCTGGTACTCGGCCATGGCTGCATCGGACTCACCCGCGGACTCAAGTGCAGTGCCCAGGAAGAACCGCGCCTCAACGTGACGCGGATTCAATTGCACCGCGGCACGCAGGCTCTTGACCGAGGCGGCATAGTCTTTCATGGCGTACTGCACCCGACCCAGATAGAACTGCGCATCAAAACTGGCGGGATTAAGAGCAATAGCTTGCGCCAGTGAGTCCGCCGCTTCAGCGTTTGCGTTGCCGCGCGAGGCCAGCACGATGCCCAGTAGCGTATGAGCTTCAACTGCGCCGGCGTCAACGCGCAGCGCCCGGCGTGCTTCTGTTTCGGCCTCCGTCATCTTGCCGGCGTTGTAGAGCGAGAGAGCATGAAAGTACGCGGCTTCAACGGAATTGGGTTGGCGCTGCGCCAGATCAGAAAACACCTTGACCGCCTCGTCCCAACGATTACCTTTGATATAGGCCAAGCCGAGATCCTGCCACGCCCCGTACAGAGTCGGATCGCGCTTGATGGCTTCATTGAAGTTCCGGACGGCTGAACTCAGGTCATTGCGATCTGTATCGAGCAAACCAGTGACATAGAAAACCCGCGGGTCGGTAGGCCTTGAATCCTGAAGCACGTCCAACTGAGCTGCGGCCTGGGCCAGATCCGGAAGTTCGCGATACGCGGCAATCAGTTCAAAACGTACCTCGTACTGGCGCGGATCCAGTTCCAGCGCCCGCTTTAACTCCACGATTGCTTCGTTCAGATCCTTGCGCTCACCAAGTCGCAGCAGGAACCGACCCAGTTGATAGTGCGCAGTCGTATTTCCGGGATCAACTTTCAGCGCCGCTCGTTCGGCGTTGACCGCCTCTTCGGCTCGACCTAGCTTCCAAAGGACGTATCCAAAGTTCGCCTGGTATTCCGCATTCTTTGGATTCAGACCAATAGCGGCTTTAAGGTCCTCGAGAGCCTCAGTGTATCGGCCCAGTCGCATGCGCGCGACAGACCGCAGATTGAGCGCTGCGTCATCCTTTGGGTTGGTGACAAGTCTTGCCGTCATGTCGCTTTCCGAACGTTCGGCACGTACTTCGGGAGTGCTGAATCGTTCCACATGCGACCGCTCTTTCGGCGGATTCGTGTTTTGACCGGCAACCTCGTCGAGGAAAGCGAAAAGACAGAACCCGAGGGCGGTTAAACGAATGATCATATTGCTCTTCATTGGCGCGGAAACAACGGGGAGAAAGACCGAGATTCTAACAAAAGACGACCGCACGCGCGAGCGCCCGGTCGTCCTCACTTGCCGTCCGGAGGGGCGTGATATTCACCTGGCCACTCCGGACAAAATCCTACTGCTAACTGCCAACGGGTTTAGAAAATAAGCTTCGCCCGGTATTGGATCACACGGCCCGGATAGGCGCCATCGAATCGTCCAAAAGCGCCGTCGTTCATGTTGTTGTTTGGTACCGTCAGCTTGGTATGGTTCCAAAAGTTGAAAAACTCGATACCTATTTGCGCCTTAATACCTTCGGTAAGGGCGGTGGTCTTGAACAGCGACAAGTCGGTGTTCCAAATTGCCGGGCCATTAAAGGTATTGCGGCCAAGACTGCCGTACCTGATCACAGTGCCTGCGGGATTAGCCGGCAAGACGGTCAGATTCGCCGTGGTGGAAAATGCGGCTGCGTTCAAATAACGCCCCGGTGCGCGATTGGCGAACGGATCGCCAATTTGCGACGGGCGAACAACATCGCAGTTACAGACCACGGTGAAGGGGAAGCCCGTGCGGGCACTCTGGATAAAGTTCAATTGCCAGCCACTGACCAGTTTGTCGGCCGCGCCGGCATTATTCCAGTACTTTTGCCCCTTACCAAAAGGCAAATCAATAATCGCGCTGGCTGAGAGCAGGTGCGGGATATCCAGCGACGAACGACCGTAATCCGCATCCAGGTTGAATGGGTTAATGGGCCCACTGCGGCCGCCGCTGCGACTGTCGCCGAGCGATCCGATGACACCGATGGCATTGTCCATGGTGCGACTGTAAGTATAAGAGACTTGCCCTTGTATATTGCGAGACAAACGCTTCTGCAGCTGCGTCTGCAATCCATTGTAGGAAGAGCGCGCCGCATTCGAGTAAAGCAAGACGCTCCCGAGGAAGGCTCCGGCAGCATTTCTCGAAGCGGCAGTGCCCCCGCTCCCAATATTAAAGGTAGTCAGCAAATTGCGTGAACGATTACCAACGTAGCCAACATCCAGGGACCAGTCGCGGGCAAACTGCCATTGATAGGTTACCTGGAATTGATGCACATAGCCGGTCTTCTGTTCCCGGTCGACGCTGAACAACGCTGCTGAGGTCGGCAGATCTGCCGGATCAATCTGCGTGGTAACGGACGGTGGTCCGGTATTCACGCTGAAGTACGTACGCGCATTGGTCGGTTGTTGACCGTTGAATTGCGAGAAGTGAATCGTATTGGTGAAGGGGGGATTACGGATTCCCGGTGGATAGTCCGTGCCGTCCAGCGTATACAGCAGGCCGTAGCCGCCGCGCAGGACCATCGTCTTTTCCGTGTTCAGGGAATATGCAAATCCGACTCGCGGTCCGAAGTTGTTCTTGTCTTTGGAGACGATTCGATCCTTGCTGTCGCCGGCAACTTCAACGCGGCGGGCGTCAGGAAAATAATAACTCAGACGACCGCTGCTCTCAGTGGGCGGCGTAAACAAGTCATAGCGCAAACCAAGATTCAAAGTCAGCCGATCGTTTACCTTCCAATCGTCCTGCACAAACAACCCGTATTCCTGGGTGCGCAGATTGAAGGGTCCACCGAATACCTTGCCGCGGTCCACCTGGAAGGCCGGCAGACTCATAAGCTCATTCGCCTGCGCGTTGCCGGTGCCTCCGTACGGAACACCATTGGCATCGACGTAGCACTGAGTTTGCCCACCCACGATCCGGGTCGATGCTGCGGGACAAACCTGGCCAGCGATCAACGGGTTGCTTGCCGGACTATCGTCGGCATACTGCATGTTGCCCTTCAGGAAACCCGAGCGGCCCCCGTCTATGGTGTTCAAGTAACGCAGTCGCAACTCGCCGCCAAACTTCGTTACGTGCGAGCCGTGGACGATGGTCAGTGAGTCCGCGAAGTATGGATTTTTGCTCTTAACCTGGAACAAGCCACCATCGCCGAGATACTCGGTAAAGCCTGAACCGAAGTTGCCCAGACCGGGTCCGCCGGAAGCCGCGAGCGTGCCGTCATTGGCGTTTGGATAACCGATGTCCTGCGCAAACGTGGCGCTGGTACCGCAAGAACCACCGACCCCGCAGTTGCGAATGCCCACGTCGATTTGCGTCAAGCCGAAGCGGAAGTCGTTGAGGACGGTCGGACTAAAGGTGTGGGTATCGGTGACGGTCACCTGGCGCGTGTTGCCAACTTCGTCGCCTGCTCCAAAACCTGCCGTGGGCAGACCTGGCAACAGGTTGGCACGATTGGTTTTCAGCTTCTGATCATTATAGCGCCCGCTCAGCGAATTATTCGCGCCCAGTTTCTGATCAATCTTGATCTCGTAATTATCAATCCTCTCCTTATTCGCGCGCTGCGTGAAGAAGTTGTTGTTGCCCTGGTCCGGATTGAAAACGTTCTTGGTAGGCAGCGGGTGGAGGTTGAATAGTTTTTTAGTGATCGGGCTGATCAGATTCGAGGGAATGACACCACCGGCGAAAGCCTTGCCTGTACTGGGATTGCAGACCGGGCCGTCATTGACACCCGAACTACTACCGTCGCCATCGCAGTCATGATTGGCAAACCCGGTGAAGTCTCCGTTCCTCGAACCAGCCGTCGGCACGGTCGAACTCGAGGGAAACGGCAAATTATTGCGCTGACCCAGGAAGTCAAAGAAGAAGAACGTCTTGTTCTTGACGATTGGTCCGCCAATGGTGCCGCCGAACTCATGAATCTGTTGTACCGCTTTCTTAAAAGGATCCAGATTCGTGACGCCTTGCGAAATGGCGACGCCGCGATCCCGCTTGAGCATTGGATGGTAAGCATTCAGTGCCGAGTTCTGGCCGTAATAATAAAGCGAACCGTGGAATTCGTTTGTGCCTGACTTGATGGAGGTATTGATTACCGCACCTGCAGCGCGCCCAATTTCAGCCGGCGGCACGCTGGTCGTCACCTTGAACTCGGCGATCGCATCCGGATTAGGAAATACGCCGATGGTTCCAAACTGCGGTTCGTTGTTGTCCACGCCATCCAGGGAGAAGTTGTTGTTCGTGGAACGCTGACCGTTAACCGTCAAGGCGCCACTTCCCGAACGCGCAAAGCGCGAATTCTCCGTCGAGCCCTGTGAGTTACTGGCTCCTGGTCCGCCACTGCCCGCACGTGGGTCGCCGTTATTGAACTGTCGCGCATCCGGGCCGGTGCCGCCGAAACCGGTGTTGCCGGAAGCGGCCACGCCGGGGGTTAGAGTAGCAAGCTGAGTAAAGTTGCGACCAGAGAGCGGCAACTCAGTAACTTCTCGCCCCGTTACGACGCTACCACGATCGCTGGATTCGGTTTCCACAAGCGGGGCAGCCGCAGTAATGGTTACTGTGCCGCTAACCGTACCAGGCTTCAACTGCACATCAATCCTGAGTCGATCGCCAGTCTGCAGAACTATTTTTTCCTGCGTCGCGGTTTGAAAACCTTCTTTGCTGACCGTAACGGAGTAGATCCCGATGTCGAGCAACGGTGCAGAGTATTCTCCATTATCGCCAGTAGTAACCGTGCGTGAGGCTCCGGTGTCAACTTTCAGCACAACAACAGTTGCGCCGGGTACGACGCCGCCGCTGGTGTCAGTGACCGTGCCGCCGATTTCGGCTTTGTTAGATTGCCCCAAAGCGGACACAGAAAGGATGGCGAGCGAACAAGCCAAAATACCCACTGGTCTTAGTAGGTGCATAATAGCCCTATAGGTCTTCATGGTGAATCCTCAAGGTGCGAACGATAAGAGAATAGCGTCCCGAAGCCGCTCGGACCGAGACGTTAAGAAATTGTCTACTTAAGGTTGTTGCGTTGCCGGCGCCCGCGCACAAAAATGTAACGGGCTCCAAAGTTTGTTGCCTTAGCGAACTAAGTATTTAGTACAGTTTGCTGTTGCTGTCAACAGTTTTTTGGACTGAAGTCAAAAAATATTTTCGGACAGGCTCCAGAGATGGGGACGAGAATGGCCAGTTTGTGAGCGAGATCAGCTATCTCCCTATTAGCTTAAGCTGCAAAGGATGCGCCAAATTTGTTCGCCAGGACCAGACTGAGGGCACCCATTAAGCCTGGCTCCGGACCCAGAGTCGAGGGCACGATGCGCGCCGTCGGCAGTCCTCTTCGCACGCTGCGGTGAATGGTTTTCGTCAGGGCCTCCTCAATCAAGGACCACGCGCGCGCAATTTCCCCGCCGACCACAACCACCTCCGGGCTGAAGCCGACGACCAGATTTGAAATGCCAATGCCGAGATAGGTTGCCGTCTCAATCAATGCGTTTAGCGCACCTGCTTCTCCCGCGAGAGCCCGATCAATCACCATCGAGAAAGTTGGAGGGTGCGCGTGTGCGTCCACTCGTCGTGAACCCGCGTACCTTGCCAGGGCCGCCCGCTCGGAAGCGAAGGCTTCCCAGCAGTCATAATTTCCACATGAGCAAGGTACCGGCGCGCGGGCACCGACGATCATGTGCCCGAACTCTCCAGCAGCGCCCCGCTCTCCCCGGTAGACCTGTCCATCAATAATGATTCCGGTGCCCACGCCGGCGCCGACCAGGACCACAATAAAATCGCGCGCGTCGGAAAGCTCAGGTCGACCAAACCACAATTCTGCGAGCGCAACGGAGTTGGCGTCGTTATCAATGGTGACGGGCAAACCTGTAGCGACAGCAATCTCCTGCTCAATCGGAAGATCGCGCCACTCGAAATAAGGCACGTAGACCGCGTGGCCCGTCTCCGGATCAACCAGGCCCGGTATGGTGACGCCCACAGCTTCTATCGAAGCTTTGTGGCGCTCGGAAAAATATCGTACCGACGAAATAATCCGTTGCAGAGCTCGTTGCGGATCCGGCTCAGCGGGAAATTCTTCCTGCTCCAGCACGCGCCCGGCCAGATTACAGGTCGCAATCACGGTGCGCGTTGGACGAATAGCGACCCCGATGGCAATAGGCCCGTCAGTGCGCAGCCGCAACATCGTCGGGCGGCGCCCTCCGGTAGATTCACCTTCACCAATCTCTTCGATCAACCCTTCGCCTTTTAGGGCTTCAACTATCGTGGAAATCGTGGATCGCTGTAACGCGGTTTCCCGGGAAATTTCAGCACGAGAAATAGGTTCCCGATCGCGGACATAGTTCAAGACGATCTGGCGGTTGATATCCCGGATTGTATTCAAGCGCGCCGCCTGGGCTTTCTTCAGATCGATACGTCGCATTGGTTCGGCTCCAGGCCAAGACTAAATCGTCTTAGTGGGAACGAGGATCGGGAAGCCTTTGCAGCTTCAAAAACGCGGGGGGATTAATAGTATGGTCCGCTGTCGCCAGTCAATGTGAATTTGTAAAAGCGGCAGTCTGGGGATACTCCTACTTCGTCAGGCCCTTGCCCTGGGTCACTGTCAACCGGCGATCAACTGCTGCTATGGCAACAATCTCAGTGGTACCGTCGGGCCACTTGATGTCGAGTTTGTCGACCGTAGTGGCCGGGCCCAGGCCAAAGTGGAGAGTCTGATCGTTTTGGGAGGCATAACTGCCGCCGCTTACGACGTCCTGCCGCTGGCGCAACTGGCCGGTGGTTAAATAGACGCTGGCGCCGATGGCGTCGCGTGGACTTTTCTTTGACACATCGCCAACCAGGCGCAGGCCTAACCAATGGCCGGGCAATGCGCTTACGTTTTTGAGTACGGTCGGTTTTGAGTCGACATTATTAAGCACCGCATCCAAACGCCCATCACCATCCAGGTCACCTACTGCCAGACCACGCGAGCACCACGAAGGGGCGAGTCCGCTCCCGGGTGCCGCGCCTACGCGTTCGAACTTGCCGTTCTTCAAATTGCGAAACAGGAGTGTCTGCTGAGCGTAGCTGGTGCCCCATTGATTATTGTCGACCGCTGGGTACACATGACCGTTGGCGACCAGCAAATCCTGCCAGCCGTCGTTGTCATAATCAATGAAGCTCGTGCCCCAGCCGAGGAACGGAAGCGTTATTTCCCCAAGCCCTGCCAGGAACGTAATATCGGTAAAATTGCCGTCCCCATCGTTGTGATAGAGGACATTAGAATCGTCCGAAAAATTTGTAATGTGAAAATCCAGGCGTCCATCGTTGTCATAGTCGCCGATTGCGATGCCCATGCCGGCCTGCTCGCGGCCATTCTCATTTAATGCCACTCCGGACGGGTAACCTAACTCTTCGAAAGTCCCATCTCCCTTATTGATGTAAAGCTGTTTGGGAGTGGAATCGTTTACGACAATTAAGTCCAGCAAATCGTCCTCATTGACGTGTACGAAGGCCGAGGAGAAACCGTAATACTTTTGCGGATCGTTAACGCCCGCTTTAACGCTCACGTCCTCGAAAGTGCCATCAGCTTTCTGGTGGTAAAGCGTATCGCTTTCCCCGGTCAGACTGCGTGGGCCGCACATGACGGGAGAGCCGCGAAATTGACAAAAATTCTGGCCAACTCCGCCCGGCTTGTTGGCCTCGCTCGGATTACGTGGGAGATTATTCAAATCGATCTCCAGGTAGCCGGGAACAAAAAGGTCCAACCGGCCATCTCCGTCATAATCACCCCAGGTAGCACCAGTGCTCCAACCCCTGCGGGCCACACCGACTTTTTCGGCAACGTCGCTGAATGTCCCGTCGCCATTATTATGATAGAGACGCGAGACACCAAAGTTTCCTACGAAGATATCCGGACGACCATCGTTGTCATAGTCGCCCACGGCTACGCCCATCCCCCAGCGCTCGTTTGCGACTCCGGCCTTCTCCGTTACATCCTCGAACCTCCAGTTGCCCAGGTTGCGATAGAGCGCGGCGCGGGGAGCCTTTTCCTTCCCCAACAGGGCCGGCATCGTCGAGCCATTCAGCAAATAAACGTCAGGTAAGCCATCGCCGTCATAATCAAAAATGGCCACGCCGCCGGACGGCACCTCGAAAATGTAATCCTTGGCCAGCCCACCGGCTCGGTGCTTGAAATTTGCCAGCGCCGTTTTATCGGTAACGTCCTCGAAAATTACCGGCGCTTTCGCGTCCATGATGCCCGTCGTACGCCGTGAGGAATAGGTCAAAGCCGGCCCGGTATTGACGCCCCCCATCTCCTGTTTCGGCTCCTGTTTTTTTGGCGGGGTCTGAGCAAAGGTCAAATAAGTGGAACTGAGTACCAGCAGAAAAATGAAAGCAGGCATTCTCAGGTAAACACTATGAATTGATGTCTTGATCATTTGGTTCAGGGGTAGTCTTGAAAACTGACCGGACGAAATTTTTGGGCGTGAAACGCTGGGGAACTTACCGAAAATACGCATCCCCCTTCGACGTGTCAAATTCAGAACCGCACGCATCTATTTAACTACTTCCTTTATAGTCAGGTAGCGATCAATACTCGGAGCAGTAATAATTTGAACGCGCCCGGTCTGCCAATGAACTTCGACCTCGCGCACGCCCGTCGCAGTTCCCAGACCTGCAACTAATCGCGGATCGTTCGACGAAAGATAACTGCCGCCGGTGGAAACATCAAAGATCTGTCTGCTTCCTCCCGAATCCTTAACGATCACCCGGGCGCCCACACCACCGCTATTGGACCTCGTGCCAACCAACTCGATACCCAGCCAATGATTCTTGGTTCCGCCGTTGCGCAGGATCAATGGCGCGCCATTCAAGGTGGCCACCGCCACATCAATCTGGCCATCGTTATTGAGGTCGCCGAAAGCGGCCCCCCTGGCGACCAGCGGCAGACTAAAGGCTGGACCAGCAGTCAAGGAAACATTGACGAAGCCTTTACCAGTGTTGCGCATCAAGAGTGGCGTCTGCTTGTACTTCAGATACCCCGTAGAAAGCTCAATCGTATCCAGCACATGACTCTGGGCCACAAAAATGTCGCGCCAGCCATCATTGTCCGCGTCCATGAAACGAATGCCCCAGCCCGAGTGGGGCAAGGTGATCTGGCCTACGCCCGATGCTTTGGTCGCATAGGTGAAACTCAAATCGCCATTGTTATGATAGAGCGGATATGTCTGATATGAGAGCGTGGTGATCACGATGTCCGGGTAGCCATCGTTGTCATAGTCAGCCGTATCGACTCCCATGCCGGCGAAGGTCTGGCCGTCTTCGTCGTAACCCGCGCCGGCCAACACCGCAATGTCTTCAAAGGACCCGTCGCCTTTGTTGTGATAGAGCGATTGGCGAACACTGTCGTTGGCCACGAAGACGTCCGTAAACCCATCGTTGTCGAAATCGGCGAAAGCGAGGCCCAATGCCTTGCCGCTGGTATCGGCAATACCGCTTTTTGTGCTCACATCTGCGAATGAGCCGTCCGGCAACTGGTGAAACAGCATATTGGCAGCCCCTTTGAAATTGTCCGGATGACAATAAGCGCGGGTGCCCCGGCTATCGCCGCACAGTATTGCTCCCTTTTCAAAGTCCCAATCAAGATAGCGGACTACGAAAAGGTCGAGTCGCCCATCGCGATCATAATCGAACCAGCCCGCACTGGTGGACCAACCGCCTCCCATAACGCCGGACTTCTTTGTCACATCGGTGAATGTGCCGTCCCCCTTGTTACGATAGAGATGATTAGCTTCATAACCGGTCACGTAGAGATCCACAAAACCGTCATTGTCAAAATCGCCCGCGGCGACACCGAGGCTAAAGCCCTCGCCTTTCAAACCGGCACGTTCAGTTACATCTTCGAAGGTGCCGTCAGGCTTTTGCCGGTAAAGCCGATTCCAGAATTGGGGATCACGCTTGTCCGGCATGCCGCCGGCAGGCATCGGTTCCTTTAATGAAGCCCCGTTTGTAAAGAACAGGTCCAGGCGACCGTCTCTGTCGAAATCAAACATGGCCACTCCCCCACCCATCGTTTCCAGGAGGTACTTCAGCGCCGTTGGCGAGCCGTTGTGTTTGAAGTTTGCTTTCGTTGCCGCTGTGATATCGCTAAATGTCACCGGCGACTGCCCCTGAGGTCCGGGTGGTGGCGGGTTCTTTGGCATCTCGGCCACGCTATAAGATCGTCCGGTACGGGGAGTGGCTGTGGGCGTAGGTTGTTGGGCCAAGCCTTCGCTCAAGCCCAGGCAAGCCAAGCAGGCGAGAGCAGCCAAAAAGCGAGTCACGCGCGGCCGCTCAACTCTGAGCGTAGTTCCAAATTCCCGTGTTTGGTTAAGAAGCGGGCCCATCCTCATCTGCAAATCCATCAGTATTTCTGCAGCCGCAGCTAGTTGTTCAATCGCGTCTTCGCCTCATCAATGAGCTGGTTGTTCTGCTCGTAAGATAGGCCTGCTTCCTTATCAGTCAGTGCCGGTGGATAGAGATGTTTACCATAAACAGGATAGGCTTCCGTGCGTAAGTGCGCGAGCAGGTGATGTCCGCGACGCACGCTGCGTTCGTGACGCAATGCAGAAATGTCAATGGGGGCGACTACGATGCGCTCGCCGGGACCGGGCGAGGCCTGGGCCAGCAGGCGCCCGTCGTAATCGACGACCTGACTACCGCCAGGCCAGGAGTAGGGCGGATAGTGTTTCAGACTCGCGCCCTGATTTGCTGCGACCACGTAAGCCAGGTTCTCCAGAGCACGCGCCCGGTTGATCACCGTCCACCAATCCATCGGCTCTGTGGCGCCCCAGGGGTCCATGTAGGCCGAGACGCGAATCAGGACCTCGGCGCCATTTGCGGCCAGTTGTCTAATCGCTTCGGGAAACAACCAGTCATAACAAATAGCGCAGCCAAGGCGGCCAATTTCCGTATCAGCCACGGGAAACAGCGGTTCGTCATAGCCCTCGAGGTCATGCGGACTGGTATGAACCTCGTAGGGAATCCAGGTGTTGACTTTGCGATATTTGTAGAGAATCCCTTCCGGTCCGATCAAACATGTAGTATTGAAAACGTGGCCCGGCCACTTCGCATCAAGTTCCAACATAGACCCGCTTTGGATATAGACATTGTGCTCGCCGGCCTTTTGCTGCAATCGCTCCGTGTGTTCATTGGGGATCCTGACGGCCAGCTTCTCGGCCAACTCAGCCACCGTCGCGAACACCGGCGCCGCGTGGGAAAACTCCGGAAAGACCAGCAGGCGCACCGGTAGAAATGGCGCTGCCCCGGCGACTGCCGAGTCGATCATTGTGAGCATGCGGTCAGTATTCGCGCGCATGCTCGTGCGATCTATCGGATTAGGTAGATCGGTCTGGCAAGCAGCGGCTGAGTATCTGATGAGTTCCATGCGGCGCAATAGGGGAACAGCGGCTTACCTGGCAGCCGGTTGAATTTTTTCCACCTGGCCGAGACGCAGGGCGACCGCCGCTATGATCGAGACTGCGGCGGTCGTCCACGCGTGTTAGTAAGTGAATAGGCCCGCGACTAATTTGCGCTGATCATCACAAAATTGCGCCCGTTGTAAAGCCGAATGCCGCTCCCGCTCTTCATCATCATCAGTGGGCGAGGACGTCTCATGCTCTTATCGTTTTCGGCATTTGTGGAAAATATTTCCTTGCCGCTGAGATCCAGCACCGCGAACTTGCCGGCGACAAATCCGAATCCATACGCTCCTACTCCGAGTTCGAAGTCGGCGATACGTAGAGGCGAGTCTGTGATCAAAAAGCCCTGGTACTTCTCGCGGACGTCCGCAGCATAGCCGGATGTATCAACCAGACCGGCAATTACAAAGCGGCTGGTGCCAAAACGCGCAGCGGCGGCGTTGCGCATTTGGGTCGGAGCGCTCAGGCCCTGAAAATAGAATCCGGGCGGAGTGACGCGAGTCAGTTCGGCACCGGCGAGAACTGTCACAGGTTCCTGGGCAGTGAGGGCCAGGGGAACTGAAGTAGTCAAAACGAGTGCGGCAATGACTTTAAAAAGACCTGGGGTCAACTTCTTCATAAGATTCTCCTCCGTAGACTCAAAGGGTTTGAAAACTACAGACTAATAAGTCTGCGTTATTATCTCGGGAACAAAAACTCCAGAATCTGCCCGGTGCGCGCGGCCCAGGCCTTTTCGTTATGCTCGGCGCCTGCGGCTTCAACATACTTGAGGTCTTTCCCTAACTTCCAACCCTTTTTCGTAAGCGCATCCTCCAGGAGCCGAGCGCCGGCAACGGTCTGCTGGACGTCGCGGGAAGTGTCCCCTTCTTTGGTTCCAATGTCGAGCCAGATCCGGATTTTCGGTTTGCTTCTTAACGCCTCAACATAGCGGACAATCTGCATATCGGCAAACCACACCGACGGAGACACCACCGCTAACCGGCCAAACACGTTACTATATTTCAGGCCGAGATAAAGTGAAGCGACTCCACCCAACGACGAACCGCCCAAACCGGTGTAAGATGCTCCCCGCCTGGTCCGGTACTTGCCATCAATGAAGGGCTTCAACTCCTCGACCAGCATGCGGCCGTAAAGATCCGCCTTGCCGCCCATTTTGTATTTGGCATCCTCAGCTGGTGTGTATTCGTTGATGCGATCTTTACCGGCATTGTAAACACCGACGATGATTAGTGGTTCCAGTTTGCCGGCCACGATCAAAGATTGAGCTGTCTCGTCCACCCGCCACTCCTGGCCAGGAATGTATGAGGTGGCGCCATCGAACAGATTCTGACCGTCGTGCATATAAAACACGGGGTAGCGTTTTGTGAGGTTCAGGCCATAACCCGGAGGCAAATACACTATTACGTTGCGATCGTTATTAAGAATGGATGAGTGGAAGTTTTGATGCAGCCGAACGTCGCCGGTAAGCGTGTGCGGTTGTTGTGCCTCCGCCGGGCGGCAAAAGCAGATAAGAACGATTGCTCCCAGCAGTGACGAGATTGAAGCGGCCCTCTTCATCCGCCCCACAATAAGCTTTGAGACAAGCAGGGCGCAAACCTGGGGCCGCATGCTTCCAGCGAGCTCGCCTTGCCAAAGAAGCAACTTCATTTGCGGTCGTCGGCGCAAGGGCGGACATTTCCTGCCCCGCCCCTGCGCCTTGACGCATTAATCGTTAGTGCGCACGAGCCGCAATTTCGATGCGTTTCGGCTTCGCATTATTCTGCGCGACTTCGAGCCTGCGCGCGGCGCTCTGTTCACCCTTCCCCGGGAATAGTTGCCGGCCGCTGTCGACACTCATCCAAACCTGCGAAAGAAAATACTGATCGCCGTATTTGTTGAAGACGAGGCGTTGGCCTGCCTTGGAGTCGCGTGCTCCGAGAGCGAGTGGAGCGTTAACGAGAGCGGCTGTCCTGCCGTCTGCACTACGCAGAATCAGCGCGTTTCCCCCCGTTCGCCTGATGCTATAGGTCCCGGCTTTGAGCATCGCCTTCCCAGCCGCGAAATCAAACGGAACATTCACTTCTACCCTGCCTGGTGTCTGCGCCTGAACGCTCGCAATGGCCAGCACGAAGAAGAGGCCCAGTATGGCCAGATTTTTTACAGCTTGCATTTTCATATGACCTCCTTATGGTCTCGGTTTCAGGCCAGCCCTATTGCCGCCTTCATCTCCTAACGCGACATTTTTCGGAAAAAGGGCTCAAGGAGGAGGAGGAGGGGGAAAGGATGAAGGACGCGGAGAGGGGCGACGCGGGGAGGGGCGACGCGGGGAGGGGCGACGCGGGGAGGGGCGACGCGGGGGTGTTTGGCGTGGACGTATTGGTGAAGCAGAGGTCTACTCTGGCGCAGCGGCACCTGCACTAAGTTGGATGTTCCTAGGCGTCTATGGTCCCGCGTCCCCGCGTCACCCCTCCCTACGTCCCCGCGTCTCCCCTCTCCGCGTCCCCGCGTCCCCTCCTCCCCGCGTCGCCCCTTCATCCTTCATCCTTCATCCTTTCTAATCCCTCGAACGGAATCATGGTCTCGAACGTACAACAGAGCGCATGCTGAAAACCGGGAATGAAAAGACACAGGCGCCTGCCAACGTGACCCAGTGGCTCGTCGGCTGGGGCAAGGGCGACAGGGATGCTCTCGACAATTTGGTACCGATTGTCTATGACGAGTTGCGCCGCCAGGCGCGCCGGTACCTCAGACGTGAAAAGGCCGGCCATACGCTGCAAACGACTGCGCTGATTCACGAGGCATATCTAAAACTGGTGGATCAGAGGAACGTCCAATGGCAAAATCGTGCTCATTTCTTCGGCGTGGCCGCCCAATTGATGCGCCGCATCCTCGTTGATCATGCACGCGGAAAGAATCGTGACAAACGCGGGGGCTCCGCCGTAAGGGTTTCGCTGGCTGACGCGACTGTCTTAACGAAGGGCCAGAATCTGGACGTAGTCGCTTTGGACGAGGCCCTGGATCGGCTTACAAAAATTGACGAACAACAGAGCCGCATCGTAGAACTCAGGTTCTTTAGCGGATTGTCTGTTGCAGAGACGGCTGAAGTGCTCGGGATATCGACCGCAACCGTCAAGCGTGATTGGAGCATGGCCAGGGCCTGGCTGCACCGCGAGATTACTGGTGTTCAACGAGATGAGTAAGGTCACCTTCCAACAGTGGCAACAAGCCAAGGAAATCTTCGAGGGCGCGCTCGAGCGAGCGGGCGCCGAGCGCGCGCGCTTTCTTGACGAAGCCTGTGGCAATGATCTGGGCTTGCGCGAGGAAGTTGAGTCCCTGCTGCGTTCGTATTTCGACGCCGGTAGTTTCATGGAGTCTCCCGCCGTTGCTCCGCTGGCGGAGTCGCTCGCCGGCCAACAGACACAACTAGCTGCCGGGCAGACCATAAAGCACTACGAGGTGCTGGGCCAGATCGGCGAGGGCGGCATGGGCGAGGTTTATCTCGCTCGCGATATAACGCTGGGACGGCGCGTGGCGCTCAAGCTGCTCCCCGAATTTGTCAGTCGAAATCCTGATCGACTGCGGCGTTTTAAGCACGAGGCGCGACTGGCCTCGACCCTAAGCCACCCCAATGTCTGCGTCATTCACGAGATTGGCGAAACCGATGAAGGCCAGCCCTTCATCGCCATGGAGTTTATCGAAGGTGTTACCCTG
Organism: Pyrinomonadaceae bacterium; assembly: GCA_036726305.1. Lineage (GTDB taxonomy): Bacteria > Acidobacteriota > Blastocatellia > Pyrinomonadales > Pyrinomonadaceae > JAOAPY01. Next base: position 37,260 of record DAIMCP010000011.1, on the reverse strand, counting down.
CGACAGCAGTTGGACGAGCACTCGTTGAGTCTGGAACAAGCGCTCGATATCGCAGTCCAGGTCGCCGAAGCGCTCAACGCAGCCCACGAAGCCGGTATAGTGCATCGCGACATCAAGCCCGAGAACATCATGATTCGACTCGATGGTTACGTTAAAGTGCTGGATTTTGGACTTGCCAAATTAACCGACACTGCAGCGCCCGACCTCAGCCGAACTAACTCCACCTTGCTGCTGAATTCGACTCCCGGCACGGTGATGGGGACAGCAGGTTATATGTCGCCGGAGCAGGCGCGGGGCGTAACTGTGGACAAGCGTACGGATGTTTGGAGCCTGGGTGTAGTCCTCTATGAAATGGTGCACGGTCGGCCACCTTTTGTGGGTGAGACGGCAACCGACCTGTTGGTCGCGATTGTCGATAAGGAACCGGCCCCAATGTCTACTGCCGCAGCGCCGCCTGCCGAACTTGATCGAATTGTCAGAAAGGCACTGCGCAAAAATCCGGAAGAGCGCTATCAAATCGTCAAAGAAATGGCGATCGATCTACGCAGCCTGCAGAGAGATTTGGATATCGATGCTTCCCTCGCTCCGGGGGTAACTAATGCGGGCCGCAGAGCGACTGTCCCAGGTCGCAATGGAATAACGACGGCGAAAGATCAGCTTCTGAATAGCAAGTTGGAAGGGCCTGGACGCGGCCCGAGGCGGCTGCTGCAGTTGGGCTTGTTCCTCGTGGCTGCAGTCATCATCGCTGCCGCGGCGTTGGGTTCCTATAAACTCTACAACCGCAGTCCCGCGACCGCTGGCACCCCGGCTCGCTTTCAACGAGTCAACGTGACCAAGCTGACGACCAACGGCAGCGCCCTTTTCGCCTCGATTTCGCCGGATGGCAAGTACGTTGGTTACATCAAGAGTGAGAATGGCAAAGAAAGTCTTTGGCTAAGGCAGGTCGGCAATGCCGGTAACCTCGAGATCGTTCCGCCCAGCGACGGTCATTATCAGGGACTCGCCTTTTCGCCGGACGGAAGCTTTATCTACTACGGCTACGTCAGCGCCGGCGCCAGCAACAATGCGGGTGAGATTTTCAAGGTTCCGGTCCTGGGACAGGGGGCCACGGCGGTCAAACAAGATGCTACGCAGGGCCCCAGTAGTCTTTCGCATGATGGTAAACACCTGGCCTTTGTTGCCTTTGACCGGGAAAAGCAATTGGACATGTTGAAGGTCGCGAATGCCGACGGCAGCGGCGAGCAAATCGTAGCTACGCGCAACTGGCCACAACGTTTCTCCTGGAGCTGGGCAACCACACCGGCCTGGACCGAAGACGATCAGCGCATCGCATTGCCAATCGTAAACTCGGATGCGAGTGGCTTTTATGTCAGCATTCTTGATGTGCATTTGGCTGATCGCACCCAGCGAACGATTCCTTTGTCAGCGCAGAGATTTGAGCAACCCGACCAGGTCAATCTGCTGGCAGATGCCAGCGGAGTAATCATGTCGGGAAAAGCGCAGGGATCCTCTTTTGCACAGATTTGGTTCCTCGGTCCGGACGGCAGCGCCCGCAGGCTGACGAATGACCTTAGTGACTATCAGGCAGCTGTATTGACCGCGGATTCGTCTTCGTTCATTGCCATCCAGACGCAGATGCTCCTGAACATTTGGACCGCGCCTCAGGGCAACTCTGGTCAAGCCACACAGTTAACCTCCGGTCTGGGCCGCTACTTTGATCTCAGTTGGGCTCCTGACGGAAAGATCATATATGCCTCTGATGCCAGTGGCAGCGCCGATATTTATGAACTGGGCAGCAACGGAGCAGTGCGACAATTGACCTCAGAAATGAAACGTAACTACGCACCGGTTGCCTCGCCCGATAACCGTTACATCGCATTCCATTCAAATCGCTCCGGCACTTTCCAGATATGGCGAATGGATCGCGATGGTGGTAATCCAATACAACTGACGAACGAGAGCACCGAATGCACTTGGCCACAGTTTACTCCGGACGGAAAATTCGTGATCTATGAGCACTTCGATCAAGGGCGCCCGGGCACGATCTGGAGGGTGCCGGTTGGCGGTGGCCCGGCGGAAGCGTTGGCCGAAGGTTATACAGTCCGCCCCGTCATTTCTCCTGACGGGAAATGGCTTGGCTACCTGCAAAACGACGGCAAGTCGGACTCGCCATGGCGCTTGGCGCTGCTTTCGCTGGATGGCGCGAAAGAGTCCCGGACTTTTCCGCTTGCGGCCAGTGTCCCAGTTCAGTTCGACACCGTCCTGCGCTGGAGTCCGGATAGTCGCAGTCTTCATTACATCGACCGGCGGGCGGGGGTCGAAAATATCTGGGCCCAACCGATAGATGGTAATAAGGCGCGCCAGATCACTAATTTTACCGACAGCGGCATTTTTTCCTTTGACTGGTCACGCGACGGTAACCTGGCGATCACTCGCGGCGTCATCACCCGGGACGTAGTCTTAATCAGCGACGCAGCCGCGCATTGATAGCACTCGCTGCAGGTACAACCGCAGTTACGGTTCCCCTTCTGGCTTGCTACAAGCGCGCAATTTCCTGCAGGTGCTTTCGATGCGCCAGAATGAATGCGACAAAGGCCCGTTTGGGTGAAGGCTGGAAGCGAGCCAGCGAGACCATCGCCACCGAACGTCGCAGCCGGTGTCCCTCGAAACGCAACTTGTTCAGAGTTCCACCCGCCACCTCATCCCGCACTGCCCAGGAAGGCAACAGAGAGATGCCCAGTCCGTGCTGCACCATCAACTTGATAAAGTAAGTGTCATTCGATTCCAGAGCGAGCTTGGGACTAATGCGCACCGTCTTGAAGAAGAGTTCCGTGGCTCTGCGAATTGATGCGCCGCGTTCGAATAATATCAGGCGCTCGCTTTCGATTTCCCTGGCCTTCACCAGTTGACCCCGGGCGAGGCGATGGTTCGGACCGACGACCAATACCAGCTCATCTTCAAAGAGCTCAGTCACTCTCAATGCGGGCGAGTAAACCGGCATGGAAGCGAATCCCACATCAGCAGCGCCGTTTAGGATATCGGTAACCGTCTGATCGGTACTGGCGGTCGTGCGGAAGGACAATTCGATGCCAGGATTCAGGCGCATGAATTGTTCAAACAGATCCGAGAACAAATGAACGAATGCCTGCGTCGCGGCCGCCGCGCGGACCTGGCCGACCGGGGTGCTGTCCTGTCCCGACAGGTGTTCGCGCATGGCCTGAGTCTCATCCAGGATCCGCTCGACGTGCTCGAGGGCAAGCTTCCCTGTTTGCGAGAGCTTGACCCCGCGCTTTGAACGCAGAAAGAGCGGTTCACCCAGGTCTCGTTCCAAAGCCTTGATCTGATGACTGACGGCGGACTGCGTTAGGTTCAGTCGCTCCGCGGCCCTGGTAAAATTCAGAGTCTCCGCCACTACACGAAATGTCCTCAGTTGTCCTAGTTCCATCGCATTTACCTCGTTCAGCATTGTCATGAGCAGGATTAATCGTTGGCATTATAAGAATGAGTTAGCTTTGAGGACAGCGCCCGCCTACAATCAAGCGTCTAAGCCAGGTCCGGAAAAAGCGGTCCCGGAAATAAAGGCCGCTGAAATTGCTCAGTTGGCGATGATGGGCCGCTTTGGGTAAGAAGATTATGCCAATACCATTTAGTTTAGATTACGTCATCGACAAGCTTGTCAGAGACGAGCTTTGTGAGAAACAACTTATCAAGAAACTAACGGGGAGAAATTTGCCGGCCGCTGAGGCGGCTGTTGCCTGGCCCCGGATACTGGAACACAAGTGGTTTATAAGTGAAAGACTCGGTCGCGATACCGGATTGAAAGTCGCCGCGATTGACTATTTTGAGAATGTCTATCGTGCACCGGCGTCATGGCAACGCAACGATTCCCTCCCGCCGCGCTTGCGTATGTTTTCTCCACTGCTTAAGTCGAACAGCGCCTTCTAAGAGTTGGCGAATATCTTGTTCGTCCTTTTGGAGCCGGGCCTGGATTCCTTCAAGGTTAAGGTGTCTGACCATCTGGGAACCGGCTTACTGGCGTGCGCCTAATTCATAAATTGTGCTGGTGGGATTGTAAGTCTGCCAATCAAACCAATAGTCATTGAGGACCGCCAGCTTGCGAAGTTGTTGCCCGCTGAGCGTGCCTCTGATTGCTTTCCCGCTAAAATTCCACTCGCTCCCGGTTTCTGCATCAACCAGTCTTAGCTCGGCCGATTGTGGGCGGGCAAAAAACTCGAGCTTGCGACCGTTGACCACGCGCTCAAAAGCACGTACCGATTTTCCGTCTTCGGCCATGACCAGCATTATTGGCACGCCGCCGAGATCGTCCAAAACCGGGCTCTGCTTTTGCAGAGCTTCCAGGGGATAAGCTCGGGCCGCGCCGTTGACCTTCACTCCAACCACGAGGGTGCGAGCGCTGAGCGCTGTGTCTACGAGCCGGGAGGTCGTCACTTTGACATTTTGCATGCGTGCTTCCCAGTCAGCCGGCGCATATTTCCCGGCAGCCAGGACAGCGTTATCAGGTCGTAACACGCGTCCCGACGGTGTCTCTCGCTTCCACAAGGCGAAGGTCAATTCATCGTGGACGACAGGGCGCAGACGCTGGCCTTTGAGCGGACCATAGATCGCCTCACCTGTTACCTGTTGCCACCACGAGCCGGTCTCATCATCGCGCATGATGAAATTTTGATTGTTGATTCCGGCCAGATGAAAGTGAAGCACCCGGCCATTGACTGTAGTCTCCCACACCAGACCGGTGTGACAGAGCGTTCAATAGGTAACCACGAGCGGTGTCCCGCCGACCACGTCCTGAACCAGGTGGTGATAAGCCATCAGGCGGACTGGGTAGGCCGCCGCATCCCCGTTACTCGCAACGGTCATCACCACGTCCGTGTCCGCTACGAATGATGCTTCGGCGGTCCTTGCATAAGCGGCGTTCGGCAAGGGATGAAACATCCACTCAAAATGATTTTGGCGCGCCAGCCAGGTGAGGGCAAAGATCGGCAGGAGCATTGAAATGAGAGCAGCTTTGCGCCACCAAACCCGCGTGCCTGCCCAAAGCAAAGTAACAAGGAGCAATGAGAGCAAGGAAAGAATGATTGTGAGCAGCGGCGACCAGCCGCGCAGCAGGTAAGACCAGGACAAGTCCCGGTGCGTTTGTGGTCTAAAGGGTTGAATCATCCACGCCGGCGCCAGCACGAGCGCCGTTCCAGCGAGCACGATCAGCAGTAGAGTGAGCCAGGCGGCCCGGCGGGCGGAAGATTTGGTTAACATGAATGCACCTGGAGGCAAAAAATATTGTTCGTGCAATCATCATACTGCGAAGTGCCATCAATATCATCAGGGCGTCGGTGCTGGGCACAGGGTAATTAGACACTCGCGCTGCTTAAGTGAGAACATTATTCCATGGCTGATTCAATGCGTATCGGCGTACTCACCGGCGGCGGTGATGCGCCGGGATTAAATCCTGCGATCAAAGGCCTGGTCTACCGCGGGTCAGAACTGGGCCTGGAGATCGTTGGTCTATTTGATGGCTGGCGGAGTCTAATGAACCCCTTGCCCGAAACCCTGCCCCTGAACCGCGAAGCCGTGCGTCGCTGGGACCGTGACGGCGGAACCAATCTCGGTTCCTCGCGTACAAATCCTTTCCGGCAAATTAATGAAGAGGGCGAACCGGTCGACCGCTCAGACGAGGTTCTCGACAACCTCCGGAAACTCGGCCTGGATGCCATTGTGGCCTGCGGCGGCGAGGACACTTTGGGCGTCGCCGCCAGACTCGCGCAACAGGGTGTGCGTTTAGTTGGCATTCCCAAGACCATCGATAAAGATCTCGCCGCGACTGACTATACCCTGGGTTTCGACACTGCTCTCAGAAATGTCTCGGAGATAATCGAACGGTCGCGCACCCCGGCTGGCTCTCACGGTTGGGTTCAGATTATCGAAGTTATGGGACGCCATGCCGGCCACCTCGCACTATGGTCCGGCGTTGCCGGCCAGGCCCATATAATTCTCATTCCGGAGCATCCGTTTCGTTATGAACGGATCTTTCAGATTCTGACCGAGCGATTGGGCAAGCCTGGATTTCGTCGAGGCGCCTTTAACGGGCCGCGTTATGCAGTGATCGTGGTGGCTGAGGGCGCCCGTGCCGAAGACGGTGAGATGGTGACGCTTGATGATCGTCATGACGCCTTTGGACATGTACGTCTGGGTGGAATTGGCGAAGTGCTGGCCCGTAAGATTCTGAGCGAGACCCCGTACGAAGCTCGCGCCGTAATGCTCGGCCATCCACAGCGTGGCGGACCGCCCAGTCCGGTGGATCGGATAATGGGCTTACTCTACGGCGCACGCGCGGCCGAAGCTGTCGCCGGTGGTCAATTCGGGAAAATGGTTTCGGCCCGCGGCATTGCTCCGGCATGTGAGTTGTCGCTGGTGGAGATCACGGAAGTATTGGGCAGGATCAATACCGTAGACGTCGAACGAGACTATGATACCGAGCGCTATCACTTGAAAAATAGCGGCATGTGACGCAAACAAATTCAAACAATCGCGAACTGGAAAGTGGCCGGCGCTGACTGTTTGACCACGTAATTCTGAGCAGCAGAATCGCGGCCTGGTACTCATGACCTGAAAGGAAAAACATGTCCAACGCACCCACCTTGTTTCGCATCGTGTTGCAAGTGTCCGATCTGGACAAGGCTGCTCAATTTTACTCAAGACTACTGGACGATGCCGGCCGGCGCATTCAGCGCGCGGCCCGGCATTACTATGACTGTGGCCCGGTCATCCTCGCACTCGTCGATCCCACACCGGGGGGAGAAACGGCCCACCCACTGCCCGATTACATTTACTTTGCCGTTAATGATCTCGAACAAGTCTACGCGCGGGCCGTAGAACTCAGGTGCCTGTCACGAGAGAGTGTACACGGAGTCGGCGGTGGTGAAGTTGCGACGCGCCCGTGGGGAGAACGATCCTTCTATGCCCAGGATCCCTGGGGTAACGGTCTGTGTTTCGTGGATGCGAACACACTCTTTACCGGCCGCTGACGGGAAGCGAGCAAGGCTGATTTTTGCCGTAACCTTTTCGCCTCCCGTTGGTTTATCTCTCTGGACAGCCAAAAATGACCGGCGACAAACCTGCAGCAATGGGCCAGGCTGAGGAGGCAAGCGAGCGCCTTCTGGTTGAGGCTGCGCAAAGCGATCCGGCTCGCTTCGCCGACCTATACGAAATAAACTTTGAGCGAGTGTACGCATATGTCGCCCGGCGCGTACATGACCGCGACCTGGCTGAGGATTTGACCTCCGAAGTCTTTCAGAAAGCGCTGGCTAATCTTCCGCGCTTTCAATGGCGCGGCGCTCCCTTTGCTGCCTGGCTGTTTAAAATTGCGGCCAATGTCATCGCTGACCGCTTTCGCAAGATCGCAAGAGAGAATCCAGTCGCCGGGGTGAAGGCAGTGAGTAGTGAGATTGATCTCGAGGAAGTGGAGCAGATGGCTAGACTCTTTCGCCTGGTCAGCCAACTTCCACAGGACCAGCGAATGGTAATCGGGCTGCGGTTTGCCGAGGCAAAGAGTATCAGGGAGATTGCCCACGCTATCGGCCGTAGTGAGGGCGCAGTTAAGCAACTACAGTTTCGGGGGCTGAAGTATTTGCGAACCCGACTGGGCGGCACCAATGGATAACCTGAGCTTGATAGAAAATCTGGATCAAGCCGTTGACGCGCTCCTGGCACAGCCCGAGCGATCCTTGTCGCACGCGGATGGGGACCTGGCTTCTTTGCTGGGTATAGCCTTCTCACTGTGCTACCTGCCACGCAGCGAATTTAAAGAACAACTCAGGCAGGATTTGGCGAGGAGCATATCAATGAACACGCAGGCTCAACGTCCGGACACCGAATCAAATTTGGCTGCAGCCAGCCCCCGCCGCGAAGGCTTCCGCACGGTCACACCCTATTTGACGGTGGCGGACGTCCCCAGGGAGATCGCCTTCATCAGGGAAGTCTTTGCAGGCGAAGGGCAAGTCTATGGCCTCGGGTCAGCGGGCGGCTTTCATGCGGAGTGCAGGATTGGCGATTCAATGCTCATGGTCGGTGGCGGCGGCGCCGGCTCGACCTGGCAGGGAAAACCATCCCCTGGCTCGCTTCACATCTATGTGCCTGATGTTGACGCAGTGTACGAACGAGCGTTGCAGGCCGGCGCCACCTCGCTTCACGCACCGGTGGACCAGGAGTACGGAGAACGCTCCGCTGCCTTTATTGATGCAGGGGGCAATCGCTGGTATCCGGCGACAGCAATGGGCCCGCACCATATTCTCGCCGGCGCGCAAAGTCTGATGCCGTATCTCCATCCGCGCGGTGCGGCGGCACAGATCGAGTTCCTCGAGCAGGCTTTTGATGCGGCAGAGGTACTTCGTCACGCCTCTCCTGAGGGCGTCATTTATCACGCGAAGCTGCGAATAGGCACTTCCATTGTGGAATTGGGAGAAGCACACGAGCAATGGCAGCCCATGCCGAGTACCTTCATGATGTACGTTGACGACGTGGATGCCTGGTATGCACGGGCCATGCGTGCGATTGGAGCCAAGTCCGCGGGCGAACCCGCCGACCAGCCGTATGGAGATCGCGTTGGCGCGGTCACTGATCCATTTGGCAACGTGTGGTACATTGCTAGCCCCATCAAAGATATCAGGTCTTATTAGTCGAGACTCTTCAGCGAGCAGGCGATAAACTGAAGCTTCTTATGAAACAGAAATAAGGACGAAAGGAACACTGAGCATGCTTGAAACAGGAAAACCATTTCCAAATTTCTCTCTACCGAATCAAGACGGGAAAACGATCAGCCTAAAAGACTATGCCGGAAAGTGGCTGGTAGTTTACTTCTATCCGAAAGACGACACTCCCGGCTGTACGATCCAGGGAAAGTCTTTTACGGCCAGCAAGGACGAATTCGAAGCTGCGGGCGTATCAGTCGTCGGGGTCAGCCAGGACGATGTCGAGTCGCACAAGAATTTTTGCAACAAGTTTGACTTCAAGGTCGAACTGCTGGCAGATACGAATGCTGAGTTGATGACCAAGCTCGGAATAGGTCAATCAGAGTGGCAAGGCATGAAGTTCTGGGAACGCTCGACATTTGTGGTTGACCCTCAGGGCATCGTGCGTAAGGTTTACGAAAAGGTTAACCCACAGGGTCACGAACAGGTGTTGCTGGAGGACATCAAGCAACTGAAGCAGGGGCAGTAGGAGACACCAATGGGTAATGCAGTGAACCCGATACCTGACGGTTATCATTCCTCCAGTCCTGGGACCGCACGCATCCTGCGTGCTTCAACTCGCGACAGATGACTTCTGCGATGCCGGCGGCAATTAACGCGGCGTGGCACGCTGGAAGCGTCCGGTCCCAGGGGGCGTCCCAAGCGTCCCTGGGACCGCACGCATCCTGCGTGCTTCACTTGCTACAGATGACTTCTGCGATGCCGGCCGCAATTAACGCAGCGAGGCACGCTGGAAGCGTCCGGTCCCAGGGGGCGTCCCAAGCGTCCCTGGGACCGCACGCATCCTGCGTGCTTCACTTGCTACAGATGACTTCTGCGATGCCGGCCGCAATTAACGCAGCGAGGCACGCTGGAAGCGTCCGGTCCCAGGGGGGTCCCAAGGGTCCCCCAGAGGGTTTACCTGTAACGCTTACCAGGGGAACCAGCGGCCGTTGTTACCGCGCCTGCCGCTATACCGTCTGAAGCCTTCCTCATACCCCTGCTCGAAGCCCTGACGATAAGCTTGTTTATATGCGTCCTTGTTGCCGTAGGAACGGTCATATCCGTAGGTCGCATTCTTGTAGTAGTGAGAGCGTTGCGGATCGAAGCTCTGTCGTCTCGTGGCATCCCTGGCGCCAGTCTGCAGTCCGTCCTGGTAGCCGCGATTCAGAGCCTCCTGGTATCCGTAGTTACGGTACCCACCATAGCCACGGCGGTTGTAACGGTCGTCGCGATTGCGGCGATAATCACGATCGTCACGATCTCGATCACGGCGATAGTCTCGATCGCGACGGTAATCGCGGTCGTGCCCCCAGGGCCACTGGGCGTGCGCAGTAGAGACCATGCCAATACCCAACAACAAGGCAATGCCCATCACCGCCGTCCCAATTCTTTTCAACAAATAATCAGTTTTCATTTCGAACCTCCCTTGATCTGCGAAAAGCAAATCGCAGACCAGCGACAGAGAAAATCCTGGTGGTATTATTGCAGGCCTGATTTCACCGATGCGGTACCAGCACGACACGATATCGTGTGCTGCATATTCGAGATCGGTAGGTTGCTCAATTCGAGTTGGTTAGGGTGGCGCAAGCAAGCAGGATTGGAGTGTCACCTGCACCCGATTGATATGCTTTTGAGTCAACTGCTGCCTATGAAAAATACCGCTGGGGAACTTCCAAGGCGCAGATTTCATCGCCTTGTATTTTGCGCTGCAGGCTTCTACAACCTTCTGTGGGGGTTGTACTCGGTCTGGGATCCGCAATGGCTATTTCGCTTCGCCGGCATGGCGCCGCAAAACCATCCGCAGATCTTTGCTTGTCTGGGCATGGTCATTGGGCTATACGGGATTCTCTATCTGGAAGTGGCGCGTGTGCCGGAGCGCGGGTGGCTCATGGCTGCGGTAGGGTTAACCGGCAAAGTTCTCGGTCCCATTGGTCTTGCGCGAGTGATCTGGAGTGGGACCTGGCCTGCGGCAACCTGGGTGCTCTCATTAACGAACGATCTCATCTGGTGGCTGCCGTTCTCTCTGTACCTGATCGACGCCTGGCCGGCCTTTCGTGACACCCTTGCGAAATCCCCACCGCGGCTGCAGAAAAACTCTTGAAGAGTAAAAACGGCCAGGGCGCGCTTCTCTAGTAGACCGCGCGTTCAGCTGTCAGTCCTTTTGTCGCCAGCGAAAACCGCGGCTCAGTTCCCTCTTCTATCCCATCCAGCCGCCGCCCCAGATATTCCCCCACTGAGGGGCCATGCTTGAATCCGTGTCCTGATCCGCCCCCGACGAGCCAGACATTCTCCAGATCGGGATGAAGGTCGATCAGGAAATCACCCTGCGACGTGTTTTCGTACTGGCACACGCGCGACTCGACTAGCGGAGCGTCTCTCAGACTTGGGGTGCGGCGTGCGAGATACTGTCGCGCCTCGCCAAGACCCTCCTCCGTTACAAAGCGATCGCCGCACTCCGGATCGAACGGTGGACCATGGCGGTCAATCGCTACTTTCACACCGCGATTTTCCAGATCAGGGAAACCGTAAGCTTCATCCTTAAAATCGATCCACACCGGCAAGGATGCCGGGGAATACATACTCGCTTGCGCTCCCGCTCCGAAGAAAAACACTTCCTGGCGCGTGGGCCGGATTCGTCCACCGAGTAATTCCGGAAATAGTTGCGGCAGCCACGGTCCACAAGCGAACACATATTTTTCGGCCCGGATCTGCTTGCCTGCGCCGCTTGACACGTAATCCAAAACGCCAGAGCCGCTGGGCGCCACAATCTTTTCCTGTAGCCAGTCTGCGCCAAGCTTCAGAGCTTCACGAACCACTGCTTGCACGGAACGGCGCGCCATCAGCGCCCCACTTTGGGGTTCCAGCAGAGCCCATGAAAGGTCGCCGGCAGCAAGTTGCGGATAGCGTGTAGCGAGTTCCCCGGTGCTCAGTCTCTCGTAGGTAATGCCGATCCGATCCAGGGTCACCAGGCACTGCTGCGGATACGGATCGTGCTCATGCGCCAGCCATAGCACACCTGTGCGATGAAAGAGTGGTTCGTTGACTTCCGCAGCCAGTTCCAGCCAAAGCGCCAGCGACCGTTGCGCAGAACGCGTGTAAATCTCGTCCACGCCATAGCCCATGCGAATGATGCGAGATTCGCCTCCGGAGCTTGACCGACTATTCCCTGCACCATACGCATCGACGATGATGGCTCGCTTACCGGACCGCTGCAGGTGCCAGGCGATCCAGGCGCCAAACACACCGGCGCCAATCACTGCCACATCATAAGACTTGTTGCTTCTCACGGCGGGCATTATTGGGCTGACAACCGGGCAAAGCAAATGTTCATCTTTGCTTTGAGCGGCAGCAGCGACTTGTCATCAATGCCGTCTCAGGTCATCATTTAGCCGGCAGGAACCAGGAGGCCATTTATATAATGCCCATGCAAAGCAAACGCGCTCTCGTCGTGGTTGACGTCCAGAATGACTTTTGTCCCGGCGGTTCACTAGCCGTAGCGCACGGTGACGACGTTATCGCGCCACTGAACCGGCTCATGCGAATATTTCTTGAGCGTGGTTACCCGGTTTTTAAAACCCGGGATTGGCACCAACCGGAAACAAAACATTTCGCGGCCTATGGGGGCACCTGGCCGGTCCATTGCGTCCAACAAACGCGAGGAGCTGAGTTCCATCCGGATTTGCTCGACGATCCACGCATTAAAGTCGTATCCAAGGGTTTAGGCGATGCGGACTGTTACTCCGGCTTTGATGGGACCAATCTTGCCGACCAATTGCGACAACTCGGAGTCGAGGAAGTTTGCGTAGGTGGACTGGCCACCGATTACTGCGTCAAGAACACTGTGCTTGACGCTTTGAAAGAAGGGTTCCATGTTAAAGCTCTGACCGAGGCCATGCGGCCGGTCGAACTCAACCCGGGCGATGGCGAGCGGGCGCTTGCAGAAATGCGGGCAGCCGGGGCCGAGATTGTCGATGGGGCCCACGTGCTACCAGACGAATATGCGAATCCGGTAGTCGAGGCTTAAAAGGAAGACCGAGATGCAGCTCGAGCTTTCCGTAGACAGAGTTGCTGAGCTTGCAGCGGCTGGCGGCATCTGAGGGGGCTCGAGGGTAAACAACCGACGCGAAACCTAACGCTATTCTCCGGGAGCGCAATCGCTGAATTATGGGCACCCTGAACATCGATCGCTATCACGCCGCCATGGGCGACGCGTCTTACAAGGACGCGACGCGACTGCACGACAAGCTGTTGAGCGAAGCGCAGGCTACCTTCTACGTAACCCAGCGCAAGTTGCCATTTGCGCCCGTGCTGGGCCACGAGCGTCTGGTGCGCTTGCTGATTGACAGCCAGATCGATCGGCCGCGCCTGCGTTTTCTGGAACAGGATCGCGGCGGCTTGAAGCTCTTTGCCAAGGCAATCGAAGACATGCACTTTGTCGGAGCTATCCGCGCTGTGCGGCCCGGAACGATTGTGTTCGCGCAGCAGCCCTTTGCTGACATCACCGGCGCGTTCGGCCTGACTCAGGCTCAGGAAATCAAGTTTGAACATGCTTTCGACCTGCCGATGACAACTGCCAGCACGGCGATGCAGTTTCGCATGGCTGCTGGTGACCGGCGCTGGCTGTCCGACTTTTCCCTGCGACGTAACGGCGATATTGAGCGGGCCGTGGACATTGCCGTCTATGCGTTCATCGGCGGCTTTAATGACACTTCAAATATGGAGGCGGCGCACCGCCTGGACATTCCAGCGGTAGGTACCGAAGCGCATTACTGGCAACAGGCCTATATAGAATTCATGTACGAGCCGGAAGTGGAACCGCGCACCGGCAGGCCCAAGCATTTTGAGCAGGTAGCCTTTGAGCGATGGCTGGATGCGAATCCCAACGGCACAACGCTTTTACTCGACACCATTGATGTCTACATGGGCGCGGTGCACGCCGCTATGGCCGCGACTTCGAGTGAAAGCCGGCGCCGCGCTTTTAAAGGTTTCCGGGTTGATTCCGGCGATTTAGCGGAGCTGGGTCGTTGGTGCCTCCGTTTCTTTGAGGCGAATGGATTACCCAACTTGCGCGTGAATCTGACCGGTGACCTCGACGTGAAGAAGATTCGCCAGATTGTAAAGGAATTTCCGGAGGCTAATGGTTTTGGTATCGGCACCAAGCTCTCGAGCGAAGTGTCCACAGTGGCGGGAGTGATTTTCAAGGAGTCCATGATCGAAGGCCGGCCGACGTTAAAGGCATCTAATTCGCCTGATAAGACGACGCTGCCCGGCCGGCTGCAACTTTTTCGCGGCACTGATCAGAATGGCAACCATGTTGGCGACGTGACCGGACTCGATAGCGAAGACATTTCCATTCCGGGCGCCGTCAAGGTCGAAAAACTGCTGTTGCCGTTTTGGGAGAACGGGCAGCATGCTGCAATTCCATCGATCGAGAAACAAAAAGCATTTGTTGAGGACCAGCGCAAGCGATTTCCCGACATCGAGAATTATTCGTGCACCCTCAGCCAGAAACTGGAACAGTTGCGCGATGACCTGACCGCACAAATGCGCGCCGACAACTCCGGGTGGGAGGGCGTTCTGAAGATGCCGGAACCGGTAATTGACGAGGCTTTGCCGTAGGCAACAACCAGGCAGTCCTTACAGGCGCAATGCCTGTCAAATCCGTCTGACTCGGTCCAGCGAAATTGAGCAAGCAAACCGGGCAATGAAGGAGTTTTAGTCGTCCATGATTCAAGTAACGAGGCTGCTTAGTCTTGCCGCGGTAATTCTCTTACTAACCATCGGTCAAGTGCCGGCCCAGCGGCGGCGACATACAACCAGCAGCAAATACACTCCCGTAACCGCCTATGACCCAAAGCGCGACGCTGAGCGTGACGTCGCCCTCGCAATTAAAGAGGCCCGGCGCAGCAACCGAAATATTCTCCTCGAAGTCGGAGGCGAGTGGTGCAGCTGGTGTCACCGTTTAGACAAATTCTTCGTTGACAATCCGGCGTTGGCCGAACTGCGCGACCGGAACTTTGTTACTCTCAAGATCAACTTCAGCGAAGAGAACAAGAACCAAAAAGTGCTCTCGAAATATCCCGCCATAGACGGGTATCCACATATTTTCTTTTTGGATGCGCAGGGAAAGCTCTTGCTCTCGCAGGACACCGGCGTATTGGAAAGCGGCAAGTCTTACAACCTCGAAAAACTCACTATCGTGCTGAATGAGTTGAGTCCCGGTAAGCAGCACCTGCGGTAGCTGCGCTGAAACAATTATTTTTGAAGAAGCGGACGGAACGCCCGGAGTCACTAGTCACCACTCGTGCGCGCCGTGGTTCCCAGGTCTTCACTCTGGGGCACAGGTTCGCCGGGCGCATCTGCCTTGGCACCTTTACCACGCCGCCGCACCTTTGCCAGCAGCCGCTCCCGCGCCCCGCTGACTACGTGAGCTAAGCGGCGCCAGCGAGCGGTAGAACTTAGATCGTCAAGCAATGAATAGGCTACCGGAGTGGCGATCAAGGTCAGCAAGAGGGAAAGTGTCTGGCCGCAAATAACCACCACGGCAATCGAACGCCGCTCTTCTGAGCCCGGTCCGGTTCCCACCGCCAGGGGCGTCATACCCGCCACCAGTGCCATGGTCGTCATCAGGATGGGACGCAGGCGATCCCGGTTCCCCTGCATGATTGCTTCGATCCGCACCATGCCGCGTTCGCGCAAATTGTTCATGTGGTCTATCTGCAAAATCGAATTCTTCTTGACCACGCCGAACAGGACCAGGACGCCCAGCGCCGAATATAAATTCAGCGTGTCCCCGGTGGCCCATAATCCAAACAAGCCAAAAGGTACCGCCAGGGGCAGGCTCAGCAGAATGGTGGCCGGATGGACCAGGCTCTCAAATTGCGAGGCAAGGATCATGTACATGAAGGCGATGGAGAGCAGGAAGGCAAAGACAAATTCGACCAGCGTCTTTTCCATCTCGCGGCCTTTGCCCGAGACCGTGTAACTATAAGCTACCGGCATGTTCATCTCTGCCGCCGCCTTTCTCAGGGCCTCGAGCCGATCGGCCAGCGCGTAACCCGGCGCCACCGACGCTCGCAGGGAGACGATGCGCTGGCGATCCTGGCGATCAACTCGCGAGGGGCTGGTTTCTTCCTTGATTGTTACCAGATTGTCCAGGCGCACTAATCCGCCTCGCGAGGAGGGCACTGTCAGGCGCGAGATGGTCGCTGAATCGCTGCGGTCGCGATCTGTGAGTCGTAATTGCACATCGTAGTCTTCATTCACCGAAGCGTCGCGAAAGCGCGAGACTTGATCGTCACCACCTACCATCAGGCGCAGGGCATCGGAAACGTCTGCTGAATCGACGCCCAGATCTGCGGCTCGCGCCCGGTCGATATGCACTCGCAACTCCGGCTTATCCAGCTTCAGGGTTGTATCCGCATCGACGATGCCCCCGAGCTCCCTGGTTTTGGCCCGCAGCTCTTCGGCATACTTCGAAAGCTGGAGCAACTCCGGACCCTTGATGCCAAAGTCGATATCATTATTGCCACCACCGATGTTGAAAGACGGCGCATTCCGCACTGAAAAGCGAAGCGGCGCATACCTCGCCAGTCGCCTGCGGATTTCCTGCATGACATCACGCTGAGTGTAGTTGCCGCGAAAAGCGGCCAGGGGTTCGCCATGAATTGTGTCCTTGAACAAACGCATCAGTGAGAACTTACGCTCCTCGTGTGGCGCTATACGCACGTATACGCCGCCCTGGTTAATGCCCCCGATAAAGCCGCCGCCTGCCGTAGCCAAAATCAGTTTCACGCCCGGAGTGGCCATCAGCTCCTTCTCGACCTGGAGCATCGCATCATTCATGGCGCCGAGGTTGGTGCCTTCCGGCGCATTTACGCCGACGTCGAATTCCGCTTCGTCCACATCGCTCGGTATGTACTCCTGCTTGACCAGCCGATAGAGCGGTACGTTGGCGGCAATCACAAGCAGGACCAGCGACGCCACCACCAACCGGTGGCGCATGGCCAGCGCCAGCAACCTCGAATATCCACCATCGAGCCAACCGTAAAAGCCGCGGCGCGACCCGGCGACTTCGTGGCCCCCGTGGCTCGAAGCCGCATCTTCGGAACGCAACAGGCGCGCACTCATCATCGGTGTCAGGGTGAAAGACACCAGCAGCGACACAAGGATTGAAACCGCCGCGGTAATGCCAAACTGATAGAGGAAACGGCCCGAAATCGAAGACATGAAAGACACGGGCAGAAAGATCACAACCAGGGAAAACGTGGTAGCCATGACCGCGAGGCCGATATCCGCCGTGGCTTCCCGCGCAGCGCGCACCGGGTTCATCCGCTTCTCTTCCACAAAGCGGAAGATGTTTTCGAGTACCACAATGGCGTCGTCGATAACGACGCCCACCATCAGTACCAGGGCCAACATCGTTACACTATTGAGCGTAAAGTTCAGCATGCGCATCACGCCGAATGCTGAAATTACCGAGCATGGGATTGCCACCGCCGCGATTAGCGTCGAACGCCACGAACGCATAAAGAGCAGGACTACCAAACTGGCGAGAATACTGCCAAGCACCAGGTGCTGAGTGATTTCGTGCAGCGCGGTTTCGATGTAGCGGGACTGATCGCGAATGATCTCCATATGCACATCGGCGGGGATCTGACCCCTTATGCGATCCATTTCGCGCTTAACGTTACTGATCACCTCGACGCTATTGGCTCCCGACTGGCGGCGAATCTCGAGCGTGACGGTGGGCAGACCATTCAACCGCGCCAGCGAACGCTGTTCCTTGGTGCCGTCTTCAACCCGGCCAATGTCGCTGAGGTGAATGGGCGAGCCAGCGATATTCGCCACCACCAGGTCGTTCATCTCGCGCGGATCGGCAAAGCGACCAAGCGTCCGCAGGACTAATTCGCGCCGGCCCGATTCCACATTGCCGCCGGGAACGTCCGCATTTTGCCGCACCAGTGCCTGGCGCACCTGCGTGATCGGGATGTGGTAGGCGGCGAGCCGCTCGGCATCCACCCAAACGTTGATAGCTCTTTCCAGCCCACCCACAACGTTTACCGCACCGACTCCACCCGCTCTTTCCAGCTGCACCTTAACGGTGAAGTTCGCGAATTCAGTCAATTCGCGCAGCGAGCGATCGGCTGACAGCGCTATCGTCATGACGGGGGTGCTGTCATTATCAAACTTGGAAACCACCGGGGGCCTGACGTCGGGAGGCAGGCTGCGCACTACTGCGCTGACGCGGTCCCTGACGTCCTGCGCCGCGGTATCGATGTCGCGATTGAGGTTGAAGGTGGCAATGATAATGGACGTGCCCTGTCCGGATACTGAGCGCAGCTGATCAATGCCGTCAACGGTGTTGACCACTTCTTCGATTTGCTGAGAAACGAGGGTTTCGACCTCTTCGGGAGTCGCACCTGGCAAATTCGTGCGAACGCTCACGGTGGGCAGGTCAACGGAAGGAAATCTATCAACGCCTAATTTGAAATAACTGGCCGCGCCGACCACGACCAGCGACATCACGATCATGGTCGCAAAGACCGGACGGCGGATACAAATTTCAGCCAGCTTCTGCATAGATGCGAAATTGCGCCTGGCGCTGTTGTGTGTTGGTTCCCTTCGCTTCGTCCGGAGGGCTTTGTCCGGTATTAGAGGCTGACTGGCCTCATTCCAGTACCTGCACTGCTTGCCCCGATTGCAGGTTGCCGGGATCAACTACCACCGATTCACCTACCGTTACCCCGGCCAGAATTTCAGTCCATTCGTTGATGCGTCGCCCCGTTGTGATTGGCTTCTCCAGGGCCTTTCCGTTCTGGACCACGATAACCTTTTCGATCCCGGCAAAGACAACGACTGACTTACTGGGAACGGTGACGGCCATGCTGCTGTCGTTCGTGACAATTTCAGCATGAACAAACGAGCCCGGACGCAAACTGCCATTGTTACGGACATCGGCCTCGACTGACAGCATCCGGTTCTGTTCCTTGATGGTCGGGCTGATGCGCTTGATTTGCCCCAGGTAAACATTCGCATCGCCCTCAACGGTGACGCGGACGTTCTGTCCCGAGCGCACATTAGGAGCGTCGCGTTCGGGAACCTCGGCCTGTAAGCGAAGGGGATCCATTTGCACGATGTCAACCACCGGCGTTCCGGCCGCCAGGTATTCACCCACACTCGTTCGCTTCTGTTGTACGATTCCTGAAAGCGGCGCCGAGATCGTGGTGGCAGCCAATTGCTGGACAGCCAGCGCTATCTCTGACCGTCGCTGGGCCAACACGGCCTGCCGGTTGCGGATCTCTTCCAGTGCGTCCTGGTATTTACCCTCGGCCACCTTGTATGCCGAATCTGCCGAATCGAATTCAGCCCGCGAAACCACGCCCTGTTCCACCAGCTTTTGAGCGCGACTTCGGTTGAAGCGCGCTTCATCCAGGACTGCTTGCGCCTGCCGAACCGTCGCGGTGTGCGTGGGATCGACACGATCGTCCGTGCCTTCGGGCGTCAGGCCCAAACGCGCTCGGGCCTGGGCCATGGCGGCCTCGGCCTGTTGCACGCGCAGTTTGTAGTCTTCCGGCTCGAGCGTAGCGATCACCTGACCGCGGCGTACCACCGTCCCCAGATCGACTGAGATGGTTTTCAACCGGCCCGCTACTTTCACGCTTACGGTTGTCTGATCGTACGCGGCCAGAGTGCCGTTGACAGTGACGGTTTGGCCCACCGGCATCTCGATGACGCGTGCTGTCCTTACCTGCCGGGGAGTGGTCTTGTTATCCGTCCCCTGTCGTTGGCCGGCCGGATAACCACTTTTGCACCCCGCGGCAGCAAGGCAAATCAGAAACAGGGAAAACAGCGCCGCACTGGAGCAGCGCCGCTTTGTCGAGTTAACGGGGGATTCCATATAATTAGCGTCGGGATTCTTCCGGCAATTACTGAGTTTGGCTCAGAGTTTAGCATGTTACGCCTCGACACGCTTCATGGCATATGCCTGCAGCTTAACCGCAAAGTCGCCATCCACAAGTTACAATTTATTGTTTTTTGACTAGGATCCGTAAAGAACGGCAACGTCGTGACAGCATTGAGGTCTGGAATGGCATTGAAAAGCTTTTCCTGAATCAAGGATTTGGAAATAATAACTTTGTCTTACTCAGACACCTTTAAAGATCATCTGGCACATCCCCGCAACGGAGGCGAGCTCGCAGGCGCCAATTGCGTAGCGGAGGAGGCTAATCCTGTGTGTGGAGATCGGATACGATTGTCACTAATGGTTACCGGCGGTCGTGTTGTGTCTGCCAAATTTCTGGCCTACGGTTGCCCGCACACACTCGTGTGCGCCTCTGTGTTGACGGAGATGATCAAAGGACAGTCAGTGGCCGAGGTCGATCATCTGACTCGAGAGGAACTGGTTCACGCTGTGGGTGGGCTGCCGGCTCGCAAAAGACATGCTGCCTCCCTGGCCCTGGAAACTCTGCGCCGGGCGTTGTCTTCACTGCCACAGCCGCAACCTAATGATCCGGTTTGACGACTCGGGGCCGCGAAGCGGCAGGATCTGATCCCGGCCCGCGGTGATACTCAGGCCCGCAGTACTTGCGCGGCTCTGTGCCCAACACATAAGTCCTGGTGCGTATTACGGGACAGGTCTCAACCGCAATTAGACCGGTTGTGGGATCGATATCAAGCGTAATGGTTCCCTGCAGGCCATCATCAGCATTGCCCTGCCGCCGTGGAGAAGGCTTCGGGGAGGGACTCGTCGGAATTTCCGGAGAGGCACTCGGCACAGTCTCATCCGGTTGCGCCTGATTTTCATCAGGGGCGGGGGTTTCTTCAGACGTTTCTGCTTTCTCTGCATTGCCGGGCAGCGTGCCGTTGATGAACAACTCAGTTCGCTTATTGGGATCGTCCGGTTTTGCCGGCTCCCCTGTTTTGGGATCGATATCGGCCTGTTGAATTCCTTCCGGAGCCTGCCAGTCTCCCTGCCATTCGGGATGTTCAGCGAGCGCCACTGCCATAAAGTCACTCCAGATTGGCAATGCCGAATTGGCGCCGGTGAGCCCCAGCTGCGAACCATCGTCAAAACCGACCCAGACTACGCATACAAGATTCGGGGTAAAGCCTGCGAACCAGCCGTCCCGCGAAGTACCGGTCTTGCCGGCGACATTTGCTTTCAGACCGCGAGCCCGTACCGGAGCGCCAGTGCCACGATTGATCACATCTTTCATGAACGAATCCATAACGTAGGCTACCTGTGGTCGCAGGACATCATTTTTCTGCGTCACCGGAGCGGCGATAGTCACGCCATCGCCGGTCGTGATGCGGTTGATGGGTACAGGCGTGCTGCGAGTTCCGAGGTTCGCAAAAGCAGTGTACGCGGATGCAATCTGCAACGGAGTGGCTTCGTTTGTGCCCAGGGCCATGGCTGGAAAGGCGCGCGGCGGCTTCGGCAGACCTGCTTTTGCTGCGAGGTTCATGACGCGACCGATGGTCACATCCATCGCGACCTCGACCGTGACAACATTCAAACTGTGGACCATCGCATCGCGAAGCGTGACCGGCTGGTTGGAATACTTTTCACCAAAATTTCCCGGCGAGTATTCCTGATTGTCATAGTTGAATGTCTTCGGCTCGTCCATGTAGGTCGTCGCCGCCGTCAATACACGGGGAACCGGATCGTAGGCAGTATTCAATGCGGTCGCGTACACAAATGGCTTAAAGACTGAGCCGGGCTGGCGCAGCGCGTCGGAAGCCCGATTAAGCTGGCTCCGCGAATAGTCTCGACCGCCTACCATGGCGACAATCTCACCGGTGCGCGCATTCATTGCCACGAGCGCTGCCTGCAGCGTTCCGGGCTCAAATCTTTTTTTCTCTACTTGATCCAGTTTAGTCAATTGCCGTGTAACCGCCGCGTACGCGGCGCGTTGTAAATCCATGTCTACGGTCGTGTAGATGCGCAGGTGCTCCGCCGAGCCGGGGCCGGCAATCATGTCACCCAGTTGATTCTGCACATAGTCGGCGAAGTACGGCGCGTCCGAGACGTCAATGCGGCCTTTCAGAGGCGCCACAATCAGCGGTGTCGCTTTGCCGGCATCGGCTTCCGCCGGTGTAATGACGCCTGCCTCGACCATCGAATCCATTACCTGGTTGCGACGCGAGGTGGCTGTATTGAGGTCGTGATAGGGGTTGTAACGATTGGGGCTGCGGATAAGTCCGGCCAGGAAAGCTGATTCCTGCGGCGTCAGGTTGGTGACGTCTTTATTGAAGTAGGCGCTTGCGGCTTCGCCAAAGCCATTGATCGAAAACCCTGACTGCTGCCCCAGATAAACCTGGTTGCAGTAAAGCGCAAAAATCTGTTCCTTCGAGAGCCGGGTTTCCAGAATCACTGACATGTAGGCTTCGGCAATCTTGCGCCGCCAGGTCCGTTCCGGTGTCAACAGCAGGTTCTTGACCAATTGCTGAGTGATGCTGGAACCGCCCTGCCGCCAGATTGGCGAGTTTGGGTCGGCGTCATAACGCCTGACGAAAGCGCGGATGATGCCACGCAGGTTGACGCCATAATGTTCGAAAAAGGATCGGTCCTCAGTCACCACGATGGCCTGGACCAGATGGCGCGGCAGATCGTTGAAGTCAACTACCCTTCTCTTGGCCCGATCGTGTCCCGTGACGGAGCTGATTAATTCCGGTTCCAGCAGCGCGCTGGCCAGTCGTGCATTGCCCTCGGGATTGGTAATCGCATTTATGACTTTGCCGCTGCGCGCAAACTGAACCTGCAGGTGCTGAAACTGGCGTTGGCCGTCAACGGTAGAGTCTCGGCTGGGCTCCACGTCAACCGTTAGATCAGCAACCGTGTAACGCCCTCGGGCCGTGTATGCCTGTTGTGCCTTTTCTACATAGCCTGCGCGTTTGAGGTAGGCGACGAGGTCCTCCGGCGACAGGTTCTCGCCGGCGCGCAATTGCTTCGGCGCCGCGTAGATGCCGGCGGACCGCGTGAAGACGTCGCCCTTCAGCAGGTTGTCTATGCGTCCCGAGAATGCCATCCAGTAGTAGATCAGGACTCCACAGACGACAGTCGATATCAGCGCCAGCGGGATGATTACGGGCAGCGAAAATAGTCGCCTGGCAATCCGGCGCCAGAGTGTCGGCGGCGGCTCTGCGTAGCGAACCAGCCGGCCGGGGCGGTTGAGATCCTTTGAGCGCCGCAAGGCTGATGGCTTTCCGGGGTCGGGGGGATAACGTACGGGCATAGGAGTTAATAGTACAATAAACCGGGTCGGGCGCGCCCTAGGTCAAAGCTTTGAGAGCAGCAGCCAATTGACACCGGATAAGCCTTTCGCTAACGTGACTGACGCTATTAGTACGTCTTCCCCGCTCGATTTGCTCTGAGAGTTTCTGCCACCCGGTCGGGTTCCATTATGGGCAAGTTCCGTACTCGCGAGGCCCTTTTAGCCGTACTCATAATGGTTGGGGTGGGTGCCCTGGGCTTCCATCTGTTGGAAGGCTGGTCGTTGCTGGACAGCCTGTACGTAACCGTCCAGACCGTCACCACGGTTGGCTTCGGCGATGTAACCCCACGCACGATGGCGGGTCGAATCTTTGCCACCGGATTCATGGTCGTCGGCGTCGGCATCGTCCTCTATGCCCTGAGCAGCGCGGTCCATTCGGTGGTCCAGTCGGAAATGGTGGCGGCGTTTGGTGAGCGACGGCATTCACGAAAAATGAACAAATACCGGAACCATTACATCATTTGCGGCGCGGGACGCGTTGGCTCGCACCTGATTCGCGATCTGAAACGGGCCGGCGAAGAGTTTGTGATCCTCGAGCGCGAGGCCGCCAAGGTAGCCGAACTCGCCAGCCAGGACCTTACGGTTCTCGTGCGCGATGCCACGCTCGAAGAAAGCCTTCGCGAGGCAGGAGTCTTGCATGCACGCGGTCTGGCTGCCTGCCTCCCTGACGATGCCGACAACGTCTACGTCGTGTTAATTGCCCGGGATCTGAATCCAAACCTGCATATCGTCGCCCGCGCAGCCGAGGAACAAGCTGAATCAAAACTGGTCCGAGCGGGGGCCAATCGCGTGGTGGCCCCTACGATTATTGGTGGTCACCGCATGGCCGTGGCCCTGACCAAGCCGGCAGTTGGCGATTTTATCGATTCCATTACGGCAAGCCAGCTTGATTTGACTTTCGAGCAAGTCGAAGTCGCGCCGCTGTCGTCGCTGGTGGGACGAAAACTGCGCGACACAGGCATTCGTCCGGAGTTGGACATTGTGATCGTCGCCATCCGGCGCAGCGATGGCCGGATGCTCTTCAATCCCAGTGGCGATCAGGCAATCGAGAACGGCGACATGCTAATCGCCATCGGCCACCCCGATTCGCTGTCGCAATTGAAGGACCTGGCCAGGGGCGTTGCTGAAAAATCGCCCTCGTAGGCTAAGCAGTTAAAATGAAGATCCTGGTTACCGGCGGCAGTGGCTATCTCGGCATTCACGTGCGCCGGTTTTTTTCTGCCGACGACTTTTCGCGCCGCGCCGGGTTCAACATTCTCAGTGAAAGCGATTTGGAACGTGTGGCTGAGTACGACGCGGTCATTCACCTGGCCGCACATCTTGACAAGAATCCCGAGTCCGCAGAGCTCTGCTTTCGCACGAACGCCGAAGGAACCGCTGCGGTCCTGCGCCACATGCGGCCGGACTCTGTCTTTATTTATGCTTCCACCAAAGACGTTTACGGAGCGCATGCCGAGGAATATCCGGAAGTGCCGGAGGAATGCTCGACGGATTATTGCGGACAGTCGCCGCTCGAGTGGTCAAAATTGGTGGGTGAGCGATACGTAGATTATTTCGCTCGCCGGCACAACATCCGCGCCTGTATCTTTCGTTTGTCTACCGTTTATGCGCGCCCTTCAGAGGGAAACGAGCCGGGCTTTGTCACGCATTACGTAGAGTCGGTGAAGCGCGGCTGGCCGCTTAGTCTGCCGCAGCAGGGCCAGCCGATCCGCGACATCCTGCACGTCGACGATTTCTCGCGCGCCTGCCGGGCTTTTATGGAATCGTCGAGAGGATATGGCCTGTACAATCTGGGGGGCGGACGTGCCAACGCAGCCTCACTGCGAGAAATGATCGATACCGTTGGCAGACTGATTGAATGCGACCCGGTACTCGCTACCGAGTCCAACGTGCCGGCGCCCGTGCCGCGCAATTATGTCAGCGACCTGACAAAAATAGGCCGCGAACTGGGTTGGGCCCCGGAGATTGGCATTGAAGAAGGCCTGCGCAGCCTGGTCTGAGTAGGAGAATCAGTACGCACCAGGCTGCAAACTTGCGCGGGGAATCGATGAAGGATCTCCAAGCGAAAGATCTCAGACGCGTGGTCGTTCGCGGAACCAACTGGGTCGGCGACGCTGTCATGACTGTGCCGGCTTTGCGCGCGCTCCGCAGCCTGTTGCCGGAAGCGCACATCACGCTGGCAACGCGCCCCTTCGCCAAAGGGATATTCGCAGAGGCCGGCTTCATTGATGAACTGCTGGTCCACGAGCAAACCTCGGGGATCACGGCGCAGGTGCGCGATTGGCGCCGCCGCCGCTTTGATCTCGCGATTCTCTTGCCAAATTCATTCGCGGCTGCCCTGGTTGCCCGGCTGGGTGGGGCGCGGGAGAGAATCGGCTACGCCACCGAAAGGCGGGGTTTCCTGCTTTCACATCCTTTGCCGCTGCCAGAGTGGCGCAATACTCGACAGGAGAGCTTCTACTACCTGAACGTAATCGCCGCCCTCGAACAGATGCTATACGGGGAATCAACGCTGCTGGAACAGCAGCCATCTTTTCAGTTGAGCGTCAGCAATGATCGACGCGCTGAGGCAGTCGCTTTCCTTCGGGAACAGGGGATTCGCGGGGATCGTCCGCTGATTGCTCTTTGTCCCGGCTCGATAAACAGCCGGGCCAAGCGCTGGCCTGCGCAAAGGTACGCGGAACTCGCCGATCGTTTTCGGAAGGAACTGGATGCTGATATCGTCCTGATTGGCTCAGCAGACGAACTCGAGGTTTCCCGGGAAGTCAGCCGCAGCATGAGCTACCAGCCAATTGTGTTAACCGGAAAGACGGATCTTGCCCGCGCCGTAGCAGTCCTGAACGAAGTGGATTTGCTGGTAACCAATGACACGGGTCCGGCACACGTCGCCGCGGCTTTGCAGCGACCTACTTTGGTAATTTTTGGTCCCACCAATCCGCTGACCACGCGGCCCTTGTCCAGCCTGGCAGAGATTGTGCGCAATCCGCCGGACTGTGCGCCCTGTATGTTGCGAGACTGTCCCATCGACCATCGCTGCATGACAGCTATCTCTCCTGAAGATATATTCGCAAGGGCTCTACAGGCGCTGCGGCCACAGCCACACAAACTTGAGGTCGTCGGTTGAGTGACTCAACCGGGGCGAGAAGTTGACAGAAAGCTCTTCTGACAAAGTATGAACCGAGCAGTTTTCATTGATCGCGACGGTACGATTTCTGAAGAGGTGGGCTACATTAACCACCCTTCCCGCTTCCGCGTCTTTCCCTACTCAGCTGCGGCCATCAGGCAATTGCACGAGGCCGGCTGGCTGGCGGTGCTGGTGACCAATCAGGCCGGAGTTGCGCGCGGTTACTTTGATGAAGATATGATCCACACCGTTCACGAGCAACTGCAGCTCGATCTGCAACGTGAGAACGCGAGACTCGATGCGATCTATTATTGCGCGCATCATCCTTCGGTAGGCGAACCGCCCTACCGGTTTGACTGTGATTGCCGCAAACCCAAACCCGGATTGATTGCCCGCGCCGCCAGGGACCTGGATATCGATCTTGACCAGAGCTGGATGGTGGGCGACCGCTACAGCGACATAGAACTTGCGCGTAACGCCAAAGTTAAGGCGGCCTTTGTCCTGAGCGGTTACGGTCGCGGCGAATGGGAACATCAACGGACGGCCTGGCAATACCAGCCGGATCTGTTGGCCGAGAACCTGCTCCAGGCGGTGCAAGCCATTACCGGCGGGAAAGGCCCGACACTGGAGCAATCAACTCATGTTTATCCGGCGCCCGAAGACCTTTCCGGCGGGCCTCAGGCGGTTTAATATTCCCAGGGACCATCATTATCGGAGGGCGCCAGCCGCCTGAATCAGGAAGTTAAGTTTGACGACTGAACGCACATTGCTTCAGGAACGATTGATCACCATCATCCGCCGCTTTCCGCAGCGTAAAGTCCTGGTGGTGGGTGACTCAGTCGCGGACCAGTTTATCTACGGCGCGATCAGTCGAGTCTCGCGCGAAGCGCCTGTTTTCATCCTGCGCCACGAGCAGACGGAAACCACGCCCGGCGGGGCTGCCAATTGTGCGATGAACTTGGCTTCGCTGGGCGCCGCAGTCTCTCTGACCAGCGTGGCCGGCGAGGATGAAGCCGGGCGGGCGCTAAGCGAGAAATTGCAAGCGGCCGGCATCGACTGCTCAGGACTGATTTCTTCACCCGGGCTGCAAACGACCACCAAAGTACGTATTCTCGCCGGGCAATCACACTCCACCCGCCAACAGGTCATTCGCATCGATTACGAGGGCCAGCCGCTAAGCGATTTTCGCGTGCGCCGAACGATCCTGGAGACCGTAAACAGGCAGCTGGCAGCAGCGGACGCGGTCGTCATCTCAGATTACAACTACGGTGTCCTGAATGCGGAACTGGCTGACGCGATTCGCACAGTTGCCAAGCACCGCGGCATTCCCGTTCTGGTTGACTCCCGCTTCCAGCTGGGGACCTACACAGATTTCACTTCCGCTACCCCTAACGAAGATGAAGTCGAAACCCTCCTGGAAAAAGTTCTGGAGAATGACGAATTGCGCCTGGCGGGAGAGAAATTGCGTGAGCGGCTCGGACATCGGGCACTGCTGGTGACCCGTGGGCGCCACGGCATGACACTGTTTGAGCCGGGTATTGAGCCGCTTGAGCTCGAAGCCGTCGGCGCGCGCGAGCCTGTCGATGGCACGGGCGCCGGCGACACAGTGATTGCGGCCTATACGCTCGCGCTCGCTTCCGACGCCTCATTCCCCGATGCGGCCCGGTTGGCCAATCATGCCGGGGGCCTGGTGGTGATGAAGCGCGGCACCGCTACAGTAAGCAGAGAAGAACTGGAACACTCAATCCTGCAGGCAGAACCCACATCGTGATGAGCGACCCCGTTAGAGACAGAATCAAAGATCGAAGCTCACTCGCCAAGACGGTTGCAGAGGCGCGCAGCAGCGGTGCTCGCATTGTGCTCGCCAACGGTTGTTTTGACATTCTGCATGCCGGCCATATTCGTTATCTGTCGGGAGCGAAAGCGCTGGGCGATTTGCTGGTCGTAGGGGTGAATTCAGATCGCCAGGTCAGCAGCTTGAAGGGCCCCGGACGTCCAATAATGTCGCAGGCAGATCGCGCTGAGATCGTGGCTTCGCTCGAGGTCGTCGATTATGTGACTATTTTTGATGAACCAACGGTCGAGGCTCTCCTGCTTACCTTGAAGCCGGACATTCATGCAAAGGGCACCGACTACACTGAGGAAACGGTCCCCGAGCGCGAGATAGTGCGGTCATACGGCGGGCGTGTGGCAATTGTGGGCGATGCAAAAGATCACTCGACGTCCGAGCTGATTCGTCGTTCAGCTTCTCTTGAGTTGAAGCCTTTGGTAGAATGAACGCCTCTCCCGTTACCTTGCCCCGACTCTGGCAGAATCACATAGATTGAGGGAAACAAGGTCATGACTGTAATAAGAAATATCGCGAGATTGGGCGTAGTTTTGCTGGTTCTGGCCGGGCTCCAGGTGGTGGTTACGGCGCAGGGACGTCGGGGCCCGGGTGGCGGTCCACCAACCAGCCATCCAGGCGGAGGCCCCCCGAGTGGGGCGGGCGTGGACCGGGGTGTCGGCACCTCTTCGGACAGGTCAGCGGGGCGCGCTGACACGGGGCGCGCAACAGCGTCGGATCGATCGAACGGACGGTCAGACGCGGGCCTTGAGCGTGCACGTTTGCAAAGGCAGAATTCCGAACGGGCAGATCACGAACTTCGTGACCATCCGGGGATGGCGGCGAACCTGCATACCACGGCAAATGATCTGCGGGCGGGTTACCAGGCTGCCCTGGCAACCAACCCGAATCTGAAGTTTGGCCAGTACGTTGCGGCCACGCGGCTGGCGGCAAACCTGGGGGCGACAAATCCGAATATCACACGCGAAGCCATCCTCGCTGGACTTGCGTCAGGCGAGAGCATTGGGCAGACGCTCCAGGATCTGGGACTCAGTAAGCGGCAGGCAAAGGATGCCCAGAAGCGCGCCGAGCGCGAGATTAAAGAGGCAAAGCGGTCATAGACCGCCCGTTCGAATCGGTACCCTGGGACCGCACGCTTCCAGCGTGCTCGGGCGGCGTTAATCGCCGCCTGCATTGCAGGTTTGGGACTGACGCTGAGTCCACTGGGCCACCTTGAGATAAGCGAGCGCAGGAACGTGTAGTGTAGTGTTTAGGTAATCGTGCCCAGCGAAAGTGCTGCCGCGGCTAGCCAGGCTTAAGCCAGAAGCTATTGACCCACTATACAACCGTTTTTGCCGGAGCTTTGCTGTGGGTAGATCAATGCTTGGGCATTGATCGGCACTGCGTCCCCGGGGCCTGCCTTTCACCCTGGCTATGGCCCCAAAGCCCCCGTCCCCCGGCCCTGCCCTCCAAATCGTTGACCAAAATTAACGCTCGTGCTAGCCTAAGGCCCTAGATCTTCCTCTGGAATAATTACGCGCACGGCGCGCGGCCACTGAGTTGCTTCCACCGCGCGAGTTTTTCGTCTTGAGACTTAAAACTCTGATAAGAATCATCCGCTAGTCCTGGTGAATTTCGGAGCCGAAATGGGGAAAACACCGCGTTTACCACGCGCGCGCACCGACGATCTAATCGTCAAAGAATTGGCGGAAGAAGTACTGGTCTACGATGTCCAGCGCGACAAGGCTCACTGCCTTAACCTGACGGCCGCAGCAGTCTGGAGAGAGTGCGATGGTCAGAGCACCCCCACCCAAATCGCGGTTCGCTTGAACGGGCCGGGGGCAGCAGCGAGCGACATCAATGAGCAAATCGTCTGGTTAGCGCTGGCACAGCTGAGCCGCGATCATTTACTGGCGGAGCAAGTGTTCTTGCCGGCAGTGTTGTCGCGCATGTCACGACGCGAAGCTATCAGACGCATCGGTATTGGCGCTGCCATATCGTTGCCAATCGTAGCCACAATTACCGCACCTACATCAACCCAGGCTGGGAGTTGCCGACCTGCGGGCCAATTCTGCAATACGAGCTCTCAGTGCTGTTCGGGGGTCTGCAGTGGGGGCACATGTCTGGGAGGCGGGTTCAACCGGCAGAACAGAAGGCGCCGTAGCGGATAACAGTATTACGAGATGCTCCACTTTGAGGCCGGCAGCCGATCAGCTTCGGCTAGTGTTTATAAGCGATGCGCTGGGATCATTAATCAGCTGCTTGGAGCAGGTGACGCACTACCTTACTCAGTTGAGTTGAACAGTTGTTAGCGTTGGAATAATCCCGTCGCCCCCAACGATCCAAGTCGGGAGAGGTCATTAACGGCATGGTCAAAAGATTGTCCCTCAAATTCAATGTCCGCCTGTTGGCTGCAGTGATCGCCATTACACTCGCCACATCCGCCGTAACCGTAACAGCCCTCATGCAGCAGCCGGCGAAGACGACAAGTGGCGACACTACAATCAGTCTTGGGGACAAGTTCGTTACCACCGGATCCAGCGATCCTCAGGTTGGAGCCGCTTCATCGAGCGGCATTACTCCAAATGCTATCACCGGCACCACGTATCCTTTTACCAGCTCGAGCGGAGTTGCTCTCGAAGATATGTCCAGCGGAACGACGCAGCTTGTCGGACCGAATCAGGAGGATACTGCTTCATCGCTCACTAACATAGGATTTGATTACTGGTTCGATGGTGTGCGGCAAACGCAGTTTTCCGTCAATGCCAATGGCTTGCTGAAGCTCGGTAGCCCTGCTGTCCAAACAACTTCCGCTGATAACTTGGCGAGCACCATCAATGTACCCCAAATTGCGCCCTACTGGGACGACCTGTTTGTCGGAACAAATGGAAAAGTACATTTTAAGATTCTCGGTAACGCACCTAATCGCAAGCTCGTTGTCGAATGGCAGAACATGCAAATACCAAGGGTTGGCGCTAACAACACGGGTGCAGGAACTTTTCAATGTTGGTTATATGAAACGAAAGGCGTCATCGAATTCGTTTATGGAACAGGGATCGCAGTTAATAGTGCAAACAGTGGCTACTCTGTAGGTTTCGGCAGTTCGGGAACGACCTTCGTCAGCATCACTACGAGCGGGCCGACGGCTGCGTACGGCACAGCAAATAATACTCAAACTAATGCGATTACCAATGGCACGAAGTATACCTTCACGCCCCTAACGCCTGCTGATCCGACCGGTCTGAACTTTACCAGTGTAACGCAAACCAGTATGACTTTGAATTGGACCGACAATTCGTCAAGCGAGCTGGGCTTTGCGATCTACCGTTCGGACGACGGCGGCACGAGTTATAATTTCATAACGCAGGTAACCGCCGGCACGACCAGTTCCGTCCAATCTTCCCTGCTTCCCGGCACGACCTATTTCTGGAGAGTATTCGCGGTAACTGAAGGCGCTTTGAGCGCCAATCCGGCAGCCGGCAGTAATGCGACGAACGCTGCCGGTAACATTACGTCAACTGGCGCGGGGGGAAACTGGAGTTCTACAGCAACCTGGGTGGGTGGAGTTGTTCCAACCGCTGCAGACAACGTCACCATCGCCGACGGCGCCACGGTTACAATTGATGTAACGACCGCTACCTGTCTTAACCTCATTGTAGGCCAGGGGACGAGCGGGATCCTGGAATTCATCTCAACACCGGCCAGCGCGTTGACAGTCAACAGCGATGTGACTGTTGCAACCGGCGGAACCTTTAGTGCCGGTAGCGGTACCTTGACTACTCACGTCCTCAATATTGGAGGCACTTTCTCCTCGATTGCCGCCGGTAATCTAACGGTTAATGGCACACTCGATTTGAATACCAGCGCGGGGGTCACTACCAACTTCTTAGGCAGTGCCAATGCAACTATCTCCGGTAGCGGACCGACGTGTGACTTTTGGGCCATTGTTACTACCAAGGGTTCAAACACTACGGCCATCCTCGATGTCACTCGCCTTATTACGATGAGCGCTCCAACTGCAGCGGCTACCCGACTGACTGTGACAAGCGGCACATTCAAAATGTCGAGCGCGTCAATTATTACACCATATTTCGGTAATCAAACTGTGGCTGCGATCGCAGGCAGATTATGGATCAATAACGCAGCTGCCTCGATTCAGTCGGTTGGCGCGGGCATATCAGCCACGGGTAGTGGTTCACCAACCATTAACGGCACACTCCAGGTGGATGCCGGGACCTTCGCTTACGGTCAAGGCAATAATGCAATGAGCATTCAGGGATCGTTAATCGTAGGGGGAACCTCCGCAACCGTAAATATGTTCGGACGGGTATTTACTGGTGCCTCTAGCGTCTTCACAATGACGGCTGGAAACTTTAACGTTGACCCTCAAAACATCAGTTCTGCAGCGGCCAATGATGTTTTTAATCTCTCGACTGGCTCAGTGGTGAACTTTACAGGCGGCACTCTGACAATAGTGGATCCGAGCGCTAATAACACGATTCCAGCTGATACGGAATTTGAAGTTGCGGGAGCCACCGGCACAAAAAATTTCGCTGGCTCAACTATCCGATTCGGCGATGGCTTATCTTCTTCTTCGGGCAATGGTTCCAGCGGAGGATTTTCCATTTCTACCGCGAGCAACGTCATCCTCGGCACGATTATCGTTAATAACCCTACTGGCACAAACAGAAACGTTCGTATTAGCAATATAGCGAGCTCCACCTGTAGTGTCACGAGCCTGAACATCATAGCCGGGACGTTCAATCTGAATGGCAATACGCTTACCGCCCGGGGTGATATTGCTAATGATGGCACGATTAACGGAGATTCGACTGGCTCAGTCTTGAGTTTTATCGGCGGATCTCAGCAGGCCATTTCCGGATCTGGAACTTTCACCAACAGTAGGATCCGTGGTCTGACGATCAACAACACTTCAGGGGCATCTCCGGCTGTTAATTTGAACCAAAGTGTAGCCGTCGCGACGGCCCTGAATTTAACCTCGGGTTCGCTTGGGGGAAGCGGAACGCTGACCATTGGGAATTCCGGCGGCTCAGCGACCTTAACTACCACTCGTTCCGGTGGCAGCTTGGCTAACACCCCGAGTTTTGACCTTTCGGGCGTAACCTACAATGTTACCTACACCGCCCCATCGCCTGCTGCCAGCATTACGACTGGCTCGGAACTCCCAGCGGCAGTCAGTGGAACCTTGACGGTTAACAATTCCAACGGAGTCATCTTGAATAGTCCGCTTACGGTGAGCGCTGGCTTAACGCTCACCAGTGGCCTGCTAACGACCACCGCAACTAACCTTTTGACCCTCGGTTCAGCCATCACCGGCCCAGCCGGCAGCTCCACCAGCTACGTGAACGGTCCGCTGGCGATTGATATCCCGACAACGGCAGCTATCTCCCGAATCTACGCCATCGGCAAGGGCGTTTCGTTTCGTCCCCTGACGCTTTCGAGCTTGACACTCAGCGCGCAATCAACCGTGACGGCCGAAGTTGTCAACAGCCCCTCTGGTGGTACTCCCGTTCCCCCTCTGGCGACGCTGGATCCAACGCGCTACTGGCAGCTTTCAAACAGCGCGGCCCTCAACTCTGGCGCGAGAATACGATTGGCTTACGAGACCGACGATAACGTCTTTGACACAGCGCCGGCGCGTGTCGGGCAGTCGAACGTGTCAAACGGTAATTATTCAAGCATCGGCGGCACTGTGACCGGCAGCACCACCTCGGGAACAATTATTTCGACAACAAATCTCACTCCCGGTAACGATTTCTTTACGATCGCCAACGAGAGTCCGCTCCCGATTGCCTGGGACGGCGGCGCCGCCACAACAAATTGGGGCGATGCGGCCAACTGGAGCAACGACACGGTTCCCGACAGCACCACAGATGTCAGCCTGGGTTTCGGCTCGCCCACTACAATCGACGTGAACGGCACCTTTTCGATCAAGAACCTGACTCTCGGTACAAATACAATTCTGAACTTTGGCAGCGGAACTCTGACCTTGACGGGTAACTACATTCAGTCGAGCGGAACGCTAAACATTGGTACCGGCAGCCTGAATGTGACCGGCACATCTACTCTCAACGGCGGAGCCACGAACGTGGATTCCGGCACATATCTCAGCACGGGTGCATTCACAGTCAGCGGCGGCACACTGGCCAACGGCACGGGCACGCTCAACTGTAAAGGAAACTTTACTCTGACCGCCGGTAATTTCACGGTCGTGAGCGGTACAACTGGCGGCACGACCATTTTCTCAGGCACAGCTACGCAGAACATCGCCGGCTTCTCTGGGGGCACCTCGCTCAACAACCTAATCCTGCAAGGGGGCGGGGCCGGTAATCCGAAGCGATTTACTGCCGGGCGAACAATTACCGCCGCGAACGACCTGGTCGTCGCTACGACGGCTCAAATATCGTTGAGCAGCGCCGCCGCAACGACCCTGAACGTGGGTGGCAATCTGAATTACGGCGGAGTTACTGGCGGCACAAATATCGGAAGCCTGACGTTGAATTTAACGGGCCCCAACAAAACCATTAACGGTACTTCATTGAGTGCCCCGCAAAGCTTGAGCGTTTCGCCTGACTTTACTCAGATCAAGACGCAAAACCTCAACCTGTTCACGGATCCGCTTAAGTACAGGGGTTTGCCCAAAGACCGGATTCACCTTGAAAGTACCTACTTGCAGAGGCGCGCCGAGGTGATTGCCCTGATTGCGAAGAAAGATCCCAACACGCGGCTGGTAATCAATCTTGATGATGCGACCATCATCAGTAATCCAGCCGCATTCAACCTTCTCGCTCCGACGCCATCAGCTTTTGAGATGAACGTGACGGTCGCTTCCGGTGCAAACTATACGATGCTTGACAATATCAGCATGGCAATCGGCAAGACTTTGAACGTAACTGGCCGCTTGAACGCTGACACCTTCACGATTAGTGGCGCAGGCAACGTAACGGTTACGGGAAGTAGTGTGATAGTCGGCAACGGAACCCTGGGCACGGCGACGACCAGTGCGTCTGGACTTGCCGCGACCCTCGTCAATACGGGAACCAACACCTTCACTGATGCCATTATCGAGTACAACGCCAGCGGCGCGCAGACGATTGATGCGATCAGCCATCCTGCGGCGGCGATGATTTACACCGCTGGCAGCGGGACGAAAACGCTCAACGGCAACAAAACCATTAGCGGCAATTCTGGCGATCCGCTGACGAAGGGGGCTCTCTTTATCGGTAACGGGACAACCTTTGCCGACGGTGGGTTCACCATCAGCTTCACGAGCCCGCTCGGTTTTGCGAACGTAGTTGTCAACGGCACTTACCTGTCCACCGGCGCCGGCGGACTCTCCTATGAGTTAGGGCCGACTTCTTCCAGTATTCAGGCAGTGGATGGCACTCAATTCGGCAATTTGACGATGAACTTCGAATTCTCCGACGACGCAATTCTGTTGAATGCTTTGGGGACAGCAAATATTTCCTTCCGAAATCTGATTTTCGGTGGAACGGCAGGGCTCGGTACGGCGGGGGGTACGCTGCTACTTAATCAGACAGGCACGACGAATGTCACCGTCAACGGTAACATTAATATTTCGCCCTTGACCACCTCAAATACAGGCGGTGGCTTCGGCGGGATGAGTTCGACGACGGCCACGGTCACCGTGAAGGGCAACATCACCACCACCAGTACCGCAGCAACGCAGCCGATCTTCGACAACAACGGCACCAACACGCTGATCATTGGGCATCCGTCATCGCTACAGACCTTGACTCTGGGTGCGAACGCTACCATTTTTTCCGGATCGAGACTGCAAATCGATAATCCAGCCGGCCTGCAACTAGGGGGCACGGGCAGGACTTTCACGCTGGGTTCAGGCGGCACGATGCTGGTTTCCACGGGGGCGTCTTTCTTTACGGCGAACAACCTGTTCATTAATAACGGCACAACAACAGTAAATGGGTCGTTCGTTATTAGTCAGGGAGGCGCCCTCAGTGGAGGCGCTGGCACTTACAACTACAACGCCACGACTGGAACGCTCGTCTTCAACACCACTGCAACCTCAACCATCGATAGCAGCCGGACTTACTGGCCGGCGACTAACGGGCCGCAGAATGTGAGCGTCATTGGTTCCGCCGGCCTCAGTATGAGCGTTGCGCGCACGGTTGGCATTCTGTTTCAGACAACGGCCGGCGTGGCGAATGCAAATAATCTAACCTTCAATGGCACCTGCAGGATTAACACGGGCGGCTCATTCACCCTTGCTGCTCCGACTTTCGGTAGCAGTTCGCTATTGATCTACAACACGGGCGGTACCCTTAATCGCAGTCTGGAATGGAGCGCGACATCAGGTGCCGGATTTCCGAACGACGTTCAGCTGAGCAATAACACCACTTTGGACCTGGGGGCCGGTAGTACCTCTACTGCCCGCGCGATCGCACGCAACCTGACGATTGACAGCGGCTCGACGCTGACGACGAACGGCACGGGAAACAAGATGACTGCCCCGTTGAGCGTACCGGGGACCGTTTTAATCAATGGCTCGCTCAGCTTGTCGTCTATGAGCGGGGCCGACCTGAATGTGGGCGGTAACTGGACAAACAACTCAACGTTCACGAGCAATGGACGTTCAGTCATTTTCAATGGTACTTCGGCTCAAATCATCGGCGGCTCGAGCCCGACAGCGTTCGGAGCTCTGACGATAAGCAACAGCGCCGGTGTCACTATGACTACCAGCGGCAGCGTGAGTGGATTGCTGACGCTGTCCGCCGACCTCACCGTTGACACCGCGAGTAACGGGGTTCTGACTACTACCGGCAGCACCTCCAGCGGCACCCGGGACGTGATCGGTAGGGTAGCGCGCGCCGACGTGGGTGGAACTCCCCGGGCCTTTGGGAATCCAAACAATCTGATCACCAATGGCAGCGCCATGACCCTGCAAGTGCTATTGGTTAAAGCGGCGCCGGGCAGCTTCAGTGCCGCCGTGAACCGCGTGTACTCACTAAATATTGTGTCCGGTACAGTGAGTAGCGCGACGGTTCGCTTGCACTACCTGGACAGCGAGTTGAACGGAAATGTAGGGGCGAACCTACACTTGTGGCGGGCTCAGGGCTCGCCCGACGCTACCTGGACTGACCAGGGCGCACCGAGCAGCGCACAGACAGCAGCCGATCCGAATAACTGGGTGGAGAATACGGGCGTTACCGGGTTCTCTTCATGGACTCTCGCCAGTGCGCCTGCGGCGCCGACGGCGGTGAGGCTGAAGAAGTTAAATGCGGCGAGCTA
>DAIMCP010000010.1:43120-95603 GCA_036726305.1 Pyrinomonadaceae bacterium | reverse complement strand
TTCGCAATGCGGAGGCCAGGAGTTCGACCCTCCTCTGCTCCACCATTTATTTTCAACCATTTACAGCCGCCGGCAACGGCGGCCGTTTTGGCCAGGTGGCCAATACGTGACCAACTTTTCCAAAGGTAAGCTTCACCGCCTCAACCGCGACTCGCTTACTGTCTTCAAACATCCTCACGTAACGCGTCGTCACCCGAACATCTGGATGTCCCAAGTAGTTGTGCGATCGTCGTGAACCATTCTTAAGCCGATTTGTTAGCCGAGCCTGTTGTGAAAGCGTCGCAGCCGGCCAGTCGAGTTGCTCACGGCTTTGAATGGATCGCCACTTACCCGGCTGGCCGCAAACGTAACCAGCCCAAAAGGTCTACGATCTGGAATCTTAAACCGACTCGAATTGGTAGTGGTTCACCCCAATCCCGAATAGATGGGCAAAATAACTTTTGGGCATGACGATTCATTGAAGCACCGAGAGATAGACCTGATCAGATTCAGATCGATGACACTGAGCTATCACGAGGATCATTGCTTGTATTGCTGGGACGTGCCCGGCACTCTCGGAAACACGTTGAGCGCCACTTCTCTACCTGAGGCATCGAAGTACTTATAACCGGTGGACGCCAGTGAATACTGGCCAGTCCGCGCGGTCCGACGGTACAGCACGCGCACGACGGCGGCACTTCGAAAACTGGGGTCGGCGAATGCCGAGTGCCCCACTCCGGCCGTCACTTCCAGGATTTCCGTCCCTCGCTCCTGAAGGTCCTTTGGAAGCACCCAGTTCTTCGCTCGCAAGGCGGACGCTAGCCCCACCGCCGCTTTGACGACTTCCGGACGGAGCCTCGGCCAGTGCAAGCGGAACCGACCAATCCTGCCATCCGAGTTAAGTCCAATCAGGAGTTCCGACCCGAAGACCGGCAAGCCATTCACCACCCGTTCGAAAGTAACCGTCCTGGCCACCAGCTTGCTAGCCTTTCTTGGATCGAAATTGGCCGCCAATTGCTTCCTGCCGTTAAAGCGACCGGCAAACTCATCATAAAAGTTGGCGAACCGCTTGTCCCTGATGTCAAACCCAGCTTCGCGGAGCGCAGCTTCGACACGAGGTAGCAAGCGCTCTTTCCCGATCTGTTTCGGTTCTAGTGCCACGTCGGTTACACCATAGACTTTCGTTTCAAATGCGATACTTCCGAGGTCTGTCCGCTCAATCGCGAAGAGGTCGTCGTTGGCGCCGAAAAGGTACGCACCTGCCGCATGCACCTCGATCTCCTTACCGCTCTCGGGGCGGAAACGCTTTCCAATCATGGCCTTCAGTTCCGATTGTTCCGCCGCTTCAACCTTCCGCGGTTGCGGCATATTGCTTTGTTCCTGATTTGTTTGCATCGCTGCGCCAAGTGGCAATACCAAAAGCAACAGAACGCCAAAGGTAATTCTTCTCATTCGCAGACTCATAAAGATTCCTCGTGGCAGTCACTCAAGGCTGCTAGTTCTTGCATGTCCATCGCCACGCAATCCAGTCAGGCGGCATGGCATCGGGAATACGGTTCGTTGGCGTCTCAAAGTCTCGGCGGTTGACCGCCTCTTGTTCCGTGCGTCCAGTCCCTACGATCACGGCACATACGCCGCTCTGCACATCAATCAGCCCAGCCGACATCCAGGCCGTGCGATAACTCGAGGGGCCCTGAAACCCACCAAAGGGTCCAAACGGACCCCCAAACGGACCCAGGTACATCCCCACGGTAGGAAGCTTCGCGTCAGAGTCAAGGTTATCGTGATTGGAATCACCAGAGTGGCCCATCGCCAGGTGGAGACCCTGAAACGCATCCCACCACTGATTCGTTAGCGACACCAGATCCATCGGACAACTCGCGTCCACTATAAAGGTATTCAGATTCCCGTTTTGTCCAAACACACCCGACCCGGGGAATTCGCCGAAACGCAAAAACTTCTTTATGTCCACAAAGTTGTTTGCGCCCGGTTTCGCCGTGACAATAAAATCCGGACTATTCGCATTTGGTGGATTCTGACAACTGCCATGTCCTGAAAACACATTAAGGTCAGCTGACGACCAATCAGCCTCGATGTTGTCACCGCCACCGGTAAAGCTGTCTTCCGTATAGTCCCGTGGCCATACGAGTTGGTCATGCCAGTAAAACCGCAGACTGTGTTGGCCAAACAAATTGAACCAGCTTGAGAACCCGTCGGTGGATTTGCAACGATTGGAGAGGTCGGGACCAATGCCCGCCGGACTATAGTTGTTTATGCACCCCATGCTGTAGTTGGTTCCGTGTGCTGCCTGGAAGGAACCCAACGCCAGCGTGCCAACAACCAATACGGTGAAGGTCAAAGTTGGCTTTGCGACCCGCATATTTTCTCCTTAGCGAAACGAAGAGATCGTTGAGGAACCTCCCCGCGAGTCAGGAAATGCTAAGACGACATGCGGCGCCGAGCCCGCCGCCGACTAACAGTTGAAATAAAGCCATACAAGCAACGACTGTGCCAGCATTGATCCGCTCAAAACACGTTGGAAAAGTCGCTATCCGCGGATCCTGGCGATAACGACTGTGCCTGTCTGTCTACGGCCTGTGTTGCCGATTGTGGTCACAACCTTTCAAAGGAATTTGTTAATGAATACCTGCATGCCGCCAGACAACTTCTATGTGATGCCCGAGACAGACTCAGCTAGACCGCCGCGGGACTGAACTTGCGCCGGAGGTCCTCCTCAAGAACTAATTTTTGCGAACCGTCGGTTGAGATCACCGCGATGGGCGCGTAGTGGTGCTCGACGCCGTGTGGCGGCAACGCCCTGGCTACCGGTTTCGTGCCCTGAAGCTCCCTGGGCCATAACACGTCCCCGGTCGCGACTCGCGCAGGAATCAACCAGTAGTCGCCGGCGCGATACCGGCGCTTGATGCTGGCACCAGTGCTTCTCTGAAACTGGATTTGTACGCCATCCTCGAGCTCAATCCAATTGAGGTCTTCGCCCGTTCCCTCCTTAACGAGTAGCAGACCCTCCGCGTCCTCGCCATCGGAGCGCCGCTGGTCCCAGCGCCGCAACACTGGATGCAGCCTGCTGTCTTCCTCGTAACTCAGATCGACTGCGTCTGTAAGCGTCACCGTCAACTCGTCTGGGTTAACGCTCTTTATCTGGCGCAGCGGTCCCGGCTGTCCTTGCAGCACCAGATCGTCGGCTACGATTTCAACCCAATCATCGACCTGCAGACTGCGACTTGTGTCGCGGCCGAGGTGCGATACTTTGACGGAGTCGCCCTCCAGCGAAAGAATCGGAAAATAAATCGAGCTATTGTCTCGGGACCATTTGAAGGTGGCCGCCGTGCTCGCGTTGCCGGCGGGACTCTCGCCGTCGGATGTGCCATCCCAGGCGACGCCGCCGCGGTGAATCTCAACGCGATAGAGTTGGTTTTCCGGGCCGCGATATTGAGCTTCGGGCTGAATATTGCAATCGCCTTCGGGCAGGCCCGTGATGCGAGCCCGAGCCTGCAAAGTGCCCGTGGTTATACTGCTCAGCGCCACGCCCGAAGTCTCGGCGAAGGCGTCAAGCGCCTCCTTGGCTGTAGCGATCGCGTTAGCATCGGGAGGCAGGATGGCCTTCGCATCGCGCAGGGCCTTGACCAGGTCGTGCAGCTTTTGCTGATCGTATAGCCCCTGAGTGTCTTCTCCGGGCGGTGGAACCACGACCGCGGAAACGATCTGCCCACGAGTGGCGGTGTCTGGCCCACCAAGAGCAACCTCGCAGATGCTTCCATCCTCGTTGCAGGAGACATGACGTTCCCAGACGTCGAGAAAAACCAGGAATTCTCCCGGCGGACCCATGATCACTTCGAGCGTCAGGCTCCCTGAGAACGGATAGCCGTCCTGTTCGATGTAGCCGAGGTAGTTGTCGTTCTCGCAGAGCAAGCCGTCGACATAGTAGCGGCCAGTGCCAATCAGGAAACCACTCTTTCGCAGCGAGGTTTTCAAGCGGCTGGCGTTCGGATCGTTCAGGGCGTCAATTTCAGCCTCGGTGGTGATTAATGTGAAGCCGGGCTGGCTACTGCTCCCGCCATGCGGGCCAATGAAGTCCCTTGCCAGTGAACGCAGGTAGTGCAACAGTATGTCGCTTTGCTCGTTCAAATCGGCATCGAGCTGAACGCGTCCCTGCTGCATGAGCACACGGCTAAAACGTTTGCTTTGATCGAAACTGTCGCGGCTGACGTCGCCTCTAAATTCGCCTTGCATGGTTTCCTCCTAATTTGCGTAGACGATTCCGGCATCCATGCCGGCGGGGGTATATTCATCCAGACGCGCACGCAGATTGGCCGCGCGCTGGGGCTGAAATAGATCGTGAAAGACTCCCATCTCCGACTCATCGTCCGCCCCTCGCGTGATCTCCTCTGCGCAACGATCTGCCAGTTGGCAATAGGCGGGCGTGCCGTAGCGCAGGCTGTTGAATAATGGCCGGACGCGATCGGCCTCACGCTGCAGCGCGCCAGGTTTGGCAGACGCGGCAATGTCCGCGTTCTCGCTGACGGCGTTTTTTACGAGATCCGGCTGGCATTCGTAGCGGCGAGGCGTGCGCGAGTCGTCGGATACATAACAGAAGCGCACGCAGCCTCTGCCTCGACGGGCGACCGTAACGACGCCGTTGAAGATCGTGTTCTCGGCCAGCTCGATGGAATGAGTTTGCACGCGCCCGATGACGGTTGAGCGAGCAATGGTCAGAGCGGTGTAGGCAATCGCACCGCGCGAGCTTCCCAGTGCGATGCGATCCTCGCTGGTGGCATCGAGGATGCTGTCGGTGATTTGCAGCGGCTGCGGTTCGGTAGCCCGTTCTCTGGCTTCGGTAGTGATGGCGCCGATGATGCTGTGTTCGATCCTGATCCGCGCGTTGGTGTACTCCAGCTCGAGACTGGGATCGTTCGGGCGCTGCGGCTCGCAGTTGCAATGCAAACTCCAACCGGGAACGAGCGTGCAGTGGCGTATCGTCACGTCGCAAAGATCGTTCTCAACCATTCCTGAAGGCGAAACGTGCGCGTCGTTCACGTCTTCCTGCCCGTTGATTTGAAGACCACGTCCGCCAACCACTAGACCGTCGAGAACGAAACGACTTCCCTTCTCGCCCTGGATTCTCAGAGCATCCGGAAGACTGGCCTGGTAATCCAACAGCCGAAGAACCGGACGCTTGCGCTGCGCCGCGCGAATCTGGAGATACTGACCTGGCTCCAGGTTGATATTGAGTTGCTCGGTGTAGACACCGCTGTCCTGAATCTCGATGACCACCGCG
This sequence comes from Pyrinomonadaceae bacterium, assembly GCA_036726305.1. GTDB lineage: Bacteria > Acidobacteriota > Blastocatellia > Pyrinomonadales > Pyrinomonadaceae > JAOAPY01. The sequence goes on along the minus strand of DAIMCP010000010.1, from coordinate 90,328 downwards.
CGCGCGGGTGGCTGCCGATTCTGCCACGCCAGCAAAGCCTCTTTGATCGTAAATAGACGCTCGTGCTTGCCGACGCGAATGACATATGCCTCGGCGGGTTCAGACAATGGACGTTCATACTCGCCACCACCGATGTCGGCGCTGAACGCATATTGATACGACACCACCACGCCGTGACGCGGTTTTTGATTGGAGGGAAAGACGATGCGGCCGAGCACGGGATCGACGGCCACAAAGCCGCGCGCCGGGCGAAACTTTTGCCAGTCGCTCAGGTTCGCCGGAATTACGAGCTGGCGCGGAATCTCGTTCAACTTACCCGTGCGATCCGGCACCGAGACCGACACGCTGCGGTCGTAATAGTCGGCCGACGCGTGTCTCGGCTTGCTGGACGGCCGCTCAGTGGTGTGCTCTGCAAAGGGCCGGCGGCGAATGGGCACGGGCAGGTTGAGTTGATCGGCGATGTGGGTGGGCGAGTCTTCCGGTTGCGCGACGTTGTAAAGCGGAGTGTCGTGGCCCAGCGCGTTAAAGGTGTAGCACTCGGGGCCTTCCTCTTCAATGCAGTACGCCGGTGTCTCTGTCACCGAATAGGTCTTGAGCCGCCAAACGAAAACGCCGATGCTGCCGATGTTGAAGAGCCCCCGGCTGTGGTGCGAGTTGGGTCGCCGCACATCCACCGTATGCGTACTCTTCATGAAAGGTCCGCCAAGCAGATCGAGTCGCTCGCCGTCGCCCAAATTTGCCGGTTGCCCGCGTTTGAGACGCGGATGGTTGAGATGCTGCGTCCAACCAAGCAGCTTGTAAAACTCGACTGCTCGCGCGGGCCAACCCGAGACGTTGTTCGCCAGCAACTCCAGCAACGCGAGGGTGCCTTTGCGACGGCGATAACGGATCACGTTGGCGACTTCGCGCCGGGGAATCAGGATCTTGTTCAACGCGTGCCCCTGCGCCTGCCGCGGATCGCCGGGTTCGCCTGCCTCGTGCACTGGCTCATATCCGATCAGTTCGCCGATGTAGGGCACTACCCAGTCCTCGCAGGTCTCGATGAACCAGTTTTCGTAAAGCCGGCTGATGTCATCTTCGACGTTGTTCACTTGCTCTGAGATCACCCGCAGGAGGTCGCGCAAGGAGTGGTTCTGCTCAGCATCAACCATGCGATACACCGCCGGCAATAACTGGTATAACCGATCAGCTTTATTCATGAGCTTATCTCCGTAAGAATGATCGTGTCGGGAACGCTCGGGCTCAGGTAAGCGATCTCGGCCGGCTTGATGCGTTTGGCCGCATCGATCTCGTTCGCATCGATCAAGGCGAGCGCGACGGAGATGCGCTCTTTGCGCATGACGCTGTCGCCGAGCGAGGGACCGCCGGAGAGGTGCTCGATCACCTTCGTCTCATCGATCCAGTCGAACTTGTCCATGTCGACGTAAGCGACGCCTTCGACATGCTGAATGGTGCTCATCGCGTCACTGAGCAACGCATCTTGTCCGAGCTCGCGCCGTTCGAAACTGAAACGATCCAGCAAGGCGGCGCGGATCTTTGGTTCCACCTTTTCAAAGAGGTAGTCCGGCAACACACGTACCCTCGCTTCGAGCACCAGCAAAAGTAACCGGCGCAAAGCGATCTGGATAGGCTGGTGTGGATCGCCAAAGTTACGGAGCGCCTTGCCAAGGTTGCGATAGAGGTCAGACGTCGTCTCGATCGGAATATCGTCCTGGCCGGCAATGGTCAGATGCACGAGGCGCCGTTGGCCGTCCGACAATCGCTCCGCGCTCGCTTTGGCGATACCGGCAAAGGTGCGCGCGAAGTCGGCATAGTCACGCGTCGAGACCAGGCGATCCAGGGCCATCACTGCCAATGGCGCATTGCGCCGCGCCTGATCGCGCGACTCACGGTCGGCTCCGCCGCTGGCCGGCATCGGATTGGTCACGCCTTTCACGCCGAGCGGTCGCGTCGATAGCAGGCTGATCTGATCGGCCTTGACGTTTCCGGCCTTGCCGATGCCGTTTCGATAAACGGCACTGACGTTATCGGGGCTCGTGGGCAAACGAGCGCCGTGCTCGCCCGTGCCGAAGATCACCGACGTCTTGTCCTCGTCGTCGGTCCGCATGATGTAGCCGTAGTCGTTCGGCCCCAGGCTCGAAAGGTCGTCGGCCTCATGCCATAACACGTCGTTGACGCGCACCTTCAACGTCGTTTCCACGCCGTCGGGATTAGAAGCGGCAACGAACGTCAACGGACTCTGTTTCAGAGTGAATGTCTGCAGCGACTTACTCGCGTCTCCCCTGCCAAGCACTTCGTTGCGCGTCTCGCCATTTGTGGAGTTGACTACGTTGCCGTAGACGATCAGCGTGTCGCGCTTGTATTTGTAGGCCAGGTTGCCGAAGAGCCGCAGGTAAGTGTGTGTCTTGTCACCGCGAAGCTCGGGATCAAAACGCTGTTCGACGCCGGCGAGCATCACTAGTTCGGTCGCGGGCACGCCTTCGACATGTACCTCGGGCGCCGCATCCGCCGCTGCGCCGATTCGCTTCAGCGGCGGACTGTTGACGACGTCGGTTCGTTCGCCGCAGAGGATTAGCCACCGCCCGGCTTCAAGGCCGTCGTACAAGCCGTCCAACTCGAGCTCGTTGCCGGCAATCGCTTTTTCAATCGGTTCTTCGGCCAGCTCGAGTCGTTCGCTGCCGGCAAACACTGCGGTGCCGCGAACTGTTTCAAACGTATCTTTTCCCCGAGTGGGATCAATCCAGTCGTGACCAAGCCTAAGACGCATGCTCTTCAAAGAGATTCCATACTCCGCGCGCGAGCGTTCAGAAACAGCGAGCGCCTTGGTAATGACGAGGGTTGAATCGGCCGGCAGACCTGTGCTGGTATCGATGACTGTGCCGGGCTTTTCGAGCACTATCCAACTACCGGGCACGATCTGTTCGTAGGGTGCGTCCAGCCAAAGGAACCTCGGTTCTTCCCTGTTCTGGATCACGCCCGGAATTTGCAGATCCACTTTGGTGGTAAGGTCGCCGCTGTTGTCGTCCTTGACGGGCTGAGTCAGTTTGACGGCCGCATCAATTTTGAGCAGAGTAGCAAAGGCTTTTCCGGTCAGCGGAATTTCCAGCTTGAACATTATCGGCCGGTTAGTAAAAGTGAATACTAAAGTAGTCGTTGGCGTGAGAGGCGCGGTTGTGACCGGAGGCATTATAACGACAGAAGGCGGTGGAGCAGGCGCCGTCGAGCGGTCAAGTTTGACCATGATCACGTCGTTAATCGCCTTAAATTTGATCTTCGTCTCTTGCTGGTTCTGCAACGCAACAGAGTCGGTAGATTTGTCACCAAGGTGAATCTCAGTCACAACGGTACGCTCGGACGCCGGGCCAGTTCCCTGTTTTTCCCCGACAATGATCTCGAACGTTTCCGTCGTTGGGGGGCTGACGGGTTTCAGTAAGTCCCATTCTTTCGTTCCGGTGATCACGCCGGCGGTATTTCTCGTCGGCTCCAGTGGCGCGTTATGGCCAAAGACAGAAGCGCGAACCCTGAACAAGTGCGCTTCGGACGCGGGCGCCGCCGTGACCGGAACGTTTTTCCAGGCCTTGTACAAGACATTTTCTACACCCGGCACCAGGGATCCGAGCAACTTAGGCACGGCGTCGGTGGTGTTTCCCAGCGACGTACTCACACTACGCGGCAACTCCGTCGAGTCTTGCGGTGGAACCGAGCGCGGCCTGGCCAAAGCCGGAAGCACTGCCGTCAAATCGATGGTTGAAGCGCTCTGAACATCGGGTAACGCGGTCTTGATCTCGCCCGCGCTTCTGCCCTGAAGCGCACCTTCGAGGGCGTCCACCAGGTCACGCACCCAGGGCTGTACGCGAGTGAACCTGCCGACGATCGCGGCCTGATGCACTTCCCGCAACTTTGGCAGTACCTCATCCACCAGCGTGCTCTTCATCTCTTCGGCGGGGGCTCCTGCCGCCGCTAGTTTTTGCAATTGCTCCAGTTGAGCCAGCACTGCTCGGCCTGATCGGCTGGTAGGAACAACACCGAAGCGCTCGGCGGCGCTGAACCGATTCACCGTTTCTGCGACTCGAGCAACCAACCCAAGCGCAGCGCCGGCTTCCGACCAGGGTTTGAAAGTGACCCTGGTGCGGTCGTTTGCCGGGTCGGCCGTAACGGTCTCCACGCGATAGACCACGGCAGGGCTGGCGATGATCAGTAAGGGATCACCCGGCTTCAGGTTTGGTAATCCCTTCAGATAGATGACGCGCGTGTCGCCGTCGATTCTTTGCGGACGCGTCAGGCGCACTTGAAGATTATTCCAGGCGGAGCGGGCCACGAGGTCTTCGGAAGTCTCGAACGACTGCGGCAGCTCGCCCGGGCCAGGGACACTTTGCGAGCGGCTGCCTTCAGGGATCGTTACCAGAGGATCTTCAGGTTCCGGGGCCGGCTTATCGAGCAGCGGCGGAATAGCCACCGGTTTGTCGAGTGTGTAAGCCAGATAGGCGCTGGCCGACACGCCGGGACGAAGCGCATAGCCAACCAGCCGCGCCAACTCCAGAATCGAGCGCCGCTCGGTGGCGGTGCCAAGATAACCTTCGTTGGCGATCCGTTCCTGGTAGAAACTCAACACGTCGGCAATTGTGGCCCAGCCGTCCAGCAGTGCGATCGAGGCGTCGCTCGAGTCGCGTGTTTTCAAGCCGGCGAGCGACCAGAGCTGGTTGCCGGAGAGCCGCGCTTTCATCGTCTCGAGAAACGTCCCGTGAGTCCCCACTCGATAGTTGATCGCGTCAAGGCCGGGCCGGTTGCCGATCGCTGCCGGCGTCAGCAGCTCGACGCCTTCACAACAACCGCAGGGCAGGTTTCCGCCACGTCCGCAATTGCAGGTCATCGCCCACCTCTCATTGTTATCTTCAAAGTTCCATGCTCGGGGAAGTTGGGATCGTTATCCAGCTGTGCTACCTCCAACGGCCCAAGCTTGAGAATGCCTGCCTGGATTTCCCCGTGAGCGCCCTCGCCAAGCCGCTCCAGCCTGGTGACTCGCGCGCTCTCGACGCCCACGACCGCCTGCGCCGCAGCCACCAGCTTGCTCAAATAAATGCCATCACCAAACGTGAGGTTGTCGGGATGAAACAGTCCGAGCGTGCCGTCCGGCAGCACTCGCCCGCTGTAGATATCGAGCAGCGCCGCTTCCACATGGCCGCGCAGATAGCGAGGCCGCACGCAGATCTGCAACTCGATCTTGAGTGGCACGTAACGCGCTTGCTCTACTTCCACGTCGTGGCCCATGCGCCGGTAGCGATGCAAATAACCTTTGATCTGTTGCAGCATTTTCGGATCGGCGGTCTCGCTTCCGAAAGGATCGATCGATACTTCCGCCGCATACCAGCTTCCCGTCCAGCGCAGCGAAGCGCCGGCGCGTTGTACCTTTTTGTGCGGGTATAGTTCGGCGAGTCGAGCATAGTCGTCAGCGGTAATCGCGCGTTCGAGTTGCTTCGCAAAAGTCATCGGCGCAAACAGTTTGGCTTCGGCCATCGGTTCAGGCGGCCGGCCTCCCGCGGCGGGTAAAGGATTGCGAGGATGCAGCTGGATACCGCTTACGGTCCTGTTGTGCCAGCCAACCGCTGTAATCACATCCGCCCCGACGTTTCCCAAAGTGCCGTTGCCAACACGATAGACGGCATTAAAGAACATGCAGGCTTGCGGCATCCGCCCAAGCTCGTCGTCTCCGAAGCGCAAGTGCGCGCGACCATCGTTATCCATCTCGACGACGAAGTCCTGATCGAGTCCGCCGCTCCCCAACAGGTCGAGTCGCGAACGCCAGCGCCAACGAGAATCTGACGGATCGACTTCGGGCAGAACTTCCGGTTTCCTTTGGTCGCCCGGTTCAAGACACTTGGCGGGCAAACCGATGAGCGAATGAATCTGGGGCAAGGCCAACCGTGGATCCTGGTACACACTCAGGGAAGCAGGCGCGGTGAAGTCGAGCGGCTCGCTGAAAGTCAACGGACTCTTTTCGAGCACCGGCCGAAAAGGTTCGGGCCTCGACGTCAGGTCCATGACGCTGCCTTCGCAGGCACACTCGCCTTGAATGCTTTTTTGACTCACCTGTCCCAAATACTCGGACGAGTCTATCCTGCGTCCGTGATCGACGAGGACTACGTTTCCCCGCGCGACGCTGATTCCGGTCACCTGGCGGCAATCCGGCGCCGGCATCCGCGCTGACAGACAGAGATCAAAGGGCAGCGCATCTTCAGGCCCCCATGCGACCTCCAGCAGCGGAATCGGCAGATCTTCGTCCGAATTTATGGGCGCCTCGCGGCAGAGTGGGTCTTCCACCGGCGTCACATTGGTCAGACGCACGACGTGGCGTCGCGAACGATCGGCGTCGTTCGGACTGCCGGTCTTCGGCCCAATCACCTCTTCGAAGATCAGCACGTCGCCTTTTTTGAGTTGCAAGCGGCGCTGCGGCGCCGGCTTGGGTTGAGGCGGGTAATATCCGGCCTGCTTGTGTTGTCCGGGCTGCTGGTTCGCAGGCGGCGCAGGTTGCGGCGCGATCCATTTGTCTCTCAGGGTGGCTGTAGTGGCACCGCGCGGCAGGCAGCATTCCTGATCTCCCCAGGTGTAGAAGTGAATCTCGTTGTGCGCCTGATAGAACCGTAACTGCTCGTCGGGATTTTCGACGAGAGGTTCGAAAACGATGGCCTGGTCGTCGTCGGCGCCGGCGATGAAGTAGATGTCCCGGTAGGTCAGTCCCGGCTCGTTGAGGTCTTGATTGGTCGAGATCGTGAGCCACGCCCGGGCATTACAGCCTTCGTGAACGAAATAGTCGACGAGGCGGGCATGGCGCCGCACCGAGATTCGTTGCCGGGCGGTATTGAGATAGGCCTCGGTCGCTACCGCGTCCTGGTAGTAGCTCAGGTAATCGCCCGTGTAAGCCAGCGCCTCAACGAGCGCGACGCCAATGTCGGGCACGTGCCGCTCCGGCCAATCGGGCAGCAGCAGCGACAACCGATCAAAAAGCAACTGGCGAAAACTGGCGTAATCTTTCGCGAGGTAGTTGATCTCGGGCGGCGTCGAAGCCAACGGCAAGCAGACCGGTTCGACTTTGCAATCGAGATCACCTGGGCAATCGGCTTTGAAGCTGAACTCGGCACACGTGTAACGCGGATCGAATCCCTGCAATGGCTGATCTGTCGTGAGGCCATCGCTATCAACTTCGTAGAGACACACCTTGTAACAGGAGAAATCACCGGCGGTATCGACCTGGATACGCAAGCAGTCCTGGTGCTCCGGATCCTCTGATTCATGCGGCTCGACTTCGAGGACCTGCATGCCTCGAATGCGGCTGCCGCCTTCAATGCGCACGTTGGCGCGCACCAGCGAAGGAACTTCGCCGAAAAAATGGACGCACAGTAGACGCTGATGAGTGCCTTCGACGACTTCAATGTAATCGATGCCGTTCAGACCGCCTTCTTGTTCGGCCTGATCGCGCACTAACTGCCGGCGCCGCTCATCTGAACATTTCAAGGTTTCGCCGTCCATTTAAACACCTCCTCGCACGAAGACGTCAGTGCGCGATTCGGCAGTGCTCAGCACGATATATTTCAGCTCCACCTGGAGCGTCGAGTCCTCGCTGATCACGTTGAGCGCCTGCACCTGAATCACGTCACCGAGCCACTGCTGCAGCGCGCCCTGCACAGTGAACTGCAAGGCCGCCGCTAATTCAGGGCTGTTCGGCGCGAAGATCAACTGCAACAAGCCGCTGCCAAAGTCGGGGCGGTTGACGCGCTCGCCGGGATTTGTGAAAAGCAGTTGCTCGATCATGTCACGCACGTGATCGTCGTCGCCGGTGGCGGCGGTGCGTCCTCGCGTATCGAAGTGGAAAGGGTAGTCTATGTTCATGGCATCACGTCCCCGTCACCCGCGTTTGCGTCGCCAGGATCATCAACGGTGTTCCGTTTGGCGCGCAGATGGCTTGGCTGTCGAGCAGCACCAATGGTTGACCGTTCGAAAACAGCCGTGTCGCCGCGGTCGTCCATTGCGCTGTTACGCAAGGCGAAGGAGAACCGCTGACATTAAAGGGACAAGCGGCTACCGAATAGGGCGCAGCCATTGTCACCGTCGGCTGGCCGCTGACCATCACGCGTGGATTAGGCGCAGTCGGTTGTGCAGTCCCGGCGTGCGCGCATTGAACGGTCGCGCCAACATGAAGCAGGAATCCAGGCATCTCTCCTCCTATGCAATTGCTACTTGATTAGCAACGCACCCTGATTGATAGTGATTACGCCGCCGATCATCGTGATCATTCCGCCCTTGCCGTCCGAGATGGTTATGCCGGTGGTGTCGTTGATGCTGATAAACGCGCCGGCCGTGGTTTTCAAAATGATTCCTCCGGTTGGCCCAGCGAGGTCGCTGATCATGATCGTGTTTTGCAGTCCTGACTGCAGCACGATGCTGGGACTGATCGGGTTGCCGGCCAGGGCAAGTGCCGGCACTTCTGCAACTGAGCCCCACCAGCCGCCCATCCAGACGGGCTGATCCGGATCGCCGTTCTCGAATTGGATCCAAACGCCGGCGCCAATCTGCGGTACCACGTAGACGCCCGATTGTTTGCCGGCGAAAGGGACACAAGGATTCACCCAGGTCGAAGGGGTGAACCCGCCGACGTCGAGCACGATGACCTGAATGCGCCCCTTCTGTAGCGGGTCGACGTTGAGAGTCACTGTAGCTCGATAGATACCGTAGTATTTTGTTGTTCCGTCACTCATAGATCGACCGTTGATACTGACGATTTCACGCCACCACGCACGAGACTAAAGTTTTGTTTGTACTCGCCGCGTTTGATCGTGTGCGTGACACTTTTTACGTTGTAGAGACCATCGTAATAGTCCCCTGCTCCGCGTACCGCCACCTTCCGCCGTGCTTTCAACACATGCCCGTAGCGCAACACGTCGAGCGAACCAGATCCCGTGATCGCGTCGTCGGTGGCCATCAAGGCGCCAATCACGAGCAGTGCGGCTTCGGGAAAACTCTTGCTAGCCAAGTCGGGAATGACTTTGCTCTTCAACGGCGTGGGCGCCTTTGCGGAGAGTGATGCTTTCAAAAAGTCAACGCTGGGAATCGGAATCGGAATCGGAATCTTGGAGTTAGGCTCCAGGATCGTGGCGAGATATTGCGTGGCGGCCAAACCGTTATAAGAGAAACTCAGCGACTCTACATTCGTCGCCGCGTCCATATTGACGCTGAGCGCCGGCTGTGTCGGCAGGAAGCCGCCGAAGTCCGGGCCCCAGTACGCGAGGCTCATCCCCGGTTCCGGTCCCGGATCGATGTAAAAGATGTAGCCGCTCTTCTGGCCCAACGCTGTGACGTAACGGTAGTCTGTGCCCTGCTGCTTGGGAAACTTCTCCAGCGGGTTCATGAGCATATTGACCAGATCCGGGATGACCACCGGCACGCAGCCAAACAGCAGATACTTGGCGAGCACAATGTCGACGATCACAAAGTTTGGCATCGCGGGATAAGGAATGCCGGTGAGGTCGATGAAGTCCATCAGCGCGGAGAGGTCCAGACCGGTAATCGTCAGCGTGGACTTGCCGGGCTCGCTGCTCGGCGTTACGTCCTGCTTGGTGATGATGCCGTCCATTAACACTTCCGAAGAGCCGTTGACGATAACGGTGATAACTACGCGTGTTCGGGGATCGAAGAAACCGGACGGCAACAAGCTTTGGCTGATAGCCGAGTTCTTGCCGAGCGTAAACTTCATTTGAAATCCGCCCTGGGCGCCCACGGTTGAGCTCACCGACACGTCGGTCAAGGCGTCAATGACCGCCTGCGGCACCGGCGCAGGATTGATGGCGCCCATTCGCAGCGAGAGAAAGAAGCGCTGGTTCATAACGTCGGTCCAGTAATGCCCTCGGGCAAGGTGATCCGGATCTTGCGGCCGATGGTTTCCGTCAATTCTTCAGGGCGCATCGCGTTGTTCGCATCGCAAACGCGCCAGAACTGTTCCGGATCGCCGAGGTGCGCTGCAGCGATGTTGTCGAGCCGCTCGCCTTCGGTGACCGAGTGGAATTGCAGCAGCTGAAATCGCTCCGGCGCCGGCAAAAAGCGCCGCCGCAGGTAGACCAGCGTCTTGCCGCCGGGCAAAACCAGTTCGGCCATCTCGGCCCCGTAATAGCGGCTGGTAATCGGATTGGGATTTGGCTTTGTCGTATTCGCGCCAATTAACGCCTGTAACGCATCACTCATGGAATGCCTCCAATTCCGAGCGCTCCGAACGTCCCGCCCGCGCTCATCGCCGCCATGCGTTCCTTCTGCTGCTGATAAGCGAGGAACAAACTGCCACCCTTGGTTGCAAAGCCCAGATCGTCGTAGCTCAACGTGCGCATCCCCAGGCTGACCTTGGCGCGAATGGGATTTAGCTTGGTGTCGAACGCCTCTTCTGTGACGCTCAACTCCGTCAGCCGGACGGGAAGAATCCGTTTGGAGCTCCACACAAAGAGCGTGAGTGGAGCTTCCATCGGCATGATTTCCAGGGTGCCCGTCTGAGATAGCGTAAAGTTGGCCTGCGCCTCGCTGCTCCTGGGATAGACGATCGCTTCGAGCACTGAGATTTGCGGATAAATACCAAAGTCGATGATCGTGCGGTTTTGATCCTTCTGCGCGGTCTCCAGTTGATCGGTGGCATCGATCTCCGCTTCTACTTTGAAGGTCTCTACCGCCGGACCTTTCAAACGCAACGCTTCTGAGCGGTCGCTCCCTTCGCTGACGGCCTGAACCTGGAACGTACGCGACAACGTGTCTGGGTTATATTGCAGCACGATGATTCGCTGCACCTGCGCGGTGATCGGATCGAGCAGGACGATGCCGCCCTTCAGCACATAGGGTGAATTGGGAAAAGTGCTCATGCTGGCCTTTCATCCGCTGGCGGAGCAGCCTCGGGCGCTGTGTCTGTTGTTTGACCGTCGTGGCAATAGTTCTGATTTCTTCCGGCAATAATCCGGCGCGGCTTGTCGCCATCGAAGTTGAGTGTCTGCACCGCAAAAGCCCACTCAGTCAGCGCACAACCGCCCAGCACCGAGTTTGCGGCCTGATGAAGCGCGTCCATCTCGCCGAGGAAGTACCCGCGCCGAAGCTTTTCTTCGCCGACGATGGGGATCATGCGAGTAACCTCGGCAACCTGCTCGTCATAAACGTTCTCGCGCGGGATATTCAGATCGGGAAGGATCTGCCGCGTGAAGTACTCGGTGGTTCCTTCGCTCACGCCATTACGCATCTGTATGCCGAAAGTCTGGCTTTCGTATGCATGCACGCCTTCGTGGACCATCAGCCCCGCGTCGCGCCTCTCGCGGTCGAAGTAGATAACCGGCCGCTGCGGCGTAGCGTGTTCAAGTTGCTGGCCATTCGGACACATCGGCTCGTCGGCGGCCGAGGCTATTTGATTTGGAGGTTCGCGTCCCGTGTCGGTCCAACCATCAATGTTGCAGGATGCCTCCGCGCCAAACCGGCACCGATACCAGGTACACAACTCGGTGTGATTTACCGGATGGACGACCGCATTGTTCAGCGCCCCTACTCCCCCCGGGAGGTAGGCTCCAAATCGCCGGCGAATCGCCACCTCCGCTTCGGGAGCTTCGACGGGCGACTTCCGCGGCGTGAAAGCACCGATCAGTCCACCGATGAGCGCGCCCAAAACGCCGCCGATCGCGGCTCCAATCCCGGCAGCCGCGCCGAAGGGCGTGCCTCGCATCTGTGAAGCTGCAATTAGACCAATGCCGGCGCCGAGTGCGGCACCTGAACCAGCGCCGATGCCCGCGCCCGCCGCCGCTTTCTCACCTCTCGTCAGGCGCGCAAGCGAAGGTCGAGTCGAACTTTGATGAACGGCCGCGGGCCGTCCCAGCTCGATATCGGTGGCGACGCGTTCCGCCTCGCGCTCGAGTGGATCGTTGTTATGGCTGCGTGACTTGGGCTGAAGGTGGCGGCGCCGCTGTTGTCGTGGACCCTGATTGCGATCGTCCGTAGCATGACCGGCAATGGCGCCGATGGCTGCGCCTATCCCAAGACCGACTGCTGCGCCCCCGGCTACCGAACCGATGATGGCCCCCATCAGCGCGTTTCCCTCGAGGCCGCTCGAGGTTCCGATCGCGATCGCGCCGCCAATTCCCGCCAGACCTCCAACCAACGCGCCCCAACCCAGGCCCTTCTTCGCGCCGCGCGCCGCTCCCGAAGTGCTCGCATACTCAACCTGCTCGGCTACAAGGCGTTGCATCGTGTCCGGCTCGATCCCGTAGGTGTAGTGGGCCTTCTCCGTACTGCCAACGTAGAAATAGAGATGGGGAACGGTGCCGCCCGGCGTATAAGCACGGCTTACCTCCTCGTTGCCCGGAGCTTCGATATCGATCGAGTAGAAGCGCACCGTAACCGGTGGAGGCCGCACGCGGAAGGCCTCGCATATGGCTTCGAGGCCTCGCTTGTTCTGTTGACATGGCCCGCACCATGACGCGCCAAATTCGATGATGGTTACCACGCCGGACTGCAGTAACGAAGGAATGTCTTCGCCCGTCACCTCTTCGAGACAGGGACCTGGCGCGGCAGCGGTCGGAGCCGCAGCCGTGGGACTCGCCGCCGTGGGTGTAGCGGTTGCGGGAGTCGTTGTTTCATCGTTAGTAGGTTTACGCTGCATACTCATGCCCGAGGAACTTGCGGCGCCGGAATCCTGTTGGACAACGTGGGTTAGCTCGTGGGCCAGCAGGCGACGGCCGGCCGCTGTCTCGGGTGCATAGCGGCCTGAAGCAAACACGATGTCGTGTCCCACCGTATAAGCCTCGGCATTCGTTGCATCGGCCGACCGTTGCGCCTGCGCGTCGGAGTGCACGCGCACGTGGCTGAAGTCGTAACCGAAGTGCGCCTCCATGAAGTCGCGCGACTCGGCATCGAGTGGCCGACCCGGCGCGTGCAACACCTCGTGAACGATTGGCGGCGCCTCCAGGCTTCCATCCGATTGCGACTTGCGCTGGAGCATGCCTTCCTTTTCCGCGCACTCCCGGCATTCGCCGTCCGACTCGGCTTTGCTGCCACAGGCGCAGCGTCGCTGCAGCACACGGCCACCGACCGCCCCGCGGCGTTGCAGGAAGTTGAAAGAAGGTGCGCGATATGATCGGAAAGCCATTAACTTGACACCTTAGTCTGGCTTTTCACTGGGACCATAGGCGTGGTTCTTGCAGTTCCAGTGAACAGCGCGTCCAAATAGAAGGGCGCCCGTCTTAGCCTCAGGGACCGGGTGGATCTGGCCCGATGGTGATAGGACCCGGTTCGATCTCATTGTTTTTCGGCGTCCTCCGAACAATCCCATCATTGCCTCGCTCGAACGTGAACAGCGAATGCCAGGCAAACAGATTCGAACTCTGCGTCCACGGTCCCTGACCCACCTTCACATTCACCGACTCCGTAAAGCTGCCCTTGTAAAGTCCACCCTCGATCTCTGGAGGGGCGGGCGAAGGAATCGGCTGATGCAGTCCGGGTCCGTCAACGCTGTAGATGCGATCGTTCTTCACAGCTACATCCTCATCATCGGCGGACGCATCGTCGAGCGTGCCCGGTGGCTCGTATTTGACGTTCTGCCACGCTCCACTGACACGCATCCAGATCGCGACTTCCTTAGTGCGTTTGAAATCGTAGAGCGCATCCGGACGATGTCCGGTGATGTCTCCGCGAAGTTCCATAAAGTTCACGCCACTGGTGGGATCGAGACCGAGGGTCGGAATCTGCGGACAACTGACACATCGATTCTCGGCTGTCACCGCCCCGGCGTTGCGAAAGTTGCCAATCGACACGCTGGGTTGTCCGGCGCTATTGGCAGCACGTCCTTCGGCGAGGTCACGCGCAAGCAATGCGTAAGAGTCGGGATTGATCAGCGCTGTGGCGAGATTCGGGTCACCGCATTTCGGGTCGTACTTGTCTGTCTCGCTGTCCGGGATTACGCGGTGTACCCACTCATGAATCATGGAGGTTGCCTGGTAAACAGGTCCCTGTTCGAAGAATAACGGACAGATGTATGTTTCCTTGGTGGCCTTGATTGAGCCGTCGGGCGCGTAAAAGGGAACAGTCTGAGCCACATCTCCTTTTTCGCATTCCACAACCCGCGGACCCGGAGGCGTCTGAGCGACTGCCGTCTTTTTCCCTGGACAGACGTAACGGCTGGAAGGAATCAGTTGTTGGATACTATCGAACATCCCCTTGATCTTCTCGATATCTGCACGTGCAGCATTCGGAAAGTAGCACTGAATTTTGGTCAACGTTGCCTGTTGCTTAGCCGGATCTGCGAGGTACTCAGTTATTCGTTGCAAAGCGATCGGTACGACTTCCGTGGCCCGCTTTCGCGCTTGAAGAATCATGATTGCCTGGTCGGCTTCACAGGCTGGTTCCGTCGCGGTCTCGGTGCGTTGAACTTCCGGTGCACCGAGAGATGGAAAGCGCGCTCGCAACATCTGCCTGAATTCTTTCCATTCTTCGCCGTGTATCTCCTCGTCGAGCTTCTGCAGCGTCACCCGTTCCTTGGGATCCACGGTCGGATCGAGCACCTGCAGGATCTCAGCGTCGGTTGAGTTCTCAAACAACTTGATGATGGCCCGTTCGTCGGCGTCGAGTGTTGGCCCATCAAGCATGGCGAGAATCAACAGACGACGATCCTTGACTGTCAGCGGCAGCGTTCTCGCATCGTCGGTCCACAGAGTAACGGCGTCGCGGGCGAGATTGTCAGCATCGCTAGAGGTCAACTGGTCGCCTTTGATCTCTCCTGTCTTGCGGAGCAGAGCGACGAAAGTCTGCACTTCCTTGATTCGTTCCTTCGACAACTCTGCGGTGCCACGATCGGTTCCGCCGGCGTGACCGAACAGAGCTCCCAGTCCGGCCGAAAGACCCAAGACTGCGCCGCCTGCAAGTCCACCTGCCAAAGCGGCGTAGCCGAGGATGGCGCCCAGTCCTCCGCCACTTGCCGAAACAGCGGCGCCGACGCCGATTCCCACGCCTATCGCGGTCAGTCCACCCAGAATCGAACCGACGATCAATCCGGTCTTAGCGCCCCGTTTGGCCCCAGACTGGCTGGACTTGTCGATGATCTTTTTCAACTTCTCGTCGAGAGTCTTGACGTCAGCAAAGTCCTCTTCCGACTCCAGGCTTCGTTCGACATAAATGCGTACTTTGTTGGTCTGGGTGGCGCCAAGACTGTCGCCGAGTTCGCGGTTCCGTTTGGCGTCCTCAGTGTTGACTCTTTCTCTGACCGCATTTCTTGGGTCTACATCGAGGGAGTAGAAACGCACGCGGAACGGATGCTTGACGTTTTCATAGGCGGCGCAAACTTCGCCGAGCGCTCGATCGAACAGTGCGTTCTTGCGGCGGGCGTCCCTTACTTCTTCTGCTTTTTCACCGGCCGGCTTCGCACTCAGACCGACGACGGAGATCGTGTCGAGCCGGAAGATGCGCGGGTATTCGCGAGCCCAAAGAACATCCACGCAGCCTGGCGGCGCAGGATGTCCCTCCATGCCACTGGTCGGATCAACTTTCGGTATTCCACCGGGCTGCTCAGCTTCCGCTCGCTGCTCAGGCTTTACTTCCGGTTTTGGCTGCGGTTCCGGCGCCGGCTGCGTTTCAGCTGTGGGTTTTGTTTCCGGCGCAGGTGCTGATTCCGGTGCAGTCTGTGTTGCGGGTTCGGGTTGCGTCTCGGGTGCAGGTTGGCGCTGTAACTTTCGCCGAACCGGGGTGATGTGTGGACCACCTGACCCAATTGCCTTGCGCTGTAGCGGGTTGGCTGCTGGGGCGGCGCTGCGGCTGCCGATGTTGAAAACGACTCTCGCGAATTGAGCGTATGAATCTGCATTGTCGAGCGCCTGATCAGTTGTCAGGTTGCTGTATCCGCGTGGATCGACGACGCGGTATACGTCCCCCCGCGCTCCCACAAAGCGGTGGCCCATTTCATGCGCGATTGTTTCGGGTTGCTCGTCGTCGCGCCGGAAATCAGGGTCCCGAGGTCCTCTGAAAAAGCGCGGACACACATGAATGCGGCCGTACTTCAAGACTATTCCGCCGAGCAGTCCGGGCACGCGTGCGGCCACGGCGGTATCCTCAGTTTCTGTACATGAAGAATCGCACTCAAACATCAGCTCAGAGAATCCAGTTTGAATCTGGCCAAGACCTTGCCTGACGCGGTTCAAGTGCTCTCTGTCATCTGGTCTGATTTTAAAGTGCTCCCAGAGTTGTTCTACAACAAATGGCTCCGCTTGTTGGGGATTGCCCAGAACGGCATCAACTCTGGTAATCGCCGTCTCGATCCATCGCTGGGCAGTGTTGGTGGCGGTATTGACGACGTCCTGCTGCTGCTGGGAGCAGTTGCGGAACCGCGAAGTATCGAAAGCTCCGATTGCCGCGGCAACTAAGAAGCCGGCTCCGATACCGCCAAGGATGACTCCCCCAGCTATGAGGCCTTTCTCCCCGCCTGATAACTCCGCATGCACTGCCGCGCTGGGAGATTGATTCACCTCGACTGCGGTGTCGCCGCGCAAAACCTGTTCAGCAACGCTGTCAGCTTCTATCTCCGCCGCATCGTCAGGCTCGCTGATCGGTTTCGCAGTTTGTGTCGTGGGTGGACCGCTTTCGGATTGTTGGACCACGTGAGTGAGCTCGTGGGCCAATAATTTGACGCCCTTTTCCGTTCCCGGATCGTACTGCCCCGCGCCAAAAACTACATCCTGGCCAACAGTATAAGCATGAGCGTTCACAGAGCGCGCCGATTGCGCTGCCGCTGAACCTGTGTGTACGCGTACCTCGCTGAAATCTCGATTGAAGCCTGGTTCCATTCGCTCACGCGTTGCCCCATCGAGCGGCTGACCGGGTGAGTGCAAAGCGTCTTCAACAACTTCGGGCAGTTCATCAGGCGACTCATCGCTGGTGGCCTTACGCTGCATCTGGGGTGTTTGGCGCGAACTAGCGCCAACTGACATCAAGTCTGCGGCAAGGAAAGCGTAAGAGTCAGCATTCCTGAGTGCAGATTGCAAAGCCAAGCCGCAACCGGGCTGATACGCCACATCCAGGCCCAGTCCCGCGGCATGGGCCGCCTCGTGCACAAGCGTGAGGGCCTGGATCTCGGGACTTCTTCTGAAGAAAGCGCCGCAGAGGTATACCTCACGAAACGCACTGTCCTCAGTCCGGAAACTGTTTGCGTCTTCCTGGTCACACTGTACCGGCGGCAGCTCTTCGCCGGTGGTGGCCCTGATAGGCGGTGGCGCTTCCAACTCCGCGACTCCTCCTTCAGGAGCGCAATGGTAAAGACGAGTGCCCAGGGCCGCTCGGGCTCCTTGAAAGATAGCCAGGATACTAGCGAGTTCCGCACTACCGGCTCCTTCAAAACGGCACTGGATCTTTCTTACGACGGCTTCATCACCACTGCGGTTCGTAAGGACATCGATGGCGTTGTCCACCATTACGAGTCCCTGCTGTCTGGCGTAGTCAATCATCAACGACTGGCGCGCTGTGCAAGAGGGGGCCGTGTCTCGCCTCACGTCCGACGTACGCGGGAAGCGTTGTTCCAGAATCGCTTCCAGGCGCGCATGATTGTCGCCACCGATCTTGTCGTCTAACTGCTGAATTGAGACTCCGTGATTCGGATCCAGTATCTGGACAAGGTCGCCCGGCGCGGAGTTTTCGAGAATCGTGAGAATCGCGTTCTCATCTTCACCCGCAGTCACTCCAGAGAGCATTTCCTCGACGAGCAGACGCTTGAGTTCTACGCCTGTCAACGAGCCGCCTCGGGTGCTGAACCCGTTGTCGATATTGAAGCTGGTAGCAGGCGTGCTGGCCGACGCGCCGGTAGATGGCGCGGCAGACGCGCTCGGATTGGCGCTGCCGCGCCAGCGTCGCACCACATCACGAGCTTTGTTGTCACTGTTCCGATTGTTCTCGGGCCGACGCGTCGTAGCCAACACTGTTAGGTACTCAGTGAGTTCTGCATCGCTGTAGTGTTCACGATCGAAAACTCCGGCGAGTGCAAGTGCTCCTAAAATCGCACCCGCACCAGCAAGTACCGAACCCACCACAACTCCGGCAGTCTCACCGGCGCTCAGCGCATGCAACGTGGCGGTCGGCGCTTGACTAACCTGCGCTGAACCCCCGTTCATCACGCGATTGGCGGTCGCGTCGGCTTCGATCTCCGCCGCGTCCGATGGTTCGCTGATCGCTTTTGCCTGTTGCGCGCTGGCGCCGCCACGCAACTGCTGCACGACGTGCGTCAGCTCGTGGGCCAGCAACCGGCCGCCCCGCTCCGTTCCGGGTGCGTACTGGCCCGCGCCAAAAACCAAATCGGGCCCCACCGTGTAGGCCAGCGCATTCACCGCCTGCGCTGACTCGGCGGCGCGGGCATCGGTGTGCACGCGCACGCCGCTGAAGTCGTGGCCGAAGCGCGGTTCCATCCAGGCGCGCGTTCCCGTATCGAGCGGCTGCCCGGACGAACGCAACACGTCGTGCACGATTGGCGGCAGACCTTCAGGTTTCGTAGGGCCACAGGCGGCGCGCTGAAGTTTGGTCTTGTCCTCGCGGCATTTGTCGCATTCCCCGCCCCCGGCATAGCTGCCGCACGCACACTTCCGCTGCAGATGAAATCCATTCTGCGCCGGCTGTGGCGCCGCTGCCTGCACGGCCTGCACTGGTGCTGCGTGTTCACTCACACCGGAACTCCATCTTCGTAATTCGGCAACTCAAAATCGCCCGGCCCGTACGGCAACGCCGTGCCGATGATGATTCCCCCCGGTTCGATCTCATTCGCCGAAGGCAGGCGCTGCCAGGAGCCGCGCACCTTCTCAAGCCACGTCACCGAGTGCCACTGGAATTCGTTGGACACCGGCGTCCACGGACCGGGACGTATGCGCGCGTTCACTGACTCGACGAACGAACCTCGATAGACCGCTTCATCAGCCGCCGACGCACCGGGTATCGGCTCGGAAAGATCCGGCAGTCCGGGGCCATCGATTGAATAGATGTGATCGTTTCTTACCGTCACGTCTTCATCGCGCTCGGTGTTGTCGTCCTGGGTGCCGCGCGATTGATAGCGGAGCATCTGCCAGCTTCCGTTCGCGTGCTTCCAGATCGCCACTTCCTTGGTGCGCTTGAAGTCGTACTCGATTTCGCTGCGATGGCCGGTGATGTCGCCGCGCAGTTCCATAATGTTCAGGCCGGTGCTGGGATCGATGCCCAGTCCGGGAAGGTCAGGACACACCGGACAACTATTCTCGGAGCTCAATGGGCCGCGGTTGCGAAAGTTTCCGATTGTCACGGTGGGCATCCGCGGCTCGCTGGTGCTGCGATCCGGGGTCGTGGCGCCCGGCAACGGCTGCATCAGATCGTAGGCAAAGAAGGCGAACGAGTCAGGATTGGTCATGGCCACGTCCAAACCCAATCCGCAACCCGGTTGATATGCAGGATCGCTCGCTAAGCCGGCGGCGTGCACTGACTCATGAACGATCGTCATTGCCTGCACCTCAGGACTTCTCCGGAAGAAGACGCCACAGAGAAACACCTCGCGCAGCGCTCCGCCGCTGGCCCTGATGAAACTGTCAGCATCCTCTTGCCCACACTCCGCAACCGGCAACACTTCGCCGGTAGTCGCCGTGATCCGATTCGACTCGAGTTCCGCTGCACCCTCGCCGCCGCAATGGTAGAGACGAGTGCCGAGCGCGGTCCGGGTGCGTTCGAAGATGTCGACGATGCGCCGTTGTTCAGGAATGCCAGCGCCGGGGAAGCGGCACTCGAGCGCCCTTCTGAAGTTCGGATCGTCGCGCCGTTTTGTAATGACGTCGAGCACGTTGTTGACCATCTCGAGCGCGTATCGCTTGGCGTAGTCGATCATCAACGCCTGTCGCGCGCTGCAAGTTGGAACAGTACCCTCCCGCACCGGAGAGCCGGCCGGGACCGCGCGTTCCAGGAGCGCTTCCAAACGAGCGTGATTGTCGCCACCGATCTTGTCGTCGAGTTGCTGGAGCGAAATTCCCAGAGTGGGATCGAGAATCTGGCGTAACTGTTCGACGCCGGCACTCTCGAGAATAGCAAGAATCGCGCGCTCGTCGTCGTCGCCAGTGACACCCGAAAGCATCTCCTTGATCAAGAGACGCTTGAGTTCCACCGCCGTCAACGAACCGGCGGTCGCGCGGAAGCCGTTATTGATGTTGAAGGCCGCTTCGCCAGCCTGCCAATGGCGCACTACGTCGCGCGCTTTGTTGTCGCTGTTGCGATTATTTTCGATGCGGCGTGTCGTTGCCAGGACCGTGAGGTATGCCGTCAGTTCCGTGTCACTGTAGTGCTCCCGGTCGAAAACGCCGGCCAGCGTCAGGGCACCGAGAATCAGACCGGCGCCGCCGAGTACGGAACCGACCACGACGCCGGCGGTCTCCCCGGGAGTCAGCGCATGCAAGGTCGCGCTCGGCGCCTGCGTCACGCGCACCGCAGCACCGCTCATCACGCAGCCGGCGGTTGCTTCAGCTTCGATCTCCGCCGCGTCCGACGGTTCGCTGATCGCTTTTGCCTGCGGGGCGCTGGCGCCGCTACGCGACTGCTGCACCACGTGCGTCAATTCGTGGGCCAGCAAACGGCTACCCCGTTCCGTGCTGGGCGCATAGCGTCCCGCGCCGAATACGACCTCGCTGCCCACCGTGTAGGCGAGAGCGTTCACGGCGCGTGCTGACTCAGCGGCGCGCGCGTCCGTATGCACTCGCACGCCGCTGAAGTCGTGGCCGAAGCGCGGTTCCATCCACGCCCGCGTGCCCGCATCCAGCGGGTGCCCCGAAGAGGCCAACACGTCATGAACAATTGCAGGCAGGCCTTCAGGCGTTTCGCAGCTGAGTGCCTTGCGCTGTAGTTTCTTGCCGTCCTTGCGACACTTGTCACACTCGCCGCCGCCAGCTTCGTAACTACCGCAGGCGCACTTTCGCTGCAGATAAGATCCGTTCTGCGCCGGTAGCTGTGGCGCCAAGGCTTGCACGGACTGTGCTGGTGCTACGTGTTCACCCATTGGTGTTACTCGACCATTCGATACTGCTTCACTTCCAGTACCCAGATATCTCTCCCACTTGCTGTTCCCTGGATCGCCTCGTCCGAATCGTCAGCCTGCGGATAGCCAGGGACGCGGCGAACGATCGCCTCGACATTCACTCTCTTCCCCACTGTCTGTTCGTCCCAATCAGGAACTCCGCGAAGCAGAATCGGACGTTCAGGATCAAGCATCAGCAGCGCGCCAGCTTTGGCGTTTTCCGCCGTGCCCGTCACGTTTACTTCCTGATTTTCTGACTTACTCCAGTCGTGGGTCTTCAAATCCATGGTTCACCTCTCACTTCAACGCCGTCCAACTGCCCAACAGAAGACCTGTCGATCAAAATCAAACAGGGGCTTCGAATATGACTGCAGATTGCTCTCGTAGGCCTCCATCCGTTCGAAACCGAAGGCCCGTTTGCACCTGAGACTTCCGCTCAACGGAAAATCGCAGTGGTTGGCGTGCCACCAGTTACCCGTCGTCTCGTCGTAAAGCCCGTAATCGAAATTGACGGGATCATAGTCTGAGGTTGAAGGCCGTGGTTCATTGTGGTGGCCGCTTAAGTCGACCTTGCCCGTCTTTGGATCTGCTTTGTATTCCTTATCACCGGACCAGAATCGTTTTGAGAAAATGAAAGCTTTCTTGTCCGGGAAATTCGCTTCCAGAAAGGCGTTCGCGGTTTTGGCGGCTGCCCAGACTTCTGCAAAGCTGTCATAACAGTTGGAAAGACTGGGATTCTTCAGATCCTCCATGTTGATTGCCGAGATCCCGACGCAACCTCGACCCAGAGTGCGCTTCTCGTCAGGACTCATCGCATGGCCGTGTTGCTTCTCCCACATATCGATGAAGTCGTCGATGTTGTGTGTAGTTCGCTTCTGCGGACCGCGTGGATGCAGGGAGTTGAATTCCGGATAGAGAGCATAAAGCGTATCGAGCTGCTCGCCATCGAACTTGTCGTACAAACGGTCGTAACCGATCCGTTCCGCGATCCTTTGTCGCTCCCCGGGCGTCGCGTCGGTGATAATCACGAGCATCGCGTCTTCGTCATCGTCGCCGACAGATCCGGTCATCATCTCGTCGATCAGAAGAATGCGAACGTCGAGGCTCTCGGCTTTGAACAACCTCTTCCGCACGACATCGCGGGCCTTGTTATCGCTGTCGCGATTGCCTTCACTCGTCTTTTTGGTTCGTAGGTATTTCAGATAGGCGGTGAGTTCTGTCTTCGAAAAGTCCTCTTTGTCGAAAGCTCCAGCCAACGCAGCGATCCCGACACCGATGCCTCCCAACACCGCCGCGCCGCCGAGAATGCCGCCACCAACGCCGACTGCTTCTTCCGCAGTCAAAGTCTGGAGCGCAGCACTTGGAGCTTGACTGACCGCAACGAATTCGTTTCTCAGTACTTTTCCCGCAACCGCGTCTGCCTCATGCTCTGAGGAGTCGGAGGGATGACTGATCGTGTCCGCCGAATAATTGGTGACTCCGTCCTGCTGCACCACGTGCGATAGTTCGTGCGCTAACACCGCATTGCCCGCCTCTGTCGTAGGCTGATATTGTCCAGGAGCAAGAACGACATCGCGGCCAACGGTGTAGGCCTGAGCATTCACCGCTTCAGCCGATTCCCCCGCGCGTGCATCTGTGTGCACCCTAACCTGACTGAAATCGTGTCCGAATCGTGGTTCCATGAACCCGCGAGTTGCAGTGTCAAGCGGCTGCCCCGGCGCATTCAGCACTTCATCGACAATCGGTGGGATCGCCGCGCTGTGTGTGCTCGTCTTTTCCGGCTCCTGAGTCATGCGTTGCACTGCCTGATGTTTCTTCTCACAGTCGGCGCATTCGCCACCGCTACTCGCCTGGTTGCCGCACGCGCATTTGCGTTGCAGCACCGGGCTCGCCACCGGGTTAACCGCTGCACCAAGTTTCGGATCAGACTTGACGGAACGTCGGCTCATGATCCTTTGCCCAAACCCTCATAAACTGACTGAGCGATCTGTGTTCCCAACTGGCGCGGACTCGCCTCTCTCGCCAATTGCAGGGGAGTGCCTGCTGCGTGCGGAATCGTTCCGCCGGATCTCAACCCGGTAGTAAGGAGGCCTCCAGCAAACAAACGCGCCAGTTCCATCTCGACTGCCCGCTGGACCAGCGGTCCCTGTCGCTGTGTCAGCGGCAAACCTTCGAGTACCAGCCGTTCGATGTGCAGGTTGATCTTCATGCAGTGGCTACTCTCTCTTCCTGCCAACTGAAGTCATCGCTGTTAAAGGGTCGCTTAAGTTTCAGAAACTCGTTGCGCGCGGCCTGCAACACGAGCGACATCGTGACCGGCGACCCTGCCTGAGCAGCGAGGAACGCGGCGTTGATTGCGACGTTATTGATGCTGCCCCCGTTGAGATTGAGACTGGCCAGGCGACTGTAGTCGAGGCCCTGCGTGCGGGTCTGCGGTGGAAAGATTCGTTGCCAAATCGCCTTGCGTTCGGCGTGTCCGTGCGGCGCAAACTCTACGATGAATCGCAGCCGGCGCATGAACGCCTGGTCCAACGAGCTCTTCATGTTCGTCGCCAGAATTGCCAGCCCGCTATAGGATTCAATTCGTTGCAGAAGATAGTTGATCTCAATGTTGGCATAGCGGTCATGACTGTCCTTGACTTCGCTGCGCTTGCCAAACAGCGCGTCGGCTTCGTCAAAGAACAGAATAGCGCCCCCGTCTTCAGCGGCATCGAAGAGTCGGCGCAAATTCTTTTCGGTCTCACCAATATATTTGCTGACTACAGCGGAGAGATCGATGCGATAGAGATTCAGCCGAAGAGCGTTGGCGATCACCTCCGCCGCCATTGTCTTGCCAGTGCCGCTTTCGCCCGCGAAGAGGGCATTGATACTTAAGCCGCGCGTTCGTTTAACCGCGAATCCCCATTCCTCATAGACCGTGTGCCGGTGTCCGACCTGTCCGGCGATCTGCCGCAGCAGGTCGAGTTCGGATTCCGGGAGGACGATGTCTTCCCAGGTAGCTTTGGGTCTGATGTGTTGGGCCAGCATGTCCATTCTTGGGCGCGTGCTGGCCAAACACGCATCCCAGACATCTTCCGCCGTTGCCGACGCCCCTTCCGACAATTTGTCTGA
Organism: Pyrinomonadaceae bacterium; assembly: GCA_036726305.1. Taxonomy (GTDB): domain Bacteria; phylum Acidobacteriota; class Blastocatellia; order Pyrinomonadales; family Pyrinomonadaceae; genus JAOAPY01. The sequence goes on along the minus strand of DAIMCP010000010.1, from coordinate 66,168 downwards.
ACAGCTCTCCGCGATTTCATGAATACTCGAGATATTCAGATCAAACTGGCCTGCGAGCCGGGCCGGTATGTCGCCGGCGTCTGGTCCTAACACTTCGGACCATGCCAGCTGCTGCTCGGCTGGGGTTGGCCGGTTAATGTCGAGCGTCAGAGTGGGGCGGCCCAGCGCATTCAGGTCGGGGTTTACGTCGTAAGTGTCAAGGAAGAAGATGCCGTTGCTGCGAGCCAATAGACGCTGCAGCGATTGGGCGCTCGTGTCCTTGAGTGTGGCCTTCTCTAAATCCTGCTGGTCGATGTAGATGGCAAAGGGCCAGAGCGTCATCTCTCTTTCGATCAGCCGCGCGAGCGTTTCGAGTTCAGGCGCCTGCGACGGCATCAGTGCCGCCGGGAGTCGCAGGAGCCGCAAACTAAGAGCGAGGGTAATGTGAGCGGCAACGAGTTGTTTGCTCTGTATGTCCGCGCCCGCCAACTGAATGATCGGGAGTAACCAGTTGGATCGTTCGCGCCGCAGTTGTCGGACGATTAGTTCGACGGCGGCTCTTTGTGAATCGGGCAAGTTGCTGTGAAATGCGCCGGGGCTGAGCGGAAACAGCAAGGGCGAGAGTCTATCGTCGAGATAGTTTAGTCCCTTGATGTAGTTGACGATCCGTTCGTCGGCGCGCAGCGGACTCACGGTGAGTGGAACATGACCAGGCTGATTGATTTCGATCATGCGCCAGCGGCGCAAAGGTCTTTCAGGCGACAGCACATCCCACGCGGGTTCGTCAAACAGTGCCAGCGCGAGCGCAAACGTTGGAAACGGCCGGTGCGAATCATTCTGAGCACGCGCGCACAACGATGCTATGTGCGTGTCAAGCTCCATCCCGGCGCACAACAGCAGCAGGTTCCGTTCGAAGCGCGACAGATTGAACAAGCGACTCAGCACCACGAGAGCCGGCGGAGGTGATCCACGCTCAAACGTCTCGAGCTCTGCTGCAAGTTCAATTGCGTTCGCTACCGAGTTGTTAGCCTCAGCTGCTCCGCCCGATCCGTTATTGCCGGTGGTGGCAAAACGTGTAAGGCGCAGGCGCAGCCACGCAAACGCCTTCGCCAGATACGCTTCGTTCTGTTGTTGCCAGGAAGTCTGGTCGGCCATCAGCTCACCTCGAGTTTTTGGTCGTCAGCAAACTTCGGAATGTCTGATAACGGGTCGAGCGGCACGCTGTCGACACCGTCAACGCGAAGACGCATCAGGTGTTCACCCACCTCAGCTGGCTCGATATGAAAGGTGAACACCAACTGGTCAGTGTTGGCAGGTGGTTGCGCTGGAAGCGGCGGCGGGGGTGGTGGTGGCTCCGGCAAAATTTGCCGCGCAGTTCCGAGTAGCAGGACCACCTGCTGATCGAAGCGCATGTGCGTGTCGTCAACCTTTGCAAGTTTGATGTTCGGCCGGCAGGTGATGGTAATCGTGACATCGCCCTGCGGGTTGCGAACGACAGTGTTACCGGGAGCCACGCTCTCGATAGTCGGGGAGAGCGAGATGGGAAGCTCGTTGGAGCTCCACGTTTGCTGGTTGCGACTAACTACGACTGCGACAGTGTAGAACCCAGCGGCCCATGCCTCAGCAGCGCCTGCGTCATTCGGCAAGGTGACCTTAAGGCCCTCGTTGGTTGTTTCGACGACCGGCGGCAACAAAGTCAGTGGTTGAGCACCGTTCGTGCGCGGATTAATCAAACTGAAGCGAATCGACTGCACTCCGTCGAAGTTCTGTCCCACAATCAGGAGTTCGTCGCCGAGCGTGGCGCTGCTCTTGCCGCGTGGAAATCGGACTTCTCTGATGATGGGCAGACTGACGCCCGCGGTGCTCGTGTTGCCTGCGTCGTCAGGTCCCCGCTGTAAGACAGGCACAGGCGCACTCTTCGGACGCACACTATCGATCAGGACTACAGTCGCTTCGTACGCTGCAGAGAGACGGTAGTGAGTTTGAAAACCGGACCAAAGTTTGAAAATGTCTTCGAGCGCCAGGGGCTGCAGTGTGAGGCGGATGCGCTCAAACTGTTCACTCAAGCCCGTGTCCGGCAGCGCTGTTTCGATCTCTCGCCGGCCGAGCAAAGGATGATCGTTGAGCACGGCCATCGCGCGCCCGAGAATTCGGTGACTCACGGGTTGCTGATCGTCAACGGCGTAGGCAGTTAAGAGGTAATAGAGATTGAGAGCCAGCGGAGGTTGGCCCGTCTCACCGGGCCGCAGTTGCCGAGGCACGTCGGCGTTTCTGTAAGACGCATTTGGCATCACCTGATAAAGGTAGAGATTGAGCTGGCGATCCGGCGGCGGATTTGCCGAGCGCGCTTCGTCAGGTGGTTGCATCGTGATGGAGGTGCCGGACACCAGCGGATCGGCGCTCGGGTCCTTATTGGGATCGAAGCCGCGTTCGATCAAACTGCGAAGCGTGGCAGTGACGGCGGCAATGGCGCGGCTGTTACTCATCAGTCATTACCTCTCGTCAGCGCTAATCACCTCGGCGTTGCTTCCGCAGATATTCTTCCAGGGGCATGACGGGTGATTCAGAGCGCGCGGTTTTGGATTTCGGAGTGGTTATGGGAGTCGCGCGCACTTCGACACGACCAATCGTTACGTTGATTGAAGACTCCGGTTCCGGATTTTCTTGCGGGGCAAAGGGCCGCCGCCGCGCATAGCTCGATACTGCTCTCGTTTGCGACCGTGGAGCGTTCCGAATCGTGCCTAGGCTCTCGACAAGGCGTTCCGAGATCAGAAGTGGAGGAGTTGTCGCGGTCTGTTCGGAGTGGAATTCAACGGATTCGGAATTCGCTGACTCGCTTAGCGGAGCGTTGGCGGATTTCTTAGGCGACATTCTTTGAGACACTGCGGCTCGCGGTAAAGCAACAGGGCCCCGCGAGGTCGTGGAAACAGTTATCGTTTCCACTTGTTCATTGATCTCAGCGGCTGCTTCCTCGACCTGAACGGCTGGTTCGAGACTGCGTCGCGTTGGCTCGACGCCAATGTCGCCTGGTTCGACTATGCTCCCCATCGGGCGGTCGCCAACTACAGGTGCAAACGCAACCCCGCTGGTATTCGTCCGATGCTGAACGACACTCGCCCCTGGGTGGGTGATTTTAGGTTGTGTAGAAACGGGATGCGCCTCGGCGAAGTTTGTTGCCCGATCAATAACAACCGCCGGCGCCTCCGCAGGCGAGGCGATCTCATGCTTCGCATTCGGTGCAGCCAACCTCGAGTCCGAAGGAGTCTCGATAAGAGGACCGTCCTGAGTTACGGCCACGCTCGCCGGCGTGTACGCCGGGAACTCGACCGTTGACTCAGTTACACGTTGGGACTCAAAGAGGGACGGCACTCTCGGCTCAACCAGATTGCCGGCATTCAACGTCCTGATCGCCAGATTGTTGAGATAGCCGTTCATTCACCCAACATCTCCAGATACACCTGCCGCCGCAACGGACTGAGCGAAAGTATGTCCGGCTCTCGCCAGCCATAAGCCATTGCCAGTGTGTGGACCTGGCGCAGCAAACGCCCGGCCCACACGCTCAACTCGTTCCATGCAAACGAAACGATGTCGAAGATTACTTCCCATTGATGCGCACAGTCGGGACAAACAAGATCGAATCGAACGTCTCCCTGCGGATCGCGTCTGGCTATCTCCGCCACCACCGCGTCAGTAACGTCCGCTGGCAAGCTCTTCAGGAAAACTTCAGCGCCATTCTCTTGCCGCACGCACCTCGCGAACAACGCCTCCGCAATTGCATCTTTGTTTCGCCCATTCCCCACTGCGAGTAGATCTGCGCTGTCAGGCAAGCGGCAACTGAACTCATACCCGCCCACGGTCACCGAAAAACTCTCCGGCTGCTGGTCCGGCACGTTCGTCCGCACTTGGGAAGCGCTAAACCCAAGATCGAGAATCGACCGGCAATTCGGGCACCTGGTCGTGGCCGTGAACTGAGATCCAAAAAGAAGCTCACGGAAGGACAACAACAGCTCGTCACGCTTGCCGATGCTCATCCGCTCGAGATCCAGGCGCGGTGTTTGTGGACAAAACGTCGAGAGCAGAGTCAGGGCGCGCTCAGCGGGCACTTGATCATGCCCTGTTTCCCACACGCCCAGTATCTCTTTCGCGGTCAGCCCTCGCATTGCTCCTCAGCTATGCGTTCTTAAGTTGCCGGAACGGTGAAAGTCGGTTCGGCCGGTTCGGGAACTTCAACATCACGCTCCCAGCCTTCGTTCTCCAACTTAATATGCTGGATGGCGACGGCGTTGGCGTTCGCGTCGAAATCCGGTAGCGCCTGAAATTCAGAAGCCCAGCAGCGGTAGACCTTGTAAGAAAGGGCCAATTGTCCCGCTTCGTTGTAGACCTCGATGATGACGTCCTTGCGAAAGTCTTTCAGTGAGACTTCGCTGCCAAGACCGGCGCCAAAATTCCAGACCTTGTTGGCCCACTTCTCAAACTCGGTGTCGTGAGTGACGCCACGCTCGAGCATGATGGCTTCGTACTCCGTCCGGCCAGGTGATTTGCGGCTACTGCTTGGGTCGCCACCTTCACGATGCTTCACCACCTCAGTGGTGCGCTTCAATGAACCCATCTTGCTGATCCCCGCGACGTAGCGGCCGTCCCACTTGATGCGGAATTTGAAATTCTTGTAGGGGTCAAATCGTTGGGCGTTTACAGTGAACTGTGCCATAAAGTGCTCCTTCGATCAGAAATCAAATAGGTCCTTTAGGCCCGATAGGACCTATGTTTGGATCTGCCCGGCCATCTGTTGCAGTTTGATGACCACAAATTCAGCGGGCTTGAGCGGCGCAAAGCCAACCATGATGTTGACGATGCCGAGATTGATGTCGTTCTGCGTGGTCGTCTCTTTATCGCACTTCACGAAGTAAGCGTCCTTGGGCGTCTGGCCCTGGAACGCTCCCTGGCGAAACAGGTTGTGCATGAACGCCCCCGCGTTAAGCCGGATCTGAGACCAAAGCGGTTCGTCGTTTGGTTCAAACACAACCCATTGCAGACCTCGATAGAGACTCTCCTCGATGTAGAGTGCTGTCCGGCGCACTGGAATATATTTCCACTCGGAGGCCAGACGGTCGTCGCCTTCGAGCGTGCGCGCACCCCAGACCACTCGGCCGGCCGCGGGCATTGCCCGCAGGCAGTTGATGCCGAGTGGATTGAGCTCACCGTTCTCGTTGTCAGTGAGTGGAACGCTCACCTGAGGCACGCCGACCAGATTGGCAGCGAGTCCCGCCGGCGCCTTCCAAACACCGCGCTCGGAATCAGTGCGAGCCATCACTCCGGCAACAGCGCCGCATGGCGCGAAATCTTCAAACTGGTTATCGCGCAGTGGATTTGGCTGGCGCAGACGGGGGAAAAAGAGAGAGGCGTAGCTACTCTTCGTGGTGATGTAGGTATCGAGCCCGCTCTTCGCGTCGTCTTTGTCGTTCCACTCGGCGGGCGGATCGACAACCATCATCGCGCGTCGTTTCTGGCAGTAAGCAGTCCCCGCAGAAATAATCGCCGAGCTGGCGTTCCCATTTGGGTCGTAAGGCGGAATGCAAAGCAAATTGAAGAGGTCTGCGTTACGCAGAGCGAAGAGACCATGTTTCGCATCTTCAAGACCTGGGCCATTGAAGTCGTTATCGACGAGGGCGCTGCCGTCCGCGGCCTGTCCGGTTCCAGTGACCTTGTCGTTGGTTGCATTGTCGCCCCATAACGGAACAGTCGGGCTCGGGTCATCATGATTTGTTGGCCGGGCCGCCGGCAAAGCGCCACTGACGCCTACGAGATTGGATTGGTTTTTCAGCACGCGATCAACACGCCGCGCGGAATTATTATCCACCGAAACGTTGCGGAAAGTTTCGACCACGCCGGTTCCGTCATCGCGAATGGAGAGGTTGAAGAGATCGGCAGCACCGCCGGCGACGTCGTGGTCCACTCGCGCACGCAGCTTGTTACCCCATGAGCCTTCCGATACAGCCGCGAGGTTTAGACCGTTGGCATCAATCGTTGCCTTCGTCACGGGTGCAGCGCCGGCGATGGCATTCTGAGCGGCGGTGTTAACGGTCGCAGCCGTCGCACCCGGAGCTCCAGCGGCAGCTTCCGCGGCGTCGGCGACGGCATCGGCCGCTGCCTTGCGAATCGCATCCGGCTCCGCGGTTTCAACCGCCCGGACTGCGGCTGCCACAGTCTGCGGCGTTGCTCCAGCCGCAGCCGAAGCGGTTGCTGCAGCCGCGGCGGCATCCTGCGCTGAGTCAAGCGCAGCGGCGCGATCTGTGTCAGAGCCGAAGAAGGGATGGAAGAGGCGTACGATGATGGCCTGACTGCCTCCGTTCAAATAGAAATCTCGCACGGCAAAACCGAGGCTGCTTGAAGCCCAGAGCCCGCCGAAGATGCGCTCGAAGTCGGCGTAACTATTGATCGTCACGGGCTGGTTAGTTGGTCCACGCAAGGCCCTGCCGATAAAGGCAGTGATCGACGTGGCAACACCAGTGATTGTCCGCACGCCACTGGGGATCTCTTCGACGTAAACGCCTGGATAAGTTAGTGCAACTGGCATGAGTAACCTCCAAGAAGAAAAACGTAGGGTTCTTTGACGGCATGTTTATCTGACCAGTCTTTCGATTTCTTTCAATCGTTGGCCGTTGATTCGATAATGAGTTTGCAAATCCTTGCCTCTTCGCTCCAGGATGAGTGCTTCAGCAACGAGATGATCCAGAGCTTCCTTGACGATTGCTAAGCGCCTGACCTTCTCCTCTTCGGGTAACCACCATTCAGCAATTCCCGCGAGAGTATCCTGAGCATCCGGATGCTCGAGGAGATAGTCGAGAATCGCCTGCGCGATATGAGATCGTCTCAGCTCATACATTGATTAGACTCTGCGCCTGGGGACGACTGTGCAAGCGACGGGCCAAAGAGGGATGCCAGTATTTTGAAAGTTTTGCAGAGGGCAACCAGGATAATTTTATCCGGGTGCTGGAAGGCGGGGGCGTGTTATTGCAGCTGTCCCAATGACTTGCAGGCAGGACCAAATGAACCTTGGTAAGGAATACGGATAAGACGGTTACTGCATGCTGGTCTTGAAGCGGGCGGCGTCGATTTGGTGCTTCTTTATGAGTTGCCAAAAAGCGCGCCGGTTCTTCTTTGCCACTTGAGCTGCTCGCGTGATGTTGCCCTTGCAGGCGGAAAGGAGTCCTTGAATGTAGTCGCGCTCAAAGCGAGCGATCTCTTTCGCCTTCGCCTCCTGCAAAGACTGTTGCGCGCCATGGCGCCCCGCAGGAGAGATAACGAGGTCGTGAGGTTGCAGTTCAGAACCTTCACAGAGCACCACGGCCCGCTCTATCACGTGCTCCAACTCGCGCACGTTGCCGGGCCAATGGTGAACCATCAATAACTGCAAAGCTTCTGCGGAAAAGTCACAGACATCCTTTTCGAACTCGCTTGCGTAACGAGTGAGAAAATGGCGCGCCAGCAGCGGGATATCTCCTCGTCTTTCGCGAAGTGGTGGAAGGATGAGTGAGATGATATTCAACCGATAATAGAGATCCTGACGCACTTTTCCGTTGACCACCGCTTCTTCGAGATTGAGATTGCTTGCCGCAATGATGCGGACGTCCGCGCGTCGAACCTTGGAGGATCCAAGTGGACGGTATTCTTTTTCCTGCAGGAACCGCAGCAGCTTCACTTGGGCAAACACGGGCAGGCAATCAATCTCATCCAGAAAGAGAGTGCCGCCGTTAGCTTCCTCGATTAATCCCGTCTGCAATGTGGCCGCGCTGGTGAACGCTCCCCGCTCGTGTCCAAATAGCTCATTCTCTACCAGGTCACCAGGGATCGCGCCGCAATTGATTGGCATAAACGGCCGGCCCTCGCGCAAGCTGCCGTAATGAATGGCCCGAGCATATAGCTCCTTGCCTGTGCCTGTTTCGCCCGCGATCAGAACGTTAGCTTCACACTTGGCGATCATCGGGATTCTTCTTAGTTGCTCTAAAAAGACGGGGCTCTCGCCGACCACCTTCTTGAATCCGAAATGAGATCCGTTGAGGGGAGTGGCCTTTGAAGAATTATCGATGGGTTTGATCAACTTCAGTGCGCGTGGTAACACTTCCGAAACTCTGAGTGGGGAAGTGACAAAATCGGAAGCGCCGCTCTCCATCAGCTCAACGACCTGATCCGGTTCACATGTTTCAAGCGCCACAATTATCGGCATGTTAGTAGCCACACGACTAACAGCTTTCAGCAGTGTCATTGTCTGCTGCGGCGAGTCGGGAATAACTAAAAAGACCACGTCCGGCTTGAAACGTTGAATTGCCCTCTCGGCCTCACGGCTCTGACTGGGCGCCACAGATTCGTCGAGCGAATGCACTTCCACGGTGAAGCGAGGTTTGAGTATCGCTTCCAATTCGCGGCTCAAGCGGCTGTCGCTGCCGAGCAATAGGGCGCGTTCCAGGACCATGACCTGACCGCTCGGTTAGCGAGATTTCGTTTTTCGAAATGACGCAAGGCTGAGTAAGAAAGAAAGCCCAAGAACTCTTGTAGACGCTTTTGTTAGGTGGAATGGCTTGTTCATTGACAACTCCCGTCCCGTGTTTAAGTGTAAGTATATGAGACGATTTGAGTTAACTTATTCTAAGAGCGTGAAATATTGCCCCGCACGCGGCGACGAGGAATCAACGCTTGTCGGGGAGCAAAGGAGAATCTAACTGACAGCCAAAAAATCGTGGGACCGAGCAGTAAACAGTCACGAAAATCTGAAGTACCAGCTGGCCTCCGCGGTTGTTCAGTCATCTATCGAGGTCGGCAAAGATAATCCCGTAAGCCTCAGAAGTCAATAACTAATTGCCTTTTGTAAACGCCCAACTGAAAATCTCACCCATGGTGCCCAGATCCCCGGGGCGCAAAGGTGTCACTTGACTGGCATGCCAGCAACGCGAAGGATCTACCCAAACCCCAGGAGTCGACCCTCCTCTGCTCCACCAATTTCTCCTTCCTATCTTAGAGCTGAAAGAGTTTCAGGAAGCTACGTCTGCCGCCTGAACTCACAGCGGGGGCACTCTCTGATTGGCTGTTTATTTGGGGGGCTATAAACCTTGTTTCGGGGAACCGTCTGCAACCAGACCCTGACGCCATCCACCCGCGGGTGCGTTTCACGGGGTTGCTGATGGCAACGGATCCTTCAGTGAAGTTTCACCGGCGGGCCGGCACGATTGCCCTTCGTAGAGCTTCAGGCCCACGCCCAGTTTGGCAACCAAGTCTGGTTTGCGCTCGCGCTCTGCGGCGGCAATCATTCGCCTCTGCCACTCCGCTGCTTCGTTGCAGCGCCCGAGTTCAGCCAGAGCCAGCGCCACGAGCGCTCCGTGCTCCGCTGAACCAGTTGCTTCATAAATCGTTTTGCTCAGTGCCAGCGACCGGGCGCCATCGCGCAAGGCGTACTGTGGCGACGCTGCGAGCAGGTAGACCAGCAGCGAGGCAGTCCTCGTTTTTTGTGGGTACTGCGCGTGCCCTTTTTCCAGGTTGTCCAGCGCTTGTTTGTACTGCCTCTTTTGCTGCAGCAGCTGGACCTGTTCCAGGAGTGCGTCTTCGTTATTGGAGTCGGCATCGAGCACGCGCGAAAACTCGGCCAGCGCACCGTCCGAACGTCCGGATTTCATCAATTCCCTAGCCAGCAGCAATCGCGCATCAAGATCATTCGGGGCGACGCTAAGGACCGATTGCAGATGAAGAATCGCCGCCTCATGTCGCTCTTCATTAGCCAACAGAAGGGCCAGGTTGTAATTTGCGTTCGCATTCTGAGCATCGATACGAAGCGCTGCTTCATATTGCTCAGCGGCGCCCTTCGAATCTCCAGTCTGCACCAGCACTACTCCCAGGTTGATGTGAGCAGTAATGCTGTCAGGCTTAGCGGCAATGGCCCTGCGAAATTCAGCTGCAGCCTCTGTATATCTCCTCCTCTCGAGCGCCAGCTTGCCGCGACTTAAGTACACCCGCTCTCCCTGGATCAGATCCTGCAATCCATCCACGAGCGGATCCGTCGTTCGCACGCCGACCGGACCCTGCCGGATCAGGTGGGCCTTCGCTTGATCCGTATCTCCCAGGCCCCGATAGGCCATGGCCAGCGAATAATGAATTCGGTTCGCACCGGGTATCAAGGTCAGTGCCTTTTCCAAATAGTTGACCGCGATAGTGAAATTTCGCTGAGCCAGAGCGACTTGTCCCAGCCCATACAGGGCCGCCGCACTGTTCTCATCGATCGCCTGTGCTGCTTTGAAATTTTCTTGAGCGTCTGCCAGCCGGTTTAACTGCAGATAGATGTTTCCCAGGTTGACCGGCACGGCGACGTAGTCAGGTCGGAGGGTGCGCGCCATTCGGTAGCGACGAATGGCCTCGTCAACCCGATCCTCCTCCTGATCAAGTTTGCCGAGCAGGTAGACCCAGCGAAAGTCCTGCGGAGCCAGGGTAACGGCATTCAGATAACATTCACGGGCCGGAAAGTTAAGCGCGTACGCCTGGTAAATTTGTCCCGTCGTCCCGTAGGCCTCGCTAAGCCTGGCATTCGGTGTCCGCGGATCTCTGGCTACGCCGGCCAGCTCGTTTTGGGCCGCTTTCAGTTGCTCGCGAACATCTGCTTCCAGCTTTGATAAGTCGGGCCAATGCAGTGGCGCCAGGTTTGGCCTCGGGGGCGGCAATACATTGTTATTCGTTGCGGGGCGTTGCGGGCGAGCCACAACAATCAACGCAAAGATAATCACGAGCGCCAGACAGGGTCCTACCTGCTGAAAGACTCGAACACCGCTCTTCGCAAGAACGCATTTCATTTCTTTGGCGGCAGTGTGTCTTGCCTCCAGGTACTGTATTGATCAAGCGGCGGGTTCTTCCATTCCGCGATGCTGCCATCAGGCCAGTGAACTCGCACTGCCACCAAACTAACCGCGCTGCCTAGTCCCGCGAGCACGCGCGGGTCATTTGCTGAAACGTAACTGCCGTCAGTTCTGACTCGCCGCCACAATGTCTTGTTCTTCGTAATTACAATTTCTACTCTTGCCCCCAACATGTCCCGACCATTGTCCTTGTCTATCAGGCGCAGTCCCAACCAATGGTTACGATTGCCAACTTGATTCAGCTGCAGCCTGGCCGGCCCGTTGTTGTTGGTGATGAGGACGTCCGTGTCGCCGTCGTTGTCGAGATCACCGAAGGCCGCGCCGCGGCTGACTTCAAGAAGTTGAAATGCCGCTCCGGCCTGACCCGAAACGTCGCTGAACTTGCCTTGCCCGTCGTTGTGAAAGAGTTGATTCGGTTGCCCCAGCGGATAGGGATCTCCCTTTCGCATCAGCTCTGGCAACAGTTGCACCGCCCCATTCGCAACCAGCAGATCAAGCCACCCATCGTTGTCATAATCAAAAAACAGTGTGCCGAAGCCGGTTAAGCGAGTCCCCGGCACTCCCAGGCCCACCTCGCGAGTGCGATCCTCAAACACGGCCTTGCCCAGATTCGCATAGAGCGTATTGGTCTCGTCCATTAGGTGCGTCACAAAAATGTCTTCGGTGCTGTTGCCGTCAAAATCTCCGGCGTCTACACCCATGCCCGCCTCCGCCTGTCCGTCCCGGTTGATGGCGGCCCCGGCCAATAGAGCTTCATTCTTAAACTGACCGTTCTGCTGGTTAATCCAGAGCTGATTGGGATCACCATCGTTAGCGACGTAGATGTCTATCCAGCCATCGCCATCAAAATCCGCAGTGACCACTCCCAGCCCGTGGCCGAATTCTCTGTCGATACCGGCGGCAACCGTTATGTCTTCAAACTCGCCGTTGCCTCTATTGTGAAATAATCTATTGCCCGGTGCGCGGAACACTCTTGGCGTGCAATAGTCTTTCGCACTAGTGGCGGCGTAGCAGTTAGGGCTATTGGTAAGTGAGAAATCGGCGTAATTCAATACCATCAAGTCCAGCCAACCGTCACGGTCATAGTCAAAGAAAGATGCGCTCGTACTCCATCGCTGATCGTCGGTTCCCGTCTTCTTTGTAACCTCAGCAAAGGTCCCGTCCTTCCGATTCAAATACATTTGATTGTGACCCAGGTTTGTAAGGTATAGATCGGGCCAGCCGTCGTTATTTATGTCGCCGACGGCGATCCCCATTCCGTAACCAGTGGCCGCGATGCCGCTCTTCGCAGTTACATCGGTGAACTTGAGGTTCCGGCTGCCATCTTTCCCCACTGCCAGGTCATTGCGGAGCAACCTGCCCCGCGGCGACTCAGATTCCCGCCAGGGAAACATCGTTTCGCCGGGCCTGGTGTTGAGTTCCAGGACGTTGCCCTGCACGAGGAAAACATCCAGGTCGCCGTCGTTATCAAAATCGGCAAGGGCTGCCCCACTACCCATGATCTCAGGCAAATAAAACTTTCCGGTCATGCCGTTGTAGTGCTGAAATTTCAGTCCGACCCGCTCGGCCACCTCTTGGAATATCGAAGAGGAGATGGGGGCGCTCGGTTTTATCGGCGTGGCTTTCTTTTGCGCTGCTGCCCAGAACGGCGCGCTGAGAATGGCAGTGAGGAAAGCCGTCTGGATCAAGGACTTTTTACGCATGAGTTTGAGCGCCAATTATTGTCCAGATCAATTGGCAGCGCAATTTGGGTCTTAAGTCCGTCTATCCGGAGGAGACTGTATGAAAATTATCGGAGGACGCGACAGGGAGGGGATAACTTGACAGTCGTCAGGAAACCAGCCCTACTTCGCAGTCACAAAGAGGGCACTTTTATCAAACGCCGGCGGCCCGGGTCGCGGGTTCTTTTGCGCAGACATTTTCAGCCGCCACGCGCAAGAGCTCCGCAACGCTCCAGGCTTGCGCCATGCAACCGCGAGGCGCGTGTGGCGGATCGCCGTCAAAGATTTCTGAAACCTGGCCCAGGCACGCTTCGCTGAAATGAGGTTGAAAGCTCTTGAACCATTCGGCAGAAATCTTTCGACCCGCGCGCTCCCCAAAGGTCTTCGAATACGCGGCGAGATATGGACCCATTAACCAGGGCCAGACTGTTCCCTGATGATAAGCGCCGTCCCGACTGCGCGGGTCGCCTTCGTAACGGCCGTGGTAACGGGAATCGTTGGGCGAGAGCGTCCGCAGGCCGCGCGGCGTCAGCAGTTCGCGCTCGACTACGCGCAGAATGCTCCTGGCGCGCGCCTTGGGCACCAACGCATTCGGCAGGCTGACTGCCAGAACCTGATTGGGCCTGATGGAAGCATCGCGCTCCTCTCCGTTCACAACGTCATAGAGACAGCCTGCGGGCTCATTCCAGAAGAGTTCATTGAAGCTCTTGCGCGTGCGAACAGCCATCGACCGGTACTGCCTGGCATTCGTCTGGTCGCCGAACTCACCAGCGAAATTTTCCATCACACGCAGGGCGTTGTACCAAAGGGCCTGAATCTCAACAGCCTTACCAGTCCGTGGCGTGACCACCCAGTCTCCGACTTTTGCGTCCATCCAGGTGAGCTGCACGTCCGGCGCCCCGGAAAATAACAAGCCGTCCTTGTCAACGTGAATGTTGTAGCGCGTACCGCGCACGTGCCAGGCGATGATGTCCCGCAGGGCCTGGTAGAGGTTGTCGCGAACAAATTGGTGGTCTTTCGTATGGTGCACAAGGGCGCGCACCGCTTCAAAGAACCAGAGGGTGGCATCGACAGTGTTGTATTCCGGCGATTCACCCGCATCGGGAAAGCGGTTTGGCAGCATGCCCTGATTTACGTGTCCAGCAAACTCGAGCAGGATACTCTTCGCGATCGCAAATCGTCCGGTTGCCAGGGTCAGACCCGGCAGCGCAATCATCGTGTCGCGGCCCCAGTCGGCGAACCAGTGATAACCGGCGATGATTGTCTTCTGTTCGCCCCGGGCCACGAGGTACTGATCGGCTGCGACTGTTAAGGAACGAACGGGATCGTTGGCATCCGGCGCTGCCTGCGTGATCGCCCGGCGCCGTTTGCACTCAGCTTTGCGATACGCGTCGGCTTGCCTCGCATCGCGACGTTCGGTTGAGACGACGAGGCTCACCCGCAAGCCAGACTGCTTTGCTGAAACACGTTGTTCGATAGGGAACCTGAGAAAGAATGGGCTGAATAGGTCCTCGTGGAAGTCCAGTCCGCGCTCTTGTTCAACTGGATATTCGAAGTTGCGATACCAGTAGCCGTTTGCCTCGACCTCGCCCGCGTCGTGCGCGAAGTACAAGGCCGGCAGGTCCGCATATGGCTTAACGCTTGCCAGGCCATCCTCAATCTCGACGTGTGAATTCAAGGCGCCGTTTTCGTGCGTGGTGCTGTGATAATCGCGAAAGGCAATCAGCGGCCGCATCTCTAACACGTAACGCAAGGCTTCGTGCTGCGGTCCAACTGACTGCCGAAACTCGTACTGCACGACGGTCGTGTTCTCTCCCTGCACCATGAACACCGACTTCTCAATCACGAGGCCGGCGACTTCGTAAGTGAATACTGGATACGGATCGAGGCGAAAGCCTGTTTGCAGCTGAAAGCCCTGCGGGTGAACCGCGCCCGGGTATTGGTTGGTTGAAAGTTCGTATCTCCGGCCGTCAACGATCAGAGACTCCTCGAATTTTGAAAGCAGCACCATGCGACCCACCGGCGGCTTTGTAGCGGCCGTCAGCAAACCGTGATAGCGGCGCGTGTTCAGGCCAACAATGGTCGAGGAAGCAAAGCCGCCGAGCCCGTTGGTTTCCAGCCACTCGCGCGAAGTGGCTGCGGCTAAATCGTTTATCGCGCCGTGACTGAATTGGATCATGTCTGTTCCTCTATTTCTTCCTCAAGACCCAACGGGCCTCGCGGGTGTACTTTGCGGCGTTACAGTTCCGCGACTTCACAGAAGACCTTGATCGCGCCGTTGCCGTTGGTCAGCTTGGCAAAGAGTTCCTGGTAATTTTCCAAACCTTTGACCGGGTGCGTCAGCAAACGCCCCAGCCAGCCAGGATATTCAGCTTCAGCTTGCGCCATGTCTTTCACTCCCATTTCGAAATACTCGCGGTTCGCGTTAACGGTGCCGACCATCACCTTGTTGCCCAGCACAAACTCCAGATTAATCTTGTCGGCCGGGACTTCGATCTGGCGATCCCCGCCGGTGACGCTGGAGAGCACCAGCACGCCGTTCTTTCCGAGGGCCTGCATGCTTTCAAAGACCACGGGGGAAAAGCCCGTCGCTTCAAAAATGATGTCGAACGGCCCGTGCTTTTTCGCTCCCTCAAGGATCGACAATTCTTTGGTCGATTGATAGGTCGCGCCAATAGCTTCGATCAGATCCGAATTCAAATAGGGCTTCGGATTCAGACCAAACGTTGTCACCTGCAAACCGCGCAAGCGCAGTGCGAGAGTCGCCAGCAACCCAATCGTTCCCGCGCCCATTACGGCCGCGCGACGCGGACGCCACACGCGCAAGCGGCGCTGAATTTCAAAAGCCTGGGCGATGCCTTTTTCAACTACCGTCGTTGGCTCAAGAAGTACGCCGACTTCTTTCAGGCCCTGGGGAATCTTCACAATGAACTCGGCGTCGTCAACGTAGTATTCGCTCATGTAACCGTGACGAAGATTGATACCGCGTTCAAAGTAGGTATCGTCGGTGGTCATATCGTAGGTGCCAATCAAATCGTAGATGCTCGAGCCGGGCCGGCGCACCGTGGCCACAACATAGTCGTCAGGCTTGACCTCGACCACGTTCGACCCGACTGCCTCGACCTGCCCAAAGCTTTCGTGCCCGATGACCAGAAAGTCAGAACCCGCCGGCGCGTTGCCGTAGTCGGCAGCGTTGATCTCTTTGTCAGTGCCGTCGACGCCTACGCGCAGGACTTTGACCAGCACGCCGCGACCGTTTGGCACTTCAGCGACCGAAGGTTTGGGCATTTCCGCGAGATGCACCGTGTTGGGCTTTCCCGGGAAGACTGCAATTGCTTTCATAATGATCCTCTTTAACAGATTTTCCGAGTTCCATAGTTGCGAAATGTAGCGCCTGCGCTCTTGCAACGTAGCAGCAACATGTTGCGACCATCACGCAACCGGCATGGCCCATTGAGTCTGAAGTCCAATTTGCTGCAGCGTGGAAAAAACCCGCTTTGGTTCACCCAGGTCGCTCCAGCCCACTTCGCTTACTTGCATCACCGCCAGATCGTCAGGACGCAAGGCGAGCACTTCGTGCGAAAAGTTCGATGAAGGGATCCGGGCATACAGGTCAGTCAGCACGCGCGCTTCTGCTGGAGTGCCAAAAGTTGGCGCCAGCAACGAGAAAGATGCAAACAGCCCCGGCAATGCTTGCGAGGTCATCTTCAGAAACGCGTCAACTCGTCCGACCATCACAAAACTGTTCCACAAGCATCCACGTTCCAGCAAGCGACGGGCAATCAGTGCGGAGGGTTTCTCCCAGAACTTGCGCACGCGCGAAATGGCGCGCGGCAATTGGCCAAACAGCGAGCCGTCGGGTTCAATCCACCCGTATTCCACTTCGGGACTGTCCGGCTTGATACCGAGCAAGGTCACCGTGGCGGAATTAGTTCGGGCAGCGTCAAAGGCAGATTCGATATGGGACATGAACTGTTGGTCGTCGGCAAAATAATGGTCCGAAGGAAAGAATGCGACCACGGCGTTCGGAGAAAGCTGGGCGATGCGCAGCAAGCTAAAGAGAATCGCCGGCGCCGTGCCCTTGTTTTCAGGCTGCACCAGCAAGCCCCGCGCAGTATCCTTGAGCAAAGACTTGTAGAAACGCTCATGAGTTCGCGTGACGACTGTCAGGGTTTGTTCGGGTGCAACTGCGAGAGCGACGCGGCGGCGAGTTTGATCCAGCAGCGTTCGGCCACCAATGATTGGGCAGAACTGCTTGGGCCGGTCGTCGCCGGAAATCGTGCGCGTCAGCGATTGCAAGCGGGTGCCGTCACCGCCGGCCAGGATCACCGCCCAGCGCTGGCTGTCGCTCTTTTCAAGCGCCTGGCGACTGCACAGATTGTCGTTGACTTCGTGTTCGCAAGAGAAGATGGCCATCGTCGCTCTCCTTTTTCCCACGCGGGCGCCGTGGTGCTCGAAATACCTGAATGGCGCTCGGTTTCGGTTTTGCCTGCCGAAGATGAGTCGGAGAAATCGCAAATTCCTTTCACGAGCGAGCAAAGAATGTCCTGGCTGGGGGGTACAGGCTCAAAGTCGCAGACTGGAAAAACCCAGGGAAAACACCCTGGGTTGAGATCGAGTGGTGCTGGTCTGGCAGTTATTGGCTTTTTGCGCCTGCTGCCAACCGTGCTTGTGATTTGTGCTCGCCACTCTGCTGCATAAGCTTGGCGACTACGCCGGTCCAGCCCGTCTGGTGACTGGCGCCGACGCCAGCGCCATTGTCGCCATGGAAGTATTCGTGAAACTGGATCAGGTCGCGCCAGTTTGGGTCGTTCTGAAACTTTTCAATCTGGCCGTAAACCGGCCGCCGTCCATCTGCTGCCCGCAGAAAGGGCCCTGACAGCCGGCGCGAGATCTCGGCCGCAACTTCCCAAAGCGTCAGCAGGTTCCCCGAGCCAGTGGGACACTCAACCTTAAAGTCGTCGCCCAGGTAGTAATGAAACTTCTGCAGCGATTCAACCAGCAGGAAATTTACCGGGAACCAAATCGGGCCTCGCCAATTTGAGTTGCCGCCAAACAACCCCGTGCTGGATTCTCCGGGTTCATAGTCCACGCGGTAGCTCGTACCCTTGACGTTCATCGTATAGGGATGATCCTTGTGATAGCGAGAGAGAGCGCGGATGCCGTACGGTGAAAAGAATTCGTTTTCATCGAGCATGACCCGCAACACACTGCGCAATTGTTCCTGATCGACGATCGAGAGCAAACGCCGCTCGCCCTTTCCGGGGGTGCGCATGCAGGCGACATTGCCGGTCAGGTCGGGACGGTTGTCGATGAACCATTCGAGGCGTTTCTTGAATTCTGGTAGACGCTCCAGGCTTTCCGCCTCCAACGTTTCGATGGCGAATAACGGGATCAGACCAACCATCGAACGCACTTTCAGCGGAAAATGGCCGCCGTCGGGCAGGTGCAGCACGTCGTAGAAGAAACCGTCTTCCTCATTCCAGAGCTCAACGCCGTCATTGCCCAGGTGATTCATCGCGTGCGCGATGTAAATAAAGTGCTCCCAAAACTTACTGGCCACGTCTTCGTAAACCGGATCTTCGTGCGCCAACTCCATTGCGATCGCCAGCAGATTCAACGTGAACATCGCCATCCAACTCGTGCCGTCTGACTGTTCTATATAACCGCCGGTGGGCAACGCCGCGCTGCGATCAAAGACGCCAATGTTGTCGAGCCCGAGGAAGCCGCCTTCAAACAGATTATTGCCTTCAGTATCCTTGCGGTTCACCCACCAGGTGAAGTTGAGCATCAGCTTGTGAAAGACCCGCTCGAGAAATTTGCGATCGCCTTTGCCGTTCCGTTTCTTGTCGATCTTATAAACACGCCAGGCGGCCCAGGCATGCACGGGCGGGTTCACATCGCCCAGCGCCCACTCGTAGGCCGGCAACTGTCCGTTCGGATGCATATACCACTCGCGGGTCATTAGCACGAGCTGCTCTTTCGCAAACTCCGGATCGATTAACGCGAGGGGTATGCAATGAAATGCCAGGTCCCAGGCGGCATACCAGGGATATTCCCACTTGTCCGGCATGGAGATGACATCGGCGTTGTAGAGATGCGCCCATTGATGATTGCGGCCGTTAAGGCGCTCCTTTGGCGGTGGAGGCGTCTTCGGGTCGCCTTCCAGCCATTGCTTAACGACGTAGTGATAGAACTGCTTGGACCAAAGCATTCCCGCGAAAGCCTGCCGCATGACGTTGCGAGCGTCGAGCGACAGATTTTGCGGAATCACCTGCGCGTAAAACTCATCCGCCTCCCGCTGTCTGGCCGCGAAGAGTTTGTCAAAGTCTTCTCCGAACCTCTTCGCATTGTTCTTGATTTCAGAGGCTGTTAGTCGCAGACGAATGGTGGCCGATTCACCGGGTGCGATAGTGAGCGCGTAACGCGCGGCCGCTTTCGTTCCTGTTTGCTCAGGATTCACCGCATCCTGCCGTCCGTGGACGACGTAATTGTGGAACGCATCTTTGACGAACGGCGACGAGTTTGCGGAATTGAAAAGTCGCTCAGTGTTAGTTTCATTTTCAGTGAAGAGCAGGTCCGGTTTCCCTTCACAATAGAGACGTCGAGTGCCGAGGATGAAATGTTCGAGTTCGATTGTGGCCGGGCCATTCGCTCTCGAAGCGTTGCGTGCGACCGGCTTTGGATCGTTGTTCTCACCCCAGCTCCAGCGATTGCGGAACCAGACGGTAGGCAGCAGGTGAAGCTCAGCTGCTTCGGAACCGCGATTCGCTGCCGTGATCTTGATGACGATATCCTCGGCGTCGGCCTTTGCGTATTCAACCAGCACATCAAAATAACGATCGTCGTCAAACACGCCCGTGTCCATCAGCTCGAATTCAGGATCATGCTTGCTGCGTCTGCGGTTCTCTTCTACCAGGCGCGCGTAAGGAAATTCTGCCTGTGGGTACTTATATAGGTATTTCATGTACGAGTGTGTCGGCGTCGAATCGAGATAGAAGTAGTACTCTTTGACGTCTTCACCGTGATTGCCTTCGTTGCCGGTCAACCCAAACAGACGCTCTTTCAAGATCGGGTCGCGACCGTTCCACAACGCCAGCGCAAAGCAGATCATCTGATGACGATCGCAGATGCCGGCCAGACCGTCCTCGTTCCAACGGTACGCCCGCGAACGCGCGTGATCGTGGGGAAAATAATCCCAGGCCGTTCCGCCCGGGCTATAGTCTTCGCGCACGGTGCCCCAGGCGCGCTCGCTCACATAAGGGCCCCAGCGCTTCCAATACGTTTTGCGGTCGCGTGATTCTTCGAGCCGGCGGTCTTCAGCGGTCGGTACATTTGGGTTATTTATCATGATTTTGATATCGGTCTGATGCCAGTTAATTGTTTCCTGCCGTCCGCATTGCGTTTTCGATCAACTCCATCACGTGTCCGTCCGGGTCACGCACCTGCAAGGCTTTTTTGAAACCCAACTCACCGCGGCCCAGGTGCACCATACCGGGTGAAACAAAGGTCGCGCGGTTCGCTTTCAACCTTAGCGCCGCGGCTTCGGCATCAGACACCGTCAGCGTTGTTTGCCAATGCATCAGGTCACTGGCGCGTTCGTCAGCCGGGAACGGTCGACCGTTCCGTGGCGCCAGATACTCAAGAAACTCAATGCCTGGCCCGCCACCCGTCGCGTGCATAGAAGTGATGCGCAGGCGTGCCCCAAAAACGTTGTTCAAGTGCTCCTGTTCGGTGCCGTAGTTTTCGCTTTCACCGGCAATGCTCATCCCCAGCACATCGCGATAAAACTTCAAGCTGGCTTCGGTATCGCTCACGACAATTGCTGTGTGATCGATTCCCAAAAACAGCTTATCGCCGGAACGATGCCATTTCGCAGCGCCCTTCCCGGCCGGAAACTCCAGAATCTCCAGATTGTGACCGTCGGGATCGCGAAAATAAAAGGCTTTTATGCCGGCGGCATTTTTGTTCCAGTCGGGTAGGCGCTGCGGGCCGGAAGACGCGTGCTCGACTTTGTGCTGGCGCAGCCTGGCGTAGGCTTTGTCCATGTCGCTGGTAATGATCGCGAAATGCTGAAACCAATGATCGTTGCTGCGCGAGTCAACCGGAATCGGACGGCCCCGTGGCGCCAGGTACTCGGTCAGCGTGATGAACTCTTCGCCGAGCTTCAGCCGGACCACGCGCATGCGCAAGCCGAACAAACCTTCGAGGTGCTCATAATCTTCGCCCGCCACTTCTACGTCTGAAATTTTTTCAAATGAAAGGATCTGCGAGAAAAAGTCAATCGAGCGATCCATATCACTGACGGTCATGCCGACGGCGTCAACCCGGATTACCGTTTCGGGAGCTGCGGAAACGGGGAGGCGTTGAGCGGAGACCGTGAGACGCGGGGACGCGCCGAATGGGGACGCAGAGATTGACGCTAGGGCCAGCAGCAGACAAATAATAATCCGGGCTCCGCGTCTCCGCGTCTCCCCGTCTCCGCGTCCTCGTGTCTTCATGTCCTTATCTCTTGGTTTCACCCCAGTCGCTCCTTCAAGTGATCCGCCACGCGCAACGCGTTGGCCATGATGGTTAGCGCGGGATTGACCGCGCCACTGGAAGGAAAGAAACTCGCATCAACAACGTAAAGATTGTCGAGCTCGTGTGCCTTGCAGTTGCGGTCGAGCGCGGAGGTCTTCGGGTCGTTGCCAAAGCGCACCGTGCCATTCTGATGCGCGACGGCGGCCAGCGGCAAACGCTGGCCCAGGTAAAGGTTGCGCGCGAACAGTCCCTGATGACACTCGTAACCGTGCACATCGCAGGTTCCCTGCTTCATCGCATTTTGCAAATGCGCTTTGAGCCGATCATGACCGGCCACATTGTTGAGCGTGTAGTTGACGACGATTTCGCCCTGGCGATTCAACGTGACGCGATTGTTCGGATCAGGCAAATCTTCCGACGTTAGCCAGAAGTCCAGCGAGTGTTTAGCCATCAGCTCCAGGGTCCAGCCCGGCGCGATCTTCGGCGCCCCCGCGCGCAAAGTATCTGCGTCGAGCTTGCCCACGAAGGAAATGTGCCCCATCGGATAATCCCAGTCCTTCGAGCCAAGGTAGAAGTCGTTAACTGCCAGCGTCTTTTGAAACACTGTTGGGTTCGGGCATTTAGAAAGGGCCATCAGCACGGAGTTGATATGTCCCATGTAGTGACGGCCCACCGTATCTGAACCGTTGGCCAGTCCATTCGGGTGCTTGTCGCTCGCTGAGCGCAACAACAGCGCGGCTGAATTTACCGCCCCGCAGGAAACGACGACGATGTCGCCTGAATACTCTTCGATGGCATCCTGGCGTTTGACGATAACCTTGCTCACTTCGCGAGCGTTGCCGTTGGTTTCCAACTTCAGCACCTGTGCGTCCGTCAGCAGCGAAACATTTTTATGTTTGAGCGCCGGATCGACACAGACAACCTGCGCGTCTGACTTCGCATTAATCAGGCAGGGATGGCCATCGCAGGTATTACAGCGAATGCAGGCACTCGTACGCGGAGCCTTTTCGTCGATCATGATCCCCAGCGGCACGTGAAATGGTTTCAACCCCGCCCGCAGGAAATCTTCCGCCAGGTGTTGTATGCGCGGCTCATGACTGACTGCGGGATAACGGTACGGCGCGCTCGCCCACGGCTCGGTCGGGTCTTCGCCACGATTGCCGTGCACGTGATAGAGACTTTCTGCCTCTGTGTAATACGGCTCCAGCTCGTCATAGCTGATGGGCCAGGCGGGAGAGATGCCGCCGTGATGGCGGATTGCGCCGAAATCCTCCTGGCGCAGGCGAAAAAGCGCCGAACCGTAGAACTTCGTATTGCCGCCAACAAAATAATTCGTATGCGGATGCAGGACCTCGCCGTCTTTGTCTAACCACGATTCCTTTGTGTTGTATTTGCCGTCGAGATTAACCGCGCGCGTGCTCCAGTTGTCCTTCTCGCGCGGAACATAGGGCCCCCGTTCCAGCAGCAGGATGCGCTTGCCCGTGCCCGCCAGCGCATAGGCAAGCGTCCCGCCCCCCGCCCCCGTGCCTATGATGATGACTTCGTAGTGGTTACTGCTTAGCATTATTCGCTCCGTCTGGATCCCTGGCAGAACGTTTGGACAATGAATTTTTTGAAACTCTGCTTAGCGATTCATCGATTGCATCGAGTCATTCATCAATGGGGCAGTGCCAAAATTGACCCCGAACCGCGCGCACCAGATGGTCACGGCGCGATACTTTGCCAAATCGACGTTGGCGGGAACATCGTAGTTCTGGTCGCCAATGTTTCCCTTTAAAGATCCCAGCTCAACAAATCCCGCGGTCTTTACGGTGTCGTTGTCCTTCGCATCCGCAGCGGCCACGAGATAGACATGCACATCCGGACCATTCGAGGTTGCGAAGTTAGTCAGGCGTAGCGTTCTTTTGCCGTCGTTCAGCTTGAAGATCGCGGC
>DAIMCP010000010.1:0-43020 GCA_036726305.1 Pyrinomonadaceae bacterium | reverse complement strand
CGAAGTTAGTCAGGCGTAGCGTTCTTTTGCCGTCGTTCAGCTTGAAGATCGCGGCCGTACCCGTTGTTTCGTGCGCGCCGGCGTGAAATTCACCCGAAGCCAGCTTCAGCGGAGCCGCGTTAGCGGCTGCAGCGGTTGGAAATTGTTCGTTCACTTTTTGGTTAATGAAGAGCCGCTCCGGCCGAAAGGCGTACCAGGCGCCGGCGGCTGCTACCAGTACTAATGCGGCTAGAATCTTTTTGCGTGATGACATTTGTGGTCTCCTTGCGAAAATGAATTGATTTTGCTGATTCCGTCGAGCGCTGGTTACTCGCCCTTTGTTGGGCTGTGTGACCTAAATCGCGCGCTCAGGCAGTTAGTCGCTGGTGTGAGGCAAAACTTACAGGCGGCCGTATTGACATCCGCGGGCGTGCTTTGAGGTCCGCCAGCCGCGCGGCCTCTGGCGCCTCAAACCAATTAACTTGGAGGAACCGCTGCAGAAATAGGCGCGCCCGGTGCAGCATGACCCAAAAGTTCGCTCGCGAGATTGCCAGAGCATCGCAAATCTCTTCTGTTGAGAGACCGTCGATCTCACGAAGCATGAAAGCGGCTGCAGTACTTTCCGGCAACTCATTTAAGCCGTTTCTCAGCGTCGCCCAGAATTCTTTGTTCTCCATCAGGGCGTCGGCGCTGGTGTGCCACTCGCTGGGAGCGTCTGGCGATTTCCAATGACCGGCGAATTCCCCGGTGGACTGAAAGGGATCATTTTGCGTAAGGAAAACTTCGTCTTCCCCGGCGAGCGATTGCCAGCGTGCCGCAAAGCGAAAATGATCCATAATCTTGTGCTTCAAAATACCTACCAGCCAGGTGCGCTCTGATCCTTGCCCGCGAAAGCTTTTGCGCGCACGCAGGGCGGCGAGCAGCGTCTCCTGGACCGCATCTTCCGCCACCTGCTGGTTTCGCAGTCGAAACATGGCAAAACGGTAAAGATAATCGCCGTGGTCTTCCATCCATTTCTCTGGGTTGGACAGATTGTTATTCATCATTCGCCGCGACCTCCCTCAGCCGTTCAGCAATAAACGGCGAATAACCTTTCAGCGCGACCCCGCGCGTGATCAGATCCTGCAAGAGCTTTATTCCCTCACGATCAACAAACGAAAGTTGAGCGAGATTAAGATTTAGACGCCGACCGTTGCCCAAAAATTGTTGGCAGAAGTTTCGGACTTCACCCACCCACGGGCCGGTCATGCGGCCTTCCAATCTTAGGGTCACGGAACTCTTTGTGGTCTCGATTTTGGAGATTCTCAGCATGGCTCTTGTCACTTGCCCGGAACACAGTGCAAGACCCTTGCCAAACCAGACTTGGTCCTCGATTTAGTAAATACTGGGCGGAAAAGACGGATTTCTCTTGGATAGGAGCGCGAGGAGAGCACGATATTTCGTGAGGCCTCGGCCAGGTGAACTCACGAAGCCCACGAAATATCGTTAGGCCGGCCGTTGGATGCCAAGCTTCTTTAGCCGGCTACGGAGAGTGTTGGGGTGCAGATTGAGGGCGCGGGCAGCTCCGTTTTGGCCATCAATCTTCCAGCCGGTTTGCTGAAGAACTGAGAGGACGTGACGTCGCTCAACGTCTGCGAGAGTGGCTGGCAGCCTGGCGACAGATTCACCCCATTGCTGGCCGGCGCCCGCTGCTGCGCCACGGGATTGGCGGGGGCCATTGTCCGCCCGGGCGAGTGACGACAGGTCAGTAGCAAGTGTGAGTATGTTTGACCTGCAGAGCACGACAGCCCGCTCGATAATGTTCTGCAACTCGCGGATATTCCCTGGCCAGGAATAAGAACTCAGTTGCGCCATGGCGTCTTGCGAGATGGCCTCGATCTTTTTATCAAACCTCTGGGCAAACTGCGCGGCAAAGAACATCGCCAGCAGCGGCACGTCCTCAACTCGTTCGCGCAGAGGCGGTACCTGAATCGGGAAAACATTCAGACGATAGAAGAGATCCTCGCGAAAGCCTCCCGCCCGAACGGCCTCGAGCAGATCACGGTTGGTAGCGGCAATGATGCGAACGTCTACGCTCACTGACTTGCTGCTACCGACGGGCTCAAATTCCTGCTCCTGCAAGACGCGCAGCAGCTTGACCTGGGTGTCGAGGGGCAGTTCACCAACTTCGTCAAGAAAGATTGTCCCGCCGTCGGCCAATTCAAACCGGCCGGTGCGCCGGTCGATGGCGCCGGTGAAGGCGCCTTTCACGTGTCCAAAGAGTTCGCTTTCGACCAGGCCGGCTGAGATGGCGGCGCAATTGACTTTCACCAAAGGCCGTTCCTTGCGGCTGCTCGCGTTGTGAATCGCGCGGGCCACCAGCTCCTTTCCGGTGCCGGTCTCACCGGAGATCAGCACGGTCGCATCGGTTGCGGCCACTTGATCTATTTGACGGAGGACAGCCAGTAGCGTGGGGCTGTGGCCGACGATTTCGTCGAAGTTGTGTTCGCTGCGGATCTCTTCCTGCAGGTAAGCGTTCTCCGCTGCCAGACGGTCACGCAACTTCCGGACTTCCTCGTGGGCCAGGCAGTCGTCCAGGGCCACCGCCACAGCACTATTTACCTGTTCGAGCAGGCCCCGCCGCAAATTGCTGTAGGCCGACTTCCGCGCGGCCATGAAAAAAAGAACTCCCGTTGCTTTATCGTCGCTGACCAGCGGCATCGCGCAGAGCGATTCCATGCCCTCCGTGGCCATCACGGCGAAAGTGAGGGGAAACTGCTCACGCAGTTCCTCACGCGTGGCGAAAACGAGCCATTGACGGCTCTGCAGTACCCAGTCGCACGCAGTACCTCTGGCCGGCAAGACCTTTACACGGGTCGGCTCCCGGGCCGCGCCACTCGGCGTCAGTAGGTGTCCCTGCAGCCGATCGCCTTCGATGGGAATTTCGATCCCAAAGCGATCGGTTTCAAAAACATCTTTGAGGCAGGAGGCCAGGGCTCCGAACAACTCGTCGCGGTGCAGATGCCGCCCGATGGCACGATTGACGTTAATTAAGGCTTCTCTCTCCTGACTCAGCCGGCTCAGCTCCACGTCGGCTTGCTGGCGCACCAACTCGGCCCCGGCGCGCGCGGCAAAAGTCTCAAGCACGGAAATCGCCAGCGGCTCGCGCGGCATGGGCTTGTCATCAATGATTACCAGGTGCCCGATTACACGATGCTCAGAACTGAATAACGGCACGCCAAGATAGCTCTGCGCCTCCATTTCTACCAGGCCTATATCTTCAGGAAAGAGCTGTTGCAGATTCTCGCCATATTGGCACGGCTCGCCCCTGGCGACGTTCATGCACGGTGTGCCGGCCAGTTCGTATTCAAAGTCGGAATCAAAATGATCGCTGTTCCAGAATGCCAACGATCGCGCGCGGCGGTTGGGGAGGCATTCGGCCACGAAGGCGTAGCGCACGAAGAGCGCTTTGGCGACGTGCTGCACCAGGGACCGAAAGAATTCACGCCCAGTTACAGCGACGGTGCCCTGGGTTATGGCGCTGAGCAATTCCTCAGCATAGCGGCCCTGCGTGACGTCGCGTGAGACGGCCAGCAGTCGCTCTGGTTTCCCATTCGTGCCCTGGATCGCACTGACGACGACGTCCCACCACATGGGCTTACGTGTTTCAACTGTCGGGAAAAAACCAATGAACCTTCCGACACCACCCCGCCGCGCCGTCTCCAGCGCCGCATGACAAGCTTCGCGATCGCGCCCTTGCCAGAACTCTTCCCAAACGCGGCCGCAGACCGCGTCGAAGTCGCAGATCTCCAGCACCTCCCGGCCGCCGGCATTCAGCGAAAGCAGCCGGCCGTCCAGATCAAGCACCTTGATGCAGTCTTTACTGTTTTCGATCAGTCTCGTCTTGAACTCTTCGCTCTCGCGCAGCTTCTCTTCCTGGTGCTTACGCTCGCTCACAGTCGAATCAAGCGCGGTGCGCGTGCGACGCAGTTCCAGCAGGGTCACCACCTGTCGTCCCAAAGCTCGCAGTGCATCAGCTTGCTCTGTCGTCAACTCTCGCGGTTCGCGATCGATCACGCATAGTGTGCCGAGGGCGAAGCCATCAGGGGTTATCAGTGGCATCCCCGCATAAAAGCGCACCTGCGGTTCTCCAGTGACCAGGGGGTTGTTTGCAAACCGCTGGTCGGCACGCGCGTCGTTCACCACCATTAAATCTGTTTGCTGAATCGCGTGGGAGCAGAAGGCAATCTCTCGCGGTGTTTCAGAAACGGTGAGACCAAGTCTGGCCTTAAACCACTGCCGATCTGCTTCCAGGAAGCTAACCAATGCTATGGGCGCGCCGCAGATCTGCGACGCAATCAGGACGAGATCATCAAACTCCTGCTCCGGCAGCGAGCCCACCACATCGAAGCGGCGGAGTGCCGCCAGTCGTTCATAATCGTTGGCAGGTATTAGGGGGGCCATTTCACCAACCTCGGTTTTCGTTGTTGCCAGCCAGACAGTGGTCCATGCCGAGGGTTGGCATTATAAAATAGAGCGGCCCAGCCGTAAACAGACGGGCCGTGGCTTCCCTGTTCAGTGGGCGCGAGCGTACCTGCGGAGAGATTGCACGGGCCAGGAATACCGGCCGAGGTAAACATCATTGTCGAGAATCAGATCGGCCGCTCCTCGCGGGTTGTCGCGGTCCAGGTGAATTCTTTGGGCCGGAAAATAGACCGTGTCGTAGGCCCTAATCGTGTCCGCCGAGGATAACCCTTCCTGCGCTCGTTCCAGAGCGCGCGCCATGGCCGTCGAAAACGAACAGTCGACCCACAGGGCCAGATCGAACAGCTTGCGCTGCTCACGCTTAAAGAGAAAAATGCCCTCTACCAGGATTATGCTGATGCTCTTGAAGCAGTAAGTGTGCTTGCGGTAACTGCTGGCCGTCTCCTCGGTAAAGTCCGCTTCCAGGTGGACCGAGCGGTGATCGCGCAGGGGTAACAGCAACTGAGAAAAAAACTCGTCGAAGCGAATTGCGTTTTCATAATAATGTTCTGCCGGCTTGCTGCTGGCGAAACGTTTATCTGGCAGGTTGAGCCAGCCGTCCGCGTTGATGGTCGCGACCGCGACCGTATGCAGGGCCAGCCGCGCTTCAATCTGCCTGGCAACATATCCCTTGCCGCAGCCGTCGATCCCGCTGATACCGACCAGTGCGCTCCGCCCTTCGGGTATGACGGCGCGCCGGCGGAGGATTCTCTCAACTACTTCATCGATGTTGACCATGTTTTCGCTCCTCCTTTGATTGAAGCTGGGCGGGCGGTTAATGGCTGGCTGCTGTAAGCGAATCGCCAAGTGTGAAGAGCGCTGCACCTAACAGCACTACGTCTTTTAAAAGAAATCCGCCCGAACCCGAAAGCGCTGGAAATCCGCCGAGAGTCTTCTCCCAACCGGGTAGAGAGAACAGGAAACTCAGGGTTGCCAGGAACGTGAAAACGGCAAGAACGCTGCCAATCGCCGAGAGCCTTGGTGACAGTGGTCGGATCGCAATCAGTAGCGCTGCGGTCAGCTCGGCGACGCCGATCACATTCGAAGTGGCTTGCAAACTTAGAGCCTTGTACATCCAGCTCATTAATGGGCTGGTTTCAACCAGCGACTTGATGCCCGCAGCTTCATAAGCAGTAAATTTCATGGCTCCGATCCAGCCCAGCACGAGCACCAGACCATAGCGAATAAAGAACTCGCCCAGCCCGCGGATCAATCTGCCTCGATTCTCGGACTCCAATTCGATAACCATCGCTGAATCCTTCGGGTCCTGGTTGATAAATTCACGGCCGTACGCCGGCGATATGCAAACCGATGCGATAAAGCCCCGTACGCGCGCACAGATACAGAGTCTTTCCATCCGCGTCGCCCCAGGCCATGTTGTGTGGGTGGAGTGGCGTGATGATCGTGCCCAGGTGTTTGCCTTCGGGCGAGATCACCCACAGACCACCCGGCGCCGAGACATAAAGATTGCCTTTCTGGTCGACCTTGATCCCGTCGAGACCATCTTCGCCCGGCGCGCTCGTGAAATCGAAAAAGAGCTTGCCGTTGCGGAGCGTGCCGTCGGCCTGCACTTCGTAACGCATGATCGCCTTGTGCTGCTCCCCGATTTCGCTGACCGGGTCGTCGCCGGGGGGTGGTTGCTGGCCTGTAATCGCACGCGGCCAGTTGCCGAGGTAGAGATACTTCTCGTCGGGAGAGAGGGCAATGCCGTTAGGCCCGCTGAAGTCTTTGCTCACCAGTTGCAGTTTGCCTTTGTAAATCGAATAGACGCCGCTGAAAGGCAATTGCTTGCGCGCATCTGAAAAAGCTTTGGGAAAACCAAACGGCGGATCGGTAAAGAACAGCGTGCCGTCGGATCGATAAACCAGATCGTTTGGACTGTTGAGCCGTTTGCCCTGGTAACTATCGGCCAGTATCGTTTCGCGGCCGTCCTTCTCTACCCGCACGACCCGATGGTTGCCGTGTTGATTAATGGTCAGACGCCCCTGCGGATCGAGTGTCAGACCGTTCGAGCCCGGCTGCCCGTATTCAGCGATGTCGGCGCCGGAATACCCACTCGGCGTGCGAAAGACTTCAAGTTTACCTTCGTCATTTCCCTGCGGCGCGTACTTGTAGATGGTGTTCGCATTTGGATCGCTGAACAGCAGATAACCGCTATCTTTATTTACCCAGACTGGTCCTTCGGTGAACTTGAACCCTTCGGCGAGCTTGAAGACTTTCGGATTTGGCCCGACAACTTCATTCATTGCCGGATCGTTGCGCTCCACTTCAACGTTAACCTCGCTTGGCGTCAGGGCCACTGGACCGGGCGCTGCTCTATAGAAACTGAGTTTCGCATAGCGCAGGTAGATGAAGTTTGTCGGTGGATTCGAGAGTGGGCCGTTGATGCCGAAGATCGCCAGTTGAATTTGCTGGCCCGGCTTGACGTTGCGGCCTACGATTAAATGATTGTCCGCATTCCATCCGGCAATCACCGATCCACCCGACTGGCCTAACGCCCGAGAAAGTTCTCCATCGACCCAGATCTCGGCGTAATCGTCCAGCGACGTCTCAAACACCGCGGTAGAGCCGGTCGGATCGAAGTCCCCGATTCGCTCCGGCACTGTCAGCCTGAGGCGGTACCAGTTGAAGCCGAGGCGGCCCCTACCGCGTCGTTGGTCCAAAGTTGTCGGGCTAATGGCCTCCCATTTGGAATCGTCAAAGTCGGCGCCGCCGGCGTGCGGCGTGTAGTCATAGGTCCTGACTGCGGAACCGGTCGGCTGCCGGTCGGCGCCAGGACCGCGAAAATCGGCCTCGATGATCTTCGTGTCGCTGTAACGCCATTCGCCTTTCACCAACCCGACACCATCGGCCGTCGCCAGATCAATCGTCGCCTCAGGCTTGCCGGCCGGAACATCGGCCGATGTCTTTCCCCGTAACGCCGATGCTCGCGCCAACCCGACATACAGCGAGACCGCAATTACCAGCAGGAAAGCACCTTGAATCAGTCTTCGTGAATTCATTGGACACCTCTCTCTCTACCGCAGCACCGCACCCGGTTTCGTGGCGGACTGCGGATGGCAGGCCCGCCTTCTAACGAACCTTGATCGTGTAGTATAAAAACCTGCCGCTTACTTCCTTGAACCAGTGCGGCGTGTTGTTGGGAACGATAATGACGTCGCCTTTGGACAACTGGCGGGTTTCGCCACCCTCGATATGCGAGCCGCGAATCTCATTTGAAGCAACCTCTTGCGTCGCGACGGCGCTCCCACCAGTAACGAGAGTGGCCGTGCCCTCCACTACGTAAATGATGTCGGTATCGAGCGTGTGAATCTCGGCCAGACCGGGTTTGTCGCGACGGCTGGTATGAACCATGTAGTTCCGGCTTGTTCCATCGAGCAGCGCGGCGCCTGTCGCAAAAGACGCGGAGACCTGACGACTGTCAAAGAAAAGCACTGGTGAGTTGCCCCTTTGCTTCGTGTCGCCCATCTTTACGTCGCCCGATAGCGCGTTTGCCCCGGCGATTGCCAACTCTTCATCCTGCTGCGCGCTCGACGCCCCACTGACACCGACTCCGCCCACGATCTGGCCGTCAACAACGATGGGAATGCCGCCTTGCAACGGGGTGAACAAGCTGTCAGGCAATGCAACCATCGCGGTGCGCCCGTTCTTGACAATGTCTTCAAAGGCTTTAGTGGGTCGTTTGAAGAGCGCGGCGGTCCGGGCTTTTCCAATCGAGATGGTGGCCCCTGCGGCGAAGGTGCCATCCAGCCGTTCGAGCGCCATCAAGTTGCCACCGTCGTCGACGACTGCGATGACCCCACCCGGCGCGTTGTTCTTCCGCGCGTAGGCGACCGAGGCCGCAATTACCTTTTTTGCGCCTTCAATCGTCAGCGTTTTCCTGTCGGCCGTTTGCGCATTTACGACGGTGGTCGTTAGCAGCAGCGCCAAGGTGACGGTTGCGATCTTCAAAGTTGACTTCATGGTTCTTCTCCTTCCGCAACGGTGACAGCCGGGGTGTCCCAGGCCCCACAGGCCGGCGGCCAATCTCTGCGTTGATTACATTCCGTTTTCAGCGCTGATCGTGACCCGGAAGAGTTCGGTGTTTCTGGTGTAGATCGCTTCCTTCTTCGCGCGGGTGACTACGCTGTGCTCGTCGGGGCCTGTATTCATACCTTTCTGCCGCGGTCCCTGGTTCGGCCCGATGCCAAGTTCCTCGTTCACTTCGGTACCGGCATCCCATAGGATGAACTTGCTGGTGACGTCCCCGCTCAGCGCCATGCCTCGGGAATCGAACAAAGCAATGCCGTTTTCATCCGCAGCATAAAACTCGTCGTTCGACTGCCCATTCATCATGGTCAGCGAAAGCTTCATTCCGGGACTGGCGCTAAAACTGAATTCGTACTTCTCGCCTGGGCGGATTGGGCCGGGGCCCATCATGCCAATGGGCGTATTGAAAACCCCCTGGAGTGCCGAAGCGTGATGATTCATCGCCAGCAGATTGACGAGTCCGGAAGGATCGCCATCTTCAGCCTGCGACTCGAGGCCTTTGCTGGCTGCCCTGCCCTCGGTAAAAAGCCCGGATTTCCTGTCGTGCAAGACCCAGAGTCCAGGCGAAAGCGCGAAGGACCATTTGGCGCCATTGGAAGCCGTTTGGGCATCGGGCGCCGAAATATTTTCTACCCGTACGGTGAACTTTGTTTGTTTGGCGCTGCGCTGCCTGGTTGCCGTGGCAACGACAAACTGACCGAGCATAGCTACAGCGAGCAGCAGCAGATTGATTGCAAGCCTACGATTCTTCATGACTGAATCTCCTTCTCTCAAAGTGTGTTTGTGCAAAGTCGTGTCTGGTCGAAAAGGCGCTGAGGAATTTCGGAATTCGAATGGCGCACTTCGGAACGTTCCTTCGCGGTTTGCAAAACGCTCGCCAACTGATTTGGAAATCCGCAATCCGCAATTCGAAATTCGAAATTCATCGTTGTTGCCCCTTTGGCCATGGTTTTCGTTTAACCCTGAAAACTGCATCGGAAGATGCATCGTTGATTGTTGTGGTGATGGAGCTTGGCGCACGCCACTGCCTCCCCGCCCCTGACCCTCTGGTAGATCTCGGCCGCCAACAGCATTCCCAGTGGTGGCGCCGTGAAATAAATCCAAAGCGAAGTCCAGAGATTTGCTCCAAAAGCGGAGCCCAGGGTGCGCGCCGGATTCATGCTCATGCCGGAAATTGGGGACTCGAGAATGATGTAAGTTGCGACCAATCCCCCAGCAAATAGTCCGGTCCACCGACTTAATCGCTTTGTGTTTGAAACAATCAGGACCACTGACATCAGGATGAAAGTGATCGTCAGCTCGGCGAGAAATGCAGGCGCGGGACCACTTGGACCAGGTACCGTAACGGCGTAGTTTACTGCCGCGTGAGCTAATGGATTTCCGAGCAGTGGGGCTGCAACCAGGACCCCGATAATGCCTCCGGCAAATTGAAACAAGATGTAGAGCCCTGCATCCCAGACAGCGATCTTGCCCAGCCGCAGGTAAGTCAACGTGACAGCCGGGTTAAAATGCGCCCCCGATCGTTTCCCTAACGGCGAAAAGATGAGAGCAACGGCCGTAGCGCCCATCGCGACTCCCATCAACAGTCTTCGCACGATTACATTCTGAATATCGCAAGTGACCGGAGAAGCTGGGTGAAACAGCAGGACTGTAAAGGCGCAGGCCGCGAACATAAACACACCCAGCTCGACCGCTTCCATCAAATACTCCGGCCAATGTGCCTTTAAGGCTTCGATCATTTGCTCGCTCCACCGGTGCGAAACGCTGCTTGTTTTTGCGCCAGTCCAGGGTTCCGGCATCATCACTCGCCGGCGCAAGCGATCGAACGCACTGACATTTTCAGAACTAGTCAGTTCCATCTTGCTAATAGCGCGACCTCGCGCGAACCTCGCTTGCTTTTGACTCGTTTCCGGCTGAAGTAACTCCTTCAGTCATGGTACTAGTCGCAGTGGCCTTCGTTTCCTTACAGCGTGGTGGGTCTCTGGCTGAGATTCAGTTTTTGACATGCGAGTTTGGGAACAGCTGACCGGCGAAAGCAGATAGTGGAGGTGGAAGCCAAGCGGAACGGAAGGATCCGCTCCATAGGAACAACGAACCCGAGGATTGCTCGCTTAACCCTGGGCCCTATGCGGCCGTGTGCTTCGCAACCTGGGCCATTATTTGGATTCATCCAAGATGAACCCTGTTTCATTCCGCTGCCTGGTTTGGATGGTAGTCTTCCGGAGTTTGTGCAAGCGCTGTGGCAATGCGTTCACGAGCTTTGACTGTGAGACCAACACATGAGGCATCCCGTTGAAGAGTTGCGGAGGCCGTCCGTTGTCGAGCAAGCCGTCTGATGAACTTTATCTGTTTGAGATAACGGGCACACCAGACGCAGACCACCAGGTGCAGTCTGAGTTTCAGTTGTTCCACGGGTTTGAGTCGTCGTTCCAGTGATTCAGACATCAGCGGAACCATTTCCTGGCAGGGCTGCAGCATGCACAAAAGCCGCCTTCTAACCCATTTTTTCCCGTCCAGATAGGTTTTCAAAATCTTCCTTATCTTATTCAAGCGCGAAGACTGAGTTCAGACCTCCATAATTGTCAGGCGCCTTCATGCCGTTGCTTGGATCTTCAATCCAGCGGCGTTCATCCACAATAAACTTGTATTGATAGCGTCCCGCCTTGGGAGCTTCAATCTCTGCAAACCAAAGTCCCGAGCCGTCTTTCACCAGCGGCGTCGTAGCACCATCCCAGCCGTTGAAGTCGCCGGCCAGGGCCACACTCGCAGCCGTATCGTCGTGATAGACAAATAACAGCCGGCCGCTCCTGACTCGAGGCGGGCCACAACCCACGATATTCAGCCCGTGCTGTTCGCGCTGCGCCAGCGCCAACGCACGACGCGCGTTTATCACCCCATATCCCTGGCGGATGGCTGGTGCAGTGGTTATTCGGTCCGCCGTCGAAAGCAAAATGTTCTTAATCGCGCCCGGCGTCAATCCGGGATTCGCTTCGATCATCTGGGCCACAATCGAAGTAACAATCGGGGCGGCGAACGAAGTGCCGTCAACATGCTGATAGTGGGCCGCAACAATCTTCAGTTGCTGTAAGGCAGACTCAACAAACGCTCTGATCCTGGTAGCGTCCGCTGACCTCAGCTGTGCGGGAAGCTCGGCCTCGTCCTCAAGCTCTCGTGCCAGGCTGGAGAGTTGATAATCCGCCGCGGCCGCTAGTCTCGATAACGCTTCGGCTCGTTCGTACGATGGCGTTGCTGGCAGAATTGGCGCGGCTACCCACATTGCCGGCGCAATGATCTCGGGCTTTACAGTTCCGTCCGCAGTGATGCCAAAATTTGAGTGATAAAGATCCTGTCGGCCGCCGCCCGGTTCGTTGTTGTCATCGTAGCCGCCCACGGTAAGCACTGCGGGTGTGTTCGCGGGGGGAATCGGTGGCCTCTCAGTCGAGTTACCTGCCGCGACCACCACGACGATGCCCGCACGGATGGCTTCTTCGGCCAGCTGATCGATGGTGCTTTGCGAGCAGGGAACGTCTTCGTCTCCCCCCAGCGAGATGTTAAGCACGCGAATATTGAGACGCTCGCGATTTTCCAGGACCCAGCGAAGACCGCTGGCGATGTTCTCTTCACTGATTCGCCCTCGTTTGCTGACCTTCACCAGTACAAGTTGCGCGCCGGCAGCAACTCCGTGATATTTTCCATCGGACAAATGGCCGTTGCCGGCCGCGGCGACCGTCGTTTGGGTGCCATGCCAATGCCACGGCTCAACCGGATGCCCAATGTCGAGTGGGGTTTCATCGCCGCTGACATCATGAAAAGCAGCGATGCGATTCGTGGGCGTGATCAAATCCGGATGCCGGCAAAACCCCGAATCCAGGAAGGCTATCGTTACCCCGCGGCCACTGAACCGGGGATCGGTGTTCAGACGCTCAGCAGTCGGAATCACCGCAAACCTGTTCGGGCCATGCGAATGATCGTGCGACCCAGTGTTGGCAATTTGCATAGTCATCGTTGGTAAAATGTGCGCGAGTCTTCAAGTCAAAACTCGCCCTCACGTAGGTTGGTCGCGAAGACGGGGAAAACCTTACGGGCTGGAGGTCCTATTGGTCCCGACGGTCGTTAAGGGCGAGTTTGATACGCGCGCGAGCTTCGGGTGAGAGGGAAGGAAGGGCCGGCGACTCGAGATCTTCTGCCCTGGCGCGAACGGTCGTGCGCACCAGTTTCAATTGTTCGATATACCAGACGCACCAGAGACAGACCCAAAGATGAAGCTTGACGTTGATCCGCTCGCGCAGGGTAAGTTTTCGCTCCAAAGATTCCGACATGACCCTGACTGTCTGTTTGCAGCTCGGCAAACGGCGCAGCAGCCAATATCTGAGGGATCGTTTGACTTTGCCGTAAGCGTTTAGGGTCATTTTTCGTGACTCGCTTCTTTCATAAACCAGTTTCGCTCGAGACAGTTGCGCAGATGCAGACGCGCCCGGTGCAGCATCACCCAGAGGTTGTTGACTGTGATGCTGAGCACTTCACAGATCTCTTCGCTGCTGAGACCGTCGACCTCGCGGAGCGTAAAAGCGCTGGCCGTGCGCTGGGGCAGAGGCGAAAGACAATTGTGCAGAACTTCCCAAAAATCGCTGCGCTCAACCAATTCCTCAGGCGTCGTGTGCCAATCGCTGGGCGCGTAGTTCACGTTCCAGTGATTCGTCCACTGGTCGCTTCTGGTGAAGAACTCGTCATGCTCAAACGACTCGTCCTCGGTTTCTCCGATGGGCGCCTCGCGAGCAAGCCGGCGGAAATGGTCAGTGACTTTGTGTTTCAGGATTCCCACCAGCCAGGTCCGTTCGGATCCCCGGCCTTCAAAGCCGCGATAAGCTTTCAGAGCCGCCAGGAAGGTTTCCTGCACGCAATCTTCGGCAGCCGAGCCGTCCCGCAGTCGAAACATCGCATACTTGTAGAGATAACTGCCGTGCTCATCTACCCAGGCATCGAAGTCGGGCAATTGATTCTGCGCTTTCCGTTGTGCTTCGCTCATAACGTGGGGGCTGCGTTATCAATGCAATCACGACTCCGAGGCATTATTGCACAGGTGCTTTACCGCGATGAAAGTCTGGCTGGCCAATGGAGATTAGGAACCGGTTGGCAGATTGAGTTTTCTAACAGATGCGGGGTAGCTGTTCGCCGGTGAACATATCCACTACGCGGTTGGCGCCAATGAGGCTCTTCATGACAACTGTCCCAGGTGAGTCGCCGGCGACTTTGCCGATAAGCCGAGCACCCTCGCCGGGCGAATGAGCGTTCATGATGCGGCGGGCAAGTTCGGCATCCCGGGACGCCACAAAAGCGACGAATCGTCCTTCGTTGGCGAGATACAGAGGATCGAAGCCGAGAATTTCACAGGCGCCCTGCACGTCCCCTCGCACTGCTATTGTCGCTTCCTCGATTCTGATGCTTACCGAAGCAGCTTCGGCTATCTCGACCAGCGCGCTGGCCAGCCCACCGCGGGTCAGATCGCGGAGACAGTGAATCTCAACCCCGGCGGCGATCAATTCCTGCACAATGTTCGCCAACGGCGCACAGTCACTCTCGATGGCGCACTCGAATTCGAGGCCTTCGCGTGCCGCCATGATTGCAATGCCATGGCGTCCCAGATCGCCATTAATTACTAGCGCATCACCCGGCCGCACCTGGTCCGGACCCACGCACAGCCCGTGTTCAATCACGCCGACACCGGCGGTGTTAATGAAGATGCCGTCGCCCTTGCCGCGATCCACGACTTTCGTATCGCCGGTGACAAGCTGAACGCCGGCCGCATCCGCCGCCCCACGCATTGATTGGACCACGCGCCAAAGAGTTTCCATCGGCAGACCTTCTTCGAGAATGAAGCCGGCGCTCAGGTACAGAGGCCTCGCGCCGCACATCGCCAGATCGTTAACCGTGCCGTTAATCGCCAAGGTTCCGATGTCGCCACCGGGAAAGAAGAGGGGCTGCACCACGTAGGAGTCGGTGGTGAAAGCAAGACGGGTAGGGCCAACAGCAAAAACCGCCCCATCGTGACGCGCCTCGATCAAAGGATTGCCGAAACTCGATACGAACATCTGCTCGATCAGTTGGTGCATCAACTTGCCGCCCCCACCATGTGCCAGCAGCACGTGCGGGTAATGCTCGATCGGAATCGGACAAGCGAGCGAAAATTCTTTAACGGCTTGCATGAATCAACCTTCCTGGCCGGCTACGGCCAGACCTCGCGCGTGCACCCCGCGATAACGATAGTAGGCAGCGCAGGCGCCCTCGGACGAAACCATCGTCGCACCCAGTGGATGCTCAGGTGTGCACCCGGTAGCGAAAGCTGAGCACTCACCAGGCTTCTTCACACCCTGCAGCACCAACCCGCTAATGCACTCAGGCGATTCTTCAGCGGTGTAGCTAGCGACGCCAAAGCGCTCTTCGGCATCGAAACTTTGATATTTGGCGCTCAGCCCCAGCCCACTTCGCGGTATCTCGCCCACGCCACGCCATTTCCGCGGCACTATTCGAAACACTTCAGCGATTATCTTCTGCGCGGGGACGTTTCCTTCCCGGCGAACCGAACGTGTGTACTGGTTCTCGACTTCTACGCGTCCCTCTTCTAACTGCCTGACGCACATGTAAACTCCTTGCAGGATGTCCAATGGCTCAAATCCCGTCACCACAATGGGTACTTGATACTTCTCCGCGAGCGGCGCATATTCGTTGTAGCCCATGATGGTACAGACATGACCGGCAGCGAGGAATGCCTGCACTCGATTTATTGACGATGAGAGAATGGCTTCCATCGCCGGGGGGACGAGGACGTGTGAAACCAGAATCGAGAAGTTTTCTACTCCCTGCTGATGTGCCTGAAATACAGCCATCGCATTCGCGGGTGCGGTGGTTTCAAAGCCGACGGCAAAGAACACCACTTGCTTTTCCGGATTTGCGAGGGCGATTTTCAGGGCATCCATGGGCGAATAAACGATGCGGACATCGCCGCCGCGTGCTTTCACCACTAACAGGTCTTTGGCCGAGCCCGGCACGCGCAACATATCGCCGAACGAACAAAAGATGACCTCCGGTCGCGCGGCAATTTCAATCGCTTTGTCAATTAACTCGAGTGGGGTAACGCACACCGGACAGCCAGGCCCATGGACCAGTTCGACAGCCGGTGGCAGTAGCTCATCGATGCCAAACTTGACGATGGCATGCGTCTGCCCGCCACAGACTTCCATGATGGTCCAGGGTCGCGTGGTCAGGCGGGCTATTGCTCGTGCATAAGTCTGTGCCTCCTGAGCGCCGCGGTATTCATCGACGTATTTCATATCGGGCCCGCCTCCAACTCGGTGAGCTCGCCCATCTGTCGCAAATACTCAAAGACCTGTTCGGCTTCCGCCTGATCAACGGTGCTGATGGCGAAGCCCACGTGGACGATCACGTAATCATCAACTTGCGCTTCTGGCACGTATCCGAGATTGACTTCTTTGACAATACCGCCGAAGTTCACGCGGCCGCTTCTTAGCAACGGGTCGTTACCTGTGATGCTGACGATTTTTCCTGGGACTGCCAGACACATAGGGTTCGGTCCTTCCTTGGGTTTTAGGCGGCTTTTTCTAACAGGCCCTTAGGTCGCAAATTTCGCAGACTAGAACGGCGCAATCATGGGTCCAGCCG
This sequence comes from Pyrinomonadaceae bacterium, assembly GCA_036726305.1. GTDB lineage: Bacteria > Acidobacteriota > Blastocatellia > Pyrinomonadales > Pyrinomonadaceae > JAOAPY01. The sequence continues at coordinate 26,832 of DAIMCP010000010.1, read as the reverse complement.
CGGAGCAGGAGTCAGCATAAAGCGTGGGGCGAAAGCCCCAGGACGCCATTCAAGAAAAGCTCCGAACCCGCGATAGCGAGTGACAGCGTAGTCGCCCATCTCCGCATGGTGTTCCATAGAACCCTCTACAAGAACGACCGCTGCGCCGGCTCCGCAGGCTGGTCGCATTATTCAGCGAACTTTAGAGACAGGGACCCTAAACTCCAATCGCTACCGCCTCGCCCCGCATCTCTTTCGCTTTCGCCACACGCTGGACCAGCCAGTCAACCCAATCATCAACGCCCTCCCCAGTGCGGCAGGACATCGGGAAAATCTCGGCCTCGGGACTGACGTCGAGCACGTTACCCTGCAACTCCTCGAGTGACACACCCGAGTACGGAAGCAGATCGATCTTGTTAAGCAGCACCGCCGCGGCCTCATGGAACATTACCGGGTACTTCTTTGGCTTCTCAGCTCCTTCGACAGTGCTGTAAACCATCACTTTCAGTTCTTCGCCAAGGTTGAACTCTGCCGGGCAAACCAGATTGCCGACATTTTCAATGAATAGGAGTTCGAGCCCGTCGAGGCTGAATCTATGCAGCGCGTTATGAATCATGCGAGCGTCAAGGTGGCAGACCGTGCCGGTCGTGATCTGGTAAGCGGGCACGCCCAGCGTTTCCATTCGCTCGCTGTCGAGCGTCGTCATCAAATCGCCTTCGATTACGCCCAGGCGACACTTGTCGCGGATACGCTTAATTGTCTCTTCGAGGACGGACGTCTTGCCCGCCCCCGGCGCGGACATGATATTGACGACGTAGACTCCGCGCTTCTGGAAGATCTGCCGGTTCTCTTCGGCGAGCTGGTCGTTCACCTCAAGGATATTGGCTCCAACTGTGATGCGGTGCATTGACGGCCTCCTGCTAATCAAGATCGATATACTCAATCTGCATCTCGCGACCAGAGACTATTTCCGCTGGTGCACTACACAACGGGCAAAAGAAGTCGAACAGGTCCGTTGACGCAAACACTTCGTCACAGCCAGGACACCGCTTACGAAGTTTGATGACCTCAATCTCCAGTTGCGCATCAGCGGCCAGCGTGCCCTGCTTAACGACATCGAAAGAGAACTCCAGGGCCTCTTTTACGACGCCGGTGAATTCTCCAATTTGTAACTTGACCCTGGTGATGCGGCTGGAGTTGTGCCTGACCGCCTCTCGTTCGGCAATCTCCAAGATGCCCTGCGTGATTGCCAACTCATGCATGCTTAGAAGCTTTGTTTAGGCGACAGAACTCAGCGCCACGGCGGTCGCTTCTTCAAGGGCCATCTGCGCTACTTGCGGGACGATGGCATTGACTTCAGGAGACAACTCCATTCCCAGCTGCTGCAAGGGCGGAATTGAAATAGCGAACAGTGTCACATCCGGAGAATCGCCCAGCAAATAGAAGGCATCCAATAAATCTTTCAATCCAATGTCATGGGCCGTCAGCGTGCGCGGATATTCTTTCGCGAAGCGGGGGTGCAAACGGCGCACCGTGCCTGCGGGCGCTCCATCAACCGTGGCATCGACGAGAATGACTTTCCGGGCCTGTTGCATTGGCCCAAGAAGGTGAAAGCCACCGGTTCCTCCGTCGAGACACTCAATCCCTGCAGGCAAAACAAAGGTACTGAGTTGTTGGGCGACGCGAGCACCGACGCCTTCGTCGCCCATCAACAGGTTGCCTATCCCCAGGATAAGTATCTCAGTCGCTTTTTTCTCTTTTGATCGCATTTTCCTTTACAAACTTCCAGCCACTGAGCATTGAGGAAACAGTTCCGCGCGCTTCTACATGATCGTGATAAGCCACCAGATAGACGTGCACGATCGTAAAAACGACGAAGAACCACATGAACAGGTGGTGCCATTGGCGTACGGATGCGTCGCCGCCCATCAACGGCACTATCCAGGTAAACAAACGTGGAAAAAACGAGGGACTCATGCTCGAGTAGAGCGCGAACCCGGTCACGGCCTGGAACAGAAAAACCAGAAACGAAAGAAAGTAAGTAACGCCGGCCAGGGCGTTGTGCCCAATGGAAATCGGCCCCCGCACCTTGGCTTGCGCAATATCTACCTTCAAAACGTTGAGGATCTCCAGATATTGCTCTCTGGTGTGGGGAATGAAGTTCTGCCATTTCGCAAATCGGTTGCCGACAAAGCCCCAGTAGATGCGCAGCAGAAAGTTGAAAAAGAAAATGTAGGCGGCAGCAAAGTGAATGAACCTGACCCAGCCAAACCAGTATTGCTGGTAGGCCTCATTCGCCTTCCAGATGGTCATGGGATTCCCGATCAGATATCCGGTAATTATCAGGGCGAGGACGCACAGGGCATTCACCCAGTGATAGAGCCTGACCGGCCACTCCCAGACGTAAACTCGTCGATAAGCAACTGAGCTCACATTGGTACTCATGGCGTCCTCCTCAATAAAAGCGCACGTCGTGCATGTGCCGGCCTTCCGGGTCATATAAGTGCACGGCACAGGCGATACATGGATCGAACGAATGGACCGTCCTGAGGATCTCGAGCGGCTGTTCGGGATTCGCCACCGGTGTGCCAATCAGGGCTTCTTCATAGGCTGAACGCTGTCCCTTCGCATCCTTAGGAGAACCGTTCCAGGTGCTCGGAACTACCAGTTGGTAGTTGTCGATCGCGGCATCCTTGATGCGGATCCAGTGGGCCAGCGCCCCGCGCGGCGCCTCCGTCAGGCCAACCCCTTCCGCCGTTGCCGGCCAGGTAGCTGGCTCCCATTTCTCGCGAGTGAAAGTCGTGACGTTGCCGGCTTTAATGTTGGCAACCAGCTCGTCGTAGAAGCCTTTCATCCAGTGCACGACTAATCGCGTTTCCAGGCCGCGGGCCGCGGTCCTGCCGAGTGTCGAGAACAAGGCAGTCAGCGGCACATTGAGTTTCGTAATCGCTTCCGTGAGAACGTCCTTGACCTCGGTGTTGCCTTTGGCGAAGGCCACCAATAGACGAGCAAGCGGCCCAACCTCCATCGCATGATCTTTCCAGCGAGGAGTTTTCATCCAGGAATATTTCCCATCTACGTTCAGGTACTCATAAGGCGGCTTAGGCCCCGTATAGTTGAATTCAGTCTCGCCCTGCCAGGGGTGCAGGCCCACGCCGTCACCGCCGGCATACGAGTACCATGAATGGGCGATATACTCCTTGATCTCTTCCGCATTTCGGCCATTGACCTCGTACACCTCGTTCAGGTTCCGGTCGAGAATTGCCCCGCGCGGGAACTTGAAAGACTCGGGGTGGTTGTAACCCTGGGTGGGCAAATCTCCGTAAGCCAGATAATTCTTCAGACCCCCACCAATCGCGGCCCAGTCTTTGTAAAAGCCGGCCACTGCCAGCAAGTCAGGAATGTAGACCTGCTCGACAAACGTAAGCGCATCGTTAATAAGCTTACCGACGTGGTTCAGCCGTTCAGAGTTGATGGCGTTAACCTCGTTCAAATTGATAGAACAAGGGACACCGCCGACGAGGTAATTCGGATGTGGGTTCTTCCCGCCGAAGATGGTGTGAATCTTGACGATTTCTTTCTGCCACTCCAGCGCTTCCAGGTAATGGGCCACGCCCAACAGGTTCACCTCCTTCGGCAACTTATAAGCGGGATGCCCCCAATAGCCGTTGGCGAAGATTCCGAGCTGGCCCGTGTCGACAAAGGACTTCAGGCGCTTCTGCAGATCGGAAAAATATGCCGGCGAGCTTTTCGGCCAGCTGGAGATCGATTGGGCGAGCCGCGACGTTTCCACCGGATCGGCGGAAAGCGCGCTGACTATGTCTACCCAGTCGAGCGCGTGCAGATGATAGAAGTGGACTGTGTGGTCCTGGACGTACTGCGTGCAGAACATCAGGTTGCGAATCAGCTCGGCGTTCTGCGGCACCGAGATTTTGAGCGCATCTTCGACGGTGCGCACGCTGGCGAGCGCGTGGACGGTCGTGCACACGCCGCAGGCTCGTTCGGTAAAGGCCCAGGCATCGCGCGGGTCGCGGCCCTTGAGAATCTTTTCAAAGCCGCGCACCATCGTGCCTGAGCTATAGGCCTCCGTGATCTTGCCACCTTCGACCACGGCTTCGATACGCAGGTGACCTTCAATGCGGGTGATGGGATCGACTACTACGCGGGTCATTGGTGATCACCTCCTTCGACAGATTTCTCGGTTGTGGCCGACTCGGTCCTTAGTTCACTGCGCAACCTGCGTTTGCGAACATTGGAGGTGATGGCGTGTACGGCGGCGCCGCCGATCGTGGCCACGGCTGCGACGGTCCCGATCTTGTCGGCTGTGGTTTCGATGCCAAAACCCGGAAAGGCCGACAAGTGTTGGTAGAAAGGGCCGTTGTCCCAGAATCCCTGCTCGCTGCAGCCGATACAACCATGCCCGGACTGAATCGGATAGCTCACACCGCCATTCCATTTCGTAACGGAGCAGGCGTTGTAGGTGACCGGCCCACGACATCCCATCTTGTAAAGGCAGTAACCCTGGCGCGCTGCTTCGTCGTCCCATGATTCAACAAAGAGGCCGGCATCGTAGTACGGCCGGCGGTAACAAGTATCGTGAACTCGTCGTCCGTAAAACTCTTTGGGACGACCCTGGCTGTCGAGTTCCGGAAGTCCACCATAAACCAGCACGTGGGTGACCACGCCCGTCATGACATCAGCGATTGGCGGGCAGCCCGGCACGTTGATTACCGGCTTACCAACGATCTTGTGAATGGCGGTGGCGTTAGTAGGATTGGGCTTGGCCGCCTGAATGCATCCATTCGAGGCGCAACTGCCCCAGGCGACAATCGCGGCCGCATCTTTTGCCGCTTCCTTCAGAATCTGTTCAGCCGACTTCCCGGCAATCGTGCAATAGACGCCGTCGTCTTTCATGGGCACTGAGCCTTCGACCAACAGAATATATTTGCCAGGATAATTCTTGATGGCGTCTTGCAGACTCTTCTCAGCCTGGAAACCTGCGGCCGCCTGCAACGTCTCGGTGTAATCCAGCGAGAGCGTGTCGAGCAGAATATCGGCGACGATGGGATGAGAAGAGCGAATGAAAGATTCACTGCAGCAGGTGCACTCCTGGAAGTGCAACCAGACCACCGGAGGACGAGGCTTGGTCTCAAAGGCCTGGACAATACTGGTAAGGCCACTGACCTCGAGGCCGGCTACTGTAGCCGCAACTCCGCAAAACTGAAGAAAGTCGCGACGCGAATAGCCTTTGGCCTGCATCACCTGCCATATCGAAAGGTTAGAGCGGTTCATGAAGCCTCCTTTCCCTTTTCAATAATTGTTATGGCAAAGCTCTGAAGGGCCGGGGAAAATCAGGACCAGCAAATCACTCGTGAAAACGTGCCGTCGCCGATGTTGGCGAGCCTTCTAATAGATTAGACGGCGACTGGATCCAGTCTCTCCCAATAAACTTTCTGCCTGAGTGGTCGCCATGATCGCCTGGCCCGATCGGAGCCGTACTGGGTTGCGCGGTTTATCTATTCCCGGATTCGAAAAGGGGGCACTTGCCGCCCCGTCCATTGATCGATGCTCGCTTTTGAGTCCAGTTTGGCAATCTGCGTACCCCTACCGGATTTTGCTGAAAACGGGCGGTATTCTCCTTGACCTTGATTTTTGCAGCGGAAAATTACCCTGAGGACTTGCGGAAAATTACTTTATCGTCGAGATATTGGGGTAAATTTCGGGCTTACAGGGCTTTGACTTCCTGTTAACATCTGCGGTCAATAAAGTCGGACACTAATGAACAGCTGGAGGGGTCCTAAATGACTGGACGATCACGGAAGAAATACGTTCACGGCTCAGCTCTTTCAGTTTTTTTGCTGCTGCTCGCTCTGCTGAGCAGCATTAGCTCATTAGCGTCCAGACATATTGACCAGGAGCAGGCCTCGCAGGTGAACCGCTTGACTCCGGCAGGGACGCTGGTGATAGACAGGACAACCAGCCAGGCCGCGGTGGGCTCCCTACCCGTCGCGTTGGTCCGCAGCCCCGATCACTCCGGACGCGATGGCGGTGGGCGTTATCTCATAGCCGTTAACAGCGGTTTCGGAATCCAGTTCAACTCCGGCGGCAATCGCGGACAACAATCACTCAGTGTTATCGACCTTAACGCGCCCGCGGCTATGGTGGTGCAGAATGTTTATTTTCCTTCACCACAAAGTGTGAATGTCGGCGTGGCTTTTTCGCCAGCGGCCGATGAAGATGGCTCCTACGCGCTGTATGCGTCAGGTGGATTCGAAAATAAGATTTGGATCTTTCGCTTCCTTCCCGGAAGTTTAACCCCAATTACACCCACATCAGCGGGACCAAACTCTATCGTTACGCCACCCTTCATCGATATCAGCGGTTTTGCTACCGCTGCGCCGTCACCTCGATATAACAGCGATCGCGCACCCGTCTATCCCGCCGGCCTGGCCATCAGTCCTGACGGCAACACAATGTTCGTGGCTAACAATCTCGGCGACAGTCTGGGGATCATCAACGATCTTCGTGGCGCGAGAAGGCTCACACACATCGCGCTCGCGGGACAAAACGTGAGCCCTCACGACAGCGAGCACTTCACCTATCCTTACGGCGTTGTGGCGATCCCCTACGGCCCGGGCAGAGCCCGCGACCCCAGCCCCATAAACCTTCGGAAAAAGACCGACAGTCCACCTCAAAACAGATATTCCGATCCGGTTGGGGCTACAGCAAAGGCTTACGTCTCATGCTGGAATGACAGTTCTGTTGCCGTGGTTGATTTCGCCAACAATCGACCCAGAGTGTCCTACATTCAGGTGGGGCATCATCCGACGGCAATGCTTTGGGACGGAACGCGCAGCCGTTTGTATGTAGTCAACTCGGATGACGACAGCGTTTCCGTGATCGATACGCGCTACGATCGCGAGGTGGAACGAATCAACGTGCGCCTTGCAGAAAACGCGCTGCCTGGGAACAGTCCGGAAGGCCTCGCACTCGATCATGAGGGCGTCACTCTGTTTGTCGCCAACGCTCATAGTAACTCGGTTGCGGTGGTAACTTTGTCGCAAAAATCTCTGGACAACTCCGGAAGCGCCGACCAGCCAGCCTATGCCAAGCGGGATAAGCATGAGGTGAGCACTGTGCGCGGATTGATTCCCACTGGGATGTATCCGTCAGCAGTGGCCAGCGCGAACAACACCCTTTTTATTGGCAATGGAAAAGGCACAGGAGTGGAAGGGTCTTCTTTGGTTGTTAACAACTCAGGCCGCAGCCCTAACGCCCCCAACGATCGTTTTCCAGCCGGAAGTGGTCGAGGCAGCGGCCAGGGCGGCCAGTACAGTGTCTCGCTGGTCTCCGGCAACATCAGCGCTGTTGCAATTCCCGATGATCGTGAACTCGTTCGTTATACGCAACAGGTAATGCGCAACAACGGACTACTCGGAGCCGCGCAAACCAGATTATTTCCCGGGCCTTCTCCGATCAAACACATCATTTACGTCATCAAGGAAAACCGGACTTTCGATCAGGTATTCGGCGATATCTCACAAGCCGGAAATGGTGCTCGCGTGGATGGCGATGCCAGTCTGGCGATCTTCGGTGACGGTGAGGCGGCCGCCCGACCCGACGGCACTCGGCAGGAAATTACACCCAATCACAAGGCACTGGCGCTCAGGTTCGGTCTATTCGATCGTTTCTTTGTCAATTCGGAAGCCAGTCCCGATGGACACAACTGGTCCACAGCGGCGTTTTCCAGTGACTACGTCGATAAAGCATATCGTTGGGAATACAGCAGGCGTGGACGCGGGTATGACTACGAAGGCTTTAACCGCCTTCCCAACTACGAGCCAATCAGGGACGTTCCACCGCTCTTCGGTTCCTCCGTAGTGGCTGGAGATGTCGCTAACTTCATGCAGCGTTTCATTCCGTACCTGCACGGCGGGCGAGATGCAGCCGAGCCCGAAACCCTCTATCTTTGGGACGCAGCAGCGCGTGCCGGTTTGACCTATCGCAACTATGGCGAATTCATCCCCACACTTTCAGCAGCCGACGTAGCTGCGATCAAAAATAATCGCGAGAAGGCCTATCCGGATATCTCGCCCACAGTCTCGGCCTTTCCGACAAAAAAATCTCTGGAAGGACACTTTAACGATATCTTTCGCAACTTCGACCTCGATACGCCCGACGCGATGACGATCGAGTCTTATCGCGCCGCCAAAGAATCCGGAGGACGGACCAGTCCCGTGATCAGCAGCGTTCATCCAGAGACGCGATTCCGCGGTGTGTCGCGCTTAGGAGCCTGGCTCGAGGAGTTTCGAGGCTTCGTGGCTGAGCGGGAAGTGGGAAAGGCAGATCGCCTCCCAAGTCTTTCCATCATGCGGCTCCCCAACGATCATACGGACGGCCTCAAAGCCCGCCGGCCAACACCCCAGTTCTTTGTTGCCGACAACGATTATGCACTGGGCGCGTTGATAGAAGCAGTTTCCAACAGCCCCTACTGGCGAGACACAGCGATCTTTGCAGTTGAAGATGACGCACAGGATGGCCCTGACCATGTCGATGCCCATCGTTCAGTGGCCCTGGTGATCAGCGCCTACAATCGACCAGGCTTACTGGTTCACGAATTCCACAATACCGTTAGTCTTATTCGCACGATGGAACTGCTGCTGGGTATCGAGCCGATGAACCAACTTGATGCCACTGCCACCCCCATGAACATTTTCCAGTCTGAGCCTGATTTGACTCCTTATCATGTACTTCTGCCCAACGTCGCGCTGGATAATCTAATCACCCCGCCGGCGCGCGACCCGCAAACTGCTTACTGGATGAGACGCTCGTCGGAGCAGGATCTGTCTCATCCGGATCTGGCTGATTCTCAAACTCTGAATCAAATTATCTGGTACTCGGTACGAGGCAAGGCGCTGATGCCAAACGTCGCCCGGCTACCTGTCCTGGATGCCCTGAGGCTGGGTCTGCGGGAAGAACGAGAGGAGGTGGCACGTGATCTTGGATACGGAACCAGGGATTGAGTGCAAAATCCACCCGGGAGTCACGAGCCCTGCAAAGGAAATAGACTGCCTGGAGATCGGTATCAACCGGCTAATCGTTGTTCAGAACAATGGAATGCACAAAGTTGACTAACTGTACAAACGTCTGCGCGTAAAAATCCGCAGGAAATCGTTGCCTCACTAAGGGATCCGCAAATCCATCACCACCCACTGCGATTGCAGTATTGAATTTTGCGGCTGCCTTTCGCACTTGAGCATAATCGCGCGCAACCCGGTCCGGGTCGGTCATTAGTTTTGCTGAGATGCATAGAAATCGCGGACGGTGTCGGGCCAGCGCTTCGGCCAAAGTGAAAAAAGGCGTATTAGGTCCCAGATTAACCACTTCCCAACCGTCACCCTGCAACAAGGCATGCACCAGGTGGATCGGCAATTCATGGAGGTCGCCCTCCACCCCGCAAGCCACTGCCCGGAATCCCCGCGGTGGCGGCAAATGGATTACATTGCGCAACCTGTGCACCGCCGTAATGGCCGTGTGCGTCGCCAGATGTTCGTCGGCAATGGTGAGCTGGCCACGATACCAAAGGTCGCCGATTTGGTGCATGGCGGGTGTGAGTACCTGGTCAAAGAGCGACGCCAGACTATGCCCTTGCAGGTACGCGCTAATCAGCAGGGTAGCCGTCTCCTCTTCGTCGCCGCTGACCAGGTGCTGAAACAGGATGCCGGGCATCACATCTGCTATGGATTCCCTCTTCCTGGCACCGTCTGCTGATGCCCGTGGCTGCGGTGGTGCGCCCCGCTCACGCTGAAAACGTGCAATCTCCGTCAGAGAAAAGCGCCGATGTCCTCCGACTGTTTTTTCTGAGGGGAGCAGTCCATCGTCAGCCCAACGTTTGATCGTCGCCTCGCTGACGCTGAGAAGCTTCCCTACCTCTTTCGTAGTAAGCGCACTACCAGCCATTATTCAATTCCCTTCAAATATAATTTCGCGTGGTCATTTTCGACGGACGGCATCGTATCACAAGTCGCTCATATCGGCCACTGCTCTAACTTCAAGGCAACTTCAAAGGGCACAACTTGACACCTCTAAAGCCGGACTGTAAAGTAAATCGCTTATTCCGCTCAGATTATCTAAGAAGTTGAGCGAGCTTTGCGAGATAAGGTCCGCGTTCAGCGGGCGGCTGAAAATAGCCCAGCGATTCATCGCTGGGAACCGATGACCTGGATACAAAGAAGTCCGTGAAACGGACGGCTGAAAAACCTTCGCTTCTCCATTGTTTGACAGCCGTCCGTTTCACGGACTGAGACTTGGGTTGGATCTCCCACCCAGCAGTGAACTGCTGGGCTATTTTCAGCCGTCCGCTGAACGCGGACAAATCTCAGTTGTTCGCTAACGCGGACAAACAGAGAGCACTTTTCGTGCAAGGCTAGTTGAGCGCAAGAGTTGTAGAATCCAATACACTGAAGGACTGTTTCGAAAATGATGTTTATTAAGCTGACTGCAATGCTGGTAATTTCAATCTTCTCGATGACTGTGAGTGGCAACGAAAGCGGAGAGAGAAAACCGCTGCCGGTGGTGCCGGCGGTGGATCTCTCAAAGTATGCCGGTCGCTGGTACGAGATCGCCCGCCTACCCAACCGCTTCGAGAAAAAGTGTGTAAGCTCCGTAACTGCTACTTACACGCTACGCACCGACGGAAAAATAGAAGTCGTTAATCAATGTAAGAAGGCTTCGGGAAAACTTCAGACGGCGACAGGCAAAGCTAAAGTGGTGGATAAGAAAACAAATGCGAAGCTCAAGGTCACTTTCTTTTGGCCGTTCTATGGCGATTACTGGATCCTTGACCTGGGTGCCAACTACGAGTACGCAGTCGTCGGTGACGAGAGCCGCAAATACCTCTGGATACTTAGCCGGACGCCGCAAATTGACGATGCACTCTATCAGGGGTTACTCGCGAAGATGGCTAACCAGGGCTTCGATACTGCCCGTGTGATCAAGACGCCGCAGCCATAACAAACAGGCATCACCAGGATAGAAGAAAACCGTATTGAATACTCACTCCATTCTGCTCACCGGAGCGACAGGTTACGTGGGCGGTCGTCTCCTGAAAGTGCTGGAGGCTCAGGGACACACCATAAATTGCATCGCCCGTACGCCGGCCTATTTGCGCTCGCGTGTGTCGCCGACCACCAGGGTTTTTGCTGCAGATGTTCTCGACAAAGAATCCCTCAGACCGGCGTTAGCGGGAATGGACACCGCCTTTTACCTGATCCATGCGTTGGGTGAGTCAAAAGGGTTCGAGGAGCAGGAGAGACTCGGCGCACAGAATTTCGCCGCGGTGGCCCGCGAAGCTGGTGTCAAGCGAATTATTTATCTCGGCGGAATTGGCAACGAGCAAGAAGAGTTATCACCGCATCTTCGCAGCCGACATGAAGTGGGAAGAATCCTGCGCGAGTCGGGCGTGCCGACCCTGGAGTTTCGCGCCTCGATTGTGCTGGGATCCGGAAGCCTGTCCTTCGAGATGATCCGTTCGTTGACCGAGCACCTGCCGGTGATGATCATGCCGCGCTGGGTGTCGGTGCTGGCCCAGCCAATCGGGATCCAGGATTTAATTAGCTACCTGGTGCAGGCTCTCGCGATTCCACTCGAAGCAAGCGAAGTCGTGGAGATCGGCGGCGCCGATCAGCTCTCGTACCGTCAGCTGATGGAGGAGTATGCGCGTCTACGAAACTTGAAGCGGGTGATGATACCCGTTCCAGTGCTCACTCCCAGGCTCAGTAGTTTGTGGCTCGGTTTCGTTACTCCCCTCTATGCGCGCGTAGGTCGAAAGCTGATCGAGAGCATCAAACATCCAACCGTCGTCACCAGCAAACGAGCTGCGGAATTATTTGCGTTGCGGCCCTGCGGTGCGGCTCAGGCCATGCAGGCCGCTCTGGAGAACGAGGATCGAAAATTCGCTGAAACTCGATGGTCGGATTCGCTGTCAGCCAGTGGCACACCGGGAAGTTTTGGCGGTTTCCAACTTGGAAATCGGCTGGTTGACTACAGAGAGAAACATGTTGCAGCCACTCCGGAAGTAACTTTCAATACCATCGAGAGCATCGGGGGCAACAAAGGGTGGTTTGGATATGATTTCCTCTGGCGCCTGCGCGGAGTGCTTGATCTCCTGGTGGGCGGAGTCGGTATGAGGAGAGGGAGACCACTGCATAGGGATCTCAGAACTGGAGATGCATTGGACTTCTGGCGCGTTGAAGAGCTGGAAAGACCTCATAAGTTACGTTTACTGGCTGAAATGAAACTTCCGGGCCGCGCCTGGCTGGAATTTGTAGTGGAACCCGAGGCAAATGGCTCGGTAATTCGGCAGACTGCGATCTTCGATCCGAGTGGACTTTCCGGCCGACTCTATTGGTACTCTGTTTATTTGCTGCATGCGCTCGTATTTCAGGACATGATTGACACCATCGCCAACCGCGTCAGACAGCAGTCCCAGTCAAATCCAAGCGGGCAGCAAAGCTAAACCCCACGGCCAGCCTGCGGCCCACAAAAACACGAGGACAATCCTTTCACAAGGTTATTGTAAGCACCCGGTAACCACTTATCTCTCTGCTTGGTATCTAATTACCTAGCCGTCCGGACTGGGCCAGGAGGTCGAAATCCGGGCGGTGCTTATTGTGATCAGTCAGCATTTTAATTCCGCTGACTGTCCGTTGGAAGATGGTTTTTGTTGCCTGACAATTTAGTGATTCAGGATCAGAGACAAGGGCGACGGTCTAAGGGCCGAGGTACCATTGAGGGACGGGTAAAGTTGACACAGGCGCGAGCGAGTGCTGCCTGTTTCCCTCAATCAAAATCTTAAGGAGCAAAGTAATGATTATTCGTGAGATGAATAGAGTTCGTTTTTTGACTGCGATTCTTGGCCTCGTGCTTATGCTGGGAGCAGCCCAGCTGGGCCAGGCGCAAAGCGACCCGCAAATTGTCAGGGTACAGAATGTGAACAACCAGGCAATTCCAAACGGCGCCAAGATGAAATTCAAAGGTGTCGTCATTGGACGCGACGCCGATACTTTTATAATCCGCGACCGCAATCGTACGAATTTCAAGGTCCTCTTAACTGACCGGACGAGTATTAAGACCAACGGTGGCTTCCTTCGCAGTGGCAAGAGTTACCCGGTCACCGACATCTTACGAGGACTGATTGTGGAAGTGGAGGGACGAGGCGATGCCCAGGGCCAACTGGTGGCCGACAAGATCAGATTTAATGAATCGGACATGAGGGCAGCGATCACGACCGACACCCGCGTCAATCCCGTGGAAGCGAATCAGGAGCGCATGTCTGGCCAGATGGATGAGCTTTACGCGATCGCTGCTGAAGCGAGAAAGACAGTGACAGAAGTCAATGAACGCGTCTCAGCCCTGGACGAATACGACGTGAAGGAATCTCTGGCGGTGAATTTCAAGATCAATAGCGCAGTACTGTCACCAGAGGCAAAGCAACAGCTCGATACGCTGGCTGAGAAAGCCCTGAACGCCAAGGGGTATCTGATTGAAGTTGCGGGCTATACAGATTCATCCGGCAGCGAAGCCAAGAATTTTCGCCTGAGCCGCCAGCGCGCCGACGCGGTGGTCCAGTATCTGGCAGTGAACCACAAGATTCCCGTGCGCCGTTTTGTGACACCGATGGGCTACGGTAAGACTGATGCCGTTGCGGACAACTCGACCGCACAGGGACGTGCGCAAAACCGCCGGGTCCAGGTGAAGATAGTTCTCAATCGCGGTCTGACCCAGCAAACATCGTCAACTCAGCCCTAAATGCTAAAGTTTGCCTGTCCTCCGAAGATTACGGCTGCGCAATCGCGGCCGTAATTTTTTGGCCCCTGCTTGAGGTGGTACTTCCATCGACAAAGTCACTTCGCTCTTGGCCCTTCGCACTTTGCTTTAACCCTCCGCATCCGCGACGATTTCAAAGCCCCAACTGGATCAGAAAGTTAGATCATCATTGGCAAAATTCGCCAGGATGCGTAAACTGCCCTGACCAAAACAAGAGATTGAGGGTTATAAATGCCGGACTACGCCAGGGAATTGCTGATCAAGCCAGTCTCGCTGCCGCTCCAATCAGGAGAAACGTTGGCCGTCACACCCGAGTCCACCGGCTTTGAGTATTTGAGTATGAGCATCCGCAGGCTTTTACGCGGGGAAACGTTTTCAGGTACTACAGGCTCTGCGGAGTTGGGATTAGTGGTGTTGGGGGGGACTTGTTCCATAGACTCGACTGTCGGCGCCTGGATTGCGGTCGGCGATCGCCCGCATGTCTTCGCCGGCTTGCCTACCACGCTGTACTTGTCAGTGCATACCGGCTTCACTGTCCGTGCCGAAACGAATTGTGAGTTCGCGCTCTGTTTCTCGCGCGCTGAAGAATCGTTTCCAGCACATCTCATCACCCCGGACGAGGTCGAAGTGGAAATTCGGGGCGGCGGCAATGCAACTCGTCAAATCAACCATATCCTGAAGCCTGAATTTGCGGCGCAGCGATTGTTGCTGGTCGAGGTCTACACCCCCAGCGGAAACTGGTCCAGTTATCCACCACACAAACACGATGTGCATAATCCTCCCGCGGAGGTGGACCTCGAAGAACTCTACTACTACAAGGTTGACCGCCCGGAAGGATATGCAATTCAGCGAGTGTATTCAGCGGACGGAACCATCGATCAAACGCTGACCGTGCGCGACGGTGAACTGGTTTTGATTCCCGAAGGTTATCACCCTGTCGTGGCGGCGCATGGCTACAATGTCTATTACCTGAATGCGCTTGCCGGCAGCGCGCGTTCAATGGCGGCTGCGGATGATCCCGCTTACGCCTGGGTCCGGCAAACATGGTCCGAACAGGACCCACGGGTACCCGTGGTAACCGCCCGCATGAATCAGAAGGAAAGATGATGACGGACAGGGCCTTCGACGTCCTGCTCATGGGACGGAGTTCAATTGACCTTTATGCGAATGAAGTCGGCGTGCCCTTCCCTGAAATCAAGAGCTTCGCAGCCTACGTCGGCGGTTGCCCGACGAACATAAGTGTCGGTACTCGCAGACTGGGTTTGCGCTCGGTGCTGCTGACAGCGGTCGGAGAAGACCCGGTGGGAGATTTCATCCTCCACTTTCTCGAACAGGAAGGTGTGGTCAATAAATTTATTCCGCGCAAACCGGGCCGGCGGACGAGCGCCGTAATTCTCGGCATCGAGCCACCCGACAAATTTCCGCTTGTCTACTATCGTGACAATTGCGCCGACATTGAGCTGACTATCGAGGACGTATTGGCGGCCCCGCTGGCCGAAAGTAAAGTGCTGTTGCTGTCGGGCACCGGGCTGAGCCGAGAACCGAGTCGCAGCGCCACCATCTTCGCCGCGGAACGCGCGCGCGCCTGCGGCACGAAAGTCATGCTGGATTTGGATTTTCGTCCGGATCAATGGCATGACCCGCGCTCATTTGGCCTCACCATTCGTTCAGTTTTGCCTTTAATAGATGTGGTCCTGGGGACCGCCGATGAAGTAAAGGCCGGGCTGCTGCGCGAAGGGCTGGCGGTTAAGGTCGAACATTCGCAGGTCTCGGGTGCGCAGGTTAGTGGAGATCTCGGAACGGCGGTGGACACAGTCCTGGCCGCCGGCCCCGAAGCTCTGGTTCTCAAACGTGGCGGTGATGGGACCAGTGTTTATCTGCAGAGCGGCGAGACGATCGAGGCCGCAACCTTTCCCGTCGAGATCCATAACGTACTCGGTGCGGGTGATGCATTCGCCAGTGGCTTTCTCTACGGCTACCTCAAAGGTTGGGATTGGTATCGTTCGGCGCGGATGGGAAATGCTTGTGGTGCAATCGTTGTAACGCGTCATGGTTGCGCCAACTTCATGCCCTACGAACAGGAAACTTTGACTTTCATCGAAGAACGAGGTGGCTTCTGAAATGCAGACTTTTCGCGAGCTGGATTTCCTTCCCGCGTCCGCACTGGCAAGGATCACTCAGGTACGCCTGTCGAATCCGGATTGCGCGCTGCGTACCGCCCAGACGCGAAAACGACGCGCTAAGCTCACCCTTGACGGCAGGCTCAATATTCTAGCCGCCGATCATCCTGCCCGCCGCGTGACGAAAGTCGGCGACGACTCTTTGCGGATGACGAATCGCCATGGGTACCTGGCCCGCATCTTGCGCGTGCTGCAAAGTCCGCTTGTCGACGGTGTGATGGCGACCATGGACATTATCGAGGATCTATTAATCGTCCATCATTTAGTTTTTGAAGCCGGCGGCCGGGGATTGCTGGATGAAAAGGTGCTGATAGCCAGCCTTAATCGAGGCGGCCTCGCCGGATCAGTCTGGGAGATGGATGACCCGATCACGGGGCCGTCACCCGTCACCTGCGCGGATTGGAAGTTGGATGGGGCAAAGCTCTTGCTGCGCCTTTGTGATGACGAACCCGCATCGCTGAAGACGATGCTTGGTTGCAGCGGCGCAATAACCAGGTTGAATACGCTGGGGCTGCCGACTTTTCTGGAGCCCCTGCCGGTGATCAAAGAAAACAACGTTTATAAAGTAGTCAAGACCGCGGAGGCGTTGGCAAAGATAGTAGGGGTGGCTGCGGCCCTCGGTGACAGTAGTCGTTACCTGTGGCTTAAGTTGCCCTATTGCGAAGACTATCAGGTCGTTGCCGGAGCAACCTCACTACCGATCCTCTTGCTCGGTGGGGAGTCGGTTGGCGACGCGACGCCGTTGTTGCGGGAAATAGCAGCCGGCCTGGCTGCCGGAACGAACGTGCGCGGAGCGCTCGTAGGTCGCAACGTACTCTACCCAGGCGCTGAAGATCCGCTCGTGGTGGCGCAGGCTGCGGGACTGATTATCCATCAGAACGCGTCTGTCGCGGAAGCATTGAATACGCCGGATACGTATCGTGAAGAGGAAAGGGAGGACCTGGCCGCATTTTTTAACCGTTTGGATGGCCCGGCGGTGTAAGATGCGAGCCCGACTTGATCTCCTTTGATCTGCATTGAGCCGAGGTGCGCTGAGCGAAGCACAGTTTCTTTACCACCCATCGCAGGTGACGGACTATCACAAATCAATCATGAAGACCCGGAGACTGACTACCGCGCAGGCGCTGATCACTTTTCTAAAGAACCAGTATGTCGAGCGGGACGGAGAAACCTGGCCATTCTTTGCCGGCGTCTGGGGCATTTTCGGCCACGGCAACGTAGCTGGGATTGGGCAGGCGCTGCAGCAAACGCCCGAGTTTCGTTACTACCTCGCGCGCAATGAACAGGCGATGGTTCACACGGCCACAGCCTTTGCCAAAATGAACGATCGCCTACGAGCTTTCGCCTGCACATCTTCGGTTGGACCCGGAGCCACCAACATGGTCACCGGCGCGGCAACGGCGACGATCAATCGCCTGCCGGTGCTGCTCCTGCCCGGCGATATCTTTGCTCGCCGCAACGTCGCACCTGTGCTGCAACAGCTCGAGTCTGAACACACGCAGGACATCTCCGTCAATGACGCTTTCAAACCTGTCTCACGTTATTGGGACCGTATTAACCGGCCGGAACAACTGCCCTTCGCCCTGCTCGAGGCTATGCGCGTGCTTACCTCTCCGGCAGACACGGGCGCAGTCACCCTCGCCCTGCCGCAGGATGTGCAGGCCGAAGCAGGGGAATACTCGACCGAGCTTTTCGAAAAACGCGTCTGGCATATCTCGCGGCCACTGGCGGACCGCGCACTGCTGGCTCGCGCCGTAGACTGGATTCGCGCTGCCCGGCGTCCTTTCATTATCGCGGGCGGCGGCGTCAGCTACAGCCACGCCTGCGAGGCGCTCGCGCAACTGGTGGAGCAGACCGGAATCCCCGTGGGAGAGACGATGGCCGGCAAGGGCGCTCTTCCCTGGCGGCACCCACAAAATCTCGAGGCCGTCGGCGCGACCGGCACCATCGGTGCCAACGTCATCGCCCGCGACGCCGACCTCGTGATTGCCGTGGGCACGCGCCTGAGTGATTTTACGACGGCCTCTAAAACTGCTTTTCAGAATCCCAGGCTGCGCTTCCTGAACATCAACGTGGCTCCGTTTGACGCCCACAAGCACGCGGCCCTTCCCTTGGTGGGGGATGCGAGAGTCACACTCGAGGAGCTGCGCCTGGCCCTGGCCGGCTATCGAGTGCCGGAGGAATACACGCAGAGCATCGCTGCGCTCAAAGATCAATGGCACCGCGAAATCGAGCCGCTCTTTGCGCGGCGCGTTGGACCGCCGCTCAGCCAGAGCGAAGTTATCGGCATCGTCAACAGTTTTTCCAGCCGGCAGGATGTGGTGGTGGGCGCTGCCGGCAGCCTGCCCGGGGACCTGCACAAGCTTTGGCGCACAGAGGATCCCAAAGGCTATCACCTCGAATATGGTAACTCCTGCATGGGCTATGAGATCGCGGGTGGCCTGGGCGTAAAGATGGCTGCTCCCGAGCGCGATGTTTATGTGATGGTCGGCGATGGCTCGTACCTGATGATGTCCTCGGAAATCATTACCACAATTCAAGAGGGATACAAGCTTACGATTGTCGTGCTGAATAATTATGGTTTCAGCAGTATTGGGGGACTCTCGCAGGCGCTCGGCTCCCAGGGCTTTGGTACCGATTTCAAAGCGCGGCGTGCCGATACCGGTCAGCTTGATGGCGAGCGATTGAAAGTTGATTTTGCCGCGAATGCTGCCAGCCTCGGCGCACATGTCATCGAGGCCACCACGCGCGAAGATCTGCAAGGAGCGCTGGAAGAGGCGCGCCGGCAGGAACGAACCACCGTCATTGTGATTGAAGTTGATAAGGAGGTGCGCGTGCCCGGGTACGAGTCCTGGTGGGACGTTCCCGTGGCTGAAATCTCCGAGATGGACTCGGTCAAGAAAGCGCGCGAAGTTTACGACCAGGCGATCAAACGAGAACGGAAGTTTTTTTAGGAGAGAGATTGACTCAGAGGCAGCCTGAAGGGGTACTGACCTGGCGTTTGTCTGCTCGAGACTTAACGTCGCCACCTTTCCTGAATGCAGTGCCTCTCCGATTTGTTCAGAGGTTCCCAGGATTAACTCGATGCCGGATAACCCTGTCCTGGAAATGCACCACATCCGCAAGACGTTCCCCGGCGTCGTCGCTTTAGACGACGTTGACTTCGAATTGCGTCGCGGTGAGGTCCATATTCTGCTGGGCGAAAACGGCGCCGGCAAGTCTACGCTCATGAAGATTCTGAGCGGTGCCTATCAGAAGAGTGAAGGCGAGATCATTCTCGATGGCCAGGAAGTTGAAATCAAAAATCCCAGGCACGCCCAAACACTGGGCATCAGCACCATCTACCAGGAATTTAATCTGATACCCCACTTGACGGTTGGGGAAAATATCTTTCTGGGGCGAGAACCGTCTCCTCTACCCGGCCTAATCAACCAGCGCGCGATATTCCAGGATGCGAAACTCGCCTTGAGCGGACTCGGGCTGACTCTCGACCCGCGCAAGTTAGTCAAGGAGCTGAGAGTAGCCGAACAACAGATGGTGGAAGTGGCCAAGGCGCTGTCACTCGACGCCAGAATTCTAATCATGGATGAGCCGACGGCTGCCCTCACGGAACATGAAATCAAAGAACTTTTCGTCATTATCCGCGCGTTAAAGGAGAAAGGCGTTTCCATCGTCTACATTTCGCACCGCATAGAAGAACTTTTCGAAATCGGCGATCGGGTCACGGTCCTGCGTGATGGACGCTCGGTGGGTACCTATGACGTGCTGGCGATGAACAAGTCCGAGCTGATCCGCCTGATGGTCAATCGTGAACTGACGGAACTGTTCCCGAAAGAGAGGGTCGCGCGAGGTCCTGAAGTATTGCGTGTCGCCGGACTGAGTACGAAAGAGGGTTTGCATAACCTCAGCTTTACCCTGCATAAGGGAGAGGTATTGGGAATTGCCGGCCTGTTGGGAGCGGGCCGGACAGAGCTGGCGCGCGCCATCTTCGGCCTTGACAAGATTACCTCCGGAACTATCTACATCAATGGCGAGCCGCGCCGCCTCAACTCTCCTCGCGCGGCGATTAATTCAGGAATTGGATTTCTTACCGAAGACAGGAAGTCGCAGGGTCTGGTCCTGCCCTTGTCAGTCAAGGCGAATCTTTGCCTTTCCAGCGTGGACAAGTTCTCGACCTGGGGCGTGATGCGGGCCGGCGCGGAAGAGCAAGCCGCGGATCGCTATGTACGAGAACTGCGCATCCGGACACCAAGCCTGGAGCAAAAGGTCGTGTTCCTGAGTGGTGGTAATCAGCAAAAGGTCGTGCTCAGCAAATGGCTTTGCTCGCAAGCCGAGATTTTTATTTTTGACGAACCCACGCGTGGCGTTGACGTGGGTGCGAAAACCGAGATCTATCAGTTAATGAATCGACTTACGGCGACGGGGGTCGCCATCATCATGATCTCCTCGGAATTGCTTGAGGTGCTGGGCATGAGCGACCGCATTCTGGTAATGCGCGGGGGGCAAATTGCCGGAGAATTCTCCGCCGCCGAGGCAAGTCAGGAAAGGATCTTACAATGCGCCCTGGGCCAATAGCGAGGCTGCCTAACTTCATTTCGCACTACGGGCGGCAACTGGGGACGCTCTCGGGGCTGCTCGGCCTCATCTTCGTGTTATGGGCGCTGACACCTCACTTCCTGACCATTTCCAATCTGCTCAACATTGCCGAACAGGCGACGATCATTGCGATTGTGGCGGCCGGCATGACGTTTGTCATTATTACCGGTGGCATCGATCTGGCAGTGGGCTCGGTGCTCGCTTTTTCCGGCGTAGTGATGGCCAGCGCTCTGCTGCGCGGTTTGCCGTTACCGCTGGCCTTAATGATTGGGCTGGGCGTTGGACTCGCCTGCGGTCTGGTAAACGGACTGCTGATTACGGTCGGCCGCCTGCCCCCATTTATCGCCACCCTCGGCATGATGAGTGTAGCTCGGGGAGCGGCCCTGATGTTCACCGAAGGGAGGCCAATCTCAGGCTTCGCTGAAGGTTTCCGTTCACTGGCGACGGGCGAGGTGCTGCGCGTGCCCGCCCCGGTGATCATCATGATAGTCGTTTACGTCGTGGCCCACTTTGTCTTGAGTCGCACCAAGCTGGGCCGCTACAGCTATGCTATCGGCGGCAACGAAGAGGCAGCCCTACTGTCCGGGATCAACGTCAGGCTCTACAAGACGATGGTCTACGGCATCGCTGGGATGCTCAGTGGACTGGCGGCCATTTTGTTAACAGCGCGACTGAATTCAGCGCAACCCATCGCGGGGATGAGTTATGAACTGGATGCCATTGCAGCCACCGTCATTGGCGGTACGAGCCTGCTGGGCGGCGAAGGGACCATCGCCGGCACTTTGATCGGCGCCCTGATCATGGCCGTCCTGCGCAATGGTCTTAACCTCCTGTCTGTCTCATCTTTTTTCCAACAAGTCGTGATTGGCTCGGTTATTATCCTTGCCGTGCTAATCGATATGGGATTGAAGAGACGCGGAAAATAATGCTCGTCACATGTAAATAAGGAGAAACGTAATGAAGAAGGCTCTGGGTCTGATTGTCTTGGGAATCCTGTCCGTTACCTTTTTGAGCTGCCAACGGGGCACGGAGCAGGCCGGCGGCGCTCCGAGAATTGCTTTGGTGCTCAAGACGGCGAACAACCCTTTCTTTATCGACATGCAGAAAGGGGCCGAAGAAGCGGCAAAAAAGCTGGGGGTAACCCTGATTGTCCAGGCCGCGGAGCGCGAGGTGGATGTCGAAAAACAGATGCAGATCATCGAGAATCTGATCCAAACAAGGGTCGCGGCTCTTTGCGTTACGCCCAGCGGATCTCGAGAGATCGTCCCTGCTATCGAAAAGGCTAACCGCGCCGGTATTCCGGTAGTGATTGTGGACACCAGAGTCGATGCAAAAACGATGAGCGAATCGAAGGGCAAGATCGCGACCTTCATCGGCTCGGACAACTATGAAGGCGGGAGGCTCGCCGGCGAATACATAGCGAAGAAGCTGGGCGGCAAGGGCAAGGTCGCGGTGCTGGAAGGCATCCCAGGTCACGAAACAGGCGATTCCAGATTGAAAGGATTTCGGGAAGCTCTGAAGGCAGCGCCGGGAATTGAAATCGTCGCCTCGCAAACAGCGAACTGGGAGCGTGATCAGGGCTTCAACGTTTTTCAGAACATCCTGCAGTCGCACCCGGAGATCCAGGCCGTGTTTGCCTGCAGCGACTTGATGGCGCTCGGCGCAGTGGAAGCGATTGCCGCTGCAAAAAAGACCGGACAGATCACGGTGGTGGGTTTCGACGCTTCAGACGAAGCGCGTCAGGCCATTCTCAAGGGGACTATGGACGCCACTGTAGCCCAATCACCGGCGATGATGGGGGCCCTGGCTGTAGAAAATGCCTACCGCTTGACCCGGGGTGAACCGGTGAAAGACGAATTCGTCGTACCGATCAAACTGATCACCAAGGAAAATGCGGGCGCTACCGACGCAAAATAGTAAACCAGGGGGAATTAGATGAGCAAGAAACTGGGCATTGGCGTGATTGGGTTGGGTCGTTTGGGGAGCGCGTACGCCCGATATTTTACTGGACGCATCGCCGGCGCCACCCTCGTGGCTGTATCTGATGTGGATGAGTCGCTGGCTGCATCAAGGGCCACGGAGTATGGCGTTGCAAATTGGTATGGGCGATATCCTGACTTGCTTGCGGACAAGCAGGTCGACGGCGTGGTAATCGTCAGTCCTACCAGCACCCACAAGGAAATTGTCCTGGAAGCAGCTAAGCGTGGCCTCCCGATTTTCTGCGAAAAGCCTTTATCAATCGCGTTGCCCGAAGCCCGCGAGATGCAGCGCGCCGTTGAGCAGACGGGTGTGTTCTTTCAAATGGGTTTTATGCGACGCTTTGACAGGGGTTACGTCGCTGCAAAGCGAAAGATCGAAGCAGGGGCGATCGGCCAACCCGTCGTTTTCAAATCCTCGTCGCGCGATCCCTATCGGCCCAGTCTTGAATACCTTGATCCCGCGCACAGCGGCGGGCTGTTCGTGGATTGCGGTATTCACGATCTCGATCTGGCCCGTTGGTACATGGGCGAGATCGACAGCGTCTACAGCATCGGCGGGACGCTCGCCTACCCGGAAATGAAAGCAATCGGCGACGTCGATAACGCCATAACGAGTCTCTCTTTCATGAGCGGCGCACTGGGTACCATCGACCTCAGCCGGAATGGAGTCTACGGCTACGACATTCGCACCGAGATCCTGGGCACGGAAGGAACTTTGAAGATTGGTTACCTCCGCGAGACACCGATAATGGTAATGACCAAAGAAGGTATTACACACGACACAGTGCCCTACTTCACTGAACGCTTCGAACAGGCCTACATCACCCAACTGCAGGACTTCGTCGAAAATGTTCTACAGGGGAAATCGCCCGCGGTGACTTGTGCAGACGGAGTCGCGGCCTTGCAGGCAAGTGTCGCCGCCACTCTGTCATACAAGGAAAATCGCCCAGTGAAAGTGGCGGAGAGCGTTGACCCGTTGCGGTGACAATCTCATTGCGTGTTGGTTCAATCAGTTTCTGGAGATCGGCACAAGGGGGATCAGCAAGGATGAATATCAAGGTCGGGAATGCTCCCGTCAGCTGGGGCGTGATGGAAGTGGCCGGTTGGGGTAAGCAGATTTCGTATTCCCAGGTCCTCGATGAGATAGCGGCCACCGGCTACGCCGGCACGGAACTCGGTCCGTATGGGTACCTTCCAACATCGCCGCCTGAGCTCGCAAAGGAGTTATCAAGTCGCGGATTGCAATTGGTCGCCAGCTTCGTACCCATCCCCCTGGCCCACGCCGAGCGTCACGAGGCGGGCTACCGGGAAGCAATGAAGGTCGCACAACTGCTGGCGCAATCCGGCGCGTCCCTAATAGTACTCGCCGACGAGATGAGCAAGGAGCGCATCGCCGTGTCCGGGCGTGTTGAGGAAGCGCGCGACGGAATGAGCGACACGCAATGGTTGGGTGCCGCCCAAATATTGAACCGTATTTCCGAGGCGTGCGGCGAGTTGGGATTGTCTGCTGTTTTTCATCATCACGCCGGCACTTTCGTCGAAACCCCGGAAGAGATCGCCCGCCTGTTTGCGAGTACCGATCCTGATCTGCTCGGATTGTGCCTTGATACAGGACATTACACCTTCGGCGGCGGAGACGCGGTTGAGGCAGTGCGCTCATACGGCAAACGCATTCGCCATCTTCATCTGAAAGACGTGCAACTCTCGGTTCTGGAGGAAGTGCGACGAACTGGAGTGGGATTTCTTGAAGCGGTACGGCGCGGCGTGTTCTGTGAACTAGGCGCGGGCGTTGTCGATCTGCGGCAGGTCATCGGTGGTTTGGCCCATGGCGGTTACACGGATTGGGCCATCGTCGAGCAGGACGTGGATACGCGCTCTGGAGACGCAAATCCGTTTCAGAGCGCGTTGCGCAGCAGAGAGTATTTGCGTGAGGAGATGGGAATCTGAAGTTGACCCCGCTAAGGGGAGGCTCAGGACACTAAGAGCTTCAACCGGAGTGCACCTCCCGGGAGACCATAAGTCATAAACTACGCCGCTGTATGGCGAGAAAAGAGTATGAAGAGTTTTCTTAAGAAGTCATCTCGCACGTGCATGCTCGCGGCTCTGCTTCCCTCACTTCTGCTCGGCAACTGTGTCTTCGCGTCGGCGCAAGCAAACGCCCGGTCACTCGCCGATGTCGATCCTTTCGTCGGAACTGAGAACGGCGGCAACATTGTGCCGGGAGCACAGGTTCCTTTCGGTTTCGTACATGTCAGTCCGGACACCGCAAATGCCAATACAGCCGGCTACAATCCCTATGAAAACATTCTCGGCTTCAGCCAGACTCACGTCAGTGGCACTGGTGGCGCCAGTAAGTACGGAAACTTTCTGACCACGCCTCTGGTGGGCCAACCGCGAATCAACAATACTGCTTCGCCGAAGACCGAGGAGGCGGCCTCGCCGGGCTACTACACCGTGCGGCTCACCCGTCACAACATCAAAGCCGAACTAACTGCGACGCGTCTGGTGGCTATGCACCGCTACACGTTTCCCGCTGCGAAGCTCTCTCAGTTATTAATCGAAGCAAGTTCAGTGGTGCAACCAGAGACGGGTAAGGACGCCGTCAAAAATCCGCATCCGGTGGACTGCTGGGTGCGTGTCATTGCGCCCAATCGCCTCGAGGGTAGCGGCAATTTTATTGGAGGCTGGAACCAGTCTCCCTACACGATTCATTTTTCGGCCGAGTTCGATCGTCCGTTCGGCGCCTTTGGCACCTGGCGAGACAATCGCATCGACGCTGGCACCGCTGCGGCTGCCAATGAAGGAAAAGTCGGTGCCTACGCGACGTTTGACACCACCAGCCGGCAAACTGTGCAGATGAAAATCGGCGTCTCCTTCATCGGTGTCGAGAAGGCACGCGCTAACCTCTTGCGGGAAATTCCGGGCTGGGATTTTGATGTTGTGCGGCGACAAGCCGAAGCCGACTGGCAGAACGTGCTGAGCCGGATCGACATTGAAGGCGGCACCGACCAACAGCGCCGGATCTTTTACACAGCGTTGTTTCATTCACATTACATGCCTCATGATCTGTCGGGAGAGAATGTCTGGTGGGATTCTTCCGAGCCCCACTATGAAGAGTTTTACGCAATCTGGGATACGTTTCGCACACACTTCCCGCTGCTTACTCTGATTCAGCCTGAGCGAGAGCGCGACTTTGTGCGTTCGCTCGTTGACACCTATGTGCACACAGGTTGGATGCCCGATTCCCGCATTGCCGGCGCCAACGGCATGACTCAGGGTGGTTCAAATGGCGACGTAGTGGTCGCCGACGCGCTTGCCGAGGAGGTGTTAGGAATAGACTATAACAAGGCTTACGAGGCGATGATCAAAAACGCCGAAACCGATAGCCCGCGTCCGCTTTATGAGGGACGGGAAGGATCGGAATACAGGCGTCTGGGCTACGTAAGCCTGAATTATCCGCGTTCGACTTCCCGCACCGTCGAATATGCTTACGACGATTTCTGTATCGCGCAGGTAGCCCAGGCCCTGGGACACGCCAGCGACAGTCGCAAATATCTCGAGCGAGCAAAAAACTGGATGAACGTGTGGAGCGACGAAACGCTTGCGGCGCGACCGCGTTATGCTGACGGAACCTGGCTCACACCCTTTTCCGCCACGCATTTTTATCCGGACAAAGACTACAGTTACTGGAATGCGCCGTTCTATGAAGGCAGTGGGTATATTTACGGCACCTACGTGCCGCACGACGCACAGGGACTCATCAACAAACTTGGGGGTGAGACGAACTTTATCGGATGGCTGGATGCCTTTTTTGCCAATCCTCCTACACGCGACCCGGCTTTCAACCCGGCACTTTACAACCACAATAACGAACCCGATTTCCTGGCGGCTTTCCTCTACATACATGCTGGGAGGCCGGATCTGACCCAGGCACGCGTGCGACACATTCTGGACACCGAGTACACCACCGGGCGAGGCGGGCTGCCCGGTAATGACGACAGCGGCGCCATGTCCTCCTGGTACGTCTGGGCAGCGCTGGGTCTCTATCCCAACGCCGGGCAACCCTACTATTACATTTGCAGTCCTTTGTTTCTCCGCGCAGCGATCAATCCCCGTGGTGAGCGACCCTTTGTAATTGAAGCCCCGGAAACGTCGGCGAGCAATCTGTATGTGCAATCCGCCACGCTCAATGGGCGTGCGCTTGATCGCTCCTGGCTGAAGCACGAAGAGCTTGCGCGGGGCGGGCGACTCGTGCTGCGCATGGGAGCCAC